>CBFDDD010000033.1:0-43009 GCA_965603475.1 uncultured Myxococcales bacterium
AAGGTGACACCGACGGGAGCGGGAGACGTACCGGTCGCAGGGTTGGCGATGATGCCAAACGAGAACACATCAACTGAATCCGTCGTCTGGTCGCTCCCGCCCGGTCCCGATACCGTCTGTGTGACGACGAAATTGCCCGGTGTCGTGTACTCGTGCGACGGATTCGGGCCGGTCGCAGTGGTGCCGTCACCAAAGTCCCAGGCCGTATCGGTGCCGTTGGAAGACTCGTCGATACAGTTGACCGTGGTCGGCGCGAATCCCTCGGTCGGGGTACAACTGAATCCCGCGATCGGTTGTGCGCCGACCAGAATCAAGTCGCTCTTCGTGATTTCACTCGTTCCGAGAGTTCCGTGGACTGTGAGGCTGACCGAGTAGGTTCCGGCATCCGGATAGACGACGACCGGATTCGGCTCCGTACTCGTCCCGAGCGCGCCGAAATCCCATTCGTAGCTCGAGGCCGAGCCCGTCGTGGTATCCGTAAACTGAACCGCGACGCCCGGCTGACCGCTTGACGGGGCTTCGGAAAAATTCGCGATTGGCGCGCCGCTATCCGTTTGGGTTGCGTCGTCGCCGTTCTGGGACTGACATCCGAGGAACGCAAAGATCGAGATCGCCAGGAGGAATGTGCTCGAAGAGCGGTGTCGGCGGCGATCGAAACGCGCCCGGCGGGTTTGGGGAACGAGCATGGGGGAGGCTCTCCGTTCATCTTCGCGTCGCAGAATGACGAGGCGTCATTCGAATGAGTGCCCAGGGGGTCACCTGAGTCCCTGGCAGCGGGTTGTGGGAGTAGGTGGACATTGAGAGTAGGTTTGCGACGTGCTTGGGAGCAACTCTCTGCCGCAGTTTCTACGCAAATCGTACTCGGAGGTGGTGGATTGGAATTTCACCAATGAATATTTCAAGATCGCGGTCGAGGTCCAGCCCGAAGACCCCCATTTCGTGACCGTCGTCAGGAGCTCCTCGAACCGTCCAGATGTACATCGATCTGCGGAAAGGCGATGACGATCCCGTTCTCCGCAAACAGTTCGTCGATGCGAAAGCGTATATCGCTGAGGATCGCGGATCGATCCGTACGATCGTCGTACCGGATCCAGAAACGGATCTCGAAGAGCAGTGCGCTATCGCCAAAGTCCTTGAAGTTGGCGACGGGTGCAGGATGATCGAGTGAGCGCGGGTGTGCCGACGCGGCTTCGATGAGCAGGCGCTCGACCTCCCGAACGGGGGAACCGTATGCGACACCCACCGCGACTCGCAGCCGCATTCTCGGATCCTGATGGGTCCAGTTGATCACATTCGTTTCGAGGAAGGCGGAGTTCGGCACGATGATGTGGAAATTATCGGCCGTGCGGATTCGCGTACTTCGCAGACCGATCGTCTCGACGGTTCCGACGACACCTCCGATTTCGACGAGGTCACCGGTTCGGATCGGTCTTTCGGCGAGGAGGAGGAGTCCGCTGATGAAATTCGAGACGACGGCCTGACTGCCGAAGCCGATGCCGAGGGCGAGTGCGCCACCCACGACGGCGAAGGCGGTCAGCGGAATGTTCACGGCCCGCAAGGCGAAGAGGAAGGCGATTCCGATCAACGCGTAGAACGTGAGGGACGCGAAAGCATTCGATGCCCCGGCGTCGAAGCCGAGGCGTGGAAAGAATCGTCGCGTCAGCAGCGGCATCATGAAGCGCGCGAAGAGGTACCCGAGCGCCAAGACCGAGAAACCAATCAGGATCTTGCCCGGTGTGATCGGACGGTCGGCCGAGGTGGTGAGCTCGATGCTCCAGAAGGAGCGGACATTCTCTGCGTATCCGCGTATTCGTTCCCCGAGATCGCGGTCTTCGAGTCGGGCCGAGAGTTCCGCCCGCAGGCGTTCCTCGAGTTGGATGGCGGCGTCGAGCCCGGCCAGATCTGTCTGGTAGAGGCCCACCAGCAGCTCGAGATCTTCGAGGTCAAATTTCAACCAGCGCGCCGCATCAGGCGTTTCGGGATCGGACTCTGTCGCCTTTCGAATCTGCGTTGCGAGTTCGAGTCGAAGCTGGGCCAGCTCGGTCTCGTGAATGCGCCGCAGGCGAGTGTGTCGGTCGAGTTCGTTCTCCGCCGCTTCGCGCCAGCCCGGCGCTTCATCCAGGTCGAGTCGGTTGCCTAATACGGCATAGCGACGTTGCCAGGTCGTTCGCATGCGGCCGAGCCGTTCGATACGTTGGTTCAGTAGCGCGACGATATGTTGGCGATGGGCGAGCTGTCTTCTGCGGGCCGTGAGTTCGAGATTGAAATCGGTCTCGTCTGCCGCATCGATGCGGCCGCTACGTTCCTCGGTGGCACGCAGAGTCCCCTCGGATGCGACGAGACGCGACCGGGCCAGCTCGATCTCGCGATCGAGCTCGAAGCGATCGCGATCCAGGCGTTCGATCGCATCAGCGAGGTCGCTCTCGCGTGGCGCGAGGTGTGCTTCGACCCATGCCAGTGCCGCACGTGTCTGACGTGTTGCGATTCCCTTGATTTCGTGTTCGATCGTCGCATTCTTGACGCGCTGCTCTGCGAGAGCGGTCTGTTCGTTGGCGATCAAGAGCTGGTCGTTCAGACCGCGGAGCTCGGTCTGAAGGCGGATCTGTTCGAGTTCCTCACGCTCTCGTTCGAGAACATCTCGCAGACGACGGCGATCCTTCTCGAGCTTCGTTGCAATCTCGTTCGCCAGGCGAAGATTGGCCTCGCGATCATCGAGCACACTTCGATGTTTCGATTCCTGTTCGACTTCGCGTCGCCATGATTTGAGAACGCCGTCGAGGATGGGGACGGGAAAGGGCGGTGGGACGCCGAAGAGTTCGCTCGGGTCGCGCGCCAATCCGGACTCGATGGCGGTTCGACCGATCTGCAAGTCGTTCGTCCGGATCTGTGCCTCGCGCCGCTGTTCGAGGACACGTACGAGCCGGGCCGCGTTTTCGAGGGCGACGGACGGCTCGTTCGTCTCCTGGCCGTCTTCGGTCTCTCGTGCTCGTTCGAGGGCAGACATCCGCTGTCGCGCTTCTGCGAGCGCGTTGTCAATGACGAGAAGCGGGTCTCCGTTGGCGGCGGTGGCGATCTTGACGTCCGACGCGTCGGGCGTCGGATTGAGGACGTCGAGTACCGAGATCTGGGCGGGCGCGGCGGAGGGGATCGCGAGAGCCAGAAGCGGCCCGACGATCGAAAGGACGAATGAGGTTGCGAGGATCTGTTTTGCTACACGGCAGCCGCTATGAAGGGTCGAAATTCCGAGCGTCATCGCGTGCAGCGTAGCAGGGCTTGCTGCTTGTTTTTCGTCTCGTCGATTCTGTCCGCTGCTTCGGATCGATCCGGACACAACGCAAAAAGCGCTATGTTCGTGTGGAGTTGAGTGACTTTTGTCGGAGGACAATTCGCGGAGATCAGACCGCTCAGGACCCTCTGTTGGCCCGGTCGATATCCGCTTGACGGAGGTCGGCGGTGCGCCGAGCATTGAAGCACCCAAGCCCAAGGAGATCTCAACATGATGACCGAGGCTCAGAGCTTCGACTATGCCAAGCAGGTCGAAGATCCCATTCGTGAGGACCTCGTACTCGCGCATCGGCGAGCCTGGGAGCTGCTCGCCAGGCCGGGGACATGGTGGAACGGTCGCGAGCGAGTGGCGATCGCCGCGGAGACCCGCGCAGCAGAAGATTGTTCATTTTGCCGCAAACGGCGCGAAGCGCTCTCGCCCCTCAGTGAGGGAGGCACTCACGACGTAGTGAGTGGGGAAATCCTGCCGGTTGCCGCGATTGACGCCATCCATCGCATCGTGACGGATGCAACTCGGCTCACATCGAGCTGGGTCGATGGACTCGCGGATCAGGGCGTTCCCGTCACGCACTACGTCGAACTGCTGAGTGTCGTGGTCTCGATTCGAAGTATCGATGGATTTAACCGCGCGATGGGGTTGGCACCCGAACCGTTGCCGGAGGCTCGTCCCGGCGACCCGTCTAGGAAGCGTCCGGCCGCGGCCGTGGAAGGCGAAGCGTGGGTGCCCATGTTGCCGACCGGCCGACCCTCAGGAGAGGAGGCAGACCTCTGGGGCCCGCAGACCGGCAACGTGATCCGCGCGATGAGCCTCGTGCCCGACGCCGTACGTTGGCTCAACGACCTGGGTGGCGCGCACTATCTCGATATGAACGCGATGATGGATTTCACGCGTGCTCGAGGCGTGCTCTCTCGAGCCCAGACAGAATTGATCGCGGGACGCGTGTCCGCGATCAACGAGTGCTTCTACTGAACGAGTTCACACGCATTGATGCTCCGTGCGAGCATCGAGACTGAAGGGGCTGAGGTCGACTACCGCGGTATCGCCGATCAGGAGAGCGCCGAGGCGAGTTCGGTCCCCGCGGCCGGGGCATTGGTCGGTCTGGTCGAGGCGTCGCTCTCGGCGGACGGCGAGGATGGTGAAGTAGCGCGAGAGCGTGTGCGTCTCGAGCTCGGATCCGAGGCGTTGGTCGACGCAGCGGCCATCATCGGAAATTTCGAGCGCATGACCCGAATCGCGGACGCGACGGGGATTCCGCTTGACGCACCCGTCAACGTGGCGACTGAGGGTCTTCGCGCGGAGTTGGGGATCGACCACTACCCGTCGGCTGCCAATTCGGAATCGGTCAAGGGCTGGCAGCGGCTGCTCGCCCGCACGATCGAGCCCGTGGCGCGGATCGGATTGCGTTGGGTCGGACGCCGGGCTCGTTCTCGGGACGAACCGGACTCCAATGAGCGCTCCGATTAGCGCTCTGAAGAGTGAAGGCGCTCTGGATCCGGTAGTCTCCAACGGCAATCGTATCGAGGGAGCGCGTTTTGTTCGAACAACCCCGCTGGTCGAAATGGTCCGTATTGAATCTGGCCGCTGGTGCGATCTGGATCTCCCAGGCTACGCCGCTCGGACTCTTGACGGCAATTCCGATCTGGATCGTGGCCTCTGCATTCATGGCCTCGGGCGTGTCGCAGCTCATCTGGCCCGGTGACACGCGTATTACCCAGACAGGTGCCCTCGCCGGGGCTCTCGGTGTGCTCATCTCACTTCCTTACGCGTTCGGTCTCGGTCTCGGCTCGTTCCTGATCTTGCTTGGCAGCTCACTCGCAGCAGCCTGGGGTGCCGGTCGCATGGCGCTTCAGCTCGAACCCCACTACGAGAATGTTCCCGTGCCCGAGCCGACTTTCCAGCTCGCGGCCAAAGTGGCCGTCGATGAGCTGATTCTTGGGTTCGAACAGTGGGGTGCGACAGGCTTTCCGCTCGACGGAACAGTCGAGCGGGTGGTCGACGAAATCGACCGGACGCATTCGCTCTTCGAACGCGAGGGTTTTTTAGAGAAGCCCGACGGCTACCACGTGATGCCGCCCGATCTCGTAGATCCCGAGATTCGACGAGTCGAAATCGCGGGCCATCAGGTCGAGATGTTGCGATTCGAAAGTGGCTATGCCCCGGCGGTCGGCGAACCGGGGCGCGATCGTTGGCTCGGATACGAACCGTGCCGAGATGGTCGCGCCTACGTCCTGCGCCACCCGAGCGATTCGGGAAGCGATTCACGAGGTGGCGGATCGCCCCGACCGTGGCTGATTTGTACGAATGGCTATCGAATGGGTCACGCTCGGATCGACATCAGTCTCTTCGAGCGGTTCTATGACCGTCTGGGGCTGAATGTTCTCATCCCGGTGCTGCCGTTGCATGGTCCTCGCCGGCTTGGGTGGCATTCGGGCAGTGGCTTTCTGGGAATCGACGTGATCGACACGCTTCACGCCGAAGCGCAGGCGGTCTGGGACATGCGACGTCTGCTTTCGTGGATTCGTGAACAGAACGCGCCCGCGGTCGGCGCGTTTGGTCTCTCGCTCGGCGGCTATACGACGGCTCTGTTTGCGAGTGTCGCCGAGGGTCTCGCAAGTGCGATCCCCGGTATTCCGCTCGCGGACATTCCGAGAATCTTCTCTCGCCACGCAGCCCCACATCAGATGCGTTATGCCGAGCATCTGGGGTTCGATCTCGAACGAGCCGCGGAAATTCTACGTGTGATTTCACCGCTGGTCTTGAAGCCGAAGGTTCCATTCGAAGGTCGGATGATCTTCGGCGCCACGGCCGACCGCCTCGTCACCCCCGATCATGTTCGCGATCTCTGGCGACATTGGGAGGAGCCGGAAATCGTCTGGTACAACGGTGGTCACGTGACATTCAGGTCCGAACGTGACGTTTGGACCAGTGTCGACCGGACTCTGCGAGAGAACGGCCTGGGCTGAGTGGGCTGCAGCGTCGTCTGTGGATCGTGACTTTCTATTGTCCACGAGGGGCGGCCCGGCGTATCCTTCCCGCTTGACGAAGAGGCCGTTCCACTTTTTCCGGGGGGAAATTCGGTGGAAACTCCAAGGGCATACGCGCTCGATGATCGCTATCTGGCAGACGAGGGCCGCGTCTTTCTAACGGGGATCCAGGCCCTCGCTCGGTTACCGCTCGAACAGCTGAGAGTCGACAGACGGGCTGGGTTGAATACCGCAGCGCTCGTATCTGGGTATCCGGGCTCTCCGCTCGGTGGATACGATCGCGCAGTGGCGGAAGCGGCGAGATTGGCGCCCGAGCTGCCTGTGCACTGCCGTCCGGCGATGAACGAGGAATACGCTGCGAGCGCGATCATGGGTTCGCAGCTCGCCGCGATGCAGCCCGATTGTCTCTATGCTGGCATCGTCGGCCTCTGGTATGGCAAGGCACCCGGGGTGGATCGCGCGACGGATGCACTTCGTCACGCGGTTTATGCAGGGGCCTCGATGCGCGGCGGAGCAGTCGCCATCGTTGGTGATGATCCCGCGGCCAAGAGTTCGACGATTCCATCTTCGTCTGCAGGTGTATTGGCAGACATGCATCTGCCGCTTCTCTATCCGGGGGATCCGGCGGAGGCGTTGAATCTTGGACGTCACGCGATCGCGCTGTCGCGCGTGACAGGATTGTGGTCAGCGCTCAAGATCGTTGCCGATGTAGCGGATGCGTCGGGAACGGTGGATCTTCATCCCGATCACGTCTCGCCCGTATACCCCCACATCGACGGTCGCGTATACGAACATCATCCCAACGGCAATCTGCTGACGCCAAGGACGATCGATGTCGAGCAGGAAATCTATGAAATCAGATACCAACTCGCGCGCGATTACGCCTCGGTTAACCAGCTGAATCCGATCACGGTCGATCCTTCCCATGCCTGGATCGGCATCATCGCGTCGGGCATCACGTATCGCGAGGTGCGGGAGGCATTCACGAGACTGGGTCTGCGTTCGGATGCGGAGATCGAAGCCTGCGGTATTCGCCTGCTCAAGATGAGCATGCCGATCCCCTTCAATCCGGAGACGGTGCAAAATTTTGCGGCCGGTCTATCGGAAGTTCTCGTGATCGAAGAGAAGCGCCCGAGCATCGAGTCGCTCGTGAAGGATGCGCTCTACGGACTTGCGGGTTGTCCCCGGGTGGTCGGGAAGACTGATGAGTTCGGCGCCGTTCTTGTCCCCGCATTCGGCGCGCTCGATGCGGATAGGGTGATGTCGGTACTGCGTAGACGGCTCGCAGACAAGCTTCGCGATCGTCTCGAGCCGCCTCGAACCGGGGAGCAGGCGTCTCGTCCGGCGATGGCAGTCGCACGGACTCCGTTCTTCTGTTCCGGTTGTCCACACAATCGAAGTACCGAAGTGCCCGAGGGCGCGCTCGTCGGCGCGGGTATTGGATGCCACACGATGGCATTGTTCATGGATCCCGAGCATGTCGGAAATATCGGCGGACTGGGCTGCATGGGGAACGAGGGCGTGCAGTGGATCGGAATGTCGGATTTCCTCGCTCGTGACCACTTCATCCAGAATATTGGCGACGGAACCTATTTTCATTCAGGTCAGCTTGCCGTTCAGGCCTCCGTCGCCGCCGGCGTGAACGTGACCTACAAGCTCCTCTATAACGGTACCGTCGCGATGACCGGTGGCCAGACTCCTCAAGCGCAGCTTGGCGTGCCGGCGGTGACGGCGAACCTGCTGCGGCAGGGCGTGTCGCAGGTTCTGGTGACCACGGACCAGGTCGACCAGATCGATCGCGACGCGCTGCCACGCGGAGTCGAAGTTTGGGATCGGAATCGGCTGATCGAGGCACAAGAGCGGCTTGCGAAGGTTCCGGGGACGACCGTCTTGATCCACGTCCAGGCCTGCGCCGCCGAGCTGCGCAGGGCACGCACGCGTGGTCACGCCCCCCGGCCTCTCCAGCGTGTCCTCATCAATCAGCGGATTTGCGAAGGTTGTGGCGATTGCGGCCGGGCGAGCAATTGCCTTTCGGTCCAGCCGATCGAAACAGCTTTTGGTCGAAAGACGAGAATCGATCAGACGACCTGTAATTTCGACTATTCCTGTCTCGAAGGGGATTGTCCCTCCTTCATGACGATCACCCGGAAATCGGCCGCTTCGGATTCGGAGGAGCCGTCGGTGTCGGTGACCGCAACGACTCGGGCTGCGCCGAAGCCGGTCGAGGATCTGCCAACACCCGTGTGCATCGTTCCCGAAGACGAGTTTGCAATGCGAATCACCGGCATCGGCGGGACGGGTGTCGTTACGGTTGCCCAGATCGTCGGAACTGCGGCCATGCTCGACGGCTATCACGTACGAGGTCTGGATCAGATTGGTCTTTCGCAGAAAGCGGGACCCGTCGTCAGCGATCTCCGATTCTCGAAAACAATGCCGACTTCGACGAATCGGCTCGGTGCCGGGCAAGCCGATCTGTTGCTTGCCTTCGATCAGCTCGTTGCGGCGTCCGAGAAGGGACTGCTCACCGCAGATCCGATGCGCACCACCGTGGTTGGATCGATGACACCGACACCGACAGGCGAGATGATCACGCATCTCGATATCGAACTCCCGGCTGCTTCGGACCTGTGTAAGCGGATCGCGGGAGCCACGCGCAGTCAGGCGCAATTCTGGGCGGAGGCGTCCGCGATTACACAGGCTCTTTTCGGGAGTGCCACGACGTCGAATGTCTTCGTCGTCGGAATGGCTGTTCAGGCCGGGTGCCTGCCTGTCGCAGCGGATCGCCTCGAGGAGGCGATCCGATTGAACGGTGTTGCGATCGACTCCAATCTGGCTGCCTTCCGTTGGGGACGGCTGCAGATCGCGAATTCCGAGGCGGTCGCTCGCGCCCGCGGCGATACGAAAAGCGTTTCGACGCTGGAGGCGGCGCCCGCACGATATTCGGTCTCGCCCACGCTTGCGGCTCGAATCGATGCGCTCGACAATGGACAAGAGGGGACACAGGTGTTGACTCGTTATGCGAGCGAGTTGGTAGCCTGGGGTGGCAGTCGGGAAGCCGTTCGCTGGCTCGATGTACTCGACCGCGTTCAGAGGTCGGAGGAAAGTGTTCGCCTCGGCAGTCGCCGGCTCGTTTCCACTGTGGCCGCTAGTCTCTACAAGCTCATGGCCTACAAGGACGAATACGAAGTGGCACGCCTGATGACTGATGAGGAGGCGATGGCAGAGGCGCGTAGACTGGCAGGCCGTGATGGGCGGATCGTGTGGAAGCTGCATCCGCCTCTGCTTCGGGCCCTCGGGCTCCGCCGAAAAATTTCATTCGGATTGTGGGCGACTCCGTTCTTTCGTCTACTTGCCCGAGCACGATTTCTGCGTGGAACCGTCTGCGATCCGTTCGGGTATGCGAAGCTACGTCGTATGGAACGTGAGCTGCCTCGGGAATACATCGAAACACTGGATCGCATTCTTGCTCGGTTGGGACCGGCCAATCTGGACGCAGCGGTGGCTGTCGCTGAGCTGCCGAACCAGATTCGAGGCTTCGAGGATCTCAAACTCGAGCGAATCGCTCGGTACCGAAACACCCTGACGGCCGCTGAAGCCGGCGTCGTACTCTGAGGAAGACTTGGGACAGGATCTCTTATCAAAGCCTTTTCGCCCGCTCCCCATTCGCGCGCTGAATTTGCTTGGTCGCGTCCTGGCGCGGTTGGGTGTCGTCCCGATTTCGTTGTCCGACGAATCGCTGATGCGAACCGCGTGCAAGCAGGCAAACCTTTCGGATTTCGGTCCCGATAGCTTCCGTCCGGCCCTTGCGAAGCTGATGGATTCGATCGAGTCCGATGGGCGCCTCACGCTCTTCGGTCGCTACTTTGCGCAGCGCCAGATGCTCGAACTACTTTCCCATCGGCTCCAGCTGGCTGAATACCGTAAACAACATCCGGAGATCGCCGACGAAGTCATTCGACGCCCGCTATTCATTCTCGGGCTTCCCCGGACCGGCACGACGCTTCTTTATGGTTTGCTCGCAGAAGACCCGTCCAATCGAGCGCCTCTTTCATGGGAGCTCGACGATCCCTGCCCACCCGCCGAGACCGAGACCTACCACACGGATCCACGTATCGAGCGCACCCAGAAGCGCTTCGACCAGGTCGGTCAGCTCGCGCCGGCTTTTCAAGCGATCCACCCCGTCGGTGCGTTGATGCCCCAGGAATGCATCGTTCCAACGGCATCCGAGTTCATGAGCATTCGCTTTCAGATGTCGTTCGATGTGTCGTCTTACGACGAGTGGCTTTTACAGCAAGACATGACGGCAACCTACGATCATCATCGTCGGTTTCTTCAGCACATGCAGTCGCGCCATATGACGGAGCGCTGGATCTTGAAGTCCCCCGGTCATCTCGGCCCCATCGACACACTCTTCGAGACCTATCCGGACGCGATGGTCGTACAGACCCATCGCGACCCGATTCGAGTGATCCCGTCGGTCGCGAATCTCGAGTACACGATGCGGCAGGTCGCCTCGGACGATGTCGATCCGGTACGCATCGGTCGACATATGATCCATGTCTGGTCGACTCTGTTGGAACAAGGCATGGAAGCTCGAGCACGCCAGCCCGAGCGCGAAGGTCAAATTCTCGACCTGTCGATGCGCGAGGTCGTGGGTGATCCGATCGTCTGCGTGGAGAAGATCTACCGACATTTCGAGCTTGAACTCTCACAGGAAGCTCGAGAACGGATGCAGCGGTATCTCGAACTCCATCCGAAGGACGAGTTCGGCGTGCATCGGTATAGCCTCGAGGCGTTCGGACTGGAAGAAGAGGCGGTGAGTGCGGCCTTCAAGGGATACCGAGAGCGCTTCGGTATCGAGCCAGAGCCCTTTGCCAGGGCGTGATTGCTCTCTACGGCTTCTCGAGTTTGTATACGCGTAGGAGTATCGCATCGCGGAGACGCGCCGGAAGCAGGTCGAGCAATGTATGTTGAATTTTGACTGAGAACGGGGCGTAGTACCGCTCCTTCGGTCGCCGCGCATTCACCGCACGCAGGACCACGCGTGCTACGTCGTCGGGTGAAAGCGCGTTTCGCAGGTTCTTCTTTGCGAGCTCGTCGAGATCGAACATCGTCTTCCGATACGGGTTGGTCACGTCGTCGCGAAGATATTGGCTTTCTTCTCGTGCGTTTTCGAAGACGGCGGTGTCCACGAAACCGGGGATCACGAGTGAAAGTTTGATGCCGAAGGGTGCGAGCTCGAGGCGCAGTGCGTCCGTCGCAGCATGCATTCCGATCTTCGTCGTGGCGTAGGGAACCGCGAGTGGAGCGGGAATCAGGCCCGCCACCGATCCGATGTTGATGATCAGGCCGCTTCCCTGATTTCGCATCTGTGGCGTCACGGCGCCGATCAGTTGCAGAGCGGAAAACAGATTGACATCGAAAATGTGGCGAAGCTCCTGCCGCGTGGCTTGTTCGATCGCCCGCCCCGGGCTGTAGCCTGCATTGTTGACGAGTAGATCGATCCTTCCCAGACTTTCGAGGGCTTCCCGCGCCGCCCGGGCCGTCTCTTCTTCGTCTGCGAGGTCGGCCGAGATCGGTATGGCCCGTCCCCCTGTTTGCCGGATTTCCGCGGCGAGGGCCTCGAGTCGGTCCTTTCGGCGCGCGATGATCGCGACCTCGAAACCGTTTTCGGCGAGTCGCCGAGCCGTCGCCTCACCGATCCCGGAAGATGCCCCCGTGACGATCGCGGCCCGCCGAGTCAGCGATGTTGTTCTGGTCGTCATATCCCCGAGCATCGGCGATCTGCGGGGATCTTCAAGGCAATCGGGGGTCGAACGTCAGACGCGGGTCCGATCCGGGTTGGGCGAAGCAGGCCGTTCTGGTGGAGAGAAATCGCGGCGACCTCTGGCACTACGTGCAGTATCCTTGTTCAGTGGGTTCGTCTTTGCAGCTCGGATCCCGGAGGTTGAGTCATGGCGACGGCGATCAAATTGGAGAGCGATTCCCTGGGTACGATTCTCGTCGCGAGCGATTTTTCGGAAACGGCATCGCTCGCGCTCGATCGTGCAATCGAACTTGCAGTGCGACACGAGTCGGAAATCGCACTCGTCCATGTGATGCAGCCCGATATTCCTCCGCTCGCCGCGCCCGAGATGATCGTGATTCCACCGAATTATGAAGAGATGCTGCGTGAGTCCTGTACTGAAGGTCTAACGAAGGCTGCACAGCATGCCGCCCAGGCTGGCGTGCGAGTCAGCCAGCATCTCGAGCAGGGAAGGGCGGCGAAACGAATCACAGCCTGTGCCGACGAGGTTGCAGCAGATCTCATCATCATTGGTACGCGCGGCAATACCGGCTTCAAGCGTCTTCTGCTTGGCAGTGTTGCCGAAGAGGTCGTTCGAATCGCGAATCAACCTGTACTGACTGTCCATCCGGGAGACGATCGACCGATCGAACCTGTTCGCAAACTGCTCCTTCCGACGGATTTTTCGCAGGCCGCCGATCAGGCCCTGGCCGCGGCCAATCTGATTCTTGCGGGCAGTGAAGATGCCGAAATCATTCTCGTGCACACCTATCATATTGCTTCGACGGTCGTTCCGTTGGGCGGGTTCGGCAAGGGTGCCTCGTCGCTCTTCGTTTCCGACGCTCACCAACTCGCAACGCGCGCGACGGAACCCTCGGTCGAAGCCCTACGGTCGAAGGGTTTTCGAGTAGAAGTGGTCATCGAACACGGAGACCCTGCGGAGATCGTGACCGAGCTTGCTGGGGAGCGTGATGTCGATGTGATCGTGATGGGGACGCGGGGACATTCGAAATTGCGACAGCTACTCATGGGAAGCACGGCCGAGCGCATCGTCGAGCATGCGCCGTGTCCCGTACTCACAGTACATCGGCGCGGTGACTGAGTGCCTCCAGCGGTTGGGGCGTGCCGAATCGCGCTGCTGCGGTCACACCGGGCAGGTAGGCAAGGCCGAGCAGGCTACGCGCGAGCATGAGTGCAATCGGTAGGCTGAAGCCGAAGGCGATGATCGCCGCTTCTGTGCCGTGGCCTCCGAAAAAGTAGAGCATTGCGGCTTGCTGTGTTCCCAATCCACCCGGCGTGATGGGTAGGACTCCGATCGCCTCGATCGTGGGTGTCGTGGCGAGCACGAGTGTGAAGGGTACGTCGATGCCGAAGGCCCGCATTCCGAAATAGAAGGCGGCCACGGTGATTAGATGATAGGCCAGCTTTGCACCTACGAGGGTCACGGCGTCGCGCATTCGGATCTTTCGGTGCGCGTGGTGGAGGGTCAGGTGTCGTACCCGATCGAGCGGGCGAAATTTCGGTCGCTCACCGCGAACCAATGAGAGGTAGAGAAGCAGGACGATGACGACCGCGATCGCTGCGGCCCGTGCGGCGCTCGTCTCGGGTGTCGAAGGAATCAGCGACAGACCGATGGCCGTGAGGCCGGCAAGGACGACTGCATCGATGGTCTGGTAGAGCGCGACCGAACTGGCTCCTTCGAGCAGCGGAACTTTCTTGACCATCTGCAATCTCAATACCAGAGCGGCCTTCCCAAGACTGAGATGGATCGGCGTCAACAAGTAGGTCACGCCCCGGAGCGAGCGGGCCTCCTGCCAGGAGACGGCCGTATTGAAGCGAGAAAAGACATAGGCGTAGGCTCTGGATTCGATCAGAAACCAGCAGAGAACGGTTCCGAAGACGATCGGGAGGATGATCTCGACGCGAGCCTGCAGTAGTGCCGACCATGCCTCTTCGATCGAGACGACCCGAAATACGTAGCCGGCGATTGCGATCGCGACGACCCATGGGAATATTCGTTTGAAGAGTGCCGATCTGGGCATGAACTCAGCATCGCATGCCTACGGCATCTCCGCGAACCACGCTGTGGAAGGCCCAACACGGGCTTTTCCGGTACCGCCGAGGATTATCTGACTTTCTCGTGGGATTTTCTCGCTGGATTCATGAGAATGAGGCGGGCACGGCGAAGCAGGAGGCGATATTGGATAAGAAAGTCAGTGGTGCACTTTCGCATCTGCGCGTGCTCGATCTGACTTCGTCGTCCGTCGCGTATTGTGGAAAACTCTTCGCCGATCTGGGTGCGGACGTCATCAAGGTCGAGCCGCCGGGAGCGGATCCCGGTCGAGGCGAAGCTCCGTTATTCGAGACTGCAAGTGGCAGTCGAAGCCTTCCATTTCTCTACGCGAATTCGAACAAGCGGAGCATTGTGCTCGACCTGGAAACCGAAGTGGATCGGGCTCGCTTTCGCGCGCTCGCCTCGGATGCAGACCTGGTGCTCGAAGCGTTTCCCGTCGGAACCCTCGACGCTCTCGGGATCGGCTACCCCGAACTTTCCGCCGATCATCCCGAACTCGTGCTGACATCGGTAACCGGATTTGGGCAGACGGGTCCACAATGCGGATTTCGATCGAATGATCTGGTGGCGAGCGCACTGGGTGGCGCCATGATCTCGATCGGCGATCCCGAGGATCCTCCGGTTCGTCTGGCGGGCCATCAAGCCGACGTTTCGACGGCGACACTTGCCGCCGCGAGCAGTCTGATCGCACTCTCGAGCCGTGATCACACGGGGCGGGGTCAACACGTCGATATTTCGACTCTCGAGGTCATCGCCTCGATCACACACATCGCCGGCGTCGGGAAATGGCTGGAGGATGGGATCCTTCCGAAGCGGGTTGGAACGGGACTCGTGGCATCGGTGCCTTCGGGCGCCTATCGATGCAAGGACGGACTCGTCTACCTCATGGTCAATCGCCCGGCTCATTGGCAGGCGCTCGCGCGTTGGATCAATGAAATGACAGGCAACGAGGAAGTCCTGCTTCCTGAATTCGACGGACCTTCATCCAGTCGGCTTCCCTACCGCGAACTGCTCGACGTGTTCATTGGCGATTTGACCAGTCAACTGACCGTCGACGAGGTGTATCACGAGGGACAGCGCCGACATATTGCGGTGACTCCTGTTCAATCCGCGAGTGAGATCGTCGCGGACCCACATCTGCTCGCGCGGGAATTTTTTGTGGACATGGACAAGGACTCGGGCATGGCGATCGAACCCGGAGGTCAGCTTTCCGCGCCCGGTGCGCCTTTTCGTCTCAGCCGGACGCCGTGGAGTGCAGATCGTTCATTGCCCGAGGCGGGGGAACACAATCCTGAGATCCTCGAAGCGCTACGGGCCGCGCGGCCGCATGGTGCTGGCTCGCCCGCCGAATCGCGGGTCGGGTCGAGGCTCGGAGCTGCCATCGACCAGAAGATCGACGAGACGATCGACCAGACGAGAGGCGCGCTCGAGGGGCTGCGCATCGTCGAGTTCGGGACGGGTCTGGCCGCGCCGTGGATCGGACGAATTCTGGCATGGGCCGGGGCCGAGGTGATCAAGGTCGAGTCCCACGCTCATCCAGATGTGCCGAGGCTCTTCGTTCCGCCGCGCGAACCGGAGCTCGGCACTCAACCCCAGTGTTCGCCGTGGTTCACGGATTGGAGTGCGGGGAAGCGCTTCGTGGCCCTCGATCTGCGCAACGATGAGGCGGCAGAGCTGGCCAGGCGAATCGTCGATCAGAGTGATGCGGTCATCGCGAACTACAGCACGGGAGTTCTCGAGAAACTCGGCCTCGGATACGAAACCCTGTCTTCGCGTAACCCCAAGCTCGTGATGCTCGAGTCGAGCGGCTATGGCGAGAGTGGTCCAATGTCTCACTACATTACGTGGGGTCCGAACATCGAAGCCCTATCAGGGTTGTCCAGCCTTTCTGGATTTCCCGAGCGCGAATGTACGCTTTCCCATTTCGCCTATCCCGATCCGCTTTCCGCCTTGCATGGTCTATTCGTGCTCCTGGCGGCTCTGGCCTACCGAGATCGTTCAGGGAAGGGGCAGGTGATTCATCTGTCCCAATTCGAAACCACCGTCGCCGCGATCGGATCGCTCGTGCTCGAGGCTGCGGCGACCGGAGAAGAACCGACCAGGCTCGGTAATCGCGAACGCGATCGGGCCCCCTATGGATGTTTCCCGTGCCTGGGTGACGATCGATGGTGCGTCCTGTGCATCGAAGACGACGGGGACTGGAATCGACTACGGGAGCTCATGGGGCATCCTGATTGGGCCGAGCAAGAACGATTCGCGACGATGGCGTCGCGTGTCGCCAACGTGGAGGCGCTCGAATCAAGGATTTCGGAATGGACGGCGAGTCGCCGCGACTATGAGGTCATGGAAGTCTGTCAACGTGCGGGCCTCGCTGCGGGGGTCGTCCAGAGCGCCGAAGATTTGCTACGCATCGATCCACAGCTTGCTCATCGCGACTTTTTCGAGGAGATTCCTCATTTCAAAAAGGGCAGGGTCGTCGCGTCAGGAATCCCAATGGGTTTGAGCGGTACGCCGGGACATACAGCTCATGCGGGGTCGGCCGTGGGGCATGACAATGAGTACGTTTTTCGGGAGATTCTGGATCTCTCGGATTCCGAGATAAAGCGCTTCGTTGCGAATGGTGCGATCGAAGAGGCGAGGAGTTAGGAATGGATTCGTTCGAGGACAAAATTGCCGTCATCACGGGCGGCGGTACTGGAATGGGGCGCGAACTCGCCCGGCAGCTCGCCGCTGATGGCTGTCACGTCGCGATGTGTGATGTCTCGGAAGAGAACATGGCTCAGACGAAAGCGCTATGTGAAGAGGAACGTGAGGGTGTTCGAATCACGACTCATCTGGCAGACGTCTCCGAGGAAGAGCAGGTTCTCGCATTTCGAGACGAAGTCATGGAAGAACAGGAAACGGACTGCGTTCATCTGGTCTTCAACAATGCGGGGATTGGCGGAGCCGGAAGCCTGATCACTGACGATCGGGAGTCCTGGGAGAAGACCTTTGGCGTCTGCTGGTATGGGGTGTACTACGGGACGCGTGCGTTTCTCCCTCTCCTCATGGCAGCGGAAGAAGGCCATCTCATCAACACCAGTAGCGTGAATGGATTCTGGGCATCGTTGGGTCCCGACATGGCGCACACCGCCTATAGCGCGGCCAAGTTTGCGGTGAAGGGGTTTACCGAAGCGCTGATCAATGATTTTCGTTTGAACGCGCCGCATGTGAATGTTTCAGTCGTGATGCCCGGCCACATCGGCACGTCGATCGTGATCAATTCGGGTCGCGCGCTGGGATCTGATCCGAAGGAAATGTCGGACGAGGATCTCGATGAGGCACGCGAGAATCTCGTACGTCGTGGGGTTGATCTCTCGGCCGCGACCAACGAACAGATTCGGCAGGCCCTCGTCATGCAAGGAGAGATGTTTCGGGATGCCGCACCGACGACCGCGGCCGAGGCCGCAAAGGTCATTCTCGACGGCGTGCACGAGCGTCGTTGGCGAATTCTGATCGGAGAAGATGCGGCCGGTCTCGATCGACTCGTGCGAGAGGACCCAGAGAGTGCCTACAGCGCTGAGTTCATGGAGCGACTCGTGTCCGAGACGAATTGGGGGCTTGGCAATCTAGCGGTCTAGGCGGCCATTGCGGCCATTGCGGTCATTTGTCGAGTACATCCACAGCGATCAGCTCTTCGAGATAGGGCGTGTCCCACCAGGAGAGTTGAAGCTGCTTGGCCCTGCGGAAATACATTTGCTGGTCGTATTCGATCGTGAATGCGACGCCGCCCCAGATCTGTGCACAGACGCGCGTCGTCTCGCGATAGGTTTCGCAGCAGAATAGCTTGGCCATCGGCGCGAAGCGGGAAATGGAACGACCCTGGACGTGATTCCAGGCCGCTTCCTGCACGAGTACCCGCCCGCCTTCGATTCCGGTCGAGGCATCCGCCATGTAATGCGCGAGTGCCTGGAACGCACCGAGCGGTTTATCGAATTGGACCCGCTCGTTGGCGTACTCGACCGTCTCCTCGAGACATCGATTCGCCCCGCCGATTGCCGAAGCGGCCAGCAGGATGATGCCCTGGTGCATGACCTCGTTCCAGGTCGACCAGCCCGCGCCCGGCGCCCCGATGCGCTCGTCGGCGGAGACTCGGACGGCATCGAAATCGATCTGGTATTGGGACTCGCGTCCCTGAGAGAGGACTTGCTTTCGACTGATTCCGGTCGCGTTCGGATCGACCAGGAAGAGATCCACGCCCGCATCCGTTCGTGCCAATACGATCAGCCGCGTCGCCGAACTCGCGAATGGCACGGAAATCTTCCTGCCCGAGAGAATGAAATCATCTCCTTCGGCTTCAGCACGGAGCGCGATGCCCTCCTCGCCGAATCCATGCTCCGGTTCGAGCCAGGCCGGCGTGAGGATTGCGTCGCCGCTGGCGATCTGGCTCAGCCATTCGCTTTTCTGTGCGTCGCTGCCCGCCTGGAGTAGAACGCCTGCGCTCATGACGCAGGAGACGAAATGCGGACTGGGCGCCATTGCGCGACCGAGCTCCTCGTAGACCAGCGCGCCTTCGACGAGGGTCTGGCCCCCTCCGCCGTAGCTCTCGGGAATGAGCAATCCATTCAGGCCGAGCTCTCCCATCTGCTTCCAGAGCGCGTCGGGGTAGCCCTTGGGATCGTCTTCCGTCTCGCGGACGATCTCGATGCTCGAATATTCTTCGAGCAGTCCGCGCGTCATGTCGACGATCATCTGCTGCTCTTCTGTGAAGTCGAGATCCATCTGGAGTCTCCTAGAAATTCTTCGGCAGGCCGAGGTGGCGCCGAGCAATGATGTTCTTCTGGATTTCAGACGATCCGCCGCCGACCGTTTCGTTCATGGTGGCGCGATAGGCCCCCTCGAACCGACCGCGAGCGGGTGCCTCGTCCTGACCTTCCATGATCGTGCCCTCGTGACCCTGGATGTCGAGGGCATCTTTGCAGACCCGTTGAGACAGCGTGGTCGTAAAGAGCTTGTATTGAGAGGATGCAATCGTCGGAGGTTTGCCGCCGCTGCTCTTGGCTGCGCATACGAACCGCGTACTCAGCGCCTTCGCAACGGCGGTATCCGTCACGATCTGGGCGATCGTACGGCGAACGTTGGGATCATCTTTGCGCGGCTTGCCGTCTCGCCTGGCTTGCTTGACCCAGTCCACCAGTACTTCGGTTCGATTGCTGATCGGGGAGAGCGTGAACATCGTGAATCGCTCGAGGTCGAGGGCCTCGGCGATCATCTGGAAGCCCTTTCCACGTTTTCCGACGAGATAATCGTCCGGGACGAATACGTCCTCGAAGAAGACCTGGTTTGTGGTGTCCTTCCCGATCGTAGGCAGGCTCTGAATTTCGAGTCCTGGATGGTCCATCGGGATCAAGAAGAGAGACAGACCGTCATGCTTGGGCTTGTCCGGGTCGGTTCGCGCGCCAACCCAGTACCAGTCGGCGAAATGCGCAGAGGTCGTCCACATCTTCTGGCCGTTGAGTTTCCAACCGCCCTCGACCTTCTCGGCCTTCAGTTGCATGTTCGCGGCGTCGGAGCCGGCCTGGGGTTCGGAATAGCCGACTGCAAATTCGACGTCGGCGCTGAGGATCTGCGGAAGAAATTCCTTCTTGAGCTTCTCGTTGCCGTGGCGGATCAGCGTCTTGCCGATGATGCCGACGCCCTTTCCGATCTGTGGCGCGGCATGCTTCGAGAGCGCTTCGTTCAGGATGTACTCGTAGACGCCCTCGATCTCCTGGCCACCGTATTCCTTGGGCCAGGACATACCGAGCCAATTCTTGGTAGCGAGCTTCTTCATGAACGCGCGTCGCTCGGGGGTATCCGAGAGTTGCGTGAAATTCTCTCGATGATGATCCATCACGACCGGATCATTGTTTTCGACGAGCCAGGCCTCGACCTCATCGGCGAATGCTTGTTCTTCAGGGGAGAAATCGAAATTCATTGGGATGGGCTCCAACGATGTTGGGGGTTCCGAAGGCTGGGCGGCCTTTTCGAATCGGCGAGATTATATACGATACGGAACGTATTGTATAGTGTCGGAACAGACTGTGAGAACGGCTTCAGGCCGTCGAGAGCCCGAACGAGGCGAGAATTGAACGGGCCTCGTCGATTCCCTGCGTTCGTTCCGCTCGCAATCCGGCCGCGCGGGCACCTTCGACATTGATCTGGTTGTCGTCGAGGAAGAGGATCCGTTCGGCCGGGCAGGCGAGCACTTCGATGACGTATTCGAATGCTGCACGATCCGGTTTCACCAGCCCCATTTCGTGAGAAAGGAATCGGTCTTCGAAGAGGTCGGCAATGCCGAACTCGGTCCAGTGTCGATCGGCGTGCAATGCGTTCGTGTTGCTCAGGCAGCCGACTCGCGACGTGGTGCTGATCGAACGGACCAACTCACGTGCGCCGGGTAACAACCCCCGCGGCCATGAGGCGAAGGCCTCGAGGAATACCTCGGGTTCGATCGACATCGACCACGAATCAACCATGCCACGTGAAAACGAGTCGGCGTCGCAATGGCCGCGTTCGAAGCGGCGAACCCATGGGCACTCGAGCCAGCGCCGCCAGAGTTCGTCTTCCGATGCCTCTCCCGCGAAGACCGCGAGGTCTCCGATCCCACCAATGTCCACGAGGACGCCGCCGAGATCGAATAGCACGACTTCGACCGTCATCTCTATCCTCCCGACCGCGGAGACTATTTGAGCGAAATGAGCGCGTAGTCTTCGCGCGGGAAGTGGACGATGACATCCCCCGCTCGCTCGGTGGATCGGCGAACGGCGATCTCGGAGATTCCAGATGCTGCAAGACTCCCGCTGACGTTGCCGGAGCCATATTCATCGGGCAGCACGAGGACCGGGTCTCCAATGCTCATTCCGTCCGGAACGACGGAATCGCCATCGTAGCCGGTGTAGTTCGCAGGCTCTGCGTCCCGCGCAATCGCGATGGCGGCCTCGGAATCGAAGGGGGTGACTTCTCCGTGACCGATTTTGCCAATGCGGGCCATCCATCGACCGACACCAGGGACATCCTCGAGCTGAGCCTGGGTGCGGGCGTGCATCGCGAGCATCATGAGGGGGTGATAGGCGGAAAGGTCCGCTGCGCTGACCGTGTCACCGAGCAGGAACGCGCGACCATCGCCAAGCATTCCTTCGAGCCTCTCGATGTTGCCTCGAATTTGGAGGAGCTTGCTCCCGACGAGTCTCGATGCGCCGTCGAGATCGACGCCGGGCGGAATCATGGTCTGCTTGCGGTCTTCGACGAAGTCTTCTTCGAACACGCCTCCGATTCCGAAGAAGGAGAGAATCACCATCATGAAACTCGTCTCCGCCCATCGCGACACAGCATGCTCGACGGTCTCCTGTCCAGGCGGAGAGAGTGGAGGTGAGGGATGGAGCCGGTCGAGGACACGAACGATCAGATGGGTATCGCAATAGATGTCTGCACCGACCTGGAGCACGGGGACGCGACGATATCCGCCTGTCAGCTCGAAATGATCCGGCTTTGGAAGGATCATTGGCGTCTGTACGGATCGCCACGGGAGTCCCTTGACGCCGAGGGCGAGTCGGATTTTTTCGGCAAAGGGAGACATGTCGTAGTGGTGGAGGATCAGATCGGTCATGGAAGATCGACGATACCCTATTCCGCTCGGTCAGAAACGGACCCGGATTCTTTCTTCGCTATCGTGAGCCGCCGTCGCCCAACCGTGCGTGAGATGACAGATCCGACACAGGAGTAGCCGCGATGAAATTCGAGACCCGAGCGATCCATCTGGGACAGGAGCCCGATCCGCAGACCGGAGCCGTCATCCCGCCCATCTACGCGACGTCGACGTTCGCACAGACGCGGCCTGGCGAGACCCTCGGCTACGACTACACCCGCTCTGGAAATCCGAACTTCACGAGACTGGGTCAGACACTGGCCTCCCTCGAAGGTGGGCGCTTCGCGACGGTCTATGCGAGTGGGATGGCCGCGATCACCGCGGTCTTGTCGACCTTCTCAACCGGCGACGTCGTTCTCGCCGAGGAGAACGTGTACGGCTGTACGTTCCGAATCTTTGCGCAGGTATTCGAGAAGTTCGGGCTTAAGGTGGAGTACGTCGATTTTGCCGAATCGGCCAACTACACACGGATTGCCGATGTTCGCCCAGCACTCGTCTGGCTGGAATCGCCGACCAATCCGATGCTGAAGATCCTGGACATCACAGCGATTTCCGATGAGGCGGCGAAGGTGGGCGCCCCCGTCCTCGTCGACAACACCTTCGCCTCGCCCTGCTTCCAGAGGCCGCTCGAACTCGGTGCGACGCTCTCCCTTTCGAGTACGACGAAATACGTCAACGGGCATTCGGATTGTCTCGGTGGCGTAGTCGTGACGAATGACGAGGCGTGGGACGAGAAGCTGGTCTTTGCGCAGAAGGCAGTCGGTCTCAACCCGTCGCCTTTCGACGCGTGGCTGATCTCGCGTGGGGTCAAGACATTGGCTCTGCGTATGCGACAACACCACGAGAATGCCCTCGAAATTGCAGTTCGGCTCGAGGGCTGCGCGTCGGTCGAATGGGTTCGATTTCCCTTTCTCGCTTCTCATCCACAGGCCGAGGTAGCAAAGCGCCAGATGAGCGGGGGATCGGGAATCGTGACGCTTCTACTCGATGCGGATCTCGAGACGACCAAGGATTTCGTGTCGGGTCTCGAACTCTTCTCGTTGGCCGAAAGCCTCGGTGGCATCGAGTCGCTGATCGATCATCCCGCGTCGATGACCCACGCGAGTATCCCGCGTTCCGAGCGCGAGAAGGTCGGTATCTTCGACGGACTGGTTCGGCTCTCCGTCGGAATCGAGAACGTCGAGGATCTCCTGGCCGATCTAGGCCAGGCGCTCGGCAAGGCAGGATTGGCCTCTCTCGAATAGCAAGGGCCTACGCCGGGCGGTCAACCCGATTCTGCAGACCAGCGAAGCCGCCAGCTGCGGAGCGAGGCGACGAGGAGTCGTGCGGTCTGGATTCGTGCGTCCGGATCTTTTTCGATACAACGCATGCAGAGGTCTTCCAGTTCCTGGGGGATGTCGCGATCCGTTGCGACCTCGGATGGTCGAGGGGGTGTCACGTTCTTGGCCTGGTCGAGCAGTTCGCTGACCTTGTCGCCGGGAAACATGTTCTGGCCCGCCAGGATCTCGTAGAGTACGACGCCGAGGCTATAGACATCCGATCGATGATCGAGTGCGTGCGATTCCTCGATCTGTTCGGGCGACATATAGAGGGCCGTACCCTGGAGACGTCCCTGGGCGGTGAGGCTCGGATCACTGTCGCGCAGAAAGGGCATGTCGGGAATTTCTTCTGGTTCTTCGCTCCAGACCTTGGCGAGCCCCCAATCGAGTAGGAGTACCTCACCAAAGGGCCCCATCAGAATATTCGCGGGTTTGATGTCACGGTGAACGACTCGATGGCTGTGAGCGTAGTCGAGGGCGTTGGCGACCTGGATCAGAATCGTCACCATTCGATGAAAGCCATAGCCATCGACGGGGAGGGTGCCCTCTTCGCGCGATGTGTCGAGAACCTCGCGCAGCGTATAACCCTCGACGAGTTTCATCGTGAAGTAATAGTGGCCGCGGTTGTTTCGCGATAGCTCGTAGATCGGAATCGTGTTCGGATGCTGGAGCATCGCTGTGACTCTGGCTTCGCGAAGGAAGCGCTTCTGCTCGAAGGGATCGTCGGCGATCTCCTTGTGCAGGCTCTTGTAGGCGACGACGCGACTGAGGTGATAGTCCCTGCAGGATTGGATCAGACATTTTCCGCCCCTCGCGATCGTCTTGAAATGCGTGTACCGCATTCCCGTATTGATCACGTGGTCGGGGAGCTCGAGATCCGTGTCCTTCAGGTAGACGACCGGATACTTGTCCTGGGGATGCGGGAAGAGCCGAGACATTCGCGCGTTCCTGTTTCGGTAGAACGTCCCGGGGGCGAATCCCATTGAGACGATTGGAGTCGGGGCGTGATTGATTCTAACCCAGAATGAAGGTGTTCCGAGCGATGCTCCGGTCGAGTGGCTTTCGAATCGCTGAGAATACGACGCCGAGCGTCACGACTTTGGTCGCGCTCGAAGGCGGATGAGCATCGCGAAAGCCATTCTGAGTCTGTAGGCTCCAGCGATGCTAGCCGAATGGGGCGACGACGAGAGAAAGCTGACGGACCGCGTGAGCGTGCTGGTCGGTGCGAAAAACGGATTGTATCCGTCGGGAAACACGCTTCTGGTCCGAGGGGCCGGGGAAGCCGTGGTGATCGATCCTTCGGTCGACGTGATTTCTCGAGGCGGCGTGCCGGTCGCGATCGATGCCGTCATCAACAGCCATAGCCATGAGGACCACATCTCCTGTAACGGGTTCTTCAAGGATGCGCGAGTTCACGTCCATCATGAAGACCTCGAGGGTGTGCAGAGCCTCGAGGGTTTGATGCAAATCTATGGTTTTCAGGATGAGATCCGACGCCAGTTCGAGAAAGTGGTTGTGGATCGGTTCTACTTCACGCCAAGGCCCGATGCGGAAGGTTTCGCAGACGGACATGTTTTCGATCTAGGGGGCGTGACGGTCGAAGCGGTTCATCTTCCAGGCCACACTCGCGGCCATAGCGGATTTCGGATTTCCGAGGACGTCTTCTTCCTTTCGGATATCGATCTGACTGGATTCGGGCCCTATTACGGTGATGCGTGGAGCGATCTCGACGATTTCGAGGAGAGTCTACGTCGAGTCAGAGACGAGGAGGCTGCCTGGTACGTGACCTTCCACCACAAGGGTGTCATCGAAGGTCGACCGGACTTCGTGGATCTCGTCGATTCCTTCGCTGCCGTGATCGACCGGCGCCACGGCGCGATGCTGGACTTCCTGGACAGGCCCCGAAGCCTCGAAGAGATGGTCGAGCATCGTTTCATCTACCGGCCTCACGTTGATCTAATTTTCGTGAACAACGTGGAAAGGCGAAGCGCACAGCTTCACCTCGACCGGATGATCGCGCGTGGCGAGGCGAGTGAAGTCGAACCGGGACGCTATCTTCGAAGCTGACGAGGAACCGCGCCCGGGAAAGTTTGCCCGAAAAGTGTTGCCCGAGGAGAGTTGCCACCCATATGTCCTTTCTCGCTCCGCTTCTCGAAATGCAGGATCTAGACCTTGCGGCCGACGCGGCTCGGAATCGCTCGGCGAAGCTGCCCGAGCGCGACGCGATTCCGATTCTCGAGGCAAAGCTGGCGGAGATCGAGTCCCAGCTCGCCGCGGCGAATGCAGAACGCACTGAGCGACAGGCCGAAGAGGAGCGGATCGGCGAAGAGGTCAGTCAGATCGCGCGCGATATCGAAGCCGCCGAAGTCGAACGTTATTCGGGCAAGCGAAAAAACCAGGACGAAGCCGCTGCCCACGGCGAATCCCAGGAGCGATTGCACGAAAAGCAGGCATCTCTCGAGGAAAGGGAACTCGAACTCCTCGAGGAAATCGAAGCAGTCGAGAGCCGAGTCGAAGATCAGGAGTCGGCACGTGTCGCCAATCGAGTCGAATCGGAAAAGGTTGCCGAAGCGATTCGCAAGATCGAAGCGGAGGTTGCGGTCGAACTCGAAGGCCTTGTGGACGCCCGAGAAAAACTAGTCGCGAGCATCCCAGCGAACATATATTCGGCCTACGAACGTGTGCGCGCTCAGGCCCAGAAGGGGGGTCGCGGCGCAGCGGCGCTCGCGGAGGGACGCTGTGGCGGTTGTCGTATCAAGTTGCCTTCACTCGAGAAGACCCGAATGTTGGCGGAGTCCGACGAAGCTCTGATTCAATGCCCGCAGTGTCGGAGGGTTTTGGTTCGATAGAGGCCGGATCAGGCGGAACGCGACGCGACTTGATGAAGGTGCGGCGAGTTGTCTTCCTCCGGCTGCTGCGATTCATCCGGTGGAGCGCTCGGGACGAGTTCACCCCCATCGCGTTCGGGCCCACCGAAGGTGCGTAGCCACAGATAGACGAAACGAAACGAAAGTGTCAGTCGTAGTTGCAAGGATCGGACGCGGCGCAACGCGGATCCTTCTACGCGACAAGACAGCGTCGAAAGCAACTCCAGCGAGAGATCGGCCTGGTCGTTGGCTGCATAGAGCTTCGCCAGGTCGAAGAGTAGATGATGATCCCAGGGTTCGATTTCCCGGGCACGCGTGAGAAGTGCGATGGCCTGCGCTCTCGAATGCGGCCCGCCGAAGTTCATGCGACCATCGACTAACGTCTCGAACGCACCATCCGGCCGGTTCATCTTCAACTGCAATTCTGCGCAGAGTCGCCATGCCTCGAACTCGAAGGGTACGAAACGGCACGCGTCGCGGTAGACCGCAAGGCACTCCGTGTATTTTCTGGCACGCACGAACTCCAGAGCGACGCGTCGGTAGAGTTGCCAGGCTTCGAATGATTCGCCGGCATAGGCGAGCATCGGTGCCACGCGGAGTGCGACATCGAGATTGCGAGGATTCTCGAGGAGGATGCGACGGTAGAGGCGAATGGCTGCACGGTCGCGTCCCTTGTTGCGTTCGCGATGCGCTTCGTTGAGCAGCTGGTACTCGCGGCCGTGTACGGCGCGCAGGGGGGTCGCCAAAATCTCCACTCCCGGTCTGGTTCGAAATATTCGGATCGGTAATGTGGGGGGTATTCCCGGTGATGTGGCTCACAGGGTTTGTCCAGCACGAGCCACTGGGCGTGCCTACGACCGAGCCTTTCGGGGGACGCTGTGTTCCCAGTCTGCCAGCAGTGCGCGTAGGGCGGTGATCAAGGCGATCGGCTGGTCCAGCATTACGTGGTGATAGGCGTCGGGAATTTCGATGATCGGCGAATTTCGTCCTAGCAATTCGTACATGTAGTCACCCGTTTCCGGATCGACGAGTCCGTATTCGGCACGCACGACAGCGATGCGACAGCGCACCTGAGGAAGCAGTTCATGAGAGGCCCGCGGCTTCATGTTCTGGAATATGATTGGATCGAACTTCCATGTGTAGCCACTTGGGGTATTCATCATCGAATGCCGCGCGATGTAGTCGATGATGTACGTATTCGAACAGGGCTGCTCTGGTACAAGGCGATAGCGCGCACGGGCCTCCTCGACCGTCGCGTAGGTCTTGGGGTTGCGGAACGCCCGACCGCGAGCCCCTTCCTCGCTTTCCGGGTCGGGACGCCGTACAGGTGAATCGATGATGACGGCTCCCGCCAGCCGATCACCATATCGAACCGCCGTACTCATGCTCACGAAGCCACCCATACTGTGGCCGACCAGGACGGGTGCCCCGACGATTCCCGCGTCTGCCGCGACCGCCATGATCTCCTCACTCCACAGCTCGCGGGGGTATCCGTCACGCCGTCCGCTGTCGCCGTGTCCCGACAAGTCGAGTGCAATGACGTGATAGTTGCGGGCCAGCTGGGGGGCGATGAAAGCCCACCAATGCGCGTTGGCTGCGCCCCCGTGAACGAGAATCACACCCGGCTTCTGCGCGTCACCCCATTTCAGATAGTTGATCGATGCCCCCTGGACTTCGATGGAGCCGCGGTCGTAGGGTGTGTTGATGGCCTCGAGAAACCATCGGGGTGGCTGGGTGATCTCGGTCGTCATTGGCTGTCCTTCCGCATCCGCAATTGCCCCTGCGCCTGCAATCGAATGCGCCTCCACGATCGCAACCGCATTCTCGATTGTATCCGCAGGATCGACGGAGTCATGTCAATTTTGATGAGTCGCTGGCGAGGCCGACGGATCTTTGGTCGCCTGCACAATAGTCGAGCGGCCGACTGGATTCGAATCCAGTTCAGGCGGTCATTTTCAAGGAATGACGAATCCGAGCACGGATGCGAAGTGCAGGGTGCTACCCCCGAGTACGAACCCGTGCCACACGGCGTGGTTGTAGGGAAACTTTTGCCAGGCGTAGAAGATGACGCCGATGGTATAGGTGAGTCCGCCGAGAACGAGAAGGACGAGGCCCATCGGTTCAAGGATTTCGAACAACGGCTGCAACGCAAAGACAGCTAGCCATCCCATGAGAAGGTAGAGACCCAGTGAGGTTCTGCGGGTCGAACTGTTTCGTACGAGTTCGAGTGTGATGCCAAGCGCGGCGAGACCCCAGACGACAGCCAATACCATCCAGCCCGAGTCATCCGGCATTCTGATCACGACGAAGGGCGTATAGGTTCCGGCAATCAAGAGATAGATGGCGATGTGGTCGAGCTTGCGAAAGAACTTCTTGTAGTCGGATTCCGGGAGGCCGTGGTAGAGCGTCGAACTCCCATACAGAATCGTGAGCGTGATTCCGAAGATCGCAGCGGCGATGAAATGTCTGGTCGGGCCCTGATCGAAGGTGGCGACGAGCAAGACGGCCAGGCCAGCCAGAGCGGCGACGAAGCCGAGGCCATGCGAGATGGCGTGAATCCATTCCTCGCGAGGTGTGAATTCGGGTTCCGGCCGCACATCAGATTCGGTACACGGTGCGTCGTCGACGGCATCGCCATCGTGACTGCGGTCGTGACTGCGGCGATCGCTCTCGGTCGGACAGCGGGCCGACTCTCCGAGGAGTCGGTTCTCGAACGGGTTCAACATCCTGCGAGCCTATCATGCCAAGCTCATGTCAGTCCGGGACTGATGCAACCCTGCCGTGTTCTCACAAAAGTCTTACAGAACCGGCAACTGCGCTCGGCTCACATTTCGAGATGGGCTCTACTGGCTGGGTTCTACTCGCAGCCACTTGGAGTCTGAAATCGCGATCAACGACAACAACCATCTCGCCCATGAGATGTGCTCATAGATACGCTCTAGACGATGTGGAGACCGTGCGCTGCTAACCTGATCGGCTCCATCCGCTACAGCGGCGCCTCGAGGAACGGATTCCGTGAAACGATCAGCCCTATGCCTAATCGCCCTGACCGCGCTCATCGCAGGAGCCGAACTGCGTGCAGAAGATGTCTACTCGCCGGGCGGTTGGGCCACGCTTCATCGGGGACCTGCCAATCGAAAACTCGTTCCCGACGTCGCGCTCGCCGCTGACTATCGGGTCTGGACCGCGCTCGAGGGGTCCGCCGTTCTCACGGCGCCGACGATGAGTCCTGATGGGCGAACGCTCTATGTGACAACAGGGCGAGCCGCGGGAAACTCGAATCTCCATGCCTTTGATCTGGATGGCGAGCTGCTCTGGCGCGCCGAGCCATGGCAGAGTCCGCAACAGGGCGTCGATCCATGCGCCATTCTGTCGAGTGCGATCGTCGATCATCAGGGTGATCTGTATCTCGGAGACTGCAATCAGCTCTTTGCCTTTCGATCCGATGGAAGTGTGAAGTGGGTTGTGCCGCTGCCGTCGCTTCGAGCCGGGGATTGGAATGCTTCGGATGCGATCCCGGTGAACGCGCTGACGACTGCGGTCTTCACCCGGGAGGGACACGTCCTCGGTGTTACGAATTTCGGAGATGTGATCGTGGTCGATCGGGCGACCGGCCGGTCGATGGCCGATCCCAAACGCCTTCCGGGACGGGTGCCCTCGATGTCGACGACCGTGTCGATGCCCGGGTCGGCCTTTTCGGGGGGACTGGTCGATCCAGAAATTCGCGAATGGGCGTGGCAGCTTCTTTTCGGTGGCGCGATGCGGTCCGCGAACACGCCAGCAGTCGATCTGGATTCGGGCCGGATCTTCGTCGCGGCGACTTCGACGACCGAGGGCAAGGGTGCGCTCTATGCACTCGATCTCATAGAAGAGGAAACAGGTCTCGCGATCTCAATTGCATTCGCAACCGAAATGGGACCGGGAAGTGGGTCGAGTCCGTCTCTCTCTCCATCGGGTGACGCCGTCTACGTCAACGACGAGGCTGGCGTCTTCTACGCCGTCAATGCTGGTTCGGGCGAGCTTCGCTGGCAGGTTCAGACGAAATCGACCTCGGCGGCGGCCGCGGTCGGAATGAATGGTGACATCTACGCGCTCCAGGCCTACGGACCCGCGCTCGTTGCGATTACGCCAGACGGTCTTATTCGCTGGCAGAGCGAACTGCAGGCGCTTGCCGATGCGGCCGTGCCGCCAAGTTGGTTGCTCGGCGATCCGGTCGCAATCGGCAACGGGAATCCCACGGTCGTGAGTCGTGCCGAGGTGAGTACGGGAGCAGGCGGCAAAGGAAACGTCGTGCTCGTGCCGATCGCCTACGGTTACGAGACGCATGTTGGGCGGAGGATTCCGTGGCTAGTAAAATCCTCGCTCGTCGCAGTCGACGCCGAAACGGGAATTGGCTTGCGAGACGTCGTGACGCTGGCGGACGATTCGACCGGCATCACGAGTGTCTTGCCCGACGGAACGATCATCAACAGCCTGGGTACGGCGATTACTTCCGGTCTTGCACCACTGTCCGGCATTGCTGATTGGATCTTGCCCGAGGACTTCCACTTGCTGCGAGCAGTGGGCGGCATCCAGGTGAGTCGGCCTCGGGTCGAAGGACTCGGACAAGCTGACTAGTCGTAGCGGGTGGCGCGTGGCTCGAGCAGATCCCTGTACGAGGCATTCGCGGGATTGCGTTCTCGATCTCTACTTCTCAACCTGGTAGACGACCGCGGCGCAGCAGCTCTTCGGCGATCTGGATAGCGTTGAGGGCTGCGCCCTTGCGCAGGTTGTCTCCGCAGACAAAGAGCGAGAGGCCATTCGGAGTGGTCGGGTCGCGACGGATCCGACCCACGAAGGTCGGATCGGCACCCGCGCATTCCAGAGGGGTGGGCATGGCGCTCAGCACGACACCGGGGGCGCGGGCGAGAATTTCGCTGGCGGCTTCTGGAGTGATCGGGCGGGCGAAGCGCGCGTTCAAGGAGAGTGAGTGGCCGGCGAAGACCGGCACGCGGACGCAGGTCACCGACACCGCGAGGTTCGGAAGGCCCAGTATCTTGCGGGCCTCGTTGCGGAGCTTCTGTTCCTCGTCCGTCTCGTTGTGGCCGTCTTCAACGATCGAGCCAGCGATCGGCAGTACGTTGAATGCGATCGTGTCGGGAAATTTCTCCGGCGAGGGAAAGTCGATCGAGGAGCCGTCGTGGGTGAGCGACGCGACGTTGCTTCCAGCCTTCTTCAGCTGAGATTCGAGCTCTTCGACGCCGCTCAACCCGGCGCCGGATACGGACTGGTAGGTACTCACCACCAGCGCCTCGAGACCGGCGGCAAGGTCCAACGGCTTGAGTGCCGGCATCGCCACCATGGTGGTGCAGTTCGGATTGGCGACGATGCCATTCGGGATATCGTCGAGGTCGTCGGCATTGGCTTCTGGAACGACCAGCGGAACCTCGGGATGCATGCGCCAGGCCGACGAGTTGTCGATGACGATGGCCCCTGCCGCAGCGATGGCCGGACTGATTTCGAGCGAGGATGTCTTTCCGGAGCTGAGGAGCGCAAGATCGATGTCTGACCAGTCCGCTTCGGCGGAGTCCTCGACGATGACTTCCGCGCCCTTCCAATCAAGCACTGTGCCGGCCGACCGCTTCGACGAGAAATATCGAATCTGATCCACGGGAAAGGCACGTTCGGCAAGCAGCTTGCGCATCACTCCGCCCACCTGCCCAGTGGCTCCTACGACTGCAACCCTCATTGCGACGACCGTATCAGAAGCCCGGCGTCGGCGCTGTACGCAGGTTCGAGACGCCTCGAAGGGTCAGAAATACCAGTCGACGAGCAGATAGACGAGGGGCTCGGCGGAGCCGTACTGCGAGCGTTTCTGACCGGCGAAGAGCTGGACGCCGAGGGTGAGTTCGAGGCTATCGAGCGGCGAGTAGGCGAGGTTTGGAAAGAACGCGGCGCTCGCATGGCTCATGTCGACGAGCATCACGAAATCGCCGCGCAGCTCGGGCGTCAGGTCGTATCCGAGCTGTGTCCCGACCTGATGTTCCGCGTTCGTCACGACGCGGCTCGATCCGAAGATGTCCGAGTTGGCGCCGGTGGCGTAGGGGCCGGGGATCAAACCGCCGATCACCGGATTGGGCGGCGTGTTCGTCGCTTCGAAGAACGGCTCGATCGGGCCGGCGCGACCCCGACCAGAGCCGAGACCGTTGCCGTTGTAGAGGTACTCGACGAGGAAGTAGATGCCTTGGCCGAAGTCGAGGTTGATGTCGTAGGACGCGACGATCTGCCAGAAGTCAGGGATTTTTCGTGGGCCCGGATCGTCGAGCGACCAGACTTTGTGGTCGGGTGAGGTGTAGACGGCTTCGAGTCCGAATGCGCCATCACCGAGGTTGCGCGCGAAGTCGATGCCGAAGGTCGGCGCCTCCTCGAACATGCCCGCCATCGCCGAGACGTCGGCATCCCACACGACGCCATGAAGTCGTACGGCCCAGCGCTCCTCGCGGCCGCTGTCGCCGGGTGCATAGACGAACTGAAGAAAGTTGAAGCCGTCGAAGTTGAACCGCCCGTCGATGCTATCAATACCCGGCGTGACGTCGGGCTGCAGCGACAATGGAGGCAGCGCGCTGAAGCGATCGATCGGATTCCAGAGCCGCCCGACGCCCCAGGCGATCCGTTGGCGCCCGACGGCGAGTTCGAAGCGCTCGGTCTCGACCTGGACATAGCCGCGATAGAGCGAATGCTTCCAATCGTGGTGTTCTCCCGCGTGGATACCGGATTCCGCATCGACAAAGGACTGGCTCCCGAATCCCGATCCGAGTTCGGATTCGAGTGTGTCGATCACGCCGAACTGTACTTCGTTGTCATACACGACATACGCGGAGAGCCAGTCCGTCAAGGTCAGATCGGCTTTCAGGCGAAGCCGCGTGAATCCCTGGCCCACGTCTTCTTCGTTGACGAGGTCGAAGGCGGGGCAATTTTCGAAGCCGTCGGCGGCGACGCAGGTGGTGTTGACGCCGTTGCCCACGATGTCGTCGGCGATCGCATCGCCGAACTGGCTCGCGTCGGTCTGCTTCGTGTACAGGACGATCTGTCGGAGGCTGCCGCTGATCGAAAGCGAGGCGTCGCCATGCGACCACAGCTCGGCGGCAGATCCAGGTCCGGCGGCCGCGACGAACGCGCTTGCCAGGATCGCCAACGCCGTTCGAGCTCGTGCGAATCGCATCACGCTCCGCCCGTCTCCTTCACTTCATCGCTCGAAATTCGACCGTCATGGAGCTGAACGACTCGGCGCGCGGCGTCCATCACGAGTGGGTCATGGGTCGAGAAGAGAAATGTCACTCCGTCTTCGCGATTGAGCTGCGCCATCAGTTCGAGAAGCCGAGTGGCGGTCGCCGAGTCGAGATTTGCGGTCGGTTCGTCCGCCAGTACGATACTCGGCCGGCTCGTGATGGCTCGCGCGACGGCAACGCGCTGTTGTTGTCCGCCGCTCATCTCGAGGGGTCTTTTGTCTTCGAGGCCGGCGAGGCCGACGCGTTCGAGTACGTGGTCGGCGCGTTCGCGCCGCTCACGGGAGGGGACACCCTGCAATTCCATAACGAACTCGACATTCTCGCGTGCGGTCAGGACCGGGATCAGGTTGTAGGCCTGAAAGACGAAGCCCATCTTGCGGAGTCGGAGCTCCGAGAGCTTCGACGGTGAGAGTTCGCTCAGCTCGACGCCTTCGAGCTGGATCTTGCCCGACGTCGGCGTATCGAGCGCGCCGAGCAGGTTGAGGAGCGTCGTCTTGCCCGAACCGCTCGGGCCGGCGAGCGCGGTGAATTCGCCCTTTTCGAGTGCGAGGCTGACACCGTCGAGCGCACGGGTCTCGACCCCGCGCGTCTCGTATATCTTGGTGACGTCGATGGACTCGATGATCATCGGGACCGGGTCTCCTTTCGATTGCGCATCGCTTCCTTTCAGATTCTTCTTAGGGCATCCGCTGGTTTTGCCATCCCTGCGCGCAGCGCCGGCCAGAAACTCGACAGGATCGCAGTGATGGCGCCGATCAAGACGGGCGCGATCAGATCTCGTCGTCGCATACTGGGCTTCAGGACTGATTCGATTCCGTAATCGTCGAGGGATCCCGCCCAGGCCGAAATGTCGATCCCGTCTTGCAGAAGCCAGATGCCGACGAGCCCGAGCCCCACGCCAAAGCCCAGACCGATGGCCGTCACGAGCGTCGACTCGAGAACGACCATCCCGACCACGCGAATCCGACTCATTCCGACCGCACGCATCATGCCGATCTCACGCGTTCGCTCGAAGACGGCCATCAAAAGGACGTTCGCGATGCCGAAGGCCATCGCGATGAAAACGGCGGCGTACATGATCCACGCCATCGAATCGAAGGTTTCGATCATGTAGACGAGCAGGGGTTCGAGCTGTTCCCAGGTCCGTACCTCCGGTCCGGCTGCGAGAGCCGCCTGCAGCTTCTGCTGGATCATCCCCACGCGCTCGCGATCCTTCGTGACGATCGCGATCTCGGAGATCGCCTCGCCCATGCCGAAGAGCGACTGGGCGTCCTTGAGCCGCATGAAGACGACTCCGTCATCGAGTTCGCGAGAGCTGGCGCGAATGATGCCGGCAACCCGATAGGCCTGACCCGTGAGTTCGCCCGTCAGATCCTGAGCCGAGATCACGAGTTTCGTTCCGATTCCCGCATCGAGGCGCGCCGCGAGCTTATAGCCGAGTACGAGGCGCTTTGGCTGACCAAGCCACTTACCTTCCTCGATCGAATCCGCTGCGACCGAGACGCCGGCTTCGCGCTCCGGATCGACGCCCGCGATCGACACGCCGACGCTGGCCCGCGCCGACGCGACAAGGCCCTGTGCGTGAAGGCGGGGTGCCCAGCGTTCGACCTCGGGGATGGTGTCGAGGGCGTGTGAGATCGCCGTGCCACCGTCCGACAATCGGACTTCGAGCTCGGGATTCGCGTCCCAGCCGTCAGCATGGACCTGGAGATGACCGAGGCCGCTTCGGATGGCGGTATCGATCATGCCTCTCATGACGCCGAGATTGATCGCCATCGAGAGGACGCAGCCCGCGATGCCGACAGAGATCGCGGTCAGCACGACCGCGGTGCGCCGTGGATTTCTCCAGAGATTTCGCCAGGCCATTCGAAACAGCATCGATCAGAGACTCCTGAGCGCGTCGACCGGATGCGCTCGGCTCGCCTTTAGCGCGGGGTAGAGCGCGGCGAGAAGGGCGACGACGATGATCGTGATGGTCGAGGCGATGGGATTGCGCGCGAGAAGCTTGAAGGTGAGGACCGGCTCCATGCCCCAGATCTCGGTCGCCTTGGCGATATCTCCGCCCATCGGAATCTCGACACCGTTCAGCCAGGCCAGGGGCGGCAGTGCAATCAAGAGTCCGAGAGCCAGACCGACGCCCGCGAGCATCATCGATTCGAGATAGATCATGCGGAAGAGAGCGATCGGTTTCAGTCCGAGCGCCAGGATCACGCCCAGTTCACGCGTGCGTTCGAGGATCGCCATCAGGATCGTGTTGAGGATGCCGAAGCCGACGACGACGATCAGGATCGCGAGCATGATGTACATGCCGGCGTCGTCGATCAGGATCAGTTGGACGAGCCCCGGCATCATCTCGTGGTAGTCCTGGAGCTCGAGTTCTTCGCCGAGCGGTCCGACGAGGAGCGATTCGAGTTCGGCGCGCAGCGGACCGCTCTCCTCGGCGCTCTCGGCGAGGATCGCGACCTCGGTGATGCGATCTTCGTAGACGTAGAATTCGCTGGCGACGCCGATATGAATGATGGCGAGGTTGCGCTCGAGTCGGGGGTCCGGAAGCGCCACCGTTCCGACGACCTCGAAGAGTTCGTAAGCGGTTTCGAGGGAGTATGCGACGCCGTAGAGCAGGACCTCGTCGCCGATGCCTGCGCCGAGCCGTTCTGCCAGCTTCCTGCCGAGCACGACTTCGCGTACGTCCGGCTCGGGGTTCTGACCGACGAATCGCCCCTCGTTCACCCGGGACACGAACTTGGTGACGTTGGCCTCTCGCTCCGGGTCCACGCCGATGACCATTCCGCCGTGGCTGCGGTCTTCCAGGGAGATGAGGGCAAAACTCGAGATGCGAGGTGCCCAGGCGCGGATGCCCTCCGCGCGCTCGACGAGTGCCTCGACGCGACCGTCCCAGGGGACGGATTGCTCGAGGGTCATGCTATGTCGATAGCCCTTGCCCGAGATCGCGACATGTCCCGATGAGAGGCGGACGGCGTCTTCGATCATCTTCTCGTGCGAACCGTCTGCCATCGAGACCGAGAAGATCACGAGTACGACCGCGAAGACCGTGGCTGCGACGGAGAGCGCAGTGCGTCTTGGATTGCGCCAGACGTTTCGCCACGCGAGGCGGGTTTCGATGTTCACATCAATCCTTCCGCTTCAGATTTCGCGTCGTGAAGATGTCGGAGTCGAAGTCTGGATCGTATTGTATCTCTTCGACCTGGATCGACGTCGAATGCCCAGGCTTGTCGAGCGGGACCATGCTCCAGACATGAGGGACATAACGCTTTCCGATCGTGCGGAAGTCGCTGAAGCGCATCACGCGCATTCGTTCGCCCTCTTCGTCGAAGAAGTCCTGGCGGAGGGGCGCGCCAGATTCGACGTCGAGCCAGGCGACGATGCTTCCCCAGACGACCGCCGCATCCTCGTGCGGTCGGTACTCGACGACATACGCCGGACGGTCGACTTCGCCGCTCGTGCCCGGATCGAGCCCGAGGAGACGATGGTCGTAGTCTTCGATTTCACTCGATTCGCGGACGAGGTCGTCGTTGCTGAAATCGCTTCCCATCCATGACTGCAGCATCATCGAAGGCGGAACGCGGACGGTTCGCTCCACGCGTGGGACGTACATCCATAGATTGGGATGTAGCTTCAAAAAGCCCGTTCCCTCGTCCTTCGTGGGTTTGTCGATCCGGATCAGCGATTTCTTCTCGGGCGTGTTCTCCCAGGAGTGGAATGCGACGACGCGGGGTCTGGAGAGACGCGGTGACACGACGGTCATGCTCGCAATCATGAACGTGCGCTGGCTGCGCATGTTGTCTTCGGCCTTGCGCGCGAGCGTGCCTGCGTCGATGCCTTCCGGCGCGGGTTCGAGCGACACGTCGAGTTTCGGCGTCGCGAAGACCGCCGTGGGCCCAAAAAAGAAGGACGCAGCGATCGCGAGGGCGACCAACATTGCTCTGACTGATTTCACATTCATGGACGGAGTCCCTTCTCCAGTAATTCCCAGGACATGGCGAAGTGTGCCTCGAGGTTGAAATCGGGGTCCACGAGCCATTGTAGAAAGAGACCCTCGAGCGCGGCCACCAGCGTGGACGCGACGCCGTCTTCGGATGGGCCCCGAGCGAGCGAACCGTTCGCCCGACCCGCCCTGATGATGACTTCGAGTTTTTCTCGCGCGATCGAGTACGAGTCGCGCATGCGCTCGCGAGCCGCCGGGTGTGTCACGAACTCGGCCCATGCGAGCAGGAAGAGCCGCTTCTCCGAGAAACGCCGAAGGCTGACTTCGAATTCGCGCTTCAGCACGTCCAGCTTGTCATCGGCCGAATCGGCGACGTTGTCCCACTCTCCATAGAGTTCATCGGAGAAGGAATCGACGAGCGCCAGAAAGACCTCTTCCTTGCTGCTGAAATGCCAATAGAGACTGCCCTTCGAGAGACCCGACGCGCGGACGATGTCATCCATCGTCGAGGCGTGATAGCCCTTCTCCCCGAAGCACGAGAGCGCGGCGGTCAGGATCTGCTCGCGCCGGGCTTCGGCGGGCTGGTGTCGCCTGGGTTCGCGTTCGAGCGAAGCCCTGGGAGGCTCGGAACGGCTCCGGGATGGCGAGGGGTCTGATGTGGCAGTGTCTTCACTCATAAACTGACTGGTCAGTCTAGTCGATCATCTTTGGCTCGCCAGCCCGAATATGACAATCAATCTTCGATGCGGCATTGCCACGTGCAGGGGAGAATGTCCGACAAGCCCGGGAGGCACGAATTGTTGCAATGACGTAGGGGACTTGCGCCGACCAGCGCGGAGGCAATCCCCGGTCAGTCCGTATGCGTTTTCAGGAGTTCTGAATACAGCCCGATGCAGAGCGATGCGGTGACTCCCGTGAGCAGGATTTCCTCGCTCTCCGTATCCAAGGCGAAATGAGCGCGGTCCCGCCGGTCCTGGAATCGAAAGAGGAAATAGCTCGAGGAATCGAGCAGACGCGTGAGCTCGATCTCGGCGATCGCTTCGACCTCGCCAGGATGGGGGGTGAGTTCGAAGGGAGGACGCACCAGCGCGACCGTCGGTGCGATCCGAAACCCGCTATGACTGTAGTAGTCGCCGAGTCTCCCGAGAATTTCGACCCGCGAGGGATCGAGCCCAATCTCTTCTTCGGCTTCGCGCAGCGCCGTTTCGATCGGCGTTGAATCATCGGCATCGGCACGGCCGCCTGGGAAGACCCAATGTCCAGGGTACGAGATGCTTTGATGCCGTTGCGTGACGAGGACGGTTGGTTCGGAATCGCGCAACACGATCGCGATCAGAACGGACGCAGCGGTTGCGCGGGCGCGTTCGGCTGCGGTGATTTTTGGTTCGAGATGGGGATTCTCGAGCTCTACGGCGGCTTCCCAGATCGAACTCTTGAAATGAGCGCGCAGCGTCGTTTCGCTCGGGCGCAGGGCAGGGCGTCGAAGGTCCGTGTCGCCGACACGAACCTTTTCAGCCGTATCGAAGCGCCGTCTCATTTCCGGATTGATTGCGCCCGCGCTCATACCGCTCCCACGAACACCTGCTGACCCCGCTGGTGACCGCACTTCTCGTCGATCCCGAGTGCTGACCTCAAGGTGTTCGTCTAGATGCTAGGTCTGAATGCTTGGCCGCTGCCCAACGAGATCGACCCAGCGTTTCGTATTCGGATGGGCGTTCGTCGGACCCGATTTCACCCAGGCCGCGAAGTCGACCGCGACGATCGCCGTGATGTCGGCCATGCTGAAAGAGTTTCCTGCGACGTACTCGGATTGACCGAGGCGTTCGTTCAACATCTCGAAAAACTCTGTTGCGCGATCGAGTCCTCGTTCTGCGAGTTCCGGAATTTGTTGATAGTCGGTGGGGCCCGTAATCGCTCGACCGGCCATGCCCTTCGATCTGTTGCGGAGCGCATCGGCCAGGGGCCAGAGTCCTTCGAGTTCCATTCGTGCGTTCCAGTCCGCGACGCTTGCCTTTTCTGCTGGCGAGGTTCCGAGAAGCGAGGGTTCCGGAACGAGGGCTTCGAGATAGGCGGCGATGCCGGCATTCTCGGTCAGGCATGTTCCATCGTCGAGCTCGAGCACCGGGACCGTACAGCGCGGGTTGAGGCGCTTGAATTCCTCGCCGAGCTGTTCGCGCTTGCCCAGGTCGATTTCGATTGTTTCGATTTCGAGGCCCTTCTCGGCGATAAAGATGCGAGCGCGTCGTGGGCTCGGTGCGGTCTGGCAGTCGTAGAATTTCATGGTGTCTCACTTTCCATAGGTGATACTCCGCCGATCTCGCTCCGGAATATCCGCCGTCTTGATGACCTTGAAGGTGGCCTCCATGAGCGGGTCTGCGAGGAGCGTCCGGATCAAGATCTGACCGTGCGCGTAGCCTTGAGTGCTGATCCAGTTCACTGTGCCGGGATCTTCGGCGGCCGCGTAGATCCGAAACGACTCGTCTGCGTCTTTCTGGACCTGACGATTGCTGATGCCGACCTTGTAATGGCGATAGTCCCCGCTCTCGAGATAGCGAGTCAGGATCTGCAGATTCCAGTATCGGCACGGGACGTCGACGCCCTCGACGACGATCGTCTCGTCTGGCGCGAGTTTGAAACTGCTTCCGATATATTGGATTCCCGGGCCGGGAAGATTGTTCTTGACGAGCTTGGGATCGATCATTGCGGCGAGTTCTTGCGGCGTGTACTCGTCCGAGGAGTCGTCGTCGAGGATGAGCTGGCCTTCTTCGATCCGCGTCATGCTTCCCTTGCGCTCGCTCGTGCCACCCTCTCCCCCGCCTTCGTACTCGACCCGGTTGAGGCCGATGAAGATCGAGAGACCGAGTGAAACGGCCGTCGCGTCGTCGATGAAATCGGTGACACGCGCGAGACCCGCTTCGAGCTCTTCCTCGGTGTAATGCTTGAGGGGCGGAACCTCACTGAGACATTCGAGGTTCATTGCGGCCTGGCGAACGCGTCCTTCGTCCACGCCATGGGTGAATTCCTCGTAGTACTCGCGCGTGAAGAGAATCGGTCGTCTGCCCTTCAACTCGATCCAGTTGCGAACGTCTTCGGGTCGCTTTTCGCTCAGATAGATTTCGGCGATCTGCTGGCCGAAGACGTTGTCCCACTTGATATCGTCATCGATCAGATGATCGGCGATGTAGTAGGCGTCGGTTTCATCGTACGCGTAGATCGTGGCCGAGAAGAAGAGGTCATCCCCACGACGGACCGTCAGGCGGTAGGAGAGATTTTCGTCGAGCTTGGCTTCCTGGTAGAGGGTATCCGTACCGTCGCCCTTGAACTTGCGAATTGGCGTCATCATCCGGCGAAGCATCGGGTAGTTCCGATCCGCCTCCATCTCGAGGTCCTGAGCAGCAGAGATCAGTCGCAACAAATAGCGATAGCCCTCGGCGCGTTCGCGCCCCCCCCGCGCGCCGGTCGGTGCGGTGATCTTCTCTCCGATTTCTTTGAGGGCATCGGCGAACTTGTTCCAGGCGGCCTGGGATCGAGAAAGTTCGGGCACGGGGTTCTCCTGGCGTCGCCGGACGACGCATCGATGAGGGGTCCTTGAGGTCTTCGAGATCCTGGATTGCAGAGCGGTGGATGACCGTCGACCAGGTCAGTCGAATCGAGTGATCAAAGCAATCGCGTGTCGTGGCCCTTCCAGTACTCGTCCTTGAGCAGGCGCTTGTAGAGCTTGCCCGTCGGATGGCGAGGAAGCTCTTCGCGAAAGTCGATGGACCTCGGGCATTTCACGTCCGCCAGATGTTCGCGGCAGTAGGCGATCAGCTCGCGCTCGAGCGCTTCCCCTGCGTTGCTCATTTCCGTCGGCTGGACGACCGCCTTTACCTCTTCGCCGAAATCCACGTTGGGTACACCGAAGACGGCGACGTCATGGACCTTCGGATGGACGGTCAGGACGTTCTCGGTTTCCTGAGGATAGATGTTGACGCCGCCGCTGATGATCATGTTCGATTTGCGATCGGTGAGGTAGAGAAATCCGTCTTCGTCGATCTTGCCGATATCGCCCAGGGTGCTCCAGCCATTGGCCAGGCGCGCGTCGGCGGTTTTCTTGGGATCGTTGTGGTACTCGAATTCCTGCATGCCATTTCCGAAATAGATCCCGCCTTCTTCACCGACGGGGACTTCAGAACCGTCGTCGTCGACGATATGAAGATCGCAGTTGAAGGCTTTGCCGACGGTGCCCTTGTGGGCGAGCCAATCCTTTGGCGAGGCGTAACAGAACCCGTTGCCCTCGGTACCGGCGTAGTACTCGTGGAGGACGGGCCCCCACCAATCCATCATCTGTTCTTTGATGGCGACGGGGCAGGGCGCGGCGGCATGGATCGCGATCTTGAGACTACTCACGTCGTAACGATTGCGGACCGCCTCTTCGAGCTTCAGCATTCGCACGAACATCGTCGGGACCCATTGGCTATGGGTGATCCCGTGCTTTTCAATGGCCTGCAGGGCGCCCTCGGCATCGAAACGATCCATCACGACGACGGTTGCACCGATGCGGAAGAACTGAGTGCAGTAGCGGAGCGGGGCGCTGTGGTAGAGCGGGGCGGGCGAGAGATAGATCGAATCGTCCGAGGCGCCAAAGAGCAGCGTGGTCATCGTGGTCAGTCCCTCGGCGGTCCCCAGCGGGTCTCCGGTGAGAGCCGGCTTGACGCCTTTCGGCCGTCCAGTCGTCCCGGAGGAATAGAGCATCGGCATGCCTTCGACGCGGTCCGGGAGCGGGTCCGAGGACGCCTTGGCGATCGCATCCTCATAGCGATCGAATCCGGGCAGATCGCCGCCGACACTCAGCCGGATTTCGAGCTTCGAAAGCACGTCGTCGAGGCCCGATAGCGATTCGGCCATGTAGGGGCTCGAGATGAGCGCGCGGCTGCCGCTGTCCTCGATGATGTAGCCGAGTTCATCGGCCGTCAGCCGTGAGCTGATCGCGGTGTAGTAGAGGCCCGCGTAATGGGCGCCCCAGAGGATCGGGAAGAACTCCGGCCGATTCTCCATACAGAAGGCGATGTGGTCGCCCGGCTGGAAGCCGGCGTTGCGAAAGACCTGGGAGAGTCGATTGGCGGCGTCCTCGAGCTCTGCGTAGCTCACAGTCGCGCCGGACTCGGCCATGATGATTGCGGGTTTATCGGGCGTGCGGGCTGCCCAGGTGCCGGGATAGAGGTCGAGCGTAGTGGTCACGGGGGGACTCCTTTATTACCGGATCGAATAGCAGATCACGCGTAGGCCGCCCATCCACCCCGACTGTGGTTCGACGCCACGATCGAGGCTGCCGTCGTCGAAAGCGGCGGAGCGGTCGAGCCGTCCCGAGCGGTCGAAGTCGCGATGCGCCGCACGGAAATCTTTTACACGGTCCCGCGGAAGCAATCTTCCGCGTTTTACGAATTGGGGCCCGTTCGACGACGCCATCCATCGTGTTCTTTCTGCATGCAACCTCTTCCCGAAAAAACACCCAGAAGTCGGGTATGGCGATTGCAATCGAACGAGGGCGAACGAGAACAAGGCGTGCTGGCGAAGTTCATGAACATGCAGTTCTTTGTTGGCTCCGCATCAACAGACTCGCGATTTCACGATCGCGTCCATAAACGAAAGGACGTTTCCAGTCATGGCCCTGGCTCACCCGTTTCTCTATTCCGCACCCCGTCACGACTACAAGCGATTGCTCAACCTCGCTTCGACGAGAGATCCCGAGGCGAACGCCCAGCTTCGGATTGCCCTCCACGACCTCGGCTACGACTTCGGCGAGTCGATCCTGAATTTCCCCCCGAACGAATC
>CBFDDD010000034.1:0-41355 GCA_965603475.1 uncultured Myxococcales bacterium
CGCGACCCCCAGGTGCGCGACGACAACCCGAACCCGCCCGGCGTGCTCACCCCCCCCCACCCGGACCACCTGGCACCCCCTCAAACAGCCGAATCCTAGACCTTGACCACAAGCCCGTCGTCGGCCGTGTCGATCTCGATCTGTCCGCGCTGCTCCGCCATTTCGTGGCCGAGATGCGTCAGGATCAAGCGCCCACAATCGAGGTCATCGCGATGTTCGCGCAGCTCTTGCAAGCTCAGATGGAAGTCGAGCTGTGCGTCGTGCAGGGTACATTCGCAGATGAACAGATTGCTGTTTGCGACCTGTCGGGGGAGGTCGTCGAACCAACCGGTGTCACCGGAATAGGCGATCTGCTCCTGGCCCAGCTTGACCCGATAGCCCTGTGGATTCGACTCCAGCTGATGTTCGGTTGCAAAGGCCTCGATCTCCGCCGGACCAGCAGAGAGGACCTTGTCGGCATGAATCTCGCGAAAGTGGATCGGGAACGTCCAATCGGGATTCTCGAGGTGGTGGCCCATGGCCTGTCCAAGAGCACGGACGCGCGCTTCGACTTCGGGTGGACCGACGATCTCGATCGGGTGGCGGCGCTCGTCGGTGTAGAGCGAGGCGTATAGAAAAGCGGGGATTCCACCGAAGTGGTCACCGTGAAAATGGGAGATCAGGATGACGTCGATCTCATCGCGCGAGATGCCGAGCTGCGAGAGGCCGGTATTCGTCGTCGCTCCGCAATCGAGAAGCATCGCGCCGCGCTCGCCCCGGACAAAGACCGCAGATTGACGCCGACCGCCTGCGCCGAATGCATCACTCGTTCCGATGAATACGATTTCACTCAATGGATCTTCTCCGTCAACTTCTGTGCCGTTTCTTCCAGGCAGCTTCGAAGAGCACCACCAGCGAATACCCCGTCACGGCCATGGAAGCCAGGGGGGACTCGTTCGCCGTCCCAGACGACACAGCGCTCGAGCCGGGCGTCCGCGGGCACGAATGCCTTTCGGGAGACGATCACGTCTTGATTTTTTCCAGTGACATCGATTTCGCTACCCCAATACGCGGCCGACCCCCCAAGAGTGGGGAGAACAGGAGGAGAAAGATTCACTCGAAGGTATTCGGCCGGTGTTCCAACAGGTTCCCAGACCGAGGTTTCGGCATCCATGATCTCGGCACCGACGCGCTCGCCTCGTGTTTCGACGCCCGGGACCAGCCAGTCGCGAAGATCTTCGAATACGTCCGTCGCGGTACCGCCCGGCCAGTTGTCGAGAACCTCGCGTGAGAAGAATCGAACGCCGGTGAAGAGGCCTTGCGATGTTTCACCTCCGTCGTCTGCCCGTTGGCTGGAGGAGGGCCCGCCCACTCGCTGCTGGCCGATTCGCTTCATGTTTCCCTTCGCATCGATGCCAATCGTACCGAAGTCCTCGTCGCGCGAATCTCTGCGTAGGAGCAGGGTCGCGTGTCGTCCGCTTGCCAGGTGGCGCTCGAAAAGTAGCCGCAGGGGAACATCGATGAGCATGTCGCCGGCCAATACGATGCAGGCTTTGCTTTCGCGAAGGAAGTCGGCTGCACGACGAATTCCCCCGCCGGTTCCCAGTGGTCTCGGCTCCTCCGAGAAATGAATCTCGACGTCTTCGGGATGGTCCGCATCGATCGCCGCACGAATCGTATCGGGCAGATGATGGAGGTTGATCATGATCTCTCGGCACCCCTGGCGAGCCAGGAATTCGAGTAGCAGACAGATCACCGGACGGCCGCGAACCGGAAGCGCGGGTTTGGCACGAAGGTCGCTGAGCGGACGCAAGCGGGTCCCGAGGCCAGCAGCGAGAATCATCGCCCTCATTGAAACGCCCTTTGCTCGCTGCGCATCTCGCCCCCTCGTATCGGCTTCGTCACACTTGCTCCTGGGAAGAACTATCGGATGATCCGACGGCGGCCGTAAGTGTTTGGATCACAGAAGTGAGTTCCCGAATCTCCGGAAAGGTGTGTCCGAGTCGCCCCGTTGCGCGATCGAGGAGGGTGAGCCCTCGCGGGATCTCGTGCCAGCGTCTAGCGTCGTTGCGTACGCGAGCGGCATACGCCAGATGGGAGATGTCCTTACAGAGCCGCACCGTCGCGAGAGCATCAAAACGCAATCGAGCCGTCTGGAGATCGGGGGCGTCGGGCAGGCTCGGCAGCGTTTTCAGGAAGGACTCCTGGACGAAGTCCTCATCGAGATCGACCTGAAGGTCGTAGAGCAGGCAGACTAGATCGTATTCCGGCGGGGCCATGAAGGCGCCCTGTACGTCGATCATCACGAGCCGTTGGGCTTCGCCGACTAGGTGGAGATTCTCGGCTTTGAAATCGCGATGCGCGAGGCGACGTGGTGCATCGTCGAGCAGATCTGAAATTCTCGAAAATGCGGACTGCACAGCATGGATCTCTCGAGGCTCTGGCTCTCGTTCGAGCAGACCCGGAATTGCCCAATACAGCCATTTCCATGCCTTGGTTTCGACGAGCGCACGGTCGAATATTCTACCGAAAGCAGGAATGTCCTGCGCTCGTGCAGAGAGCCTCTGGAGACTGGGCACGAGATCGCATGCTTGGCGATAGAGATCGCTGCGCGCGGATTCCCTGGCGTCGGCGAGTGTGCGATCGCCAACGTCTTCGAGCAGGTCGATCCCGTGCTCCGGAAGATGGGCATACGAGTGAGGAACGGGCAGGCCAGCCGCTTCGAGAAACGAACGCAGAGGTTCGATGAGTGGCTCCGGAAGCCAGGCAGGTGGTTCCATGGGATCGATTGAAGTTGGTTCGCGTTGGCCCTTCTCCTGGGCTTCGATGCGCGCGATGAGCGTTGCGGGATAGCCCTCACTGAATCGCACGCGATAGAAGTGTCGAGAGCCGAGTCCGGCGGCGACCGGTTCGATCGCGTTGGGTTGGCGGCCGTATTCAGCCCGCACGATGGAAGCGAGCTTCAATCGCTCAACGCTTGTCTCGTCTGTCCCGACGTCCAACGGCGTTTGCCTCCGAAGCTCGGCCGCTCAGCCGAAGAAGAAGTGGCAGGCTGCGACAGCACCGAAGAAGCCAGCGAGATCTCCGGCCAGACAGGCAAAGAGCGCATGACGTCCGTCGACGACACCGGCGGCACCGAAGTAGATGGCGAGGACATAGAAGGTCGTTTCGGTCGAACCCATCAGCGTGCTCGTCAGCATGCCTATGAAGGAATCCGGACCGTGAACGGTGAGGATTTCGCTCATGACGCCGAGCGCTCCGCTCCCAGACAGCGGGCGAATGAACGCCATGGGCAGGACTTCCGCGGGGACGCCAATCTGACTCGTCCAGGGATCGATCAGGCCGACCACGTAGCCGAGGGCGCCCGAGGCACGAAACATCGAGACGGCGACGAGAATGATGACGAGATAGGGGACGATTCGAACGGCAACACTGAGCGCTTCGCGCCCGCCCGACACCATCGAATCGTAGACACTGACGCGTTTCGCAAAACCGTAGAGGAGTACGGCGAGCAGGAGCGCGGGCAGCGTCCAGTGCTGAAGCAGTCCACGAATCGAGCCACTCAGCCCCTGACCTTCGAGATTTCCGAGAAAGCTTCCGCCCACGCTCCATACGAAGAGGCCGAGCACGAGCCAGACGAAGCCTGTGCGCGCGACCTGTCGCCCGCGTGTTTCCGGTTCAATTTGCCTGGCCGTTTGGTCGCTTGAGTCGGAGGGGTCGATCTCCCATCCACTCGTCGCGGTGTCGGCCTGGAGCTCGGGGCGATATTTAAAGAAGGGCAGACGCCCGAGCAGGACATAGGTCAGGGCGGCGGCCGTCGTCGAACAGGTGGTCGCGAAGAGCGTGGGCATCCAGATCGCCCAGGGATCGGCGGAGTTTGCGGCCGCCCGGACGCCGATCGTGCCGAGAGGGGGAAGCAGAGTGATCGCGGAACTATTGATTGCCAGAAAGAGAATCATGGCGTTGGAGGCGGATCCCGAGTGGTTGTTCAGTTTGGCGAGTTCGGACATTGCCTTCAGTCCGAAGGGGGTTGCGGCGTTACCCATGCCGAGCACGTTCGAGGCCATGTTCATGATCATGGCGCCCATCGCGGGATGGTCCGCGGGGATCTCAGGGAACAGTCGCCGCGTAATCGGGGTCAGCCAGCGTGCGATCACGTCTCGAAACCCGGCGTCGAAGGCGATTCGCATCAGGCCGAGGAAGAAAACCATGACTCCGACGAGCCCGATGACGAGCTGGACGGCCGAGCGCGCGCTGTCGAAGATGGCGTCAATGACAGCAGAAACTGCGGACTCACCCGATATGGCGGCCACGACAAGGGCGCCCAGGGCGAGAATGAGCCAGATCGCATTGAGCATAGGACCCCCCGATCCCGAATCTCGTCGTCATACCCCCCTGCATGGCGACGATTGCTCCGGCGCAGGCTCCCCGATAACCTCCCCGCCGTCAAGCGCGCATGCGCTCCCCCCCGCGATGAACAAGGTGAGTTGGGCCTTCAGATGTTGAAGCGATTCGTGCTCCTTTCGGGTGATGGCAATTTCTGCGGGTTGCGCCGAGCCGGCAGGACGGCGCTTGCAATCGGTCTAGTGCTGACTCTGGGGGCTGTGGGGGCTGCGAATGCAGCGTCACCGGATCTCGGGGCTCGTCTCGATCGAATTCTGGGCCGCAAGCCGCTGGCTCGCGCCAGTGTTGGAATCTATGTCGAGCGGCAGAGCGATGGGCTGGTGGTCTACGCGCGCGGTGGCGATCGACTGCTGATCCCGGCATCGAACCAGAAGATTCTCACGGCCCTTGCGACCCTGGAGCGATTCGGTCCGGCACATCGATTCTCGACTCGGATCTGGGCGCCCAAAGCGATTGACGGCGAGGGCATGGTTTCTGGATTGATCGTCGAGGGCGGAGGGGATCCCGCCATGAATTCCGAAGATTGGTGGCGACTCGCCGCGGATCTTCGACGCGCGGGCCTACGCGGTGTCCATGGCGATCTACGGGTCGACGACAGTCTCTTCGACGGGCCGGGTTGGCATCCGAGCTGGGGAAGTGTGACGGCGCGCGCCTACCACGCGCCCGTCGGTGCGCTGACTGCGAATTACGGGACGTTCTTTGTCTCGGTCTGGCCGCAGATGACCCCAGGCTCGTCGGTGCTGGTCGACATCGATCCGCCCGTCGCGTATCTCCGGCTGCGAAATCAGGCGAAGACCGGCTCCAGGAAGACCCGCCCAAAGCTGACCGTCGACCGCGTTGCCGGACGTCAGGCCGAGGGCCCTGCCGAGGAAGTCGTCCGTGTGACGGGAGTGGCCCGACAGGGAGATTCAGTCGATCGTTTTCCGAGAAGCGTGCTCGACCCCGGTCTCTATGCAGGATCCGTTCTCGCCTACCAACTTCGCGCGAACGGGATCGATGTCGACGGTGAAGTGCGGCGAGAACGGCGTGGCGAGGAAGATTATCAGTTGATCCTCGATCGTCCCGGGCGTGCTGTGGCCGAGGCTGTGGCTCTCTGTTTGAAGTACAGCAACAACTCGATCGCTGAAATTCTGGTCAAGAATCTGGCTGCCTGGGAGGGCGCTTCGCCCGGCAAAGAGCCTGCTCGCCAGGGAGATTGGGTCAGTGGCATACGCGCTCTGCGAGCAGAACTGGAGAGACGGGGTGTAGATCTCGACAAGGCGACGCTCGTCGATGGTTCAGGGCTTTCGCTGCAGAATCGTGTGACTGCGAAAATGCTCGTTCGTGCGCTGCGGGTGGGTCGAGAGTCGTTTCGGAGCGGTCCGGAGTTCGTTGCGTCATTGCCAATCGCAGAAACGGACGGGACTCTCGAGAAACGCCTTCGCGGGCGCTCGGGACGGATTCGCGCCAAGACCGGGCTCTTGTCGGATGCCTCCGTGACGGCGCTTTCGGGCTATGCGGAACGCGACGACGGAGAGGTGCTGATCTTTTCGATCCTCGTCAACGGCCATTCCGGCGGGAGTGCGGCAGCGATGGACGCGGTCGATCGCCTCGCCGAGACGCTGCTCGATGCACCGCTTCCCCCGCAATTGGGGCGTTCGGAACCGGCTCCAGCCATGCCGAATTAGTCGCGTCTAGGATCGGCTCACCGTCGCCATCGCATTGCGGTCGACGGCTCGCATCACCTGCTCGATATAGAGTGACGGGAGCTCCGCACCGCGGCGTAGTCGGCGATTGATTCGGCCGGGGCCCCAATTGTAGGCCGCGAGCGCCGTGCTGACGCTGCCAAATCGGTCTGCGAGTTGCCGCAGGTAGGCGGTTCCGAGCTTCACGTTGATGGTCGGGTCGAAGAGCGTGTCGGGGCCCTTCCATTCGATGCCCATCTTCTCGGCGAGTTCCTTCCCCGTCGACGGCAGCAGCTGCATCAGCCCCATCGCGCCGACATGGGAGACCGCGAGGTGATAGCCGGCGCTTTCGACTTCGATGACGGCGACGACGAGATTCGGATCGAGGTTCTGTGCTCGAGCTTCCTCCAGGATGGTGTGAACCAACGCACGGCGTTCCCGCTCGGGCAGAGCGGTGTGTCGCATTGAGAAGCGACTCAGGATCTGTTCGACGATTTCCGGATTTTCCTTCTCGGATAGGGGTGCGCTCGCTGGGGACGCCTCCGCATTCGGTGCGGCAGCGATCTCCGGGTTGGAAGAAATCGGCGCTTCGTCAGTCCAATCGAAGGGTTCGATCGTCGTGGTGAGCAGTGCACACACTGCGAGGAGGGCGACACGAGCGCGGTCCATCTCAAACGCTCCCAGGCCAGGGAGCCAGGCCCATGTCGGAAATCGCCGCGAGATTGTTGATGACGGCATAGCCCGTCGAGGTCGCGATGATGGCGAGGAGCCAGATCTTCATTCCACGAGCGAAAATTTCGGTTGTCGAGAGAAAGAACACGGCCGCGAGCGTCAGGACGGAATCGATCACCAGACCAACGCTCAGACCTGCCCATTCGAAGAGCCACTCTGCGATTGGATTGGCTTCGGCAACGCTCCATCCGTCGACGGGCGCCTGGAGACACAGGTAGGTCGTCCAGTGGTCCGCACCAGTCAAAAGGATCGTCGTAATTGCGAAAACGCGCAGCATTCAATGGGCTCCCAGCCACGGGTCGATTCAGTCTGTGGAGTAACGAGACCGCAGCAACCTGTAGGGGAGTAGAGCAAGAGGCATGCCTGAATCTCCACGAGTGGCCAAAACCCGTGGAAGAGCAGTCGAGTGAAGGCTTGAATGCGGCTTGCTGTGGAAGCGGGATCGGGGGCAGGAGGAAGCAGACTACCCACAAGCGGACAGTTCTCTCCGCAGAGGCGAGGAGCACGCAGCCGAAAGGCAATCGTGTATTGCGGCTGCGCTAGCGCAATACGAATGAAAAAGGACCCGACCATGATGGTCGAGTCCTGATTCTCGATTCGTCCGCAGCTGGGACGAGATCGCGTGGCGCTTTCGATGAGTCTCTAACGACTCCGGCGCATGCGACCCTTTCCGAGCAGGAGCCAGTCGAGCGAGACATTCTCCTTGGTGGAGAGTGTGATCAGGAAATCGGTATGCGGTGTGGTGCCGTTTTCGTAGCGATTGACGTTTTGCTGGAAGACACCCAGGTCTCGCGCAAATTGTCGTTGTGAACGATCTCCTCGAACTTCAGCGAGGCGCTCGGGCAGCTTCTTCTTGACGCGTTTAACAGCAGCACTGGCCATGTAACGGTAATCCCTTTCCTTGATTCTAATGATCGGTCGGTTCTTCGATGGCGGTTGGTCGCACATCGCCGATCGGTGTTCGACGACACAGTAACGAGTCACATCGAGGTCTCTCGAATTTGGAACGCGCCGATTCTAGGCAGAGAGCCTGCAGCCAGCAACCCTCGTTCGCCGTGCTGGCGGCATGGCCTGGTGAGGTTGCTTTGGTGCCATGTCCATCTCATCCGGTAGCGTCTCCAGAATGAGGATCATCAGCGGACGTTTTGGCGGGCGGGATCTCGGATCGGTGCCCGAAGGCGTGAGACCGACGAGCGATCGCGTACGAGAGTCGCTGTTTTCGGCGCTCGGCTCGGTCGAGGGACTTCGGGTACTCGATCTGTTTGCCGGTACGGGCGCTCTCGGGTTGGAATCCCTTTCCCGTGGGGCGAAACGAGTCGTATTCGTTGACCGGTCGCGACGGGTGATTCGGGAATTGAGAGGGCGCTTCGAGCTTTTGGGCGTCGAAGAGTCCGACAGCCTGCGAATTCTCGCACTCGATGCGAAGAAAGCGATCGAGAAGCTCGAGAAAGAGAGTGAAGAGCGCTTCGATCTCGTGTTTCTCGATCCACCCTACGAAGAGGGTGATCGTGTCGGCACTCTGAAGGCCCTCTTTTCGGCTGGAATTCTTCGCGGGCACGCGAGAGTGGTCGTCGAAGGCCCGAAGCGCCATGCTCTGCCGGCCCTACCCGGGGTACGCGTTCTCGATGAGCGCGATTATGGCGAAACAAAGCTGACCTGGCTCGAATCATCGGGTCCGATCGAGGGGTGATGAATAATGGTCGAACAGAAGCCGAATCGCCGAGTGGCACTCTTTCCCGCGAGCTTCGATCCGATCACGAACGGCCATCTCGATTTGATCCAACGCAGCCGATCGCTTTTCGACGAAGTCGTGCTGGCAGTCGCGAAGAACGTTTCGAAAAACGCGACATTTGGTGCGGACGAGCGATTCGAGATTCTTCAGGCCGTGACGGAGGGAATGGAAGACGTATCCGTCCATGTATTCGACGGACTGGTCGTCCACTATGCGGAGCAGATTGGCGCCAGCGCAATCATTCGCGGGCTGCGCATGATGTCAGATTTCGAGTATGAGTTCGAAATGGCACTCATGAACAAGCATCTTGCACCCAACGTCGAGATCCTGTTTTTCATGACGAGTCAGGAATACATGTATGTGAGTTCCTCTCGGCTGAAGGAACTCGTGCGATTCGGCGCGAGCATCGATGAATTCGTTCCGCCAATCGTTGCCGAGGCGCTCAAGAGTAAACTGCGCGACTCCGGATGATCGAGTCGTCAAGGCGATGCTTTGATCCGAGACTCGGACAAAGGCGCCAGGTTGGCTTGAGGACGTCCAAACAGGTACCCTTGGGTCTCTTTTTGAATGAGCTGATCGATTGTTTGGAGGACGGACCGTGATGGATCCGCGCCGCATATTGCTCGCGATCTCGGGCGGTATCGCTGCCTACAAGACGCCCGAGCTCGTTCGAGCCCTGCGTCGTGCGGGACATGAAGTTCGCTGCGCGCTGACCCCGGAGGCAGAACGCTTCGTGGCGCCCCTCTCCCTTCAAGCGGTTTCGGGGCAGACGGTCCGCAAGGATCTTTTCGATGCCGGTGAAGAGGGGGAGATCGATCATATCGGCCTGGCAGATTGGGCAGATCTCGTATTGATCGCACCCTGTACGGCGAATTTGATGGCCAAGATGGCTCATGGACTGGCCGATGACCTGGTGACGGCCGTGCTGCTCGCGACCAGAGCTCATGTTCTGGTGGCACCGGCGATGAACGTCAACATGTGGGGCCATCCGGCCACCGAGGCTAATCTGGCGCTGCTTCGTGCACGTGGGCTTTCCTTTGTCGGGCCCGAAGAGGGTGAACTCGCTTGTGGTTGGGAAGGACAAGGGCGAATGAGCGATCCGGCGGTCATCGTCGAGGCCGTGCATGCGCTCCTCGCAGCGAAGTCGCTCTCTGGAGAGCGCGTACTCGTGACCGCGGGTGGCACGGCGGAACCGATCGATGCGGTTCGGTCCGTGACCAATCGATCCTCTGGAAAAATGGGATTCGCCATCGCGGCAGAGGCGTATCGGCGCGGGGCCGAGGTCGTGTTGGTGGCGGCGGAGACCGGTCTGACGACGCCTTTCGGAGTTCGGCGGATCGATGTTGGCACTGCGCTCGAGATGCGCGATGCGGTGCTCTCGGAGTTCGAAGACGCTTCGATCGTGATCAAGGCGGCGGCCGTTGCGGATTTTCGCCCTGTCGAAACAGTCGAGCGGAAGATCAAGAAGGAATCGCTCGATGAGGGCGGTCGGTTGACACTCGAACTCGTTCAGAATCCGGACATCCTACAAGAGATCAGCGCACGCAAGGGCAACCGTACGATCGTAGGGTTTGCCGCGGAGAGTCACGACGTGGTCGCGGCAGCGAAGCGAAAGCTATCGCGAAAGGGCTGCGATCTGATCGTTGCCAATGATATTTCGCGAGCCGATGCGGGCTTCGAAGTGGATGAGAATGCGGTGCTATTTGTTTGGCCCAGCGGAGAGATCGAATCGCTTTCCCTGTTGCCGAAATCGGGCGTGTCGGCGGAGCTCTTTGATCGAATCGAGAAGCTGAGAGAGGGACGATGAAGACTTGCGTTCGAATTCCCGGCCTTCTGGTCACCTGCCTGTTCTGGGCGGTCTTGACGATGGCCTCAGTCTCACAGGCTGGAGATCTTGTCGTTGTCTCGATCGATGGTTCGATCAATCCCGCCAGCGCAGACTATCTGATCGGCGCGATCGAGTTGGCTGAGGAGGAGGGCGCTGCAGCCGTCCTCATTGAACTCGATACGCCCGGAGGGCTGGTGTCGGCAACCCAGGACATCATCCAGGCGATGCTCAATTCGTCCGTGCCGACAATCGTCTATGTGATGCCGCGAGGCGCAACCGCCACTTCGGCCGGAACCTTCATTACGCTGGCTGCGAACGTGGCCGCCATGATGCCCGGAACGAGTATCGGTGCCGCGCATCCCGTGAGTCTTTTTGGTGGTGGCTCGTCTCCTACGGGTGGCTCGGAAAAGGAAGGAGACGCCGCGGGCAAGGCCGTGGTTGAGCAGAAGATCGAGAATTTTCTCGCCGCCTACGTCGAATCGATCGCGAAGCAACGCAACCGAAACGTCGAGTGGGCAGGTGAGGCCGTTCGCAACTCGATCGCGGTGACCGCTGAAGAGGCGCTCGAGCTCAACGTGATTGATCTGGTCGCTTCGAGCCGCGCGGACCTCCTCGCGGCAGTCGAGGGCCGCGTCGTCACCCTGGGCGACAAAGAACACACCATGGCGGTCCTGAACGAATCGACTGTGCGTGTCGAGATGACATTGGTCCAGTCGATTTTCAACTTCTTGTCAGATCCGAATGTCGCGACGATTCTGTTTGCGATTGGCGCACTTGGGCTCTACATGGAGTTTCAGAGCCCGGGCTTGATCGTTCCGGGCGTGACCGGCGTGGTCGCGATGATTCTGTTCGGATTTGCGCTCCAGATCCTGCCCTTTTCATGGATTGGTATTCTGCTGATCCTTCTGGGTGTGGGTTTGTTGGTCGCGGAGCTCTTCATCACATCCCTCGGCCTGCTCTTCGCGGCCGGAGTGGCGTGTTTCCTGATCGGAGGGACGATGGTGTTCGATCGGCCAGAATTGTCCGACCTCACGGTGTCGTTTTGGGAAGTGCTCGTTCCGATTGCCGCGGCCATGTCTGTGCTGGGTGCGTTCATCGTCTACAGTTTGAGTCGCACGTTCATGAGTCACCAGACGGCTGGAGTGGATGAGATGGTCGGGCTGGTGGGGCGTTGTGAGGCGGCGATCGATCCAGAGGGGAAGGTCTTCGTGCGCGGCGAGTACTGGAATAGCGTTTCAGATGAGCGAATTGCCGCCGGAGATCCCGTCGAAGTTCTCGAAATTCAAGGCTTGACGTTGGTCGTTCGGCCGGTACAAGATTCACACTGAAAAGTGTAGACAGGGGAGGGGAAATTGTTCGCAATCCTCATATTTTTGGCCTTTGTGATTGTTCTGGGCGTTTTGGGTGTTCGCATCCTGCCGGAGTACGAGCGCGGGGTCGTGTTCCGACTTGGTCGTTATGCCGGGATCAGGACGGCTGGTCTTCGGTGGATCATTCCGGGGGTCGACCGAATGGTACGAATTGGACTACGCGAGATTGTGATGGATGTGCCTCCCCAGGAGGTGATCACCGCCGATAATGTCTCGATCAAGGTCAATGCAGTGCTCTACTTCCGGGTTCTTCATCCCGAAAAGGCGATCATTCAGGTTGAGAACTACCTCTACGGCACTTCGCAGTTGGCGCAGACGACGTTGCGCAGTGTGTGTGGCCAGGCGGAACTCGACCATCTGCTCTCGGACCGCGAACGCATCAATCAACAATTGCAGGAAATCATCGACCAGCAGACCGAGCCGTGGGGCGTCAAGGTTCGTTCGGTCGAGCTGAAGCAGATCGATCTGCCCCATGAAATGCAGCGTGTGATGGCGAAGCAGGCCGAGGCCGAGCGCGAGAAGCGTGCGAAGGTGACTCTGGCCGAAGGCGAGTTCCAGGCAGCCCAGCGAATCGCAGATGCGGCGGCCACGCTGTCGAGCGAGCCGGCGGGGCTTCAGCTGCGCTATTTGCAGACGCTGGCGGAAATTGCCGGTGGTGATGCCAGCTCGACGACGATCTTCCCCGTGCCCATCGACATCCTTCGCCCCTTTTACGACGAGATTGCGACGGCCGAGGCCGCCAGACGATTGGCTGATGCCGAAACCGGAGACGCGTAATTGGCATCGGACGAGAATTCGAGCGCGGCCGAGGTGGCTGGTCGGGGCGTGACTCGAACGATCTTGAATACGTTGGTGCTGGTGGTATCGCTGGCCGTGTTGATGGGCTGGGCTTCGCAAGGGCTCTATCAGCTCGATCCCGGAGAGTCCGCCGTGATCTTGCGACTCGGTGCTTATGACCGCACGCAGATCATTGAAGGTTGGGGGTGGCATTGGCCGCCGCCTCTCGAATCGCGTGAGATCGTGAATACGCGCGAGTCGCGAACGGAATCGTTTGGCGGGCAGGCAACGCGTTCGACGCCCGGGATCCCGGGCGACGAGGAAGAATCCGAGATCGCCGGCCAGATCAAACGAGATGCCGTTCAAACCGGAGACGGCAACATCATCAACGTCGCCTACGAGTTGCAGTACAAGGTTGGAGATCCCTACGCCTATCGGTTCGCGATGGCGGAGCCGGACGCGATCCTCCACGATGCGACCGAAGCCGCGATGCGGACCGTGATTGGAAAGAAGACGATCGACGCGGTCCTCTCACAAGATCGAAGTGAAATCGAGCGCGAGGCCCGGGAGTTGCTCGAGTCGATGCTCGGCAGCTACCTCGCGGATGTCGACCACGCGACGGCGTTCGATGTCGGGAGAATCAATCTCGAGAAACCGCAGGCGCCGGAGGCCGTTCGCGAGGCGTTTGCCGACGTCGTGAGCGCGGGTCAGGACGAGAAACGGTCGTCGTTGGAGGCTCTGGGCGATGCCCAGGAGATCCTCGAACGGGCTCGATCGGAGGTCGCGGAACTGTTTGAGCAGGCGGAAGCGTACAAGAGTGCCAAGATCATCGAGGCAACGGGTGAGGCGACGAGATTCAAGGCACTTCTCGTCGAGTATCAGAGTGCGCCCGAGGTGACGCGCCGGCGCCTCTATCTCGAAACGATGGAAGAGATTCTTCCCGGCGTGGAAAAGATGGTCGTCGAACCCAATACGGTGAATATGCTTCCGGTGTTGCCACTCGGGAAGCGGGCGCCACCGGTGGGGGCCGCCCGATGAGGTTCTTGTTTCTAACGATCGTTCTGGGTGGGCTCATCGTAGCGATGCTTTGGGCGTCGCAGATCGATCGTGGTCCGCTGGTGATCAATCGAGCCGACGAGTATCGCCTGGTACTGCGGTTGGGCAGGCCCATTGCCGAGCTGACTGAAGCCGGGCTTGCGGGCATGTATGGTCCGAGAATTCCCTTTCTGGACGAAGTGCAGGTCTTCGACAAAAAGCTCCAGTACCTGAGTGCAGCGGCAACCGAGATCGAAATCGACGAAAACGAGCGTTTGATCGTCGACTACTACGTTCTTTGGCAGATCGAGTCTCCGCTCGAGTTCCGTCGTAGTTTTCCGACCGGGATAGGCGAGGCGAAGAAGCGGATTCAGAGAACGGTGGGTTCGCTGGTTGGTGACGCAGTCGGCAATCTCACAATGGCCGAGCTTCTGGCTCGGGCCGAGATCCTCGATTCGCTCGACGAACGAGCAACCGAAGAACTCACGTCGAACGGGATTCGAGTCGTCGACGTTCGCATCAATCGAACGGAGCTGCCCCTGCCAAGCGAAAGCGCAACCTTCGAGCAGATGCGCGAGCAGAGACGTGCGATTTCTCGGCAGAAGCGGGCCATCGGTGCCCGAGAAGCCCGGGAAATTCGAGCCAAGGCGAATAGAGAGGCCCGCGAGATGCTCGCGCAGGCCAACGCGGACTCAGAGGTTCGGCGGGGCGAGGGGGACGCAGAAGCCGCTCGAATCTATGCGGAGGCCTACTCGAAAGACTCGGATTTCTACGCCTTCGTGCGAAGCCTAGAAGCGTATCGAATGACTCTCGGGGAGAAGACCACCCTCGTTGTTTCTCCAGATCACGAATTTTTCAAGTTTCTGGACCCGAAGTCGACCGGCGCGAATTAAAGCGATTGCCGACGCACGGCGATCGCGACGCCAGCCAGGACCAATCCGATCTCGAGCCAAGTCATGAGGCCGACCGGAAGTAATTCCTGTCGAGAAATCGCCGTTCCCGCGCTTTGTAGAAGGAAGAACGCGCCGAGTGTGGCGACGGCGGCCGCAGCCGGGCCACCAAACAGACCCCTTTGGTCGACGCGCAGGGCGAAGGGAAGGGCGAGCCAGCCGAATACGAAGACCAGCCATGGACGACTCAAGCGTGCGTGGTAGAGATTCTCCAACCGTCGCAAATTGGATGATGATTCACTCGGACCAGTCTTGAGATAATCGGCGAGTTCTGGGAGCGGCAGCATGCCTGGATCGGCACCCAATAGGACATCGCCTCGAAGCGCATCGGGGTCGAACGTCATTGAAACATCTTCATCGAGTCTTGGCGGCGCCGCGGGGTCATCTGGCTCGAATGTCCAGATGTCCGCGTTCTCGAGCTGCCAGACGCCGTCCTGTTGGATCTGTACGCGATCGACTCGGACGACGCGAATGACGGTTCCGTGGCCACCTCGCTCGAAAATCTCGACTCCGCGTAGCGTTCGTGTCGCCGGGTCCGCTGAGGTGATATTGGTGATGGTCGAACCCGTGTGGTACCAGAATGCCTTTCGTCCAAAATCGAGTGGGTCTTCGCTCCCCCGAGTCTGGCTCGACCAGATCTGCCGGGCACGAAGAATCAGCGTCTCATGGAGAACCGCCGTCGCGAGCGATAGGATGAGAGCAGTCGCCAGGACCGGGAGAACGATCCGACCCAATCGGACGCCGCTGGCTTGGATGGCGACGATCTCCATCGATCGGCCCGCCCAGGCAAAGGTCAGGAAGACGGCAATGAAGCTGGCCAGTGGGAGGAGGTCCGCGAGATAGTAGGAAGCCAGACGAACCCAGAGATAGCGGATAGCATTCAGAGACGCGTTGAGCGAGGCTGCCCCTTCGGCGCTGGGCGCTGAAGAGCCGAAGGCTGAGAGATCATCGAGATTGAGTACGAGTTCAATCGTCGCCAGAATAAGGAAAGAGGCGACAAGGACCGTCGAAAAGAGGCCAAGAAATCGTGCGACGAAGTAGTGCGACAAGATCCGCACGCGATTCATTCTAGCGGACGAGGGAAGCACTTGGAGATCTTTCGTGGCGTTTCGGAGTTGAGCCGGGCCTTCAGGAGCCCAGTTCTGACTCTGGGAAATTTTGACGGGGTGCATCTCGGGCACCAGGCGATCCTGGACCTGGTGATCGCGAGGGCGAGGGTTCTCGGAGGAGAGTCGATCCTCTATACCTTCGAGCCGCATCCAAGGCGTGTGCTCCAGGCTGAATCGAATCTACGACTTCTCGATACGTTCGAACAAAAGGTCGAGACGCTGGAACAACTTGGGGTCGATGCGGTGATCGCCGAGCCCTTCGATCGGAAATTTGCGCAGGTCCGTCCCGAGAGATTCATCGGTCATCACATTCATGAATGTATTCGCCCGGTCGAGGTCTACGTCGGCTACGACTTTCATTTTGGACACGATCGGGAAGGCTCGATGCGTATGCTCACGGAACTTGGGCCGCACCTGGGTTTCTCGGTGACCGTCGTGCCCGAAGTCCAGGTCGAAGGCCGCGATGTGAATTCGACGAGAATTCGGCAATTGCTGGCAGAGGGCGACGTCGAGGAGGCTGCATTGCTTCTTGGCCGACCCTTCTGCGCTCGTGGGGCGGTGATCGAGGGCGATCGGCGGGGGAGGACGATCGGCTTCCCGACCGCCAACCTGGCACCTGAAACCGAGATTCTGCCCGCACCCGGTGTCTATTTTGGTCATTTGCGATGTCTCGCGGGCGACTCGGAGTGGGCCGGTCAATCCCTGCCCGTTGTCACGAATGTGGGATTTCGCCCGACTTTCAGGGACGGGCGGGACCTGGTGGCCGAGGCCCATATCCTGGATTTTTCGGGGGATCTCTACGGGGTCGAGATCGATCTGACCTTCGAGGGTCGATTACGGGAAGAAGAGCGATTCGAGTCGTCCGACGCACTTCGTGATCAGATTGCGAGAGACATCGAGCAGGCGCGAGAGCGTTTAGGCGTCTGATACTCTCTCTCGGTTAGCCCCGCGGGCGTTCGCTGGACCCAGGTGAGCGGCCCTGGGCGGTTTGAACCCTGGACATCGATGTGTGGTGTACCGGCCCTCAAACGAGTAGCGACGAACCCACGCTCAAACACGAGCTGTTGTAAAGCTCACCCCGATCCCCGCCGATAACTCAGCGAGATTGCGTTTGTTTTGCGACGAGCGAGACGAACGCGAGAAAACCCAAAGGCGTTTCTGGTTCGCGGACTTGCGGACGTGAAGATGCTGTCGGGGAGGGGTTCCGTTGAACGAGCGTATTGGCGAGCTGCTGGTCAAAGAGAATCTGCTCTCATCCGAGCAGCTTCTCAAGGCACGCGAGGAGGCTGCGTCCGGGGGCAGCCGCCTTGGTGCCCAGATCACCGCACTGGGCTTCATGGACGAAAACGAACTCACGGAGTTCGTCGCCAAACAATATGGCGTCCCTTCGATCAATCTCGAGGATTTTTCGATCGAGGCGGAAGTACTCGCTCTGATTCCGGAAGAAGTTGCGACCAAGCACAACGTCGTGCCCGTCAATCGGGCCGGTTCGACCCTGATCCTGGCCACGGCCGACCCGTCGAATATTTTCGCGCTCGACGACATCAAGTTCCTGACCGGATACAACATCCAGCCGGTCGTGGCTTCAGAAGACGCCATCCGAGCAGCCATCGACACCTATTATTCCGCACCGGATGAAGACCTTCTCGAAGATGTGATGGCGGACTTCGATGATGACGGAATCGATTTCGTTTCCGGAGAGGAAGAAGAAGACGCCAACGCGATGGCCCGCGAGGCGGAAGACGCTCCGGTCGTCAAACTTGTCAATTTGATTCTGACCGACGCGATCAAGAAGGTGGCATCGGATATCCACATCGAGCCCTACGAGAAATCATTCCGGGTTCGGTACCGAATCGACGGCGTGCTCTATGAAGTGATGAAGCCGCCGCTCAAGCTGAAGAACGCACTCACATCCCGCGTCAAGATCATGTCCGAGCTCGATATCGCGGAACGACGTCTGCCGCAGGATGGGCGCATCAAGCTCAAGATGGGCAAGGGTCGCGAGATGGATTTTCGTGTCTCCGTGTTGCCCACGCTCTTCGGTGAAAAAATCGTGCTTCGGCTCCTCGACAAGAGCAATCTCCAGCTCGACATGACCAAGCTTGGTTTCGAGCAGGATCAGCTCGACGACTTTCAGGAAGCGATCCATCTGCCCTTCGGAATGGTGCTCGTGACGGGTCCAACGGGTTCCGGTAAAACGACGACCCTCTATTCAGCACTCTCGGAGCTCAATCAGAGCAGTGAGAATCTCTCGACCGCTGAAGACCCCGTCGAGTTCAATCTCGGCGGCATCAATCAGGTTCAGATGCACGAGGATATCGGACTCAACTTTGCCGCCGCACTGAGATCCTTCCTTCGTCAGGATCCCGACATCATCATGGTTGGTGAGATTCGTGACTTCGAAACGGCGGAGATCTCCGTCAAGGCTGCACTCACGGGCCATATGGTTCTTTCGACGCTCCATACGAATGATGCGCCATCCACGATCAATCGACTCTTGAATATGGGAATCGAGCCTTTCCTCGTTGCTTCGGCAGTGAACTGCATCGTCGCCCAGCGCCTTGCGCGTCGGATCTGTCCGGAATGCGTGGCTGAGGATACCGAGCTCGAAAATCAGCAGTTGATCGATGTCGGGCTGAACGAAGAAGAGATCAAGTCCTTCACTCCCAAGAAGGGACAGGGATGCGGGAATTGCTCGGACACTGGCTTCAAGGGTCGTGTCGCGATCTACGAGGTCATGGTGATGACTGAGCCGCTGAAGGAGTTCGTGCTCAACGGAGCTTCGGGTGCGGAAATCAAGCGCGAGGCGATCCGCGGAGGCATGGTCACGCTTCGTCGGAGTGCACTCAACATGATGCTCGATGGTGTCACGACGATCTCCGAAGTGTTCCGCGTGAGCATGTCGGACTAGAAGTTAAAGGGGTCTTTGGTTTTGGCAAATATGCATCAGCTATTGAAGGCAATGATCGAGAAGGGCGCGAGCGACCTTCACATCACGACTGGTTCGCCGCCACAGCTGCGAATCGACGGAAAGCTGCATCCGCTCAAGATGCCTCCGATGACGCCGCAGGAGACGAAGCAGCTCTGCTATTCCGTCTTGACCGACGCCCAGAAACATCGTTTCGAAGAGACGAATGAACTCGATCTTTCATTCAGCGTCCAGAAGCTTTCCCGATTTCGCGGAAACGTGTTCGTGCAGCGTGGCAATGTTTCGGGGGCATTCCGTGCGATCCCCTTCAAGATCATGACTTTCGAAGAGCTCGAACTGCCTCCTATCGTCGAAGTCCTGGCGAAGAAGCCGCGTGGGCTGATCCTCGTAACGGGTCCGACAGGATCCGGCAAATCGACGACACTCGCGAGCATTGTCGACCGAATCAATATGGATCGAAACGAACACATCGTGACGATCGAAGATCCGATCGAGTATCTCCACCCGCACAAGGGTTGCATCGTCAACCAGCGCGAGATCGGGTCCGATACGGACTCTTTTAAGGCCGCACTGAAATACATCTTGCGGCAGGATCCGGACGTCGTTCTGATCGGTGAGCTGCGGGATCTCGAAACGATTGAGGCAGCGCTGACGGTGGCGGAGACGGGCCATCTGGCGTTCGCCACGTTGCATACGAATTCCGCCGTACAGACGATCAATCGAATCGTGGATGTATTTCCTCCGTATCAGCAGTCCCAGATTCGGCAGCAACTCTCCTTCGTTCTCGAAGCAGTGATGTGCCAAACGTTGCTGCCGCGAGCGAATGGTCCGGGTCGTGGGCTCGCGCTCGAGGTGATGATCCCGAACGCTGCGATTCGTGCGCTGATGCGTGATGACAAGATTCACCAGCTCTACTCACAGATGCAGATTGGCCAGGGCAAGTCTGGCATGCAGACGATGAATCAGAGCCTGGCCTCTCTCGTGACGAGGCGGCTCGTCGATCCCGAAACGGCAAAGGGCCGCAGTCCAGACATCGAGGAACTGCAGCAGCTCATCAACAAGGGGCCGGAAGCGGCGGGCGCAGCAGGCGGACGTCGGTCCAGACCTTCTTGAACATACGTAGTTAATCGAACGAGCCACAGCTTTCCGTGGTTGGTTCGTGGGAGACCGAAAAATGCCGATCTATCTCTGGAATGCGAAGACGCGTTCGGGTGAAAAGAAGAGTGGGGAACTCGAGGCCTCGACAGCCGACGCCGTGGCGATCCATCTGAAAAACATGGGTCTGGCGCCGGGGAAGGTCAAGGCGAAGCCGAAAGACCTCAGCGAGATCTTCCCGTTTCTTGCGCCAAAGGTCACGATCAGGGACCTGGTGGTGTTTACCCGGCAATTCGCTGTGATGGTCGACGCCGGACTTCCGCTCGTTCAGTGTCTGCAGATTCTCGCAGATCAGCAAGACAATCCCACGATGAAAAATGTTCTGCGAGCAGTCAAGCACGACGTCGAGTCAGGCTCGACCTTCGCTGAGGCACTCGGGAAGCACCCGGACGTCTTCGACGATCTTTTTGTCAATCTCGTCGCGGCGGGCGAGGTCGGCGGTATTCTCGACACGATTCTCAATCGCCTCGCCGTCCAGCTCGAGAAGGCCGAGAAACTTCGCAAGCAGCTCAAAGGCGCGATGGTCTATCCAGCGACGGTCTCGACGATCGCGGTCGCTTGTATCGTTCTCCTGCTCGTCAAGGTGATTCCGGTCTTCGAACAGATGTTTGCAGACTTCGGCGGGACGCTACCGGGTCCGACGGTGATGGTCATCGCTCTGAGCGATTGGCTGCAGAGTTACATCGTATACCTGATGGCTGGCACTGTCGCCGTTTTCATGGCCTTCTCACAGGGGCGCAAACGAAGTGAGGTATTTCACTATCGCACGGATCTACTGGCTCTCCATCTTCCCGTCTTTGGCAACATCATCAAGAAGGTCGCGGTGGCTCGCTTCACGCGGACCTTGGGGACGATGATCTCGAGTGGCGTGCCGATTCTCGATGGACTCGACATCGTGGCGAAAACCGCGGGTAACAAGATCATTGAAGAAGAGCTTCAGTCGACGCGGCAGTCGATCTCAGAAGGCAAGACGATTGCCGAACCTCTTCAGGCGTCGAAGGTCTTTCCGGGCATGATGGTGCAGATGATTGCGGTCGGTGAAGAAACGGGCTCGATGGAAGTGATGCTCAACAAGATCGCGGATTTCTACGATGATGAGGTCGATGGTGCTGTCGCCGGCCTGACGGCAATGCTCGAGCCGATCATGATGGTCTTCATGGGCGGTTCCATCGGTACGATCCTGATCGCTATGTATCTGCCGATCTTCACGATTGCAGACACGATCGGTTAGAGGGGAGAAGGGGCGAGCAGCATCGTGACTCTCGTGGGAGACGAACGCTCCGACTCGAAAGCTCGAACGGGTCTTGGCTGGCTACTCGGTGCGCGCCTTCTGCTGGCCGGTCTGAGCCTCGGGCTCGCGGTGACGCTCAATCGCATCGGAACGACCGCAGGCGGACCTGCAATCTCGGGCGTGTACTGGACAGTCGCGGCGGCATTTTTCGCGACGATCGTGTCCGGGTTGATGGTGACGCGAACCCAGAATGCCACACGATTCGCGACCGTCCAGGTCGCAGTCGATATCGCGATCGTAACGTCCCTCGTGTACTTCTCCGGCGGGGGGGATTCCGTCCTTACCTTTCTCTATGCGCTCGTGGTGCTCTACGGAGCGCTCTTTCTCGATCGCAATGGCGTCGTGTTCAGCTCGGGCCTGGCTGCGGCGGGCTACGGGTTCGTACTCTTTGGAGCGGAACTCGGCTTGCTGCCGGTTTTGGGGATGGTCAGCGCCGCACGGCCGTTGCCCGTTTTGGCGGCGTATTGGGGATTCTATGCGGGCGCTCTACTCATGTTGGGCATGCTCGCAAACACACTCTCTGCGGAGCTTCGTCGAACCGGCGCAGCGCTCGATCGGAGAACGACGGACCTCCGTCGCCTGCGCGACCTGCATCTCCGAACTGTCGAAAGCATCGGGAGCGGGCTGGTCACGACGGACGATGCAGGATGTGTGACGTCATTCAATCCGGAGGCTGAGAGAATCACGGGAGAGTCCGCTGTCAACGTCGCCGGCCGGCTTCTCGGAGAGGTCATTCCGGGGACGGCCGAGATTCTCGAGGAAACTGAAATTGGGAGGGCGCTCGACTCAGCGGTCGGTCGAGAAAGAATTGCCTATCGCAATCGACGGGATGAAGATCTCTTCCTCGGTATGGCCGCCTCGAGTCTGCGTGACGAAGAGGGCGAGCAGGTGGGTCACGTTGTGATCTTCCAGGACGTGACCGGCGTCGTCTCGATGGAACGTGAACTTCGTCAGTCGGAGCGATTGGCTGCGGTCGGCGAGATGGCGGCGCGAATGGCGCATGAAATCAGGAATCCGCTCGCGGCGATCTCCGGTTCTGTCCAGGTCCTGCAGGGGGCAGCGAGCGAGGAGAGCTCCGACCCAGAGCAAGCAAGGCTAATGGGCATCGTGGTTCGCGAAGTGGATCGTCTGAACCAGCTGATCAGCGACTTTCTACGCTATTCGCGACCTGCTCCGATCAAGCCGGAGCCCGTACGACTGGCTTCGCTCGTCGAAGAGATCGTAGAGATGAACGAATCTCAAGGTGAATCCGATCTGGAAATATCACTCGATCTGGATCGTGAAGCTCTGGTCATGGCTGATCCCTCACAATTGAAGGCCGTCGTTTGGAATCTATGGAACAACGCGAGAGAGGCCATGGAGAATGCCGGGTGTCTTTCTGTGCGCGTCCGTCGTTGCCACGGGGATGGGCCTCAAGACGACTGGCCTGGCAGCCGTAACGAACAAGGCGCAGATCCCGGTCTGGAAGGGATGACTGGAGCGACGGCCGTGCTCGAAATCGAGGATACGGGCCCCGGCATCAGTGCCGACGTGCATGCAATGATTTTTGAACCCTTCTTCACGACGAAGCGGGACGGAACCGGATTGGGGTTGGCCACTGTGCGGCGTATCGTGGAACAACATGGCGGTGTGATCGAAGCAGCGAGCAGCGACGGAGGCGGCGCATGCTTTCGAGTATCGCTTCGATGTGTGGAGGTGGACTCATGAGTCGCGACACCGCGCGCATTCTGGTCGTCGATGACGAGCGGAGCATGCAGGAATTCCTCGAGATTTTCTTGAGACGCGAAGGATACGACGTCGTGACGGCGGGGGACGTGGATACGGCCGTCGTGCATCTCGAGACTGACGAGATCGATCTCGTCATTACAGACATGCAGATGCCCGACAAGACCGGCCTCGACCTATTGCTTGCGGCAAGAGAGGTCTCGCCCGAGACCATTCTGATCGTGGTCACCGCATTTGGAACGACCGATAGTGCAATCTCAGCCATGAAGGAAGGCGCCTACGACTACCTGACGAAGCCATTCAAGGTGGATGAGCTTCGCATCGTGATCGAGAAGGCGCTCGAGAAGAAGGTGCTTTCGAGCGAGAATCGCCGCCTTCGACGGGAACTCCGCAGCCAGTCGCGCGGCAGGAATATCATCGGCCATAGCGGCGCCATGCAGCAGCTCTACGATCTCATCGCGCAGGTCGCCGAAACCAAGACGAATGTCCTCGTGTCGGGCGAGAGCGGTACGGGAAAAGAACTCGTAGCCCGAGCGATCCACGAGCAGAGTCCCCGAAACGATCAGCCATTTGTTGCGATCAACTGTGGTGCAATTCCCGAAAATCTACTCGAGAGCGAACTCTTTGGTCACGTGAAAGGCGCATTTACCGGAGCAGTCCAGACGAAGCCGGGGCTCTTCGAGGCCGCTTCAGGCGGCACACTCTTTCTTGACGAGATAGGTGAGCTTTCCCAGCCGCTTCAGGTCAAGCTGCTGCGGGCCCTTCAGGAGCGAACGATTCGTAGGGTCGGTGATACGGTCGACCGCAAGATCGATGTCAGAATCGTCTCGGCGACGAATCGTCGTCTCGAAGATGAAGTTGCCGCGGGGCGATTTCGTGAGGATGTCTACTACCGATTGAACGTCATTGAGCTCGAACTCCCGCCGCTGCGAGATCGAGTCGAAGATATTCCGCTTCTGGCCCAACACTTCATCCGAGTGTTCGCGGAGGAGCTCGGGAAGGACGTCGAGGGAATGGACGCCGCGGCCTACGAAATGCTCTCGGGCTATGCATTTCCCGGAAATGTCCGGGAACTCGAAAATCTGATCGAACGGGCGGTCGCGCTTACGCATCAACCGGTGATCGGGTGCGACCTGCTTCCGCCGAGCGTGACAGAATCTCGTGAGGCCCCTTGTGTGGCGCTGATCCCGGAGGAGGGCATTAGTCTAGAAGCGCTCGTTTCGGACTACGAACGATCACTTCTGCGAGAAGCACTTTCGATCACCAAGGGCGTCAAGAAGAAGGCCGCGCGGCTGCTCGGGGTCTCTTTTCGCTCCTTCCGATATCGACTCGAGAAATTGGGAATCGAGGATTCGAAACAAGGGGATTGAGCGTGGGTTTACGTCGGGGCGTTCAGGCCGAGGTGTTGCTGTCTCTCGCCCTGGTGATGGTCACCGGCACGGCATTGCTTGCGGGCTTCTTCCTGGAGCTGAGTCACGCTCGAATCGAAGCGCTACACGGCCTGCTCGGGAAGGGCCTCGTCGCGGAGGCCGAAGCCCAGACCCAGGTGCAGAAGATTCGACTGGGCCCGATCGACGGGGGCATCTGGTGGCGAATCGACAGCGAAGGGCTTGTCACTGGCTTGAATGCGCCACCAGCCGCTCTCGACGCCAGTACGCGAATTTTTGCAGAGGAGTCGCTCGCTGTCGGGGAGGCGCTCGTAGAGTCGGGAGCGCCCTGGGCTGCGATTCGATTTGCGGTGCCCGATCTCGAAGCGGGAGAGGTCGTGACCGGACGCATCGACGCGCCGGTTTCGGGAGCCGTCATCGCTGCCCTCGTCGTCATCAATGTGCTGATATTCGGACTCTTTGGGGTCACTCTCCTGCAGCGGCGAGTGGTCGGCCCGCTCCACCGGCTCGCTCACGCGGTACGCGAGATCGGGGATGGAGGCCTGCCGTCGAATGTTCCGGTCGAAGGCGTGGGGGAGATCGAATCGCTGGGCATGGCATTCAATGAAATGCAGGAGGCCCTGGCCTCGCGAACAGGTGCCCTGGAGAAGGCCATTCACGAACTGAGGGCAGCGAACGTGAATCTCCTGCAGGCTCGGGATGGGCTCGACCGAGCAGAGCGACTGGCGATGGTGGGTAGCCTTGCGGCCGGGGTGGCGCACGAAGTCGGGAATCCGATGGGGGCGCTACTTGCCTTTCTCGACCTGGCCGCTCGCGATCGAGGACTGATGAGTGACGAAGGGCGTCGTTGCCTGGATCGCGCGAGCGAGCAAGGGGAGCGAGTGCGCGTGATTCTGCGGCAGCTGCTCGACTTCTCGCGTCCTCCTCGAATCGAACACGGTCCAATTGCGCTCGATGAGGTGGCCCATCAAGTCGTTGAACTGCTCTCGGCGCAGACTCAGTTCTCTGATATCGAGTTCGAAGTCCGACTCGAAGACGGCGTTGGGCGAGCACGCGGGGACCTGAGTATCGCGTCCCAGATCCTGCTGAATCTTGCGTTGAATGCGGCCTCGGCCATGCAGGATTCGCCTACGAGAAAGATTCGATTCGAAGTCATGCGGACAGTCCGTAGACATCGCGAGGGCGAAGCCGATGATGAAATCGGATTCCTTGCCCGGTCCGATTCGATTGTTTGTCGGGTGGCCGACTCAGGTCCTGGAATCGACCTCGACGAGCCCGAACGCATATTTGATCCGTTCTTTACGACAAAAGCGCCCGGTGAAGGAACGGGACTCGGTTTGGCAAACGCCCGGCGTCTAGCGCAGGAGCTGGGTGGAAGTGTCGATGTCGATCCAGGGGGGTCCGAACTGGGCGGGGCGCTCTTTCAGCTGGTGCTCCCGGCAGAAGAGGGTGAGCAGTCCGGTGGCGTGGATGTGCGGAGCGAATCGCGCCCTCAATCGCGAATCCCGTAGTCCTTCAGCTTGTAGAGCAGGGCGCGGTGGCTGATTTCGAGCAGCCTGGCCGCATGCGTGCGGTTGCCTCCCGTCCGCTCGAGTGCGCGGCGGATGAATTCTGCTTCGAAGGCCTGACGTGCGCGTTTGAGCGAGAAATCTTCGTCATCGCTGACCTCGTCGGTCTGTCTGTCTTCGTCAGAGTGTGCCGATAGGACGGCTGGAGGAAGAGCGGAGACTTCAATGCTGTCGCCGTCAGTGAGAATCATGGCACGTTCGATCATGTTTTCGAGCTCGCGAACATTTCCCGGCCAACGATAGGCGACGAGAAGTGCCAGGGCTTCGTCGGAGAGGCCTCGAACATTCTTTCCGAGGGTTTCTCGAAAGCGAGAAAGAAAATGATCAGCGAGCAACGGAACATCCGGGCGGCGTTCACGCAACGGCGGGACCTCGAGTCGCACGACATTCAGTCGATAGAACAGATCCTCGCGGAAGCGACCCTCTGCTATTTCTCGCTCGAGATCGCGTGACGTTGCGGCAATGACGCGAACGTCGATCTTGACAGACTTGCTATCTCCGACCGGTCGAATTTCCTCTTCCTGGATTGCTCGCAGTAGCTTGACCTGTACCCCAACGGGCATTTCCGCGATTTCGTCGAGGAATAGACTCCCTTTGTTTGCCTCGGCGAAGAGTCCTCGATGGGCTCGGCTGGCTCCGGTAAAAGCGCCTTTGACATGGCCAAAGAGTTCGCTTTCGAGAAGATTCTCTGGAATCGCGCCGCAGTTGACTGCGACGAAAGGCGCTTCCCGGCGTGGCGATTGTGAATGGATCGCACGCGCGATGACTTCTTTGCCTGAGCCACTCTCGCCCGTCACGAGGACAGTCGACTTATAGGCAGCAGTTCTTTCCAGCATCTCGAGGAGCGCGATCATGCCATCAGAGGCGGCAACGATGGCTCGATCGCCGACAGTCCGCGAGATATCGCGCTCGAGGAGAGTGTTCTTTCGGTGCAGTTCTTCCCGTTCGTGCGCCTTGCGCAGGGTGAGTCGAATCTCTGCCGGTTGGAAGGGCTTCGCGAGATAGTCGTACGCGCCACGCCGAATCGCTTCGACGGCGAGATCCTGAGTTCCATGCGCTGACATCAGGATGATCGGTACGTTTGGAAGCTGCCGGGAGATTTGAGGCATTAGATCAAATCCGTCGATGCCGGGCATTCGGAGGTCGCAGAGGACTACGTCCACCGCTGAATGCTCGATGACTTCAAGGGCCGACTCGCCACAGTCGGCGCAGAGGACGCTGTAGCCCTCTGCCGACAAGATGAGCTCAAGGCTCTCTCGAAGCGCTTCGTCATCATCGACGATCAAAATCCGACCGAACACTTCGAAGCTCCGTTCTGGAGCCGCAGTGCCCCACTCGCTGGGGCACAAACGGCTTTCCAGCCTTCTCATCGGTCGTTGGAATGATCGAATGAACAGATTCGGGTGATGCCAAAAAGCTACAAACTGGCCTACGAGCTGCAAATTGCTTGCACGCTGGATAGATGTGATCCGCCGTACAAGGAAGCCGCGTCGAGGTGCCTCAAGTCCCTGAATCTCCGGTCCGATACAGCAGGAGTCGGACCCGCCCAGAGTGGGACGGGTCGCGGAGGATGATCGGTGGGTATGAATCAGGTTCAGAGGTTCCGAGAGAACCTCATGATGAGCAAAGCAGAGCTCGCCCGGAAGGCAGGTCTTTCAACGCTGACGATCGATCGCGTGGAAGCAGGCCGACCGTGTCGGCTGGACACCAAACGCAAGATCCTGCTGGCCCTCGGTCTCAGAGTCTCCGACAAGGATCGGGTTTTTGGGTTGATCGACGGCCCGCGTGAACTCGAGAACCCGGTCATAGGATCGCGAAGGGAATACTCGGCATGAAGTTTTCGCTACCGAGCTTCGGCAAATCATCTGTTATCGGACTCGACATCGGCGCAAGCTCGGTGAAGGCAGTCGAGATCGTACAGAAGAGCAAGGACAAGGGCTTCGAGCTTCGATCGCTTGGCCAGGCCGCGCTTCCTTCGGAAGCGATCGTGCAGGGCGCGTTCCTCAACTCGAGCGCGATCGTCGATGCGATTCGCGAAGCCATCGACACTGGGCGAATCGGGGGTCAGGACGTGGCCGCTTCGGTGTCCGGTCATTCCGTGATCGTCAAGCGAGTCAACCTTCCGCAGATGAGTCGGGAAGAGCTCGAAGACCAGATCCAGTGGGAAGCGGAGCAATACATTCCCTTCGACGTCAATGAAGTCAACCTCGACTTCCAGATTCTCGATTCGAACGAAGAGGAAGGACAGATGGATGTCCTTCTCGTCGCGGCGAAGAAGGACCTCATCGACGACTACGTCCAGGTGATCAGCGAAGCGGGCTTGAATCCCGTTGCGATCGACGTGGCGGGTTTCGCAATCCAGAACGCCTACGAGGCGAACTACGAACAGGATCCCGAAGCCGTCGTGGCACTCGTGAACATCGGAGCCCAGGTCGTGAACATCAACGTTCTGCGCAACGGCATCCCGGCCTTCACGCGAGACATCATGACGGGCGGTGCACAATACACCGAGGAAATCCAGAAGGCCCTTTCGGTTTCTTTCGATGAAGCGGAAAGAATCAAGAAGGGCAACATCGACGACGGCGAGCAGGTCCAGGAGGTCATTCCGCAGGAGGTCGAACAGGCCCTGCGAAGCGTCTCCGACACGGTGATCGGTGAAATCTCTCGTTCTCTCGACTTCTTCGCGGCGACTTCCGCCGATGCTCGGATCTCGAAGGTCCTGCTCTCTGGTGGTGGTTCGAAGATTGCCGGGTTTACAGCGGCCTTCAAGGAACGAACGGGGCTCGAGACCGATTCGATGAATCCCCTGGCGCGAATGTTGCCGAGCAAGGGGTTCGAAGCCGAATACCTCGAGGCGATGGCACCGTTGCTCGCTGTCGGAATTGGCCTGGCTACGAGGAGGAATGACCGATGATGATGGAAATCAACCTACTTCCGCATCGGGAAGCGCGTCGCGCGGCGGACCTTCGAGAGAGCGTCGCCATGCTCTTCCTGGGTCTCGTCGTGGTTCTCTCGGTCATCTTCTTTACTCACCAGAGCGTGAAGAGCGATCTCGTGTCGGCGAAGGCCAGTATCGCGCAACTCGAGGCCGACATCGAACGCTACAAGCCTCAGCAGGTTCTGGTCGAGGGCTTCAAGCAGCAGAAGAAACAGCTTCAGGACAAGCTCGACATCATCGCAAGCCTGGAGCAAGCGAGAAGCGGGCCGGTTCGGGTGCTCGATGAGCTCTCGAACAACGTGCCCGAGCGTTTGTGGCTCACGGGCATTACGACCAAGGGAAAGCAGATCAAGCTGGAAGGCAAAAGCCTGGATACCGGCGTGGTTGCTGATTTCCTTCGAGGCCTGAACGGTTCGCCCTTTTTCAGCAACGTCGATCTCGACAAGACGAGCGGCGGCGATGTCGTCCGTGGCGTGCGACTCGTGAAATTCGTAATCCGCGCGGACATGGAATCGCCGGTCCAAGAGACAGAAGAGACAGAAGCGTCTTGATTCGGAGGATAGAATGGCACTGGAACTAAACATCGATTTCGACGAGAAAATCGAGCAACTCGCGAAGGTCCCCAAGCCGATCCGGCTTGCGGTTGTCTCGGCTGTCCTCGTGGCGATTGGGGCTGGTTATTGGTTCTTGTCGTACCAACCGGCGCAGAACGTCCGCAGCACATTGGTGGCCCGATCCCAGGAGCTGCAGCGAAGTTTGAACAACGCTCGATCGATCGCGAACAACGTCGCTGGATTCGAGGCGGAAGTGGCCGGACTCGAACGTGATCTCGACCTGGCGCTCAAGCAGTTGCCGAACCGAAAGCAGTTCGAAGATCTACTGCAGGACATCAGTACCGCTGGCAAAAAGGTCGGCGTCACGATCAAGTCAATCGATCGTGACGATGAAATCGAACGCGACTTCTACGCGGAAGTCCCCTTCAAGATCGAGCTCGAAGGGACCTACCACGATCTGGCGCGGTTTTTTGAAATGGTGGCAAGTCTCCCGCGGATCGTGAATATGGGCGGCTTGGATATCAAGGTGGTCGGCGAGTCCCGACAGTCGACGCGACTGAAGGTGACGGGTCTGGCAACCACATTCAGATTTCTAAGCGGTGAGGTCTGAGTCCATGGGCATGCGAGCCGGGGAGCGGGGAGCTGTGATGATTAGGGAATGGGTAAAGGTGCTTTTTCTTGCGCTGGCCCTCCTTGTCGCAACGACGGGTTGCGGCGAAGAAGAACAGTTGAGTGCGCCGACGACTGATGATTTCGTGAAGGAACGCCAGGCTCTCGCAGCGCGTCAGAAGTCCGCACCGACGGCTTCGAAGGCGGTCAAACCCGTCCCCGAGTCGATCTCGGAACAAGAAGATACGGATTATGCCGCGGCGGAGCAGGACTACTTCTACGACCCGCGTGGCAAACGTGATCCGTTCCGGTCGTTTCAACTCGTAGATGACAACAGGCCCGACGTCAGAGAATTTGGGCCACTCGAAGATTTTGAGCTGGGACAGCTCGAACTGTCCGCCGTGATCTGGGACGCGAATAATCCGCGTGCCTTGATCCTCGATCCGGGAGGCCGAGCGTACATCGTACGTGAGGGTTCACAGATCGGGAAGAACAGTGGGCAGATAATTCACATCGGTGACAACCTCGTCCTCGTCAAAGAAACCTACGAAAATCTCGCAGGTGAGAGAACGACGAAGGACGTGGAACTGCGGATCCGTCTGAGCCAGGGAGGGTGAGGTCAATGGTCTATCCGAAAAACGGATGGCTTGATAGAGTGATTCAGAGCGCGATCGCGGCGTTAGTCGTGGCGGTCTTCGCTGTGGGTTGTGCTTCTTCGCCGCCGACGACGTCGGGTTCGGCATCGGAAGCAGCGATGGTGCAGACGCTAGGGGACGTGTCAGTTTCTCGGGTCGGTGATGACAGTGTCATCTGGCTCGAAGGACTTGCTGATCCGATCTATTCGGTTTCAACGCCGGAGGATTCGAACTTGATCGTCGTTGAGCTGGTCGGGGTCGATCAGCTCGAGGCAACGGACGAGTCCGGTGCGGTCCCAGACGAAGGTCGGCAGATCGCCGCCTACGACGGTGTCGTGGACCTCATTACGCTTGCGACCTTCGACCAGGACGGCGACACGCCGCTCACTCGGCTCGAAATCGTGATGGCGGACGAGGGACGGGCGGAAGTCCTTTCGACCGGAGACGGTCTGGAAATTCGCATCATTCCGGGTGCCGGTGAAGCCGACATGGCCGCCAGCGAAGAAGAAGACGCGATGGTGGCGGCGCCCTGGGGCGCAGCTGATGCGCAAGGGTCCGAAGCCCCGCCGAGTGATCTCGCCTCGTCGGAAGTCGTGATGTCGATGACACCTCCGCCAGCGGCTTCGCAGCTGACGGGAGTCTCGGCCGAAATGACCGATTCGGGCGTCCTCATCGCGCTCGTGGCGGACGGTGCGATCGGAAATCTCGAAGCCTTCACACTGAGTGATCCGGCTCGCCTCGTAATCGATCTTCCAGGGATGAGCGTCGGCGAGGCCTCCAAGAATATCAGTCTCGATTCGACACTCGTGACGGGTGTGCGACTGGGTGCACACGAGGACAAGGTTCGTGTGGTCATCGACGGTGGCAATGACGTGGATGAGTTCCAGGGTCGCCAGATCATGCCCGGAGCCAGGGGGCTCTGGATTGCGATCGGAGACGGGGACGCACTCGCCCAGGCGATGACGGATGCACTCGCAGCCTCTGAAGCGGCCTGGATGGCAAGCGCCGAACCGGCTTCTGAAGAGATCGTGGTTTCGAGTACGCCGGCATCGATGGACGAAACCCTCGAGGCCGACGAGATGGATCCGAGCGGAGCCGAAGCGATTGACTTCGAGCCCGAGGTTGCAGCCGTATCCGTTGAGGAGTCGGTCGAGGAGTCGGTCGAGGAGGTTGCTCCGATCGAAGATGCTTCGATGGCAGCCTTCGAACTCGCCGAGGTCTACGGACTTCACTATGAGCGCACGGATGGGATGGATCGTACGGCGATCCTCGCAGACGAGGCCGTTCCGTACACGATGACGACGCCTGATGCGAACACCGTCGTCGTGAGTATGCCGAGTGCACAGATCAGTGAAGAGGCGTCAGACCGAATCTTCCCCCCTGCGGGCGGCCCGATTTCTCTCATCCATGTGTTTCAACAGCCTGAGGTCGACGTGCCTGAAGTGCGCGTCGTCTTCACCCGAGCGCCCAATCAGATGCCGGTCATCAGCCGACGGGGATCGATGCTTTTCGTCGATTTCGAAGACCTGGGTGTAGCCGCGGCTCCGCCGCCGGCCTTCCCGAATGCGGGCATGGCCGACGACGGTACCGATGCGGGCATGAACATGCTGGCAGCCGAAGCACTCGGATCAACGACCTCCGATGAAATCGACGATCAGGCTCTTCTCGCGACGGCAGCAGGATCGCCGACGCCCGGCGAGGAGTCGATGGCTTCAACGACGATGGATGACAGCACAACCGTCGAAGTCGCAACGGACTTGCCGAACTTCGACAATGAACTCGAGGTGGAGAATCTACCTGCGTCGCTCGATACGGCGGGTTCTGTCTGGGACGCGCCGATGGACGCGGCTGGAGCACCGGCGGCAGTCGAGGTTCCCGCGGCAATCGAGGTTCTCGAGGAAGGCGGACTGATCGACGGCAAGGAGTATCGCGGCCGACGGGTCTCGCTGGACTTCAAGGACGTCGAGATCGCCGATGTGCTCAGATTGATTGCCGAGGTCAGCGATCTCAATATCATCGCGGGCGACGAAGTGGCCGGGAACGTAACGATTCGGCTTGTGGAGGTGCCCTGGGATCAGGCTCTCGACGTCATCTTGATGACGAAGGGACTGGGTTTCATTCGTGTAGGCAACGTCCTTCGAATCGCGCCCTCGGAGGTCCTCAAGGCCGAAGAGGAAGTGCGTCTCCAGGAACGACGGAACAAGGAGAAGCTCGAAGATCTCGAGGTCAAATTGCTGCCCGTCAACTACGCAGCGGTCAAGGACGTCGTGGGTCTCGTGAAACGGTTGCTTTCGGCTCGTGGCACTGTGAACCTCGATGAGCGTACGAACACGCTCATCATCAAGGACATCAGTTCCATCATCGACGAGGCAAGTGCATTGATCGCAGCGATCGATACACAGACGCCGCAGGTGATGATCGAGGCGAAGATCGTCGAGGCGAACCTGGGCTTCTCACGAGAACTCGGTTCGGTCTGGGGTATCCAGACGCAGCAATACGTGGATCCCTTCAATCCCGATACGCCCAGACAGGATCTGGGTAGTGAGGATCTCCGGTTCATTGACAACAACAGTCTGGCCTTCGCGAATCCGATCACCTCCGTTCCGAATGGTCTCATGAGCCTCGGCGCTTTGATTCTCGATGAGGATTTCCGAGTCGATGCTCAGGTCCAGGCCGCGGAGTCGACTGGTGATGGCAAGGTCGTCTCGAGCCCACGCATCGTGACCCTCGACAACAAGGAAGCGAAGATCGAACAAGGTGTGTCGATCCCCTTCCAGACCTTCGAAGGTGGTGATGCCAAGCTCGAGTTCATCGATGCCGTTCTCTCACTGACCGTGACGCCGCATATCACGGCCGACGAGAGCATCATCATGGAGATCGAAGTCACTCGGAACTCGCCGGACGACACGGTGTCGACACCGACGGGTTCCCCGGCGATTGCCAAGAACGTGGCGGAGACCGAAACCCTCGTGAAGGATGGGCAGACGCTGGTTCTCGGTGGCATCTATACGATCATCAAGAGCGAACGCCAGAGCCGAGTCCCGTACATGTGGCGGATCCCGGTGATTGGAAACATGTTCAAGATGAACTCGATCACGGACGCCCGAAAGGAAATGCTGGTCTTCGTGACCCCGCGCATCGTGCGGCTGCCGGAGATGTCGAGCAACTAGACAGTCGACCTGATTATCTGGATCCAGTGAGGTCCGGACCAGTCGTCTGAGGAACGGGGGGAGCTTGCTCCTCCCGTTTTTCTATACTGAAGCCGTGTCGAGAAACAGCCCTATCTATCTGGTCGGAATGATGGGGGTGGGAAAGTCGACGGTGGGCGCTCTGCTCGCCAGGCGGCTGGGGCGTCCCTTCATCGACACAGATCAGGAAGTGGAACGCGTAGCCGGTCTGACGATCGCCGAAATTTTCGAAACGGACGGCGAAGTCCATTTTCGAGCGCTCGAGGCGGAGGCGATTCGCGCTGCATCGGCAGACGCGGCGGTCGTGGCCCTGGGCGGGGGTGCGGTCGCGGAGCCTGGCGCGATGGAGCGCCTTCTCGCGGGTGGGGAGGTCGTCTATCTAATGGCCGAGCCGGCTGTGTTGGTCGGCCGCATCGGAAACCCCGCAAGTCGTCCATTGCTCGCCGGTCTCGATCGCAATGAACAGATCGAAAAACTGGAGAGGCTGTTGGCGGAGCGACAGCCCTTCTACGAGCAGGCAGGCATTAGAGTCGACGCTCGAGGATCGACTGAAGAAGTCGTTGGGCGGATCGTTGAGGGACTGGCCGGGCGAACAGAGTAGGGCGACTGGGCGAATTGAGCGCAATCAGGGGAGAAGACAGTTCGAATGGCGGTGAAGCAGCGTGAGGCAAAGGATCCGACTCGTGGGCGAGGCGAAAAGCGGGAGCGATTGACGGGCCGCGCTCGGGTGAAGGTCGCCGTACCGGTCGAGCTCGGGGAACGAAGCTATAGCGTCGAGCTCGGTCGAGATTGGCTCGAGACGGTCGGTCGACGAATCGGCGATCGCCTGGCGGTGGACCGGGTCGCACTCGTGACCGTGCCGACGGTTGCGCGACGCTACGCCCCGATGTTGACGCGCGGGTTACGTGCGAAGGGGGTTCGCGTTGGGCGAATCGTCGTACCCGACGGTGACTCGACAAAGAATCTCGGACAACTGGCGAAGCTCTACGATCAATTTCTGGAGATGGGGCTCGATCGGCAATCCGCCGTCGTCACTCTGGGTGGCGGCGTCGTGGGGGATCTGGGTGGCTTTGCGGCGGCGACCTATCTTCGTGGAATCCCCTTCGTGCAGGTCCCGACGACCGTGCTCGCGATGGTCGATGCTTCGATCGGTGGAAAGACCGGCGTCAACCTCAAACAGGGGAAGAATCTCGTCGGCGCCTTCCATCAGCCGCGGGGTGTCTTCATCGATGTCGCCACTCTGGGTTCGCTGCCCATGCGTCAACGCGCCGCGGGTGCCGCGGAGCTGATCAAGGCAGCCGTGATCTGGGATGCCGAGCTCTTCGATTGGCTCGAATCACATATCGAGGCGTTCATGTCTCTCGATTCGAAGGTCGTGATCGAGGCGCTCGAGCGGGCTTGTTCGATCAAGGCCGAAGTTGTCGCTCGTGACGAACGCGAGGGTGGTCTTCGTCGACTGTTGAATTTCGGACATACCCTGGCCCACGCCATCGAGGCCCATTCCAGCTACCACGGAATCCTGCACGGGGAGGCCGTCGCGATCGGTATGGTCTTCGCGGCTGATCGTTCAGAAGCGCTGGGATTTGCACCCATCGGAACGCGAAGCCGCCTGGAGGCGCTACTCGAGCGAGCCGGGCTACCCACTCGACCACCGGATCGGCCTCGACGAGCTTATTTATCTGCGATTGCCGTCGATAAGAAGAAGGAAGGTGGCAAAATTCATTTTGTCGTTTCGAAGGGCATTGGATCAGCGGGAACGGCGCTTCTCGGTCCGCGGGATATTATTCCGCCGGGCTGGCGTGCGTAACGCGGTCTGTTGATGAGAGGTCGGGGGGTGTTGTGGATCTGGGAGTTTCGGTGCTGACGCGGCGTGAGCGTCTCGAACGAATTGCGATGGCAGAGCGCGACCGACGGGCTGGCCGCGTCGAAGTCGCCGTCGCGGCGCTTGGCGAAGCGACGGAATGGCCAGCTAGAACGGTGCTCGCGCTCGCCAGGCTGCCCGAGTTCGAGGCCGCAGAGACGCGCCGGATTCTCGAAGAGGGACTCGATGCCTGGGCGGCAGAGGTCGGACTGGAACCCTTCGACGAGCTGATAGAGAGCGCTTCGCCCGAGCTCGATAGCCCAATCGACAACGATGAACTCGATCGTGCCTTCGCCGAAGCAGAAGCGCAAACGGACGAAATGCACAGCGCCAACCATGTTGCTGCCCGTATCTTGATGGACGAACCGATCGGTCTGGCGGAGTTCGGGGGTGACCTGCTCGAATCCGCCGAGGAAACGAATGATCCGATCGGGATCGATGTCCCCATCCATTCGGGCATCAATGCCGACTTGGATGCCGACTTGGATGCCGACTTGGATACCGACTTCGATGCCGACCTGGATGCCGACTTCGATGCGTACGTGAATGCCGACACCGATTCGGAAATGGACGCGGCCATGGTCGAGGAGCCGGCACCGGCCGATGCGGCGGCGTCCGTGTCGTTGCAGCCAAAGGCACAGGAGGTACTGGCGACTTTGGAGCGATGGTTGCAGAATCTCCAAGGTAAAGGTGCGAGGAGGGCGCGATGAGTTTCGAGACTATTCTTCAGACAATTGTCGACGAATGCGGCGGCGGCCGCAGCGCGGCGTTAATGGGACTCGATGGGATCGCCGTCGCAGAAGTACGTGCTTCCGCGGGCGTTGATAGCGATGATCCGCTCGCCGGCGACGTGACGAACGCGGGGATCGAGTTCGGTCGAATTCTTGGCGATATGACGAAGGCCTCCGACTCGCTCGGCACGGGACTGGTTCGAGAATCGGTGCTCTCGCTGGATCGTGCCATGCTGGTCTTCCATACTGTCGACGAAGACCTGGTGCTCGTGCTTGCGCTTCGCCCGGATGGCAATCTCGGCAAGGCGCGCTACCTCATCCGGCGAAATCTGGCAGGCATTCGAGCCGAACTCTAGATCGTTTGGGCCCGGCGCTGGGATTGAAGCGAGGAGATCGACGTGGCCGTCAGCGATGAACAGGCAAGAGGTCGGGCTAAGGGCAAGACAAAGGCGGGGCGCGCCTCTCCTGCGCTGCAGATACTCGTCGTGCATGGGCCGAACCTGAATCTACTCGGCAAACGCGAACCGGAAATCTACGGTACCCAGACGCTGGCCGACATCGATGCCGATCTGGCGGTTCTGGCCAAAGAGCTAGGTGTCGAAGTCGAGTCAATCCAATCCAACCACGAGGGCGAACTCATCGATCGGATCCAGGAATCCATGGGCCACGCGGACGGAATCCTGATCAACCCAGGTGGTTTCACCCATTCGAGCGTCGCACTCCGCGACGCGCTGGTCGCGACAGATCTGCCGGTAGTGGAGGTGCATCTGTCGAATGTCTATGCGCGCGAGTCATTCAGAAAGCTCTCCTACGTCTCTCCGATCGCGATTGGAGTCATTTCTGGCCTCGGCGCCCAGGGCTACCAATTTGGTCTCCAGGCCCTCGTGAAGCGCCTGACCTGACTGGCTAGCGCGCCGTCTTACGCCCCTACTCATCAACCCACTCACGCGGAGGGTCCTTGGATCCCTTCTCGGTCGGGGCTAGTTCTTCGCATGATCGGGCCCGAGCGGAGCCATCAGTCCCCGTGGGATCGCAAAATGGACCGTCTCTCGACCCCCCCACGTGCGTCTCAAGGGGCGGCCCTGCTGGCCGATACAGGTAGACGAGGGACTGCCGCGCGAGCCGCTGTGGGACCGCTGATTTGTTACTTCGCCGCGGTGAGGGGTCCTTGGCGCTCAATAAACGAAAAGTACTGGACGCTGCGCGCAAGCACGCGCAGAAGGGTGCGAAAGCCAAAGCCCTGAAGGAGTACAACAAGCTCCTGAAGGCGGACCCGCGTGATGCAAAGCTGTTGCTCGAAGTCGGCGATGCGTATCGCCGTTGGGGCCAGGCGGAGGAGGCCATCGCCCAATACGGCAAGGTCGCCCAGCAGTATCGACAAGACGGTTTCGACGCTCGTGCGGTGGCCGTCTTCAAGCAGATCCTGAATCTCGATCCGAAGCATTATTCCGCCTATGTCTCGCTCTCCGAACTCTACCAGCGCATGGGACTCGATTCCGAAGCGATCTCCGCGCTTCAAACCGCCGCTGATGGATATCACAAAGAAGGTCGTAAGGCGGAAGCCCTCGATCTGCTCCGTCAGACTGCGGCGTTGGATCCGACTAACACGACGAGTCGACTGAAGGTGGCCGAGCTTCTGCGTCAGGAGGGCATGGAAACCGAGGCACTCGACGAGTACAAAGCCGTCGCCGAGGAGTTCGAATCCCAGAAGGACCGGGATCAACTCATTACGGTCCAGGAGCGTATCCTCGAGATCAAGCCAGACGAAATCGAAACCCTCTCGTCACTCGTTCGAAACCTCATGTCCTCTGGTGATCTGGCACGTGCGGAGTCGTTTGCGAATCGCGCGCTGGATGCTTCAGCGGAACCCGTGCAATACGAATTGTTGATCGAACTCTACGCACAGGCGGGCGAGGAGGCCAAGCTCGCAGACACGACGCGCAGTCTTGCCAAGGTCTACCGGGATCGGGGCGATGACGACAAGGCGCGGGAGCTGATGCAGCGAATTCCGGTAGAGGAAGTCGGATCGAGTTCTCGACTCACGGTGGATGTATCCGAGATTGCCGAGCCGGAGTTTGGCGATGAGGAACTTCTCGACGAAGAGCCCTTTCTGTCGCTTGCAGACGAGTTTGATCCCGGAGCCGCCATCGATGACGAGGACCAGATCGAGATTACTGCCGAAGATCCGCAGCCGGAGGAGCCCGAGCCGTCCGTTGCGATCCCGGAGGGTGATCCGGATCAGTTGCTGGCCGAAGCCAATGTCTATCTGCGTTATGGCAAACGCGAACAGGCGATCGCGAGTCTGAGCGGGGTCATTGCCCAGGATCCGAACCATCGCGCTGCTCTCGAAAAACTGGGTGAGGCCTATGCCGACGACGGTCAGACCGCCAATGCCGTCGATGCCTGGAAGCGAGCCGCCGTCCAGGTTCGCGAGTCGGGGGACGGTGAGGCGCTGGCGGTCCTGAAGGACCGTATCGCCGCTCTCGACCCGGCCGCCGCCGAGCAGATTGGCAGCATCGAAGTCTCGGCTTCGAATCCCGCGGAGATTGCCCTCGAGCTCGATGTCGAAGTGGAGCTCGATCTCGACAATGCGATCGACGAGATCGCTTCGAGTGAGAGCCAGTCGGGTATGGAATTCGACATGGAGGGTGACGATTTCGAGATCGAGATCGACGATGAATCGATCGAAGCCGAGTCTGAACCCGCCGCGTCTGAAGAGCCCGCAGGTTCGGCAGAGACCCTCGATGTGGCGACGTCGGGATCGACGGATGACGAAGATCTGAACGAGGTGTCGTTCGAGCTCGATATGGAGGCCGAGGATCTGGCCGATGAGCCGTCAGAATCCGGCACGGAGGCGGAAGGAGAGTTCGAGTTCGAGTTCGATGACGACCTGACGAGTCCACCGACAGGGGCGACGCCCGAGCAAGGCACGAAGAACATCGAGAAGATCAACGAAGAGCTCGAAGAGGCCGAGTTCTATCTCGCGCAGGACATGTTCGACGAGGCCGAGGAGATCCTGAAGCGGATCCTCGAATCGGTTCCGAACCATCCCAGCGCGATGCTTCGAATTGGTGAGATTGCCGCAGCGCGCGCGTCTCACACCGACGCTCCCAGCGCAGAAATCGCAGTCGATCCAGCGGCCGAAGATCCGGCCGAGTCGACCCTCGACGGATCTTCGAGCGACTTTGATGTGACGGCGCGTCTGAATGAAGAAGAGGCTGAAGAGAAAGATCCAGGCGATGCAGATTCAGAGGTCGAGGTCGATCTCGACGACCTGGATGACGACGAGCAAATCGAAGAAGAAGAGACACTGACGGCGTCGGCTCCAGAGGCGGATGACGCGCTCGAGGTAAGCGAAGAATTCAACGACGATTCTTCTTCGGATGAAGGCGAGGGCGACACGCTCCCGAGCGAAAGTGTCGCGGTAGGCCAGGAGGCCGCAGGCGAGACGTTCGATCTTCGCGAAGCACTGGCAGAAGTACTGACCGACAACGATGAATTGCCGAGTACCGATGACACTTCCGGTGTTTTATCGACGGTCGAGGACGGCTTCGGTTCGATTTTCTCTGATTTCAAGAAGGGTGTCAGTGAAACCCTCGAAGAGGGCGACTACGAGACCCGCTACGACCTAGGAATCGCGTATCGCGAGATGGAACTCTACGAAGACGCGATCGGGGAGTTCCGGTTCTGCCTCGATTCCGAGGAGAGGCGCTTCGACAGTCTCTATCTCATGGGGATCTGTACGCGAGAGCTTTCGCGCTTCGACGATGCCGTGAATCATTTCGAGCAAGCGCTCGCGCTACCAGAGATTCCCGCTGAGCGTCTGGCGAGCGTGTATTTCGACCTCTCTTTTGCCCAGGAAGGTATCGGTGACGTCGAGCGTGCCTGCGCGAGTGTGAAGACGGTTCTGGAGATCGACGCCAGCTTCCCGAGCGCCATCGAACGACTAGCGGAACTCGAAGCGAACGCGACGACGTCGCCAAAGCTCGGAGAACCGGGCGAAGGTTTTGAATCCTTCGATGAGCTGTTCGACGACGATGATGACGACGAGGTCGGTGACGCCGCGATGATCGACGCCGTCCCGACAGAGGCCTTCGAGTCATTCGATGATGTCGTCGAGAACGCGGAAACCAGTCCTCCCGTCGAGGAAGCTCCGCCAGAGCCCGAACTCGAGCCTGAAACCGACCCGAACGCAGATTCGAATTCGCAGTCGGCCAAGAAATCTGGCCGCAAAAGAATCTCATTCGTATGAGCCGTCTCATCTGAGGCAAGGAGTTCAAGTGGAACATCTCCAGCATTTCGGACTGATGCAGGACCCATTCAGCAACGAGCCGGACCTGCGTTTCTATTTCGAGAGCGCGAGCCATCGCGATGCCCAGCGCCGAGTCGAGCGCGGATTGCGCCAGCGAAAGGGGCTCACGCTCCTGACTGCCGACGGTGGGATGGGGAAAACGCTGCTCGCGCGGCGAATTCTCGATGTGCTGGAAGAAGAAATATTCGAGGCGACGCTCTTGGTGATGCTTCCCGGAGCGGCCGACGCGACCGGCATTCTTCAACGCTTTGCCCGGCAGCTTGGAACCGAAGAGCCCGCGAATGATCGCCCCGGACTTCTCGGGCAGATCTATGAGCAGCTCGCGATCGTACGCGAGGACGGTCGACACGCCGTGTTGATGGTGGATGACGCACAGATCATGTCGCCCGAGGTTTTCGCAGAACTCGGTGGGCTTCTCAATCTCGAATACGAAGATCGTCGACTGGTGTCGATTCTCTTCGTCGGTACGCCCGACCTCGATCGACTCGTCGAGAACGACCCGAGCATGTCGCCACGGGTCGATGTCAGAGTTCGCATGCAGCCGTTGGGCATGTCTGATACCACGGCCTACATCCAACATCGATTGGCCGCGGTGAAAGGCAACGTCGAACTCGTTCCCGCAGCCGTGATCGAGACACTCTACAAATTCGGGCGGGGTCGACCGAGGCTCCTGAATACCCTCGCAGACAACGCGCTCTTCGAGGCCTATCTCGCCGGACGAGCAGCGATCGATCCCGGCGACGTCGAGCGTGCCGCTTCGGACCTTGGTATCGGTCCCGATCCGGGCGCTACCTTCAGCCCAGCCTCAATGAGGACGTCGGTTCCACAGCCGGCAGCCGTTGATACAGCTCCGGCTGCATCCATCGTCGAGCCTGATGACCCAGCTCCGGC
>CBFDDD010000035.1:0-40621 GCA_965603475.1 uncultured Myxococcales bacterium
CGCCGGAGTTCGCAGGGGGACTCGGCGGACCGATGCCACGCTAGGCGCGAGCGGTCGCGGGAATGACTGAGCCGCACTGACTACAGTGGCCTGGCGCAGTAGCGATACAGGCGTGTCTCGAAACGAAAACGGCTGCGACGTCCAGACCTGGACGACGCAGCCGTTTTGTTCGTGGGCCTCGCCGCGAACGGCGAAACATCGAGACGCTAGAAGTTCACACGCTTTGTGAAGCCGCCGTCGATCACGAGGTTGACGCCCGTCGTGAAGCCCGAGCGCGGGCTCGCGAGGAACGCGATTGCGTCGGCGACCTCCTGGTCCGTGCCCAGTCGGCCGGCCGGAATCTGCGCCACCGTGGCGTTGTACATCGCTTCGTTATGCGTCTTGATCATGTCCCAGCTGCCACCTTCGACCATGATCGGACCCGGTGAAACGGTATTCACGCGAATGCCCTTTCCAGCGAGGGCCTGGGAGAGGCCGTTCGCGTGGGTGATCAAGCCGGCCTTGATCGCGTTGTAGGACGTGGGACCCATGAAGGTCTCGACCGCTGCGGTCGAGCTGATGAAGATCACACTTCCCGAATCGCTCTCGGACAATGCCGCGACCGACGCGTTGACGCTGCGCACGGCACCCATGAGGTCGACTTCGAAGTTGGCTTTCCAAGCGCTCTCGTCGACACCGTTCCCGCCACTCGGGTTGGAAACGAGGATGTCGAGGCCGCCCAGATCGGCGATCGCTGCCGCGATGAAGCCCTCGAGTGCGTCTTTGTCGCCGACATCGACGGCTTGACCAAACACCTTGACGCCCTTGGCTTCGAGGGATTTCTTGGCTGTTTCGACGCCTTCGGCGCCGCGAGAGCAGATGGCAATGTCGCACCCCTCGGCAGCGAGGGTTTCGGCGGCAGCGCGGCCAAGGCCACGGCTCCCACCCGTGATGATGGCCTTGCGGCCTTTGAGTCCGAGATCCATGTCGTCTCCTTCTGAAAATTCGTTTCGTTGTTTGAGGTTAGGGAAGAATCCGCCGAACGTCGCCGACGGTTGAAGATGGAGATACCGCGGTTCTAGCCGCCCATGTTCATCGATTGTGAAATGATCGCGAAGCCGTCGGTGGCCTCCTGGCGCTTGCCGACGACCGCCTGGTATTCAGGACTCTCGTACCAGGCCTTGGCTGCGGCGGTGTCCTCGAACTTGAGGATCACGGTCTGCGCGCCCGGCGGCGTCCCCTCGATCGTCTCTGCGGCGACGTCGAAGGTGATGAGCTCCGCGCCGTGTGCTGCGATCGTCGGGCCCGCTCCCTGCTGATACTCGCCATAGAGCGAGGGGTTGTTGACGACATATTGCGCGATGAAGTAAGCGGCCATGGATTTTCCTTTCGGGACGGATGCGCTGGCATGCCGTCGAGTAGAGTGTCTTTGGGAATCGCCACGTTAGCAAGCCCTCCAGAACGCGCTGAGTTCTCGGCCCAGCGAGGGAGCCAAGGGTGGCGCCTGCCTTCGAAGGCATGCGGAGGGCCGGGCGGGAAAGATCGCCGATTTTGCCTGTTGGTGAGTCGTTTCCAGCCCTCCGCGTGGACCCAGGAGCCTGTGCTAACGCTTGCGGTGCATTCGATCAAGGAAATCCAGACGATGAAATTTGAAGATCAGGTTGTGCTGATTACCGGAGCCAGTCGTGGACTGGGTCGGGCCTTCGCCCGTTGCCTTGCCGAAGCGGGTGCAGTGGTTGCCGTGAACAGCACTGGACGCAACGATGCCGGTGAGGAGACCGTCGACGAACTCTCTCGTGCGGGCGGTCGGGCCTTCCACGTTCCGGGAAAGGTCGAGGAGGCGGTGGCGCTCGTGGAAGCCACGCTGAAACATGGCGGCCGGCTCGACGCCGTCGTCCACAACGCGGGCATCGTGGACGACAAGTCCCTGCGCAAGATGTCGCTCGAACAATGGGACGCGGTGCTCGACGTACATCTGCGAGCCGCCTTTCGGCTCAGCCAGGCGGCATGGTCCAGTTTTGAGGAACGCGGAGGTGGACGGCTGGTTTTCTTGTCTTCCGCGGCAGGACTGTATGGCAATTTTGGCCAAGCGAACTACGCGGCGGCCAAGATGGGCATGTACGGACTATGTAGGACCATCGCGCTGGAGGGCAAGAAGGCCAACATCTGCTGCAACTGCGTGGCACCCTTTGGAGCCACCGAGATGAATAGCGGCAACATGCCCGACAACTTCAAGGCAATCATCAAGACGGAGTTCGTCGCCCCGCTCGTTGGCTACCTGGCGCACCCGGAGTGCCAGGAGACCGGTAGTCTGTTCGAGGCCTCCGCTGGCGCCTTCAAGAAACTTCGCTGGGAACGCAGCGAGGGATTGCGGCTCGACACGACTAAGCCGATCACGATCGGCGACATCGCAGAGGGCTGGGATCGCGTCATAGACTTCTCGTCCTCCGACCACCCGAAGGACATGAACGAGGCTCTACAGGGTCTCTACACCGGAAAGCCTGCGGCGTCGTAGTCGCGCGCGGCTTTCGTTCGACGAGTTCATGGACTGGATGACAGACTGGAGCCTGCAGTCGCTCGAGATGGACTACTGGTGATTCCTCAGTCACGAGCGTACACTGATTCGGTACAGAGTCGCGACGGGCGATGACTGGCTTGGATCCGAATGCAGGCCGCGGAACACTTCGAGGGAGACGGGAGATGAATCGCAAAGAGCTGATCCAGATGGCGCGGCGAAACCTCGAACACGTCAAGGCCGGGACCGTTGATCAGGCGCCCGACGTACATCGGGTGCCCGCCGCACATTACGTCGACGCGGATCGCTGGCAGCACGAGATGGATCGAATATTCCGGCGTGTTCCGCTGGTGCTTGGATTTACCGCCGAGCTGCGCGACGTCGGCAGCTATCGATCGATGATCGTGGCCGACGTGCCCATCCTGTTGACGCGAGGAGACGACGGCGTCGTGCGCGCCTTCCTCAACGTCTGTAGCCATCGTGGCGCCGTAGTGGTCGAGGAGGGACTCGGCAAAGCTTCACGGTTCACGTGTCCCTATCACGCATGGTCCTACGACAACGAGGGATCGCTCGTCGGGATCTACAAGCAGAAGGATTTCGGGAAGATCGACAAGGGCTGCAATGGCCTCACACCCCTTCCGGTCTTCGAGCGTGCGGGCTTGATCTGGGGTGCGTTGACGCCGCATTGTCCGATCGATTTCGATCGCTTCCTATCAGGCTACGACGAGGTGCTCGAAGGGCTCGGACTCGCCGATGCCCATCTCGTCGGTCGCCAGAGCGTGGAGGGCCCGGGGTGGAAGGTCGCCTATGACGGCTACCTGGACTTCTATCACCTGCCGATCCTGCATCGCGAGTCCTTCGGCAGCAACATGCCGAGCGACGCGCTCTACGATGAATACGGTCCACATCAGCGGGTGTCGATGCCGAATCCCGGGTTGCTTGCGCTCGATTCGATTCCCGAGGACGATTGGCCGATCGAGCAGATCATGGGCGGAGTGTGGACGGTCTTCCCGCACATTTCGATCGCCGATTTCGACGCCGGGGGAAAGCTCTTCATGGTTTCCCAGCTCTTTCCGGGCGACACGCCTGACGAGTCGATTACGATCCAGAACTTCCTCGCGGTCGATGAACCCACTCCCGAATCGCAGAAGCTGATCGACGAGCAGTTGGCCTTCCTGCTCAAAGTCGTTCGTGACGAGGACTACGCGACGGGCAAGCGGATTCAACGCACTCTCAAGACGGGCTCCTTGGATAACGTCCTGTTCGGCCGCAACGAGTTCGGTGGGCAGCGCTTCCACCGCTGGGTCGACGCGATCCTCGAGACTGATGACGCCGAACTCGACGGGCTCTTCTCGCGTGGGCTGGCCTGAGCGAGCAGGCCGTTCTTAGTCGCGCTCTGATCGCGCATCGAGCCAGGGGTTCACGACGACCTTCGCGTCGCTGTCGGGATCGGCGAGCGACCTGAACGCCGATTCGACGTCTTCGAGAGCGACCTCGCTCGTCACCATCGGGGCCACGTCGAAGCGCCCGTCGGCGATGGCCCGGAGGCTGGTTTCGAACTCGTCCATCGAATAGCCGAGCACGAATTGGAGCGCGAGCTCCTTGTTGATGGCGATCAGCGGCCGGAATTGGTCTGTCTGCAGGCAGACGCCGACGACGATGATGCGGGCGTTTTGTGGCGCGTCCAGGAAAAGCCGGTCGAGCATGCCTGGGACGCCCACGCACTCGAAGATCACGAGTTCCTTCGCCCGGGCAATGTCCGGATGTGCGAAGGGATCATCGACGTTCGGATCGAGCGCGGCATGTGCACCCAGTCTTTCGGCGAAGCGCCGGCGGCCACCTGAGAGGTCGGAGGCAATGATCGGCCCCGCGTGCGTGGTCTTCAACGCCGTGAGGATCGCGAGTCCGACCGGTCCGGTGCCGATCACGAGAACGGCTTCGCGTCCGGAGAGACGAGCTTTGTTCACCGCATGGAGTCCCACGGCCATCGGCTCGGTCAAGGCGGCGGCGGTGATCGGTGTGCCTTCCGGGACCGGGAGCATCATGCTCTCCGAGAGCACCATGTACTCGGCGAATCCGCCGGGAACATTCTCGTCGTACCCGATTGCGAGCGGTTGCTTTCGAAGCAGCATGGGCACCGAACAAACGAGCTGGCCGGGAGTGAACTTGCGCTGGGTGTCCGGACCGTAGTCGACGACCTCCGCGCAGAATTCATGACCGAGAACGACGGGATCGAAGGTCGTGAGCTTGAAGGCACCGCCCGATTCGCGGCTCGTCGTGACGAAATCATCGGTATGCAGCGCAGCATGCAGATCGGACCCGCAGATGCCGCACGCGCGCGATTTGACGAGCACCTCACCGGGCCCGGGCGTCGGGTCGTCGACCGTCTCGACCCAGAGCTTGCCCCGCTGCATCAATACGGCTTGCACGACGGATCTCCAGCTCGACAGACTCGGTCAGAATCAGAAAGAGGGGGCTATGCGGACTTGCCGCCGTTGAAGTTTCCGGAAAGGTCGGGTGGACCTTGATAGAGCGGGACCAGGGTGCGGCTCGAGAAGAGCCATTGGTCATCCCGCCGGACGTACTCATCATCGTAGTAGGCGACCATGATGCCGAATTCGCCCTTGCTCTTCTCGAAGTGTTCCTGGATGTACTGACGGCCCTTGCCGGTTCCGGCGGCTTCGTCGATCTCGTAGCGCCCATTGAGCACTGTCTGGATCACCGTCTCGAAGCCGCCCATTGCCTTCTTCCACAGATCGTAGATCGCGTCTCGCCCCGAGATCTGGAATCCACCCCCTAGATCCCAGACGGCATCGGCATCCCAGGTCGCGGCCCAGCGTTCTCCGTCTCGACACACGACGGCATCGGCGTAGTCATGAACGATGTCATTGATCGAATTGTTGCTCATCGGGGGCTCCAGGAAGTGGGTCGGGCGGGGTCGTAGACGGCGCCAGATATTCCTCGTGGCTCGTGGGAAGAAGAAAAAATCGTCTGTTCGGAAGCGATACTAGCAGGGGATTTTGCGGCTCGACGGCCGAAAGGCCCTTCGGCGGCTCGGGTCGGCCCGCGGATGGTATGATTCGACGCTTCGAGTTCAACACGACGAATCGCACTTGGAGCAAGACCGATGAAATACAAGAAATTGGGCCGCACGGGCCTCGACATTTCTGAAATCTGCCTGGGCTGTATGAGTTACGGCGAGCCCAAACGCGGGAACCACGAGTGGACAGTGGATGAAGAGGCGAGCCGCCCCTTCATCAGGAAGGCGATCGAGCAGGGCATCAATTTCTTCGACACGGCGAACGCCTACTCCGCAGGTTCCAGCGAAGAGATTCTCGGTCGCGCGATCAAGGACTTCGGGAGTCGGGACGAGGTCGTCATCGCGACAAAGGTCTTCGCCCCGATGCGCCCCGGGCGAAACGCCTTTGGACTTTCGCGCAAGGCGATCCTGGCCGAACTCGATGCGAGCCTCCGGCGGCTCGACATGGACTATGTCGATCTCTATCAGATTCATCGCTTCGATCCGCATACGCCACTCGAGGAGACGCTCGAAGCACTCCACGATGCCGTTCGCTCGGGCAAGGTCCGCTACATCGGCGCGTCGTCGATGTACGCCTGGCAATTCAGCAAGTCGTTGTATCTAGCCGATCTCCACGGCTGGTCGCGATTCGTGAGCATGCAGAACCACTACAACCTGCTCTATCGCGAGGAGGAGCGGGAGATGATGCCTCTCTGCCAGGACCAGGGAATCGCAGTGATTCCCTGGAGCCCAATGGCACGCGGAAAACTCACGCGGGATTGGGACGAGACGACGGCGCGCTCGGAGACCGACAAATTCGGCCAGGCGCTCTACGACCACACGGATTCGGATCGCAAGATCGTGGAGCGGGTTCGAAAGATCGCCGAGGGTCACGGCGTTTCGCGTGCTCAGGTCGCGCTCGCCTGGATGTTGCAGAAGCCATTCGTGACGTCACCGATCATCGGTGCAACGAAGTCCCAGCATCTCGACGATGCGATCGCGGCGCTCAGTCTGAAACTCTCGTCCGAAGAGATTGCACAGCTCGAAGAACCCTATACGCCCTGCGCAATCGCTGGCTTCGCGTAGAGAGCGGGCCATTTCCGCTGGTCATCCCTGCCGGTCATCTCCGTCGGTACACGAGTGCGAGAAGCGCCGGTGAGAGCAGCACGTCGAAGACAAATGCGAGTACGATTGCAAGCGCCGTGAGCCGCCCGAAATTCGACAAGGGTTCAGCGTGGGCGAAGCTGAATACCGAGAACGCGGCGGCGAGTACGGCCGTCGTAAAGAAGAGCGCGCGGCCCGTCGTCTGCATGACGCGTCGCGTGGACTCCTCGATGTCTCCCGTCTCCTCGTAGCTCCGCCGAAAGCCGTGCAGGATGTGGATCGTGTCGTCGACCACGAGCCCAAGCGCGATGCCGCCGATCAGTGAACCCAACATGTCGAGCGGCGCGCCGATCCAGCCCATTGTCCCCATGACGATGAGGATCGGCATCAGGTTCGGGGCCATGCTGATGAGGCCGATGCGCAGGCTTCCGATGAAGAGCACCATGAGTGGTGTAATGAGCAGGAACGCGAGTGCGTACGAGCGGAGTGCCGTCGACGACGTCAATGTGGAGACGTTGGCGCCGAGAACCAGAAAGCCGGTGAACGCGAGCTCGGCATCACCCGCAAGCTCGCGCAGCGCCGGCGTGTGTGCATCGAGGTAGTGCTGATAGTAGTTTCCGCCGGCCAGATTCGATTTGAGCGTGATGCGCGCCATCCGGAACTGTGAGTCGACGATATCCTCGAGATCGTCGCTCCCCGAGTTCTCGAAGAGCAGGAGCTCTTGCGCGATCAGTTGGCGATCGTCGGCGATCGTGTACGCCGCAGGGTCACCGCCATTCAGCGCTTGATGAATTTCCTTCACGACGTCCACGATCGAAATCGTCTTCTGGATCTGGATTCGGTGACTGTCGTGGGTTTCTGCGTAGCGCTGGATCGAGTCGATTCGACGCAATACTTCCGGATCGTGGAGTCCGTTCTCACGCCCTGTGTCGAACAGGATCTCGGCGCTGCTCGCGCCGCCCAACGTCTGGTCGACGTATAGGGTGGCGGTGGCTGCCGCGTTCCCCGGGGCGAGCCACTTTAAAAAATCGAACTCGTCATGGATGCGAGGGATCGCGGTCACCGCCACGCCGAGAATCGTGAAAGCGGTGATCGTGATGGGAAGCGGATGACGGGTGGCGAAGAGTCCGCACGCGATCAGGATGCGTTCGGTTCGCGGCGTGCCCGTCTGGGAGCGGTGGGGGCGCGCTCGCACGGGAGTAAGTGCGAGCAGAGCGGGCAGCGCGAAGAGCGAGAGTGCCGCGGAAAAGAGGGCGCTGAAGGGGACGAATATTCCGACGTCGCGAATCGACACGAGATCCGCCGCGACGAAGGAGAGCATACCTCCCGCCGTCGTCAGGGCGGACATCGCGATCGCTGCACCGGTGTGTCGCAGGGCCCCTTCGACGGCGTTTGGGATTTCGTTTCCCGCATCGACGCGTTGGTAGAAGATCGCCAGGACATGGACTGCGAACCCGACGCCAACCGCGAGGATAAACGAGGGAATCACCTGGCTCACAAAAGTGAGCGGTCGGCCCACGGCGGCCATCGCACCCAGCGTGGCGGCGAGGCTCAGCGTGACCAGCAAGAGCGGAAACAGGACGGCAGAGACGCGCCGAAAGACGATGCCGAGCAGCAATGCGATCGCGCCGAATGCGTAGAGGGAATGGCGCGCCATGTCCGATGCGACCTGGGCCTGCAGCGCGCTATTCACGACCGGGTCGCCGGCGACGTGGACTTCGATTCCCTCCAGGTCGGAGGATGCGACGATCGACTCCAGCGAGAGAATGAGTTCCGCGACCCGGGCGTCCTTCAGAAACTCGGGTTTGGAAACCGCGGTTGCGCTGTCTTCGGTGTGCTGTTCGTCGTCGAAGCCCGCCAACTCGTCGAGCTCGTTCGGTTCGTGGACGAGGGGCCGGATGACGATGCCGACGGTGCGACCGTCGGCCGAGATATAGAGATTGCGATAGAAGGGATTTGCGAGCGTGAACTGGCGGAGGACGTCGATCTCGCGGGTGCTCTCGGGCCAGTCCTCCAGCAGGTCGCCCACGACGAGGGTGTCATCTTCGCCCCGCGTGAACCGCGCGTTGACGAGACTCTGGACCTCGTCGATCCAGGGGAGCTCGTCCTCGAACCGCTCATGGAGGTCACGTAGCGTGGTCAGGAACTCTGGCGTAAAGACCTCCGGCGGAGTCATCACGACCATCGCGAAGTCACTGCGACCGAACTGTTCGCGAAGAAACTCGTAGTTGAGTCGAACAGGGTTGTCGGAAGCGAGATGGAGCTCGACGTCGGTTTCGAAGTGTGTCTTAGGTAGCTGGCTGCCGAGTGCCGCTACGATCAGGAAGAAGATCCCGAGCGTTCGAAGTGGACTGTGGAAGCAGACTACGCCGAGCGTGGCGACGCGATCTTCGATCCTCGCGCGCGTCGAGGACTCGCGAACGCCAGGAGAGTCTGCGGAGTCATCGGCCGGGGTCATGTCGATTGGACTCGTTTCCTGAAATTCGGCCGGCTCAGCGGCTCGATCCGCGGGCGCTTCTCAGCCTCGCTCTGGCAGCCTCGCGCGATACACATCGGCATTCAAGGGGGGCAGCGGACGTCGCCCGTGACTCGCTGGCAGGAGCCGAAGAGATTGGCTCCGTCCGAGCGGCCCAGATCAAAACAAGACCACGTATCAATTTTGGTATCTAGGCCGCACAGGATTTGTTCTCCGGGTGTTCCTGGCATTATCCCACCACAGAGACACCTGCGGCGACCGGCGGCTCTCAGCGCCGCTGATCGTGTGGTCGGAGATTGGTCGACCGCGAATCGCAGAACGATCAATAAATGGGTCTTTTGCAACCCATTTAATGAGTTTTGGCGACTCAGTGTTGCTCCCACCGCGGCTATCCGCGGCGGTCAAACTCGATCCAGAGCTCCGGGAGATTGCGCAGAATCAGGCTGGGCTCCGGTTTCGGCGCCGGATGGGCCGGCGAGAGGCGGAAATTCTCCATTCGATCGAGAAGGCCAAGAATTCCCCGGTTCAGCTCTTGTCGAGAGAGCGGGGCGCCCGGGCAGTGATGGGTCCCCGATCCGAACGAGAGATGCGCGCCGGGATGCGGCCGGTCGAGAATGATCTCGTCAGGGTTTGGATATTGCCGTTCGTCTCGGTTGCCGGCGCCGAAGCGCAGCATCAGGGTTTCGCCTTCCGCGAGCGGCACGCCGGCGAGTTCGGTGTCCCTGGTGACCCGGCGCGGGAGACCCTGGACAGGCGCCTCGAGTCGGAGCGCTTCCTCGACGAAGCCGCGGATGAGCGTCTCGTCGCCGCGGATCCGATCCTGCATCTCAGGGTTCTCGCAAAGCAGCTGCATTGCAAAGCCAAAGGTGCTCGAAGTCGTTTCGTGTCCGGCGACGAGAAACTGCGACACGATGCTCCAGATCTCTGCTGCGTTGAACGGGCGATCTTCGTCTTCGAGGCGGGCGGCGCCAAGCGCACTACAGAGATCGTCCTTTGGATCTCGCCGCCGCTCGTCGACGAGTGCGATCATGTACTTCTCGAATTCTGCATTCTGCTGGGCTCGGCGCAGCATCTCGTCCGGTGGGGGCGTGGTCATGCGCAGGAGGGCCGCCATGGCTGTGGCAGCGTCGTCAAAGAACGCGCGGTCCTCCGGCGGCACGCCGAGCCGATCGGCGATGATCCGCAGCGGCACGGGGAAGGCGAAATGCTCGACGAAATCGACCGGGCCGTTCTGGTCGATGAAGCCGTCGATGGTCCCGGCGACGAGCTCGTCCACGTAGGGCTGCATCTTCTTCACGCGGCCTGCCGTGAAGAGCTTGCTCACTTGCGAGCGATATCGCCCATGGATCGGCGGATCGGCAGTCAGCAGGGTATTCGCTTGAGGCACGCGATCGGCCTGCAGCTCGATGAGCTGCTTTTGGATATCGGGCGGCGCGGAGAGCATGCTCTTGATCTGGACCTCCGCGACGAAGGGAGACGCATTCGAATAGGTCTCGGGGTCCTTGATCACCTCCATGATCAGGTCGTACCGGGAGACGATCGTGAGTCCGAGGTCCTCCGCACGGAAGACGGGAGCGTGGTCCCGGAGGCGTCGATAGGTCTCCCACGGATCGATCAGTGTCTCTGCGCTGGACAGCTGGATGTCGGAAAGGTCGGCGTCATTCTGGGCGGTGGCGGACATGATGGTCTCCTGCTTGGGTTTCGGGAGTCTATCCGACGTTGTCGTTGCCGCCCCTACGTTGACGCCCCTAGAGGAAGCGAACCGGATCCAGACCGTCCCAGCTCTCAGCGCTTCGCTCGACCAGGCCGAACAACCTCATCATTCCCTCGTTCGGGTCGAGGAACTCGACGTAGGGAACGCCACAAGCGCCGGAAACGTAGGCGAAGCGATTGCCATCCGGTGTGGATCCGTGTTGGACCAGCTCTGAGCCGCGCGCCAGAAAGTGGTCTCGAGCCGCATCGATGTCCGTCCAGTAACAGACGTGATGGAAGCCCGGGCCGCTCGCGTCGAGGAATTCGGTGTAGAGAGAGGGGGTCGACAGGTCGGGTTGGATCAGCTCGACCTGTTGGATTCCGGACTGAGCAAGCCCCATCCGACCGCGCATCGGCGTCTCTTGCCCTCGGTACACGCTCGGCGTGTCGACCTCGTACAAAAACCAGGGGCCGACGCCGTGGATGGCTGCCCACTCAGCGGCTGTCTTTTCGATGTCCTCGACCACGTAGGCCGTCTGGCGAATCGTTCCGAGTCCTCTGGGTCTACTCATTGGGTCCGTACTCCCATCCAGTGGTCCATCCAATCGTGATAGTGCTGGATGCGCACCTCATCGTCGCAGAGTTTCGCGTCGCTGAAGCCTCGAGATCGCATGCCGGCCTGGATGTCGCGAATGAGATGGATGTCCTGGTCGATGGTGATCGTCATCGATTTGCGTCCCGCGATGATGTCGTCTTGCGTGAACTGGTCGTGCTCTGGGCGGGGCACGTCCCCGACGTCGGCTGGATCGTGCGGCTCGAAGGGGACTCCGGCGCGCTTGGCCACCTCGAGGCTCGGTTGCCTGTGGAAAGTGAACTTGTCCCAGAAGCACTTGTTCGGGTCGGTCGGATGGGGGCGTGCGCGCATGACGATTGCGTCGTCCGGTTGGACCGTGACCATCGTGTTCGGAAACAGATTGTACTGTTCGATATCACTGAGTTGCAGATCAGACATTTCGTCATAGCTCCATCCGAGTCGCGGTCCGGCTTCTCTGCGGAGTCGCTGGATGTCGTTTCGAATGTCGAGCACACGGCCATCGTAAGCATCGGAGTCGCCGCCGAACATGCGGAGTTGGCCCTTCAGAAACGGATTCGGACTCGCAGGGATCGGCATGCGGGTATTGACGGTGTGGCCGTCGATGACGACGCCCGTGTGGCCGTAGTCGAAGAGATGACACTCGGCGGTCGGGCAATCGAATAGGTGCTCGTGTTGGGGATGAATGTGATCGACGTGATAGAGCTCGCCGAAATTGTCGAAGACGGCCTTCCAGTTGCAATCGAGGGAAACGGTCTGATCTTCGTAGAGCGTCATGTCTTCGAGGCGATAGGGGGCAATCGCTTCGAAGGCCTCGCCGAGGTAGTCGAGCAGCGGCGGCGCATCATTGTCCATGCAGATCCAAACCAGCCCGCCCGCCGCGCCGACCCGAACCGGTCGCAGGGACCGTGCTTTGCAGTCGATGCCGCCCGCGAATCGTTCCGGATCGGGCACGTGGTCGAGGTGACCATCATATCCGTAGGTCCAGCCGTGGTACGGACAGACGAAATTCTTGACCCAGCCGTGATCGTTGGTCATGACGCGTGCGCCGCGGTGTTGGCAGGCGTTGAAGAAGGCGGCGAGCTCGCCGTCCGTGGTTCGCGTGATGAGAATGGACTCGTTTCCGATGTTGAAGACGCGGTAGTCGCCGGGTTCCGCGAGATCCCTTTCAAGGCAGGCAAAGAGCCACGCGCGGCCCCAGACGCGCTCGTACTCCGTGGCGAGCCAATCGGTCGACACGTACCGCTCTGGCGTGATCGCGGCGGGTGCGAGTGGCGAGGGCTTGTGGATGACAGTGGGTCGGGCGAGCACGGCGTTCATTGGCATCTCCTTGAATGAATCGTGCGATCTAGAGGCGATTAGAGGCTAGCGAGTTGTCCACCATCGAGCACGATGTCCTGGCCGTTGATCATCGAAGCAGCATCCGAACACAGATACACGACCGCTTCTGCGACTTGCTCGACGGTGACATACTCGCCCGTGGGATTGAGCGGCGCGAGCACCGCTCGGACAGCCTCGGGGCCCTGGGCTACGAGGGGATCCGAGATCTCCGTGCGGGTCGGTCCGGGCGATACCGCGTTGACTCGAATGCGATCACCAATGAAGTTCACGGCCGCGTGTCGAGTCAGTCCGAGCACGCCGTGTTTGGCGACGACGTAGCCGGGGCTGGCAAATCCGCTGCCGCGATGGGCGACCGTGGAGGCGTTGTTGACGATGGAACCTCCTCCGGCGGACTTCATGGCACGGACCTCCGCGCGCATGCACCGAAAGACCGAGGAGAGGTTGGCGTCGAGCATCTCCTGCCAGGCTTCGTCGTCGTACTCGTCGATGGGAGCAGGGGGGTCGAAGATTCCGGCATTGTTGAAGGCGATGTCGAGACGCCCCCAGCGCTGGAGCGCAGCCTCGACCATTCCATCGCAATCCGCAGGTGCGCGCACATCGGCGGCATGGAAGGCCGCTTCGCCCCCCGCCTGGCAAATCGCCGACGCGACTGCTTCTCCCCGCTCGACCCGCCGTCCGGTGAGTACGACCCGTGCGCCGGACCGGGCCAGCGCGTGGGCCGTTGCTTCTCCGATCCCCGACGTACCTCCCGTCACGAGGGCGACGCGAGCGTCGAGAGAACCGGTCGCTTTCGTCATCCGGCCTCCTCGTCTGACAGCGAGATGACAAGACCCTCGTCATCTTCTTGAACGGTGTAGCTCCGGACATCTTCCGTCGCAGGCCGTGCGAGACACTCGCCGGTCCGGACGTCGAATCGGGCGCCGTGAAGGGGGCAGTAGACTGTGTGGCCGCGAAGCCGCCCCTCTGAAAGCGCCTGGTCTGCATGGCTACAGATGTCCCGGAGCGCATGGTACCGGCCTTCGATTCGACAGAGGAGGATTGCTTCACCGTCGACATTGACGGCAGTCATCTCCCCATCGGAAAGTGTTTGATGCGGCAAACGGTGCTGCCCCGTCTTCGATTGGGTCATGGTCCGATGCCGCGAATGGAGCTCGCGCGGTCGAAAGAACCCTCGCGAAATTGGCTTGCGGCGATCGCCATGGGCTTGATCGGCCCGCTGTGGGTGCCCTCGTGGACGCAGACACGCTCGAGGATTCGCCACTCGTCTCCACGCTTCTCGTACACGTCGAGATAACGGCCGTGCCAGGTGTCGAGTATGTCGTCGTCTTTCTGGAAGAGGTACGTCACGTTGTAGATTTCACCGCGCGCCCGAACGCCGTCTGAATCGATCTCGATCGTGTGGTTGAAGATGCAGTGATTGGTGGAGCGCCAGCCGAGATGGCTCTTCATGCAGAGTTCACTGAATTCCCAGGCATTGCCGACGAAGACGCCGTGGTCGTCGGTCGCTTCAGGCCAATAGGCGGACTTCATCAGTTCGACGTCGAGTCGGTCGACGCCCCGGCAGTAGCGAAGCGCCGCGTCGCGGATCGATTCGAGATCTGAGAGCTGTTCAGGTGTGTAGGGCAAGGGGGGCCTCCGATATCAGGGCGAATGTTTCGGACGCTTGAAGCGTAGGGAATCGGAGCGCCGCATCAATCCGCTCGCGTCCACAGTGTCGACTCCTCGGACTCGTCATCCATCGAACACGAAAGCGTGCGTCTGCCGGCCAACCGCTATGCTGTTCGCATGGCGAAAATCCAGGACGAAACGATCAGCATGACACTCGAAGACCGACAGGCGATCGTCGACGCGACGATTCGCTATTGCTGGGCAATCGACACGCGCGCCTACGACGAACTCCATGAGATCTTCACCGAGGACGTGTATTGCGATTATGCTGGCCGCGCGCCCACGACCGGTGTGGGGCCCTTGACGGATTTGATAGCCGCCGTGCTGGATCGTCTCGATCGCAGCCAGCACATGCTGAGCAACCACCAGATCGAAATTTCGCCGGACGGGCCGAGGTCGAGGTGTTATTTTCACGCACAGCACGTCCGTGAGGATGCTGAAGGCGGTCCCAATTATATCGTTGCGGGAATCTACACTGACCTCTGGCGCAAGACACCAGACGGCTGGCGCTCTTGTCGGCGAACACTCGAAGTTCTCTGGACCGAGGGCAATCTGGCGGTCGTCGCCCCGTGATGAAACCGCTATTCGTTGTCGAATCCTCGTCGAATTCAAGGACGGAATACGACTGTTTCTTTGAAAGGAGACCCACGAGATGAGTGAAGAAAAGGCCGAACGGATCGACGCCTACCTGGTGGCGGGCGGTCGCTACCACGACATCGACTTCGCCCGCGTCGAGCTGCTGAAACTCCTCGCTGAGCATCCTCATGTCCGAACCCGAGTCTCCTCCGACTATTCCGACATCGAGGGGATCGCGGAGAGCCGCTTCCTGGTGACCTACACTTGTGATCTGCGGCCGACGCCGGAGCAGCAGGAAGCACTCCATGATTTCGTTGCATCGGGTGGTCGCTGGCTGGCCCTTCACGGAACGAACTCCATTCTGGAGTTCACGCCGGAGGGCGTCGTTGCGCCGAAGCTGATGGACCGGATGGCCTACACACTGGGTAGTCAGTTCATCGCTCACCCCCCGATCCAGCTCTACAATGTCGAATGCGTCGCGCCGGAGCATCCGCTGGTCTCCGGCATCGAGCCCTTCGAGACCGACGATGAGCTCTACCTTTCTGAGTACCACGACAAGGACAAGTTCGAGCCGCTACTCGAGACGACGTTCTCCGGAATGGCAGAGGGCTTTGCGGAGTCGGATTGGAAGCATGCCGATCGGCATCTGGTCTCCTACCTGCGACCGCTCGGCAAAGGCGCAGTGCTCTACAACACGCTTGGCCATTGTCGCGGCCATTGGGACATGAAGCCGGCAATGGATTACTACCCGGAGATCGAGCGATGCTCCTGGAACCTGCCGGTCTACTACGACCTGCTTCGGCGGGGACTCCTCTGGTGTTTGAACGAGCTGGAATAGTCGCTTGCTGAATCTGTCCTGCGAAGCGGATCGCATGGGCGGCATGGCGATCGAGTACGAAAACGGCAGCGGGAACAGCAACGGAATCGGAGAGTGAGATGGCAGCAGTCGAGGGACAAGTCGTAGTCGTGACCGGTGGTAGTCGAGGAATTGGGGCGGGCATCGTACGGGCCTTCGTATCCGCTGGCGCGATGGTCGCCTTCAATGGCCGCGCGAAGGTTCATGGCCGAGCTCGACGCGCCCGACCGGGTCTGGTTCCACCAGGGGTCAGCAACCGTGCGCGAGGACCTCGTCGAGTTGATCGATGGCGCGGTCGAACGATTCGGAAAGCTCGACGTTCTCGTGAACAACGTCGGCGGAAGCACGGCGACGAAGCTGGTCGTGGACATGGATGAGAAGGAGTGGGATGATGATCTGCGACTGAATCTGACTTCGACGTTCCTCGCCACACAGATCGCGCTCGGACATATGCTGCCCGCGAGCTACGGCTCGATCATCAATATCTCATCCGTCGAAGGCAAGCAGGGCTCGCCGGCCATGAGCGTGTACTGCACAGCCAAGCACGGCATCAACGGCTTCACGAAGGCGGTCGCCGCCGAAGTGGGTCGGCAGGGCGTCACGGTCAACGCAATTTGTCCAGGCTTGATTCTGACGGAGCAGGTGACCAGCGGCGGACCGACGCTTGCCGCCTCACTCGGAATGACCTTCGACGAGATGGTCGACAATCTCTTCAAGTCGAAGACGATGACCGGCGAACTGAATACCGTCGAGCAGGTTGCCGAGTTCGCGTTGTTGCTGGCGGGGCCTGCCGGTCGTGGTATCACCGGTGCGCAGCTGTCGATCGATGGCGGCATCGCAACGTACTAGGAGCCTGACCCAAGACTCGTCGCGACGCCCATGCGCCGATGCATCACCGCTGGCGGCGTTGCGAAACCTTGCTGTAGCCAGCTACAGCTGCGCTTCCGCGCCTTGCCAGCGGTGCGCCTCGACACTTGGGCTTCCCACGAGAGTCTTGGGTCAGGCTCCTAGTTCCCCCGTTCAGATTTTTACCATCCCGCCGTCGACCATCAGAGATTGGCCGGTGATATTGCGTGCGGCTTCCGATGAGAGGAAGACCACCGCATCCGCAACGTCCTCGACGGTCTGCTCGCGCCGGAGCGGCGTCCGGTCGAAGATCTCGGGATAGTCTCCACGGGCGATACCCTTGAACCATTCACGAGGGTCCTGCCCCTCGAACTCGGGCAGGGACGCGACCGCATTCTCGGCGTTCGCCTTCCATGAATCGGTCCAGACGATGCCCGGGCAGACCGCGTTGACGTTGATGCCGTGGGGCCCCAGAATCTCGGCCATCGTCGTCGCGTAATGACAGAGTGCGGCTTTCATCGCGCCATAAGCCGGATGCGCGAAGGTCTGGAGCATTCGATCGGAGAGTGACGATCTGCCCGCGATGGAGGACACGTGAACGATCTTTCCGTGTCCCTGCTCGATCATGTGGGGCATCACGGCCTCCGTCATGAGCACGGCGGCGCGTAGATTCTGGTCATAGAGCGCGTCCCAGAGGGATGCGGCCGATCCGAGTGCATGGGACTCCCGGGCGGGAATTTCCTTTGGCCCGGCACCGACGTTGTTGACGAGAATGTCGATCCGACCGAAGTGCTCGAGCGTGCGCTCGACGGCGGATAGAATCATCTCGGGATCCGTAATGTCACCGACGAGTGGGAGCGCTTCGGAGCCAGTAGCCCTGACAGCCTCGGCCGTGTCCTCCGTCGTGTTCTTGCCGTACGAATTGACCGCGACACTGGCGCCCGCTTCGGCCAACCCGATCGCGATGGCGCGACCGATTCCGCGCCCGGCCGCACTGACGAGCGCGACTTTGCCATCGAGAGAGGTCTGGTTCGATGTCGTCATGTTGTTGGACTCCACGATAGATGATGGATTCTCTGAATCACGTGAGACTGGAGCACGCGAGACGCTCAGGCCATCACGGATCCGCCTGCAACGGGCAGCGCGACCCCTGTGACATTGGGCGCGGTCGCGAGGTGAAGGACGGCCTGGCCGATATCTTCCGGAGTCTGCGGTCGACCGAGCGGGACCATTCGGGTCATCATCTTCTCGAACCGATCCGCCCGTTCCTGTTCCGATTCCTCGGTCTCCGAGTCAGGCAGCAGATGATCGAGCCACATCGCCGTCGCCAGCATTCCCGGGCACACCGCATTGACGCGGATTCCATCCGTCGCGAGTTCCTGAGCGAGCGACTGCGTGATGCCGAGGACGGCAAACTTGGAGCCACAGTAGGCCGACATGCCGCCGAAGCCCTGTAGCCCCGCGACCGAGGAAATGTTCACGATTGCGCCTTCGCTTTCTCGCAGAGCGGGCAGGGCAGCCCGGCTCATCAAAAAGATGCCCTTGGCATTGACCGCGAACATCTGATCCCAGTCGCTTTCGTCGAGGTCGCTGATTGCCCCGGATCGAACAACGCCTGCGTTGTTGACGAGTACGTCGAGTCGGCCGAAATGATCGAGCACCGAGGCGACTGCAGACTTGCAGCTATCGCTATCCGTGACGTCAAGATGCGTGGAGAAGGGCTGGCCGCCTGCAGCGGTCAAGCGCTCGAGTGTCGCTTCGAGTTCTTCGCGGTCGGCGAGGCGATAGGCGGAGTGTTGCCCTCCGACGAGATCACCGATCGCGATCCGAGCGCCGGCGCCGGCGAGGACCTCGCCGATGCCGGCCCCGATGCCGCGAGCACCACCGGTGACGAGGGCGACTTTGCCTTCTAGGGGTCTTTGATTCATTTCGGGAAACCTCGGTGGTCGCTGTGGCGGACGTGTAGTCCCACGGGGTAGACGGGATCGGCAGTCGATCGTCGGGTCGAATGACTGTTGACTCTGTCCTGGAGAGCTTCGGTCGCAACATCGCTCATCGAATTCAGACTAGCAGCCCGACGGGTAACCGAGAGGAGTCGTTTCGACCCGAGATGAGCCGCAGGATCTTCGCTTCGCACGACGGGCGACAAGGATCGGACTTGCTGCACTCGAAGTGAAGAGCCAGACTCGACGACGCCCATTGATCGGGCTTCGGCCGACCTTTCGAGCCAGCCCGGACTCGAAGGCCGTCGAGACCTGTCCTTCTCCGCCCATGCTCTCGGCGTGATCTGGAGGCGACAGGCGAGAAATGAGGAGCCCAATCATGACCAAGCCCTTTCGATTCGCCGTCCAGAGCTTCCACGCCGATTCCGCAAAGGAATGGCGTGAGGGGGCGCGACAGGTCGAGGACCTCGGTTACTCGGCCCTCCACCTGGCGGATCACATCATCGGTCCAGGTCCGGCGCTCGAGGCGACCAACCATCCCCTTCAGACACTCGCGGCCGTCCCAGCGATGGCGGTTGCTGCCGAGGCGACGACGAATCTACGCATCGGTTGTCGTGTCTTTTGTATCGACTATCGACCCGCGGCGGTCCTTGCGAAGGAAGCGGCGACGCTCGACTTCTTCTCCGATGGCCGACTCGAACTGGGACTCGGCGCCGGCTGGCTCAAAGGAGAATACGACGCGATCGGGCTTCCCTTCGATCCGATTGGGATGCGTATCGATCGACTCGGGGAGACTGTGCAATTCATCAAGGCGTACATGACGCCCGAGCAGCTCGATTTCAGTGGCACCCACGTGAATTCGAAGGGGTATCAAGGCGTGCCCCAGCCGATCCAGACGCCACACCCACCGATCATGATCGGCGGCGGAGGGCGACGCGTCCTCTCGCTCGCCGCGCGTGAGGCGGACATCGTGAGTATCAACTTCAACAACCGCGCAGGGATCATCGGCCCCGACGGCGTCATGAGTGGTACGGCTGACGCGACTGCCGAGAAGGTCGGCTGGATTCGTGAAGCGGCCGGCGATCGCTTCGACTCTCTCGAGATCGAGATCGGCGCGTATTTCACCTTCGTCGGTGAGGGGACCGGCGCGATCGCGGAGGGCATGGCCGCGAGCTTCGGGTTCACGCCAGAACAGATGCGCGCTCATCCGCATGGGCTCTTCGGCAGCGTAGACGAGGTCTGTGACGAGCTGGTGCGGCGCCGTGAAGCCTACGGGATCTCCTACGTCACGGTCGGAGGCGACGCGCGTGATGCCTTTGCTCCGGTCGTCGCGCGCCTCGCTGGAACCTGAGTCTCACGGCTGAGAAGAGCGGGATCGCCATCTCCGCCGTCAGCGCCACCGCCATCGGGCCGCGATCGCGTTCGAGGTTAGAGCCGCAGCAGCTGTTTGCCGAAGTTCTTGCCAGAGAATAGGCGGAGCAATGTGGCGGGAATGTTCTCGAAGCCTTGCTGAACGTCCACCTTGTGGAGCAAGTCGCCGCTTCGGACCCATGCTTCGAGCCGAGCCAGGGCGCGAGGAAACTCGGCCGCGTAGTCCGTCAGAAGGAACCCGGCCATCGTCGCCCGCTGGAAGACCAGGTTCATGTAGTTTGCGGGGCCGGGCGGCAGGTCCTCCGCTTCGTAGCGCGAGATGCCGCCGCATACTACGACCCGTGCGTTCAGCGCGATGCGTGCGAGCACGTCGTTCAGGATCGATCCGCCGACGTTGTCAAAGAAAACGTCGACGCCGCTGGGGCAGAGTTCCTTCAGGCGGACCTTCACGATCTCGTTCTTGTAGTCGATGGCAGCGTCATAGCGGAGTTCGTCGACGAGCCAGCGGCATTTTTCTTCGCCGCCGGCGATGCCGATAACTCGGCAGCCCGCGAGACGCCCGAGCTGTCCCACGACCGATCCCGTCGCCCCGGCGGCACCGGAAACCACGAGCGTGTCGCCGGGCTGCGGACGACCGTGGCGCAAGAGGCCAAAATAGGCAGTGAGTCCGGTTCCGCCGAGCGGACCGAGCCGCGCTGTCAGCAGGTCGTCGTCTGCGATCGTCTGGACATCGCGGGCGCGCACGCTCGCGTATTCTTGCCAGCCGAGGCGGCCGAGGACTTTGGCGCCGACCTTCAGGCTCGGATCATTCGACTCGACGACCTCACCGATTCCAGAGGCGCCCATGACGTCACCTTGGCTCGTCGCGGCGGCGTAGCCAATATTCTCCATCTGACCTTTCATCGAAGGGTCGAAACCCAGCACCTCGACCTTGACCCGCGCGCGATCGGCTTCGAGCGCTGAGAGTTCGATGGTCTGTCGTTTAAAATCTGACTCGAGCAATGCGCGGCCGCGCGGCTGCCCGTCGATCAGCCATTGTTGGTTCGACGTCATGGGACTCCTCTCGGGTGAAGGCCGCAAAGCATAGTACGCCCGACACTTCGTAGTTAGGTGGCGGGCGAGGGCGAGATGCCGACCTTTGCAGCGACGTCGGCGATGTAGTCGAGGTGGGCCTGGGTCGAGTCGAAGCCCATCCCCATCGTCACGACTGAAGCGTGGGTCCCTCCGGCGTCCTCCCAACGCTTGATCGTGTCGGCCGTCGCCTCGACTCCGAGCTCGGCGAGCATCACATAGTCCGCTCCGAAACTGCTCGCGCTTCGCCCGTTCTTCTCGAGGTGCTCCTGGACTCGCAGCCAGGCATCGAGGACGCCGATGGTGTGGCCTACCCCCGTTTCGGTCGGGCCCGCAAAGATGAAACCGTCGCCGAGCCTGGCGCCGCGCCGGAATGCCGGCTCCGAGAATCCACCGATCCAGATCGGGATCGTTCGCTTCGGGCGGGGGTTGATATTGCCGCGATCGATCGAATCGAATTTGCCCTGGAAGCTGAGCAGATCCTTCGTCCAGAGTTCGCGCATGAACTCGATCTGCTCGTCCAACCGAGCGCCTCGACTCGCAAAGTCTTGACCGAGCGCATCGTATTCGACGTAGTTCCAGCCGCTGCCGACGCCTAGCCGGAGTCTCTCTCCGGAGAGCAGGTCGACGTCGCTCGCCTGCTGGGCCACCAGGACCGTCTGTCGCTGCGGAAGGATCAATACACCGCTGACGAGTTCGATTCGCTGGGTGATCCCGGCGAGATAGCCGAAGGCGACGAAGGGATCGTGAAAGGGGTCCGCATCCGTGTATGGCCCCAGGAGTTTCGGTGTGCGTCCCTCGTGGACTGCGCCGACGACGTGGTCGTAGAAGAGGATGTGGTTGAAGCCGAGTTCTTCGACAGCCAGACCGATCTGGTGAACGGCATCCGGGCGGCCGCCGAGTTCGATCTGGGGGTAGACGATTCCGATTTTCATTTTTTCCCTCGACCGCCTGCGCGCCGCGACCCCGCCTGATTCGCTTGACACGATTTTGAACCCTGTGCCAGAATCAGCTGCCGCTCTGCCGGCTCGATTGTTGTTTCTATATATAGTGTGAATATAGTGTGATACCCGCCGCGAGCATGCCGCTCGCCCCAAGGACAGGAATCCCTCATGGTCGCCTTTGCCAAGAAGCTCGCCGCCGAACGGCCCGAAGAAGTCGCACTGCGCGACCCCGAGCGAACACTCTCCTGGGCCGATCTCGACGATGCCCTGAACCGCACCGCGAATGGCCTTCTCGCGGCGGATCTCGGTCCCGACCATCGGATTGCAGTCTTCGCAGAGAATGCCGTCGAGACTGCGATCGCGCATATGGGTGGCCTGATCGGGGGAGCGTCCACCGTCCCCGTGAACTTCCACCTGACCGCGGAAGAGGTTGCCTACATTCTCGAGGATTCGGGCGCGCGAATCCTCTTTGTCGGGCCCGAGACGGCCGAGCGCGGTATCGAGGCGGCGCGAGAGGCGGGTGTCGAGAATGTGATCGGTTGGCGCTGCGACAGCGTCGAAGGCATCAAACCCTGGACGGCGTGGCTCGATGAAGCCTCTGGTGACGATCCACCGATGGATCACGCACCTCGTCCGAACCTCCTCTACACATCCGGAACGACGGGTCGGCCGAAGGGGACGAACCTTCCGCCCACGATGTTCGCCGCCGGGGACACGGTTGCGGAGCACCTCGAGAGCGTTGCAAAGGGACTCTTCGCGACCTTTGGAGTCCACGGGGTGATCGGGCCGCTCTATCACACGGGGCCCCTCTCGGGCTCACGCACCCTGGTGGCCGGGGTACCGGTGGTGATCCTCGGGCGCTTCGATGGAGAGACGACACTCCGCGCGATTCAGGATTACGGAATCGCTTCGAGTGTCCTCGTGCCGACTCATTTCGTGCGGATGCTCGCACTGCCCGAGGAGACGCGCGCGAAATATGACCTGTCGAGCCTCAAATGGGTTGCGCATACGGGGGCGGCCTGCCCGGTCGATGTGAAGCGGGCCATGATCGAATGGTGGGGGCCCGTGTTGGCCGAAGCCTATGGGGCGAGCGAAGTCGGGACCACTTGCTCGATTACCTCACCCGAGTGGCTCGAACATCCGGGTTCGGTCGGGAGGGCGGTGCCGCCATTCGAGGCACTCGTTGTCGACGAAGAGGGGAGTCAGCTTCCGCCTAATACAGAAGGAAGACTCTATTTCAGCGACGCGACCGGCCGCGGCGTCGTCTATCACAACGACCCGGAAAAATCGGCCGCGGCGCATCTCCGCCCAGGCGTATTTACCCTCGGAGAGATCGGCTACGTCGATGATGACGGCTATGTCTTCATCACCGATCGATTCAGCGACATGATCCTTTCGGGCGGAGTGAATATCTATCCCGCCGAAGCGGAGAACGTGCTGATCAATCATCCCGGGATCGCGGACGTCGCCTGCATCGGCGTACCCCACGCAGAGATGGGCGAAGAACTGAAGGCGCTCGTGATCCCTGAGGATCCGGCGAACCCGCCGGCCGAAGCAGAGATCATCGCCTGGATTCGGGAGAAGATCTCAACCTTCAAATGCCCTCGTTCGGTCGAGATCGTCGCTGACCTCGGGCGCAACTCGATGGGCAAGATCAACAAACGGAAGCTGCGCGCGCCGTATTGGGAATCGAACTGAGCCCAGAAGCGATTTGTCGAGTCGGAACTTCGCGAGCGAGGAATTCGTAGGAAGGTGAACGACGGACTCGCGCTCGGCGACTCAGCCGGGCAGACGGGTTCGTGGTGCTAGTCGCCTGCGAGGTAGACGCGAAGACCCGCGCCGGCGCGCCAGAACTCCTCATCGACTTTGATGCCCCAGCGCCCCGTGTACGTATCTGTGGGAAGATTATTTCCCGAAAGAGTCTCCTGCGTGGAGATGTTCGCATCTCGATCGCCGAGCGCTCGGTAGTAGGCGCCTTCGACGAAGGCGCTCACGAGGATCGGCCCCCACGGATCCGGCTCCGATTCGATAGCCAGGTAGGGACCTACGCCGCTCGAATAGAGCTTGCCTCGCGCGCGAAGCTCGACCTGGCGAAAATCTCGACCCGGCGGGACATCGGCCTTGATCGCATCGAGGACGACGCCATGGAAATCCCACTTATATCGCATCCAGGATACGCCCGGCTTCACGTGGAAACGAAAGCCGCCTACCTCGAATTCAATCGATACGCCGCCGGTGACTCCGTACGCGCTTCGCGCCGTCATGACCGAATTCTGGCTTCCGGTTCCTTCGATCGCTTCTACGGGCGGGTTGACGAATCCAGGTTTGATAAAGAAACCCGATGGGTTGCCCTCGCCCGCGATATTTCGGTCCGGAGGAAACGTCACGAAATAGTCGACGGCCCCGAAAAGGCGGACGCGGCCCGGAATCCTGGGAAGCTCGGGCGTCTCCAGACCCAGTGAAAGATGAAGGAGCCCGGAGACGGCGTAGTCTTGGGAGTCCTGGGGAACGCGAATGGGAGAGTCACTGCTGTCCGTTGCGAGCACGAAACCAGACATGTCTGTCGTGTGCACGCCAAGTGTCGCACCAAGGGAAGGCGTCCAACCGTCCAAATTCCAGCGAGGATCGCGCTCCTCCTCCGCTCCGGCAACCGAAGCGGACACCACGAGCATGGCGAGTGTTCCGATCGTCAAGAGCCGAGAATTCGGCTTCGTGGGGTTGAAATGTCTGAGCATCGCGCGAATCTAGACCATGTCCTACATTTTGGTAAGAGAGATGATGAGGAGCCCAAACAAGGTGAATATGTGTTGGCTGTCGACCCTCTCCGTTCGTTCTGATTTGGCGTGACTCATCCAATCACTTCCTCGAAGGGGAAAAATCTTTCGAGTTCTTTCCAGATCCTCGTACAACTCTATTCCGTCACCAACTGTATCGGAGGCAGCAGTCCTTGGGGAGCGCCAATCTGATGGAGACGCTTTTGGCGATCGACTCGATCTGCCACTTGGATTGGAGACGGCTTTGTATGTGTCTGAAAGACTGCATGCCACGCCGGCGAAGGTCGAATGGGGACGCGCTGTCCGCGCCCCTCGTCGGTGTCGTACAACCTCTCCTCACGACCTTCCTGTTGGTCACATTTGTCGCAACTTCCGCCTCGGCGCAGGAAGCGACTCAGGTGACGGGGGCATCCGATCCGTGGGCGGGCGTCGAGGTGATGCTCGTGTCCGGGAGTGCAGACAGGGCCGAACTGCTGACCGGCAAGGCGTCCGTAACCGCTTTCGATGCGGAGACACTCGAGACGCTTGGCGTCCAGAACATCAGCGATCTCTCGGACTTCACACCCAACCTCGAGGTCGTCGTCGCGGGGACCACGTCGCCGACGCTTTTCATTCGCGGCGTGGGGCTAAACGACTTCAGCCCCGTTGCGACCGGTGCGATCTCCGTCTATCAGGACGACGTGCCGCGCGGCTCCTCTGCGATCCTACTCGGAAGAATTTTTGACGTCGAGGAGGTCGTCGTGTTGCGCGGGCCGCAGGGCACGGGTCCGTACCGGAACGCATCGGCAGGCGCGATCAAGATCTACCCGCGGCAGCCGACGGGGGTGTTCAACTCATCCCTCAGCGCCTCGTATGGCAATTACGATTACGTCGACGTCGAGGGTGCGCTCGAGCTGCCATTGCTCCCCGATTTTCTCAGCATGCGGACCGCATTCGGGTTCACTAAGCGTGGGGGCTGGATGAAGAACCGGTGTTCCGGCATTCCGAGCGTCGAGGATCGCGCGGAGCGTACGGGGACCGGTAATGACAATCAAGCTCCGCATTCGCTATGCGGCGAAGGGGTCACATTCCAGGGCGACAGAAAATCCAACGTTCCGGCAGGACTGCCCTCACATGTCAACGACCTGTCGAATTGGGCTATTCGTTCGATCTTCAAATTTACTCCCGACCTGTCCATCGATACCTCATGGTCGCTGAACGTCCATTATTCGAAAGTTCGTGATGATTCGCATATCGGTCAGTCGATCGGCGTTCAGAGCCTGCAACCAGAGGTCAACTCCAACATTCCGGCAGATAATACCGAGATCGTCGGTAGCGGACCGTTCAATACTGCCGGGAGGACGAGCTACGCCGATCAAGACATCATCGATCGGTTGGATGAACTCCTGGCATCCGCACGGGCTGAGTGTGGAATTTTCTGTACGCCCGCGGTACCGCGGGACGAACGACTCATTGCGAGCCGCGCAGCCAATTTAAAAGCACGCTCCGAGCTTGGCCGAGAGCTCGAAGACCTGGATCAGAATCCGTTCAGGGGCGCGGTCAACCAGGTCGGCAAGACGCGCAATGAAACCTGGGGGTTCGCCTTGCGGGGCGACGCCGACGTCACCGATTCAGTAAAAGTCGAATCCATCACCGGCTTTGAACGTTGGGACCGGTCCAGCCATCAGGATTTGGACTTCACGCCCGACACAGTCTTTCATCTGAATAATTCGGACCGGGGCTATCAGGCTTCCCAGGAGCTGCGCATCGGGGGTCCTCTCCCGACCGACGCGGTCATCGACTGGGAAGTCGGCGGACTCCTCGTCGCGGACCAGGTGGAGGTATTCGGACTCACAGATTCCAATGACGAAATCTCAGGCAATGAAATTGTCCGCGACTATGAGCAGCGAGTTCTTGCTATATCCGGTTACGTCAAGGGAAGCTGGGAATTCACAGAGGTCTTCGGTCTCGATTTCGGTGCGCGCTGGAACTACGAACGCAAATGGATGGACTACGAGCTGTACCCGACGGCTCCGGAAATTGCCGCAAAAGAAGACATTTCATTCGACTCGCCGACAGGCACCGTTCGGCTGCGGTACACGCCGACCGAAGATGTCTCATTCTACGTGAGTTACAACCGAGGCTGGAAGGCCGGGAGTTACAACGCCACTAGCAACCCAGACAAGGGACTCACCTTCGCGTCTCCCGAGCGGATCGATGCCTACGAATTTGGCTGGAGCCTGAACGCCTTCGAAGGTCGAGTGAGGGTGACGGGTGCTCTCTTTTACTACGATTACTACAACTATCAAATCTTCACGTCCGAGACCAACCTTGCGCCGGCACCAGAATTCGTCACGATCAACGCGAATTCAGCCGAGGTCTATGGTGCGGAACTCGAGACCTTCTTCGAGCCCTTCGATGGGACCAATCTTCGTATGAATTTCGGTTGGCTCGAGTCCCAGTTTCTCGACTTCACCCAGTTCCAGCTGAGGTCGATACGCGACGGTCAGGGGCAGCAGAGACTCTTCGAGAAGGCCATCGTCCACACCGGCAATCGGCTGCTCAACTCTCCCCAGTACACCGTCTCCCTCATTGCGAGCCAGCGTCTGGACCTCGGCCGATATGGCGCGTTTACCTTCAATTACAACGCGGTGTGGACGGATGACGTCTACTTCGATCCGACCGAAGGCAGGGGGATTCCAACTGCAGATGGCAGGTCGGTTCTCAGTGATACGATGATTGGAGAGAAGGCGTACTGGCTGCATGGCGTGAGCCTCGACTACAGGCCGCGCGACTCTACCCTCTCTATCACCGGGTGGGTACGTAATCTGACGAATGAGGCGTACCGCAACTTCTCGGCAGACCTCAGTACCTTTCTTGGTTCAACGATCCACTTCATCGGCGAGCCCCGGACCTACGGCATGACCGTAGGTGTTCAGTTCTGATCAAAAACCTCGGTATCTCGAGGAGGCAGCGCCGGCTCTGAGTGCGTGCTGCGGCCCCCGGCCGGGGTGGGCCTTGCACGGTCGCTTTTACCCACCCGTCAGAGTTCTCTGTTCAGTTTTCCTTCTTTCTTTATTTCTTTCTTTCCTGCGATCTAGATTTTCCTTGATGCCCCCGGGGGAAATCTATACTCTGTACCTAACTTAGTTTTTTGGGTAAAGCTCGCTCGACTCTGCCGGAGAGTCAGGTCGAAGTGACTACCCACAAGGAGAACCAATGATGAGTTTCTTAGGGAATCGAATCGTGTTCGCGGCGGCGATGACCGTTGTGGCTTTGGCGCTTGTTCCAGCGAGCGCCCAGGCAGCGTGCAACGGAGGAGCCTGCCCGATTACCGGTGGCAGTTTCCGTACCGTGGTGGGTGGCGGCTTTGTCATTCCGCAGCTGACACCTTTGGCCGGGTTGCCAAATACGCCTGTCTTTGGGGCCACAATCGCGCCGACCGGACAACAGTTGGGCTTCGGCCACACGGTGAATGGATTCGTCATACCGAAAGCGGGCGCTCAGGTCACCATCCCGAGCGGGATGGGGGCTCCCTTCTCGATTGCCATCCAGCCAGGGCAGCTGACTTACGGAAGTGCAGCCGCGACGATCCTCTCCAGAGTGAATTGTCCAATTTGCCCTCCATGGGGACAGTATGCGACCCCCAAACTAGTTCAGGTACCGCTCTTCCAATTTGCTCCGACATTTCTCGGCGTATCGACTAACATCGGACAGTCCTTTCCGGGCCGCGCGGTCGCATATCCCACGGAAAGTCCGCCTTCGCAGCAGACGCAAACGATCGGCGGCCCCGTCTTGTTCAAGCAGAACGGTCGTCTCGGCGCGCAGAACTTGACGCACTGCGCCGGCGCTATCGTACCGGACCCGATTACGGCGAACTGGCAAGGTGGCTGTATCGGCGTTACGCCGAGCACGTCCTTGGGAGGGACCGGTGTACAGGTCACTCCGGCGCTCGTCAAATACGTTGGGACGGTCAATCAATTCGGTGGTCCGGCAACTCAGCGGCAGGTCAGGCGTGAGGGGACGAAGACCAATCCGAATCTTGGGGGTGCGCCCACAAACGCGTGGATCGGCCGTATCAACTTCAACCGCCAGGCGCCGAATTCCTACACCGTAAGCGATTTTCTCGTGCCGAATCCTACTCCGATGTCAACCACTGGTTCGGCGTCCCAAATAGCGGGTACCCCGCCTACTCCGAAAACCTATGAGACGCAGCCACAGGATCTGATCGAGGTGGCCGCATGGGGAGCCGACTTCGGTGTCGTTGTTCAGCGCCTGGGCGGCGCCGCCGGTGACATTGTCCAGGCTCGTGTGAAGCCAAATGGATCTCCGTTCAATACTGCGGATGTAAGGATACGCACGACGATGTGCTGTACGGAGTTCGGTCCGGGTACCGGTGTAAATGATGGAACAGGTCTGGGCCGTCAAGCCACTTCGACGACCTGGGCAGGGCCGCTGACGACAGGTCAGGTCATCGTCCAGGCGTTTTCGGAAATGGCCACCGTACCCCTCTCGACGTGGACCAACACCGGTAACGATCAGCGAACCGTGAGCGGCCAGGGTATGGTCAATCTGGTTTCAGGTTCCATGTCGAAGCGCACGTCGGGTGGTTTTTCGTCGGCCGGGACAGAGCGGACGATGCTGACCCTCCAACTGCCGGAGCCGTCGATGGCCCTCGGGCTCATCGCCGGAATCACGGCGCTCGTCGGCGTTTCGCGACGTCGCATCCGCTAAGGCGATCCGGGGCTCCTGACGCGACTCGCGAGAGGCGCGCCGGGGGCGTACGGGCGTTTGCGCGCCTAATATCGACACGGGAAGTGGCCGGCCAGGCTGCTTCCCGTGTTTTCTTTTGGGCTCTCCACCTCGATTCCATCATAAGTCTGCCGGAATGTTGCGCTTGTTCTCAAGAGGCTGTTTGCTAAACCCATGCACGAGCCCGGCAGTCGATGGCAAGCCAGTACCCACGCGGATGTGCAGGCCGTGCTCGGATGCTCGGTAAAGAAATGGAATGGATAGAGGAGTCCGGTTCAGTGCCCACCTACAATGTCTTGACTGTGGCGATGCGCCGCACGACCGGCGTTCGCGGCGAGAAGATTCGTCTCGGGACCGCCTACTCGTTCGGTCTGGTCGTGGCTCTCGGTCTGGTGCTCTGTGCCTGTTCAGGAGACGAGCGCGACTCGTTTCCGGAGCGCCCCGCTGGTATTTCCGTCCAGGAACACTGGGCCACACTGGTCGAGATCGAAGACCAGCTAGAACGAACCGCTGCGATGGCACAGTTCGTAACGACGCTCGGGTCCGAGGACTCGGACGCGCTTCGCGAGCTTGTGAATTTGAGAAAAGGGTTTCGGGGTCTGCGTTCGGTCGACTTTCTGATTCTGATGAATGCGTGGAGCCATGTCGACCCGGAACGTGCGATGGCCCTTGCGATGTCCTTGCCGTCGCCTGTGGCCGTAGCCGCTAGTGCGGACGGATTCCTCGAGTGGGCCTCGCAGGATCCGATGGCGGCCGTTGCAGCCGCAAATGAAAACGACGCCGAGATCCGGCGCTCGATCGTGAGGGGATGGTACGAATCGGGTCGGCCCGGCCTCTCGGACTTCATTCTCAGCAGAGGCACTAGCCAGCCCGGACAGCACTACATAGGGCTCTACGCGGAAGCGCTCAGTTACGATAAGGGTGCAGAGGGCGTAGCGGAATGGATCGACTCGGTACGCGCTGGGCGGGGGGACCCCAAGCAGAGCGTGATCGTTCACGTCCATCGGAAGGGTATGGTTGCGATGGCTGGCGCCGATGCGGAGGCAGCCATCGCCTATTGCGACATCCATTGCGACGAGCAATACGCAGATTCAGCACGCTCGCGGCTCGCCGATCGTCTCGGATGGCTTGGACACGGCGAACGCGCGATGGTCTGGATCGAGGCCTCGGAGGATGCGAATCCGGCCGAACGGACGCTCGCCGGTCGCGCGGCGTATACCTTGTGGTTCAAGACTGACCGAAACGCGGCGCTGGCTTGGGCGGACGAGGCACGCAAGAAATACGCAGATGAGGCGTGGTTCCAGGAGATCGGCCGCTTCGTCCTCTCGATGAGGACGCGATTCGATCCGGAGAGCGCCTTGGAGTGGATCACGATGCTCCCGCCGGGTCGGGGTCAGGAAGAGGCGATGATTACAATTGGTCGCCTCTGGCGCGAGCGAGATGAGGATGCGGCAGAGGTCTGGCTCGAGTCGTCTCCTCTCGACGACGAGGCCAGGGCGAAAGCAAGAACGCCAATGAAGTACCGCAGGCAGGGCTCGAAACCAGATCCTGAGACCTGATCTACTCGATCTCATAGCCGAGCGCGCGAAGCTGATTCAGCTCCAACTCGCTCAGGTCTCGTGTCTCCGGTTTGCCCCAGACGGGATCGATCTCAGCCAGTTCGTTCGCGCGCGATCGCATCGATTCGAGGTCTTCCATCCTTTCTTTGGACAAGTCGATCAGTTCTTTGGGATCGCTCCGTGCGTCGAAGAGTTCTTCGATGGTTTCAGAGCCCCTGACTTGATGGACATAACGCAGATCCCCCGACATCAGAGCAAAGGTCGACCGAATATTGGCGCTCGTCCTCTGTCCCCAGCCCTGACGCAGGTGCGCGAAGGCTTCCCGCTGATAGGCTTCCTGGGACGTCTGCCCCCTCGCTGCGGCGAGGATATCCGGCATGAGAGAAACTCCGTCGGCGTCGTCGAGTTCGACGGGCGTCTCGATCCCGAGCATGTCGTAGAGGGTCGGGAAGATGTCGACATTGCGCGAACGAGAATGCACGACGATTCCGCCTCTTTCGAGTCGGAAGGGAAGCAGGATGATGAAGGGCGTCTCGGTTGTCTCTTTGTAGACGAAGCGCGCATGGCCCTCGTGGCCACGCTCACGGAAAGCTTCTCCGTGGTCGGAGGCGATGACCACGATCGTGTTCCGCAGTAGCCCCCAATCCATCATGGTTCCCAGCAGGATGTCGATGGAGGTATCCGTCCAAAGAATCGAGCTGTCGTAGATGTCCGAGTAGGCGCTGCCAAAGATCGCAGAAGCTTCGTCATAGGTGTATTCGTGGACATCCATCAGATGGAGATAGAGAAACCAGCGTTTCTCCGCCTTGCCCTCGATTCGCAGGAATTCAGTGGCTGCCTTGATGATTTCGTCATCCGTGCCGCGATCCTTGGCGAGCGGATTCTCCGCCTGGTTGGTTCGACGCGCCATGCTGACGATGGGTTTCTTGTAGACTTCGAATCCCTGCCCGAAACCGAAGACCGGGGCGACCCAGCCGTTGCGGAAGAGCCCGATGGACCTGAACCCCGCTTCTGTAAGAACCTCAGCCGGCATCACAGCGGCTTCCGGAATGATGTCGTCGTACTTCACGATGCCGGTTCGAGTTGGGTAGAACGACGTCCACATCGACGCCATCGAAGCCTTCGTCCAGGAAGACTGAGCGATATGACGATCGAAGCGAATTCCGGCCTGTGAAAGATTTTTGAGGACAGGCGTCGTGTCACGCTCGTAACCGTATGCACTCATCCGCTCTGCTCGAAGCGTGTCGACCAGGATGAAGAGAACGTTGATATCCTCGCGGTCCGCCAGATATTCGATATCCTGCACGCTGCCGAGCGGCCAAAGCTGGAGATCCTCCTGTTCCTGCGAATCGCAGCCCGATTGGAAGAATGCCAACACACCTGCGAGTAGATGAACAACGAAAAGGGCGCCAACTCCAATCCGCTTGCTCTTTCCGTTGCTCCCAGAGCCATTGTGACCACTCCAGAAGTTGGACGAATCCGACGACCCCATGACCTTCCATCCCCTTTCTCATTCCAGTTTCATCGAGGGTAGCCATTTGTTCGACAGGGTTCGATCTTTCTTCCAGCAGAGGCCAATTGCATTGTTCGTCGGTGTTGCATTCGTGGTCGCAAGCCTCGGATGCGAATCCGGCGATCCCGTCGAACAAGCAAAGACCTATCTCGATCAAGGCCGCGCCCGCGCGGCAATCGAGCTTCTCGCGCCAGTCGTTCAGGAGCAAAGAGACAACTTTGATGCGCAATTCTACTACGGCGTTGCACTCACGAGGATCGGCGAGGGCGGGCTGGCAGAATGGTCGTTGCGGCGCGCCATGACCGATCCTTCGCGGCGTCGGGAAGCCGGGCTCATGATCGTCCAGAACGCGCTACAGGGAAGCAATCCGGATGAGGCGGTGAAGATCCTGAGCGAGATGCTCGAGGACGATGCTGATAATGTCGACCTGTTGCTAGCGCGCGCAAACGCCTATGCGAAGACACGTATCCATGTCGACGAAGTTCTGGCCGATGTCGATCGGGTTCGAGATATCGAACCCGAAAATCCCGAAGCCGACCGCGCAGAGATCCTCGGTTACCTCCTGGCGGCGATGACCGACGAAGCAGCTGAAGCGCTCGACGCGCTGGGAAAGCGGCTCGCCGAAGAAGAAGATTCCGAATCGGTAGACAGCTGGTACTGCACGACGATGGCAATTTTCGCGAAGGAGAGCCTCGAAAAGGAGCTTGCCCGGGAGCGTTTCGATGCTTGCGTAGACAAGCATCCTGCGATTTTCTCAGTGGTCGTGGCCGCGACGGATTTTTATCGCGCGGAGAATCAGATAGACCGGGCGATTGAAGTTCTGGAACGGGCGATGGCGCTCAACGAAGGGCGAGACGAGCTCGGATTTGGTCCGCGACTCGCTGAGATCTTCTTCGGACTGGGACGATTCGAAGAAGCCGAGGCGCTCCTGATCGAAGCGATCCAGACCGAAAATCTGCAGACCTCGCTCCAGTACAAGTTTCAGCTCTCAGAGTTCTATGAGGCGCAGGGTCGACTGGACGACGCGCTGGAACAACACGAGGAAGCGCTGGCGATGATGATCGATCTGCGATCGCCGACGTTCAAGGTCGAGTTCACGCTGGCGGACCTGGCCATCCGAGTGGGCGCCCTCGATCGGGCACTCGAGGTCGCCGCCGGGCTCGATCATCCCCCGTTTCGTTTCATGATCGAGGCGCGGGTGGCGCAGGAGCGAGAAGATCATGCCCGAGCCATTTCACTCTACGAGGAGGCTGCGCGCCTCTGGCCGGATAACGAATATGCGCGATATCATGCGGCCCGATCAGCCGAGCAGATCGGGGATTTCGACGCCGCAATCGAGTTCTATCGTCACGCGACTCGCATTTCGGTTGAGACCACGAATGCGATGTCCCGAATCGCAGTTTTGCTCTACGCGAGCGGTGAAGCAGTCGAGGCCTATAACTTGCTGAACCTTCAAGAGAAGCGGGCCCCTCTTGACGAAATGGGCGAACTCCTCAGAGTAGAGCTGATGGTCCTGTTGGGACAAATGGCAAGGGTTCCGAAGTATCTGGCCGATCTTCCCCCACAGGATTCCATTGGCGTGGCACCGCGCCTGGCACGGGTTTTTCGAGCCCTCCGACGGCGCGGACAGCCGGAGCAGGCGATCGAATTTGCGAGTAGTGGAAACCCCGGAATCTTTGCCGCGTCGGGTGGGGCGGAGGCGTTGGAAGAGCTGACGCAGGCCGTGGGAGATCATTCCGAGGCACTCGTTCGTGTGACTTCGATGCTCGATTCCGCCACACGATTACGCCCAAATTCGGCCGGACTCAAAGCCGTCCGCGGCCTTCTGGCTGAACGACGGGGAGAGGATCCCGAGGTCATCGCGGCTGCGTACCGAGCGGCCCTCGAGCTCGACCCGAACGAGCCCATCGCGCTATTGGGGCGCGCCAGGAGTCTCGTCGACGATGACGCCGAAGCGTCCTTGGCTCTGGGCAAACGCGCGCTCGAAGCCGAGTCGGTCGACACACAGCGCGTTAGAGAATTGGCGTTGCAGCTGCAGAACGCGGGCGCCGAGACACAAGCCCTCGAGCTCTTTCGGCTCATCATCAGGCGCACGCCTTACGATGGAATTGCGGCAAGAGCCCTGGCGACGGCAGCGCTCGCCTCGGGCGACCATTCGGATCGGACGCTCGATTTCGCACGTCGGGCCGCGCGCTTCGCGGCATCGGAACAATCGGTGACTCTGTTGCGGGATACGTATGTAGCGCGGGGAGAGCAAGCCGAGGCCGACGAACTCACCAAAAGGTTGGAAGAACACAAGCAGCGTGCCGAGAAGAAAGCGGCGACGCCGTCCACCGGATCGGACGCCGGCTGAATGCCGATGCCTCCGACACCTCGCGGCTCCTGCATGCGCCGTGCGCACTCCGCTGGATGGCGGGACGGCGGTCCTCCGACGGCCTAGATGTGCAACACGCGATCGAAGGCGGCAAGCACCGACTCGTGCATCGCCTCCGAGATAGTGGGGTGAGGAAAGACCGTCTCGATCAGCTCCGCTTCGGTTGCCTCCAGCCCCATCGCGATGGCGAAGCCCTGGATCATTTCCGTCACTTCAGGACCGATCATGTGTGCCCCGATCAGCTCGCCCGTCGAAGCATCGAAGATCGTCTTCACGAGGCCCGAGGAATCACCGACGGCAATCGCCTTGCCGTTGCCCGCGAGTGGAAAACGACCGACTCGAATCTGATGTCCTGCGGCCTGCGCCGCGGCCTCGGTCAGGCCAATGCTCGCGATCTGGGGTGACGAGTAGGTACAGCCGGGAATGCGTGAGGCCAGGAGCGGGTGGATTTCTTCACCCGCGATGTGTTCGGCGACCATGGTTCCCTCGTGCGTCGCCTTGTGTGCGAGGCAGGGCGGTCCTGCGACATCACCGATTGCGTAGATGCCGGGTTCGTCGGTCTCGCCATTCGAGTCGGTCCGGATGAAGCCACGATCGATTTGAACGGCGGTCGTATCGAGACCAAGGCCTTCGACGTTGCCGGTCACGCCCACGGAGACAATCGCCTTCGAGAAGGACTGGTCGTGGTTGCCTTCTTTGGTCTCGAGGGTTGCATGGACGCCGTCGCTCGAGGTCGTGAGCGTTGTCACCTTCGCGTCGGTCCAGATCTTCATGCCCTGGCGCTCGAAGGCCTTGCGGGCGAGGGCGGAGATTTCGGCGTCCTCGGTCGGCAGGATCGTGGGCAGGACCTCGACGATCATGACGTCTGTTCCGAAGGCTGAGTAGAAGCTGGCGAACTCGATTCCGATCGCTCCCGAGCCGATGACGAGAAGTGAGTCGGGGATCTCTTTTGGGACCATGGCCTCGCGTGCTGTCCAGATCTGCTCGCCATTCGGCTCGATTCCAGGGAGGCTGCGCGGTCGCGCGCCCGTAGCGATCACGATTGCATCGCTTTCGAGCGTGAGCGCCGATCCGTCGGCCGCATCGACGACCAGTCGCCCCGGCCCTTCGATTCGTCCCGTGCCGTCGATGACACGCACGCCATTCTTTTTCATCAAGTGGGAGATGCCGCCCGAGAGCTGGGCCGCGACCTTGCGTGAGCGCCCGACGACACCCTCGATGTCGAAATTTGCGCCTTCGAAGTGGAGCCCGTATTCCGAGGCGTGTTGGACCTGGCGCAGCAGGTCTGCGGCATGCAGCAGCGACTTGGTCGGGATGCAGCCCCAATTCAGGCACACGCCGCCTAGCGCCTCGCGTTCCACGAGGACTGTGGAGAGTCCGAGTTGGGCAGCCCGAATCGCGGCCACGTAGCCGCCGGGTCCACCGCCGAGGATGATCGCGTCGAAGGTTTCGGACATCTTGGAGTCGTGCCTTTCGGGTATTGCTCAGACGAGCAATCGGTAGGGCGCTTCGAGGAGGTCACGCACTGTTGCGAGAAATTGTGCAGCGGGCTCGCCGTCGAGGACACGATGGTCCCATGTGAGCGACAGCTGCATGACCTTGCGCTTCACCGGTATGTCGCCCTTCCAACCCACGCCATCTGTGATTCGATTCACACCGAGGATGCCCGTCTGGGGTGGATTCAGGATCGGCGTAAAGGAATCCACGCCGAACATTCCGAGAGTCGAGACGGTAAAGGTTCCGCCCTGCATGTCGTCCATCCCGAGCGAGCCGGTCCGGGCTGCCTCGGCGAGACGCGAGGCTTCGATCGCGATCGACTTCACATCACGCGCGAGGGGCTGCCGGATGACGGGGACGACGAGGCCTTCCGCGAGGGCGACGGCGATTCCGACATGGATGTCTTCGAGGAGCGCAATCTCGGTCTCGCCCATCACTGAGTTCATACGGGGATGCATGGCGAGGGCCTTGGCCGCCGCCTTCACGACGAGATCCGTGTAGCTCGGTCGGACGCCCTCAGCTTCCCATTCGGTGATCAGCTGGGAACGAAGCTTCACCGCGTCGTCCATCCCGACCTCCATGTTCATCGTCAGCTGTGCTGTCGATTGGAGGCTCTTGTACATGTTGTTCGCGATCGTCTTGCGCATCCCGCGGATTGGGATCGTTTCGCCGGCAGCAGGACCCTTGACTACGGTCCGCGAGGGGGCCATCGCGGAAACCGCGCCACCCGGTCGTGCGGCGGCCGTCTCGACGTCTGCCTTCGTGATCCGACCACCGGGGCCCGTGCCGGCGACGCTGGCAAGCTCGACAGCGAGTTCTCGTGCGCGGCGCTTCGCGACCGGCGAAGCCTTGATTCGTTCGTCGCTCGCGCGTGTCGCGACCGGGGCGGCGGCTGCCGATTCAGGGATATCGGCTTCGATGATGCGACCGCCGGGTCCCGTGCCGCGGATCGACTCGAGGGCGATGCCGCGTGATTGTGCGCGCTTGCGGGCGGCGGGGGAAGCGAGAACGCGTCCGCCGAGACCGCGAGTAGCGATATCCGCCGAGACCGCCGCAGCGGCTGTGGCAGCAGTCATCCGGCCCGCATTCGTCGTCGCAGACGGGAGTGAAGGGCTACCGGCATCATCGGGCGCCGAGACAGGCACGTCGTCTCCGGCGAGCTTCTCGCCCCTCGGCAGTGCGTCGGGAATTTCTTCACTCGACGCGTAGATCCAGCCGACGACATCCCCCGGTTCACAGGTGACACCGGCTTCGACGAGGTGCTTTACGATCCCGTCGTTGTCGGAGTCGACTTCGAGCTCGACCTTTTCGGTCTCCAGGCGATAGAGAAGTTCACCCTTTTTGACGCTGTCCCCGTCCGCGATGTGCCATTCAGAGACCACGCCCTCGGTCATGGTCATGCCGACGCGGGTCAGGTAGATCTCATTGGGCATCGTTTCGACTCCTTCTCATCAGTTCAGTGAGAGTCATTTGCTTCGAGCAGGCTCATGCGCTTGCTTCCATTCGAAACCATCCGGCGTGGGCGGCGTGCGTGTGAACACGGTCGACGTCGATGACCCACGGGCCGTTGCGCCGGATCCGGAGCGTCGCTCGCTGGCCCGGTTTGAGAATTCGCTCCCGTTCGCCGTCGAAGGCGAGCGCACCCAGGCCTTCCATCTCGACCGGCTCGTCCAGCTCGACACGGCGAATGTTGCGGACGTCGACGGTCTCGTAGCGCCCGGGTGTAATCGGTGCTCGAACGCGAAACCCGCCTAGGCCCAGTTCGATGAGTAGACCCTGGTCTTCGCTGTCGGCGAGCGGCTCGATGAGCCCGCCGATCGAGGTCATGCCGATGCCAGATGCGTCGGCTCGCGTGAGCAATAGCGCTCGCAGGCGAGAGGGGTCGAGCAACGCGCGGCTGCCGACGAACCGGTCGCTGGTGAGGGCGACGTCGATCAACGCGAGATCCGGTGATTCCCCTTCGATGTCGACCGCGATGGTCTTTGCGCGTGCCGCCACATCGCGCAGCGGCAGGCGCCCGGTCGCAATCAGGCCAGCCGCAGTACCGGCGACAGTGGCTTCGATCAAGAGGGGAAAGACGTTGTTCGTTCCAGTCGAAATCGGCACGAGCGGCGCGTCGGGCCAGCCGAGGGTGAAGGCTCGATTCGTACCGTCGCCCCCGAGTGTGATCGCCACCGCACACCCGGCGTTGCGCAGGGCTCGCGCGCCGCGAATCGTGTCGAGGGCGCTGTCGGTTTGGGGCGCATCGACCGGCTTGGCCACGATTTCGCAGTCCACGTCGAGCTTGCCAAGAATCTCCTCAAAGGCCGATGCAGCGATGTCGTGACCGTCCGGCACATAGAGGAACTCTCGAGCTCCAGCCGCTACAGCGCCATGGACCGCGCGTTGCACGATCGCGAGCTTCTCCTGGTTGTCGAAGACGGACGCACGCGCAGTCAGGCGGCGGATATCCTTGCCCGAGGCCGGGTTGCAGACGATGCCGACCGGGCCAACGAGAATGCCGTCGCTCTGATTTCCGTCTTGGGCCTGCACGAGCGGCTATCCGCCGAGCAGCTCGCGCGCGGTGGCGGCGATTCTCTTCGCGTTGGGCATGTAGGCCTGCTCCAGCGGCGGGCTATAGGGAACCGGGGAGAAGGGCGCGCCCAGACGCGCGACCGGCGCGTCGAGATAGTCGAATGCTTCTTCCTGGATCTGGGCTGCGATCTCGCCACCGATCCCTGCGAAGCGGACCGCTTCATGAACGATCATCGCACGGTGCGTCTTCTGGACCGAGGCGACGACGGTCGCCGTGTCGAAGGGTTGTACCGTGCGCGGATCGATCACCTCGAGGGAGATCCCGTCGCTCGCGAGTTCCTCTGCTGCCGTCAGTGCTTCGTGGACCATACGTCCGATGGCCACTACGCTGATGTCCGAGCCCTCTCGCCGAACGATGGCTTCACCGATCGGGAGCGCATAGGGCTCTTCGGGAACCGGCCCCGTCATCCCTAGCGAGATCTTGTTCAGGATGACGAAGATCGGGTTCTCCTCCCGCACCGCGGCGATGATGGCCCCCTTTGCATCGTAGGGTGTCGACGGCATCATGACCTTCAATCCGGGCAAGTGGCAGAGCCAGGCTTCGAGGCTCTGGCTGTGCTGCGCAGCCATCGACATGCCAGCACCGCCCATCATGAGGACCGTCACCGGAAGCTTGGCCTTGCCCCCGAACATGAAGCGCATCTTCGCCATCTGGTTCGAGACCTCATCCATGCATTCGCCTATGAAGTCCATGAACATGATATCGACGATCGGTCGGAGTCCCGTCGCAGCGGCCCCCACGCCGAGACCCATGATTCCGGCCTCCGAGATCGGCGTGTCGACGACGCGCTTCTCGCCGAACTCCTCGAGAAGCCCCTTGTAGAGCCCGAATACGGAACCCGCGACGGCCACATCCTCGCCGATCAGGAAGGCCTCCGGGAACTCGAGAAGGGCTTGCTGGACACCTTCTTTGACCGCGGCGACGTAGGGAAGTTCGCGATTCGCTTGATCGGTGGCTGCGGCCATGGGGCCTCCTGCTTTCAATGTGCTCGACGCCATTACGAAATTGGAATGACGGCTGATAGAAGGCTATTCGCCGTTGTAGTAGACGTCGTCGAGGAGATTTTCGACGGCCGGGAACGGGCTGGCTTCGGCCCACTCGATCGCTTCCAGCGCTTCTTTGCGCACGCGATCGTGAACGGTGGCTGCGTCGTCGCTCGAGAGCACGTCCTGCTCGGCCATGCGATCCTCGAGGAGCTTGATGGGATCGCGGCGTTTCCACTCTTCGACCTCGTCGTCCGAGCGATAGTCGATGCCCATCCCGCGGACCCCGACGTGGTCGTAGAAGCGATAGGTTTTGCATTCGAGCAGTGTCGGGCCCTCGCCGCGTCGCGCCCGATCGATCGCTTCGCCGGCCGCTTCGTAGACCGCGATGACGTCCATACCGTCGACGATGACGCCGGGCATGCCGTATCCGGCTGCGCGATCGGCGACGTCGCGGATCGCCATGTGGCGTTTCTGCGAAGTGTATTCGCCGAAGCCGTTGTTCTCGCAGACGAAGAGGCAGGGTAACTTGTAGAGGGCCGCCATGTTGGCGGCTTCGTGGAAGGCGCCTTCGTTGCTGGCGCCATCTCCGAAGAAGGGCACGGCGACCTGATCCGTCCCG
>CBFDDD010000036.1:0-40466 GCA_965603475.1 uncultured Myxococcales bacterium
ACCGACGCCGATCGATCCTCGTCGCCAGCTGAATAGCCGTCTCTAACCGTCTCTAGCCGTCTTCGAATCGTTTCAATCGTCGACTCGACCACCGCGCCCCGCTCTCGGGCGCTTCGGACCTCGGTGGTCCCCTCCTTACTCAGGAAAGTTCGAGCATTCGCTCGATCGGACGCAAGGCCTGCTTCGCCAGTTCCTCGGGCACCGTCACGCGCGGCCCGTCATCGCGCAGACACAGGTAGAGCTTCTCGAGCGTGTTGAGCCGCATGTAGGGACAACGGTTACAGGCGCAGCTCTCGTCGATGCCTGGTGCCTGATAGAGCACCTTCTCGGGGACTTGCTTCAGAATCGAATGGAAGACCCCATCCTCCGTCGCAATGATCGACGGTCGATCGGGTGACGCAACGGCGCGGTTGATGATGCCCGTCGTGCTCGCAATGAAATCCGCTTGATCGAGAACCGTCTGATCACATTCCGGATGCGCCAGCACTTCCGCGTCCGGATGTTGGATCTTGAGCTTGGCGAGCCCCTTCGCACTGAAGAGTTCATGCACGATGCAGGCGCCAGGCCAGACGATCAGATCGTCTCGCCCTGCCTCCTTTGCAACCCAACGCGCGAGATGGCGATCGGGCGCGAAGATCAGCTTTTCGCCCTTGAACGTCTCCACCATCTTGACGGCATTCGACGACGTACAGATGAGATCGCTCATCGCCTTCACGGCCGCCGACGCGTTGATGTACGTCAACACCCTGGCCCCGGGATGAGCCGAAACAAAGGCCTTGAACTCATCTGCCGGACAGCCGTCCGCGAGGGAACAGCCCGCATCGAGGTCCGGGACGAGCACGGGAATCTCAGGATTCAGAATCGCCGCAGTCTCGGCCATGAAATGAACGCCGCAGAATACGATCCGCTCGCAGTCGATTTCCTGCGCAGCGCGGGCCAGGGCCAGGGAATCGCCGACCACGTCGGCGAGATCCTGGATCTCGGACTCCTGATAGAAATGGGCAAGGATGACCGCACCCTTCTCCCGCTTGAGCTCGAGAATGGCGGCTTCGAGGTCTTCCGGCTGGTCCGGGTGCATGATCTGAGAATCTCCAGGCTGGGGGGCGCGCGAGTCGTCGGAAGAGCTTACCAGCGGGCGTCAGCCTTCACGAGACCGGCTCGATCAGGAGCGTCGGAACGTCGTGGACCGGGTCGCGGACCGTGCAGACACGTGTGCCGGGTTTGTTGCCGTCGCGGATCCCTGAAACGTCGAATCGGTCCGCTTGCAATCTCGATTGAATTGCCTCGATATCGGGAACCTGCCACGCCAGACCGCCAAATCGATCGACAGCGTCCGGCTGGGGCTCTACACCGAGCCGACCCCCGATCTCGATCGTCACACCGCCAATCCGGAAAAAGAGAAGCCGCACTCCCCGCTTCTCGAAGGTTCGGTCGAGGGCGAGCCGAATGCCGAGGTGGTCGGCGTAGAAATCTCGAGTCGCCTCGACGTCGCCGCTGAACACGACGACGTGGTCGAGCGCCTGGATCACACTCCGGGGGGCGACCGTTTGCGAGCGGGCCTGAGCCCGACTGCGATCAGCCCAATCCGGCTGCGGTCCTGCCTCATCCGAGATCAGTTCAACCGAGATCCCACGGCTCGCTTTGGGATCCACGGTCGCCGAGACCCACGTCCTCGCCGCCTCCCCTTCGAAACGCATGGCCGTCTGGGGAATGCTCGGCAGGGTCGCGACTCCGCCCGACTCGAGTCGACCGACGAATTGCTCGAGCTCATCACAAGCGAGTCGCAGTCCCGAGAGACCCTTCGTCTGTGTGTCGAACGCGGCACCGGCGCCCGCCTCGGCCGAGCGAATCTCGAGAATGGTGTTCGCGAGTGGAAAGAGTGCGCTGCGTGTGCGCATTGCCGCGTTGGATTCCTGCCAGTCGGGTTCCTGGCCGAGTAGCCGAGCATAGTCGCCCACGGCTGAGTCAAAATCGCCGACGTCGACCACAACACTGTGAAAGCCAGAGAACATGGGGAGAACATCCTAGGTCTTTTTCGCTATGCCCTGCACCATGACCTCGACAATGAGTGCCAGATTGACCTCCGGATCGAAAATAGTCCAGAGTGGACACCTCTGTCGGCAGATCATCCCCCTCGTCCTGTCCGTACTCTCCCTGGCCGCAGGCCTCGCCGGGTGCAGCAACGAAGAGCCCATCCGACCGAATCTGCTCCTGGTCACGGTGGACCGATTGGCAGCCGACCGACTCGCCTGTTTCGGAGGGGCGAGCGACGCGGGAGGCTCGATCTGTGCACTGGGTCAAGAAGGAACCCTCTTCGCCTGGACGGCCTCGCCGGGCCGAAGTGAGGCCTCCGGCGCGGCGACCGTCTTGACGGGCGTGCCAGAAGCGATGCATGGCGTCGGACAAGATGGGCAGAGCTTTCTGGCGACCGCCCATCGCTCGATCGCGGAAGATCTCTCCGAGGCGCGCTACGCAACTGCGGCATTCGTAGCGAGCCCACGAGTCAATCGCAGTCGTCGACTCGACCAGGGATTCGACCTCTACGACGACCGTCTCGCCTCTCCGAGCCGGAGAGGACGTGCCGAAGACAATGCGAGAGACGACACCGCACAGAGCATTGCCGCCCAGGACATCACGGGGAGCGTCGATCTTTCCGCCCGCGTCAGGGCCTGGATCGACGCAGCGCCCTCGCCGTGGTTCGTCTGGCTCCATGCGGACCGCGAAGCCGGACTCGTCGAACTCGACCGTCTGTTCTCCCGATTGTCCCAGACACTCGAGGGCGAAGACGGAGGACCGGGTATTCTCTTTCTGGCACTCCGCGGCGAACACGAGACCGTGACAGCGGAGAGTGGAACGACCACCCAGGAAAGCCGAACGATCGGTTGGCGATCGCATCGTGTGCCGCTCATCTGGCGCCCGTCGACGCGAGATCGCCCCGATGGACCGGGCCCCGCAGCGGTATCGCGGCGCCTCGCGAGCCTGATGGACATCAGGCCAACGCTGCGGGCTGCCGCGCATCTCACATCGGCCTCTGGATCGAAAGACCTGGACGATGAGGCTCCCAAGGCCTCCCCAATTCGACGCATGGGTCGTGATCTCGGCGCCAGCGAGCACGACCAACCCGATGACGCCACCAGCCAGGAGCGATTCTTGTTGCTCGTCGTTCCTGAGATCGGAGGCGAGGTCGGCCTGGCCTCCCAGAATCATCTCTATACCCGCCACGCCAGCCCGCTCGACGGAACGGGTCGACCTGTCCAGACCTCTTCGCTGATTCCGCTGGCGGCCCGATTCTCGACTCTCCCCAAGTATGACCCGCTGTACGATCCCGCCGTGTACTCCGCACGACTCGAACCCGGTCCATGGCGCAAGGATGTCCTCGACGCAGAAAGTCCAGTCCCGCGCCTCGAGTTTCATCTGGCTCGCCAGCTCGAAGCCCAACGGGGCGCGCGAGAAAATTCGCAGCAAGACAAGCAAGACAGAAGGGGCCTCGAATGAGACGAAACCGAATCAAGGGGCAGATCTCCGGACCTCTGCTCGCCGTCCTCCTCGGTGTCATCGGCGGTCTAGCCTTGCTCGTGCTCGTGCATTTCCAGTTCGAACTCGGCGGACCCAAGGTCGATCGGTCTGGCCGGCTCGCGATTCTCATCAACGGCCTCCCGCAGCAAATGGCGCGCGACGTACTCCTCCCGAACTACGGCTGGATCCTTCAGATCCGCCTGCCCGAACCCGTCGATGCGGACGCGCGCGAGGGTTTCACGGTGATGCTTCGCTCGGAGCGAACCGGTGCCACGATTCAAATCGAAGATCGCTTCGACTACCAGAACGCGGAAGATGGGGAGAGCGCGATCGCCACACTCACCATTCCGAAATCGCTCGGGCTCTCTACGGGTCTGCTTTCGGTGCGAACCACTTTCAGCGATACGACCGGCGAGCAATTCGAGGACTCTCGCCGGATCCGGATTCGCTCCTGGTTCGGCGGCACTCCGATCGGCGAACGACAGGTCATCCATTTTGACTTCGAAGTCGATCACGATGGCGATGGCGTTCCCGATTTCCTGAAGGATCTCGAGCGATTTGGTCTGGCCTCTCCGAACCAACCGGAACTCGCCCGCGTGATCGCTTCACGAATCGAAGCCCGTGCGATCAAGCGCGTCGAGCAGACCTACGACGCAACGCATGACCCCAATCAGACCGGTCGCCCCCGGGACCCCGTCCATGTGCTCTTCCGACCGACTTCGAACCCGGGCGCTCTCGTGACTCGAATCTGTGTTGGTGGAAGCGACCCGACCCACAGCGACTCCGTCGGCCACGTCCGCTTCGACCTGCGCAACGAAGACAAGTTCTCCGTCGAATGCACTGACGAACCGGCAGCAGGTCTCTTCCCCGCGGAGCTCGAGATCTATCGTGACTCCCCCCTCTACCGGAACGTATTGGGCCCATTTCTCGAATCGTCGGGGGGCAAGCCGATCGGCGAGCATCCGGACGATTTCACCATGAATCTGAACGAGATCGGGACCGAGACACAGACGACGACCGGCGATGAGCCTGGAAGACGAGCCAAAATCAATCGCGCGATCGCTGTCTTCGGTGATGTTCTGGGAAGCATCATGGCTCACGAGGCGGGACACGCTCTGGGACTCGTCGCGCCAGGCCGACCCGGTGTCGGACTCTTCGGTGGCGGTGAGGGCGACGCCTACGCACACAACCTCGACGTATTCGGCAAACCGCCGACGAATCTATGGCTGATGAATGCCGGACGCAGTTTCACCTTCGAAGAGCTTGCGGGAAAGGGCAACGGCGGTCCGCTTCGGTTCCGGCCGCTGAACTACGCGTACCTGCGCGACCGGGTCGTGCTCTCCGATAAACGCTAGCGGCTCGCGGTCTTGCCTTCGGTCAAGGCACGACGTCGGGTCAACCGAATCCGAGTCGTTTCACGATTCTCGTCCCAGCTCCATGCCTGGGCGATTCGGCTCGACCTCATGAACTCGCTGCGGCGAGCACACGACGCGCCCGAAGCGCGACCGGCCCCATCACACCGAAGAACATCATGATTCCACTCGAGGGCTCGGCAACCGGCACGAGTTGGCGCACGAAGCCATCCTGTTTGGTGGTGATGTAGAGATTGCCCTCAAAGTCCGTGCCGAATCGAAGATCAACACGATCCAATGAGTCCAGACCGAGCGTGTCAGCCACGATTTCGAGGAGACTCGTGGGCTGGCCCTCGCTCAGCAGGTTCAGCTCCCGAACCGGGGCCGTTGTCAGCGAATCGCCATCGTCCGCGGCGAGTAGCGCCTCGGCGTCCGCGTAGAAGACTCGGCCGTTGACGATGTCCCCGAATACGAACTGCCCGGTCAAGGGGGCCAGCGGTCCGCCTCGATAGACGAAACCGCCGGCGATCGCGAATCCTTCCTCGTGATCGTATTGCGCGACCGGATAGGTGAAGCCCGCATCACCCCCCGGCAACGGGAACACGATGCCCGGATCGACGGTCGGATCCAAGGAGAAGGTCCCCTCACGCAAAGGCCAGCCATAGTTCGCACCCGCGACAAGACGGTTCAATTCCTCGACATTGCTCTGCCCGATATCGCTCACGAGGGGACCCGGGTCAGAGCCGGCGAGATCCCATGCGATACGGTGGGCATTGCGAAATCCATAGGCATAGATCTCACCGAGAACGCTTGGATCCGGATGGTTCGCAAAGGGGTTGCTCGCGGGAATGGCGTAGCCGTAGGTGAAGTTTCCGCGCGTGAAGGGCGTGCCGAGTGGGTCGATACGCAGGATCGCGCCCAGAGGCGTGTCGAGACGCTGCAGCTGTTCGGGATCGCCCAGGTGGACAACCCCGAAATCCCCAGAGCAGATATAGAGGAGGCCATAGTCGAGATCAGACGGTCCGAGCGTGGGGTCGAAGGCGATCTCGCCCATGTTGTGATAGGCGAAGGGAGCGCCGATGCGCAGGAGTTCGCGCGCAGAGCCGGAAAAGGTGGCGGCCATCGGGTCGACGGCCGTCCACTCCGTGAGCACGGAATGTTGGGTGAACGTCGTGGGCAACGCTGGAACGAGGTTCGGCGTGCCACCACTCACGGCCTCGGTGTGGACCGTGTAGAAATGGCCGTTGTTCGAAAAGTCGGGGTGGAATGCGAAACTCACGAAACCCGTCCCGAGGTCCGGCGAATCGATCATGTCTGGGCGCAGGACCGAGAGATCCAGATAGGGGGTGATCACTCCGGAAGTGATCGTGTAGAGAGGGCCACGCAAATCATTGACAAAGAAGCGCCCGCTTCCGTCGGGCACCTGCTTCAGCTCATTGATGCGAGCCAGCGGACGTGAGATGGCGCTGGCGGTCATCTGCAGCACATCGACGACCTCTGCCTGCAAGCCTTCATTCTCGATCGGTCCGGTCAAGGATCCGGCATGAACGGCGCGGGCAGGAACGATCGAGACTAAAAGTACGATCACCAGAAAAGTGACGCGGTGACGCAGCCTCGAGAATGGGCGACCCCCCTTCAGTGGGCAGGGCATCATCAGAGATCCCAGAAGAAGTCCTTGTTCGTCAGCTCGGACTCCTCGCTCGAAGCGACCGCTTCCTCTCGCTCGGAGGGCGTCAGCAAATCGTCGCCCTTCGAGATTCGCTCGACGAGTTCTTCGAGGTCGCGAGTCTCGGTCTCCCAGTATTCGTCCGTCCCGAAATGCGGAAACGCATCGGGAAACGCCGGATCTTCCCAGCGCCGGGCGATCCATCCCGCATAGAAGACGAAGCGGAATCCACGAAGCGGCTCGATCAGCGAAAAGCTTCGGTCATCAAAATCTCGAAACTGCTTATACGCGTCGACTAACAATCTTCGCTGGCGATCCGCCTCGACGTCTCGACCCGGCAGCAACATCCAGACATCCTGTACCGGTGGGCCGATCACCATGTCGTCGAAGTCGAGAAAGAACCATCCCTCGTCCCCCCGGAGCAGATTTCCGGCATGACAGTCGCCATGGATCGGCTGAACTTCGATGTCACGACTGCGTTCGGAATAGATTTCGACGAGCGCCTCGACCGCCTGCTCATAGCGCGCTGTGCAGGCAGGCGGAATCCAATCTCCCTCCTCGAGCAGGTCGAGGGCCCGAAGCGGGACACTGTCCGCATCGAGCGTAAGGCGATGGGGCGCACCCATATCGGCCGCAATCGAATGAATACGCGCCATCAGGCGACCCAGCATCTCGACCTGATCGTCGGCCAGTTCGTCGGGAGAGCGACCGCCCGTGCGAGGCCAGATCGCGTAGTGGATATCCTCGATCTCGTGGAGCGTATCGCCATCGGGAAATTTCAGCGGGGCGCAGACCGGGATCTCCGCATCGACGAGCGCGGCGAGCAGACGATGTTCGTCGAGGATGGTCTCGCGACTCCAGCGGCCGGGTCGATAGAATTTCGCGACGACGTGCTCTCCGTCGTCGAGGCGGACATCGTAAACGCGATTTTCGAGGGCATTCAGCGCGAAGCAGTGACCCGATGGAACGAAGCCCGCCGCTTCGACCGCCTGCAGCACTCGTGTGGGCGACAATCGAAAGAAGAACTCGGTTTTTTCCTCGGGCACACTCATGGCGGTAGCATACCCCGCTCTCGAATTTGCCCGGACCGAACAGTTTCGTTAGAATTTTCGCGCACTTAGACTGGCTCGTCCTCGAGTGGGATCACGGTCGTGTTTGGCCGATGAGACCCATGAGAGATCAACTACCCCGGAGTCCCGCTTGTCCCCCGAACGTGACCGCCCCTGGCTGATCCGAACCTACTCGGGTCATTCGTCCGCCCGAGCGAGTAATGCGCTCTACCGGAGCAATCTTGCCAAAGGCCAGACAGGCCTGTCCGTGGCCTTCGACCTGCCGACCCAGACCGGCTACGACTCGGACCACCTGCTCGCCCGCGGCGAGGTCGGGAAGGTCGGCGTTCCGATCTGCCATATCGACGACATGCAGAGTCTCTTCGAGAAGATCCCCCTCGACCAGATGAACACGTCGATGACGATCAACGCGACCGCGGCGTGGCTGCTCTCGCTGTATATCGCGACGGCCGAACGACAGGGTTCTTCTCCGGCCCAGCTCACGGGTACGACCCAGAACGACATCATCAAGGAATATCTCTCGCGCGGAACCTTCGTCTTCCCGCCCGAGGCATCGATGCGCCTCACCAGCGAGATCGTTTCGTACGCGGTCGACCACGCTCCCAAATGGAATCCGATCAACATCTGTTCCTACCATCTCCAGGAAGCCGGCGCGACGCCGGTCCAGGAGATCGCCTTCGCCATGGCCAACGCGATTTCGGTCCTCGATCGCGTTCGCGAGATCGGCGATGTAGACGAAGAAACGCTTTCGCGAATCTTTGGACGCATCTCCTTCTTCTTGAACGCCGGTATCCGCTTCGTCGAAGAGATGTGCAAATGCCGTGCGATGACCGAGCTCTGGGGAGAGATCGGGCGGGATCGCTATGGCATCACGAACGAAAAGATGCTGCGACTCCGCTATGGCGTTCAGGTCAACAGCCTCGGACTGACCGAAGCCCAGCCCGAGAACAACATCATCCGCATCGCCCTCGAAGCGCTCGGAGTCACACTCTCGAAACGCGCTCGTACCCGTTCGCTCCAGCTTCCGGCCTGGAACGAGGCCCTCGGCCTGCCACGGCCATGGGACCAGCAACTCTCGCTCCGAACACAGCAGATCCTTGCCTTCGAGACGGACCTGCTGCAATACGAGGATCTCTTCGACGGCTCCCATGTCGTCGAGAAGCTCACGAGCGAGCTCCTGTCGGCCGCGCGGGAAGAACTCGACGTGATTCTCGACATGGGCGGTGCAGTCACCGCGGTCGAGAATGCCTACATGAAACAACGCCTCGTCGAGAGTCACACAGCCCGACTGCGTGCGATCGAATCAGGCGACCTCACCGTCGTCGGTGTGAACGCGTATCAGGAAACCGTCGAGTCTCCGCTCGTCGAGGGTGGCTCGGAATCGATTCTCAAGGTGGATGAATCCGCAGAACGCGAACAGATCGAATCTCTCGAGGCATTCCGCAAGCGTCGCAACGAGACTGAAGCGGCGCGGGCACTCCGCCAGCTCGAGGATGTGATCAAGAACGGCGGGAACATCATGCCGCCCTCGATCGAGGCTGCGAAGGCCGGCGTGACGACGGGTGAATGGTCCCAGGTATTGCGCGATGTGTTCGGGGAGTATCGTGCACCGACAGGTATCGCTGCCGCAGCCAGCCCTGATTCCGCGAACATTTCCGAGGAGGTCGAAGTCGTACGCCGTCGTGTCGACGACATCTCGGCCCAGTTGGGACGTCGACTGAAGATTCTCGTCGGAAAGCCCGGGCTCGACGGTCATAGCAATGGGGCCGAACAAATCGCCGTCAAAGCGCGCGATGTCGGGATGGAGGTCGTCTACGACGGAATCAGGCTGACGCCCCAGGAAATCGTGCAATCAGCACGAGACGAAGGCGTCCACGTGATCGGCTTATCGATCCTCTCGGGTTCGCACGGCGTACTCGTCGGCGATGTCGTCGAGCAGCTGAAAGCGGCCGGCCTCGGCCATGTTCCAGTCGTGGTTGGAGGGATCATTCCCGAAGACGACGCGCGCGACCTGCAAAAGGCAGGGGTCAAGCGCGTCTACACACCCAAGGACTTCGATCTCACCCGAATCATGGGTGAAATCGTCGACGTCGTCTCAGAGCTGAATGCCGCCTAGCCAATCCAAAGCCGCGCTTGCGGACCGTGTCGCGGCGGGGGACCTCGGCGCCGTCGCCGAAGCGCTCAACCAGATCGACGACGATCGCCCCGAACATCGCGAGCGCGCGCTCGCGCTCCTCGATGCGCTCGAAGGACGTCGGCCCGGCGCACGGATTGGCGTGACAGGCGCTCCTGGCTCGGGCAAATCGACACTGCTCGATGCACTCGTGTCGGGACTTCGCGAGCGGGATCGTTCTGTCGGGATTCTTGCGGTCGATCCCTCGAGCCAACGCACGGGGGGCGCGCTGCTCGGCGATCGCATGCGACTCAGCTCCGCCGCGCGCGACGCCGGCGTCTTCCTTCGCTCTCTTGCCGCCCGAGACCGGCTTGGCGGGCTCTCCGAAGTCACGGGGCCAAGCCTCGACGTCATGCAGGCCGCCTTCGATGCGGTCTTTGTCGAAACGGTCGGTGTCGGCCAATCCGAGGCGGAGGTCATCGATCTCGTCGAGACGCTCGTCTTTGTCGCACAGCCGGCGGCGGGCGATCTGATCCAGTTCATGAAGGCGGGCATCCTCGAATGGCCCGACATTTTTTTCGTCAACAAATCCGACATCGGAGAAGCTGCCCAGCGCACTGCGACCGAGCTTCGTGCAGGGCTGGAGATGGGTCATCGACGCGACGTCGAATACCGACCTCCGGTGCTCTGTGGTTCAGCGCGAGACGGTGTCGAAATCGACGCGCTGATCGAGGCGATCGATTCGCACAAGCAATATCTGGAATCCTCGGGACAGGGCAGACTTCGACGTCTGGCGGGACGTACCGCGCGCGTACGAAACGCGATCTCGACCCTCTACGGCCGCTTCGGCCTCAGTCGACTGGTCGGACCGCTCGCGATCGAAACATTCGTCGGTGCGAGGCCCGAGTGCTCGGTCGAACGGCTCGTCGACGACCTCGGCGGAGAAGTCGAGAAAGCGCTTGGCGCCAATGCTGTCTAGGAGCCGGACCGGCCGTCCTTCACGCGTTGGACGCGTCCTGCGTACGGTTTTCTGGGCGCTCGTTTTCGCTTTCGTGTTTGGGTTCGTGGTCGGCACGTTCTTGCGCAGAGAACTCGACCGACCCGTGCGATACATCGGTGCGATCGGCGAGACAGACGAGACAGACGAGCGAGTCGACTCGGGTCTAGCCCTGGCGGCGCGCCCACGGCACATCGGAGATGCCCTGGCGCGCATTCTCATGCCGGGCGATCACGAAGAGCAGGTCTGACAAGCGGTTCAAGTAGCGAACCGAAGCCTCCTCGACGGACTCGCCGTCGACACCCGCAAGCCGTACGACCGCCCGTTCGGCACGCCGACAGACGGTTCGTGCCACATGGAAGCCGGCTGCCGACGCGCTACCGCCTGGAAGGATGAAGGCCGTGAGTTCCTCGAGCGGCTCCTCGAGACGATCGATCAGCGCCTCGAGCGCCTCGACATCCCCGGCGCCAACGCCCTCTACACCGGCCTTCTTTCGATGTCCGGCATCGGGTGTCGCCAACGAGGCACCGAGATCGAAGAGCGCGCTCTGGATATTTCGTATCGAATCTTCGAGGGCCGGATCCGCCCCAGACGCAGCAGCCGATCCGAGCGACGCGTTCAACTCGTCTACGTCTCCATAGGCCGCGACCCGTAGCGCGTCCTTGCCAACTCGATCGCCGCCGAAGAGATCCGTCTGGCCTGCGTCGCCACGTCGTGTGTAGATCTTCACTAAACCACTTCAGCCGCGCGCGGCAAGGTCGTCGAGTTCCGCATCGACGAGCTTCGCAAGATCGGCGTCGACCATCCCGGCCTGCGACTCATTTTCATGTTCCGATGCCACCTCCGGCACGCTGCCCCTGGCGACGATCCGTCGAAGCGCGACCACGACCAATCCGCCACCGACGACGAAACCCAGTATCGGGAGCACATAGGCCCAGATCGTGATCCCCTTGGCTGGCGGTGCGCCGAGAATTTCCTCGCCGAATCGCTCGACCAGCATCTCGACGACCTGTTCCTTCGTCGCGCCACCTGATTCCTGGACGACCATCCATTGCACCAGTTCCGCAGCCTGAGGACTCGGACAAGACGAGAGCGTGCGACCCGGACAATACGGGCTCATCAAATCGTCGGCGAGGTCGTAGCTCCACGATTTGGCCGCGGCACCGCCGGCAGCGAGCACGAGAAGCAACAGAATCAGGCTGAAGAGAACGCCACCGAGGGCACTCGGGCTAAGACTCCGCCTTCCCGTGGCATCAGGCCTCCAGCAGGGTCGGATTAGATATCCCAAGACAGCTCCGTTGAATCGTCGGCTTCGTCAGCATCCTTCGGACGCTGCATCAAATGACGAGGTGGGTCGACCATTACCCGCGAGCGCGGCGGTACACTCTTGGTGAGCCAGACACTACCGCCGATGATCGAGCCGGCCCCGATCACGGTATCACCCCCGAGAATCGTGGCCCCAGCATAGATCGTGACATCATCCTCGATCGTCGGATGGCGCTTCTTGCCCCGCAATGACGAGCTGTCGCGAATCGAAGTCGCACCGATCGTGACTCCCTGGTAGAGCCGAACTCGATCGCCGATCACGGCCGTCTCTCCGATTACGATCCCGGTGCCGTGGTCCATGAAAAAATGCGCACCGATCTGTGCGCCCGGATGGATATCGATCCCGGTTCTGTCATGGGCATACTCGCTCATGATGCGGGGGATCAGAGGAACACCGTATTCGTGGAGCTCGTGGGCGATGCGATGGATCGCGAGCGCCCGAATCGCCGGGTAGGCGACGACGATTTCGTCATAGCCTTTGGCCGCCGGATCGCCCGCATAGGCGGCCTCGACATCCCGAGAAAGCATCGCCCGAAGGTCGACGAGTCGACTGATGAATCGAATCGTCAGTTCTTCCGCAGTTGCGGGTCCGGGCAGCTCGACCTGAACGAGCAGCTTGTAGAGCCCATCGGCAACGGATGGCACTTCGGATCTCAATTCGGCCGGATCGACCCGGAATCGAAGCAGTCGCTTGGTCGGATCGACCCAGTTGACGACCTCGTTCGGATCGAGGATTCCACCGCAAACGGTCTCGGAAAGCACCGTTTCCTCACAGCCGGCCAATCCCTCTACGGCTGCCTCCAGAACGTCCTCGGGGCAGGAAAAGGGCTCGCCGCCGGTCTTCGACGAAACCGAACCGGCTCTACGCATTGGCCTCGGCAGCGGATTGCTTGCCATATCCGGACTCCTGGGATCCACGGGCGCTGGGGTTGCGAGAGGCTCGAGAAGTTCTCTCGCGATCATTCTCGGCAATAGGATGCCCCACATCGCCCAAAGTCACACGTCCCGGCCACAGACACGACCTGAAAGTGCAATCCAGCGGCAACCCGGAGGACAAGGTCCTATCTTCAACCCTTCTTAAACTCTGACACGCAGCACCCATCTTCCGACCCCGATCCGACTCGAGAGGCAGCACCCACCTTGGCACCGCTCTACAGCCATTCCCGCCTTTCGAGCTTCGAAAACTGCCGAAAGCAGTTCGAGTTTCGCTACATCCTCAAGATCCCAAGCGAATCAGAGTCGATCGAAGCGTTCGTCGGAAAGCGCGTCCACGAGATTCTCGAACGTCTGTACCTGTTCGTGGGACGAGGCCAGATCCCCGGCGTCGAGAAGGTCGTCGACCGATACCAGAAGCTCTGGGAAGAGACCTACGACGGAGAACGGGTCCGCATCGTTCGCGAAGGCACCCCCCTCTCCTTCTACCGTCAACTCGGGGAGCAGTGTCTACGCGGATACTACGCTCGCCATTACCCATTCGACGAAGACGAAACCCTGGGCATCGAGAAGCGCGTCATCTTTCCGCTCGACGATGCCGGGGAGTACCGAATGCAGGGCATCATCGACCGCATCTCCCGAGCCCGCGACGGAACGATCGAGATTCACGACTACAAAACCGGCGCGCGCGTCCCATCGCAGAAAATGCTCGACCAGGACCGACAGCTCGCCCTCTATCAGATCGGTCTCGCCGGCGAATACGGAGACGACGTTCCGTTCCGACTCGTCTGGCATTACGTCGCAAAGAATCAGACGCGAACCTCGACGCGCACAACCGAAGAGCTCGCCACGCTCCGAGCGTCGACCATGGAGCGAATCGACGAGATCCAGCAGGCCAGCGAGTTTCCACCACGCAAGATTGCCCTCTGCAACTGGTGCGAATACAAGACTCGCTGTCCGCTCTTCGTGTCTGAGGCCACAGCCGCAGCTGCTCCCTCAGTCAGCCCCTCGGTCAGGACGTCCGACAGCGCCCCGACCACAACCTCCGAAACGAAGGGACAGGCGTCGACCTCCCCGAGCGAACAGCTCGATCTTCTCTAAGTGGCCGAAATGACCAAAAGTTCCGATTTGGCTCGCCGCCAGCGGCCGTGGCCTCATCGCGAATTTTGCTAGCCTGCCGCCATGAGCCTTCGAATCGAACGTATTCCGACATTGGGTGACAACTACACGTACCTCGCGATCTGCGATGAGACGCAGGAAGCGGCCATCATCGACGCCCCGGAAGAGGATCCGGTCGTCCGACGTGTCGAGGCGACGGGCGCGAAGGTCAAACTCATCCTTTCGACTCATCACCACTACGATCATTCGGTGGCCAACCCACAGCTAGCCGAACGCTACGGGGTTCCAGTCTATGGCCACGTCTCCGATGCCGAACGGCTACCCGGCATGACGAATGGCGTCGACGAGGGCGACAAGATCCAATTCGGAAATCAGGTCGCCCGGGTGCTCTTCATCCCCTCACATACTTCCGGTCACATTGCCTACCTCTTCGACGACGCAAAGGCGGTCTTCACGGGTGACATGCTATTCGCAGCCGGATGCGGACGACTCTTCGAAGGCAGTGCCCAGATGATGTACGACGCGCTCTGCGTCAAGCTATTCGCGCTCCCAGCCGACACCCTCGTCTACTGCGGACACGAGTACACCGAGGGCAATCTGAAATTCGCGCTGACGATCGAGCCCGAGAACGGCGAAATCCGGGAGCGTTACGACAAAGTCTGCGAGATTCGATCCAATGCGGCAGCCGACTGGCACGATGCGACGCCCGCCGAAATGACGATCCCCTCATCGATCGCCGAAGAGAAGGCGACCAACCCGTTCGTGCGAGCCGAGAGTGCAGAAGAACTGGGTCGTATTCGCGAACTGAAAGACTCCTTCTGATCCAACAAGTCCAACAAGCATGAATCATCCGATACCCGCCGGAGCCACGACGATCACGATGCAGCACCGCGTGGGGTTCTATGAAACCGACGCGATGGGCATCGTCCACCATTCCAACTACCTGCGCTTCTTCGAGAATGCACGCGTCGTCTGGCTCGAAACCCACGATAAGAGCTATCCAGAATGGATCGAAATGGGCCTGCATTTTGCTGTGACCCACGCCCAACTCGACTACCGCCAATCGGCCCGCTTCGACGACATCCTCGAAGTCACGACCTGGCTCGAATGGGTTCGTGGCGCTTCCCTGGCGATGGCCTACACGATCGTCTGTGATTCGACTTTGCTCGTGACGGGCCGTACCGAGCACGCATCGATCAACGACGAGGGGAAGGTTCGGCGCATTCCCAAGGAAGATCGCGCCCGGCTTTGCCGCTCGGCGCTTCCCGACACCTAGCCCCTCCTGACATTCCGTCAGTTCACCGTCTGCTCACCTGCAGAGGGACCGACCTCCAGAGAGCGATATCCTGCCTCGTGTGTGCCGATGGGCAGCGGCGATCCCGGGGGCACAGCTCCATACGAGGGTAGCCAATCGACCCACTGTGATTACCCATATGACTCAGTTCGGTTATGCCGCGTTTCGCGCTCGCGAGCCATTCTGTAGTCCTCCCCAAAAAGGGACTTTGTGAGGAGCTGTAACTCGATGGAATCTGCGGCCGGGCGACGGCGAACGACAGGCGATGGTGCATACGCGACACGACGAGCGTACTGCCTCGGCGCTCGCGCGCGACTCACTATACGAGTCCGGCCAAAGAGGCGAAACCGGCTCTATCGTGTGCCCGCGTGTCTCCTGCTGATTCCGCTCATACTCAGCTTCGCCTGTTCGTCGGGCGGCGGCGGTTCCTCCCCACCCATCGTCGTCGACACCCTTCTGGACAACGACACTGCGCCCGTCGACGCCATCACCCTGCGCGATGCCCTCGCCGAGGCCAAGAGCGGGCAGTCCATCAGCTTCGATGAGGCTCTGGATGGCAGCACAATCGAACTCTCGATCGTCGGGGAGGAGCACTCGATCTTGAAGGGCGAGGTGATGGGCATCCGAATGGAACCGAGCGGACCTGTCTCCTACCTGATCGGCTATTTCGATCGCGACTATGGAAGGTCTGCTCTCTACGCTCGGAAGAACGTCGTGCTCGATGCCTCAGAGCTTCCCTTGGGCATCACGATCGCATGGATGGGCGGCGTCCAGGATCCAGCTCGTGTATTGGCGGTCTACGGCAACCTTACTCTCCAGAATATTTCCGTGACCGGCGGCGTGAACCTGACGGAGGATATCTCTACGGGAGATCCCGACGACCAGCCGTGGACCTTGGCTCGGGGTGGAGGTGTTGCGGTGTGGGGCCTGGCGCGACTCGTCGACTGCCAGATCTACGACAACCACGTCGAAGGCGATTTCGATCCCTCTCGCGACCGCGGCGCCTTCGGCGGCGGGGTCTATGCCAATCTCGTCGACATGGACGATTGCGTGGTGAGCGGTAATTCCGTCCTCGGCGCAGGAGCAGCGGGAGGAGGCGTCTACTCAGTGGGCGGAGCGGACACGTCGGGTACGCGCTCGACGATCGACCGCTCCGCGATCACGGGCAATCGCATACAGGGCATCTTCACCTACGGAGGCGGTGTCTACTCAGACGGCGGCGGCATAGGCAATCGCAAGACGCTCGAAATTCACGACTGTACGATCGCACAAAATCTCGTCGAGCCGGCACCGGGCCCCCCGCCCTTCGTCCTTGCGATGGGCTATTGGCGAGGCGGCGGCGTCTATATGTCAAATGGCCATCTCGTGCTCAAGGCCGCCACGATCGTCGAAAATCAGGTCCACGGAGTCCCTCGCACGGACGATCTCGACAAGCCCAATCTCGCCGGCGGCGTCGCGGCCACGATCGGCAACGCCCACGCGATCGAAGATCTGATGATCGGCCACTCCGTCATCGCCGGGAACACGGTGCACGAGATCGGCGGCTCGACCTACGACCACGATGTGTTCACCGGCTCGACCTTCTATTTCCGAAGTCTCGGCTACAACCGTCTGGGGGAACTCGACTTTAGCCAGATGCTGGTCCCGGTGGGCGAGCCCTACTGGGCCTCGCTCTCGCGGCGACATTTTCCACAGGTCGGCGACGAGTTCGAGGTCGATCTCGACGACGTCGTCGATCGAACCGGTGGCGTGACGCGATCCTCTTTGATTCGGTCCGTCGGACCGGACGCGCCGGATTTCGCGGTACTCCACTATGAACCCCGGGATCGCGCGCTCGACCAGATTCCACCGGACATCTACCCGGTGAGCGAGGTCTTCGGCGAATATTCTCTCGCAAGTGGCGGCGTCGACGATTTTCTTTCGATCGTGCTCGAACGCGTCGAGGCGCAATACGCTCTCGCAGCCTTCGCCTTGAATTTCACCGAGGACTTCGAAGACTTCCTTCAATCCGTCGACACGGACGAGAATACGCCGGGAAATCAGCCCTATCTCGATCCGGACGGCAATCCGATCCTGACCCTGGCGGACACCCTCTGGTTCGGCCCCGCCGAAACCTGGCCCAAGGAGCTCTACAACTACCCCTACATCGAATTCTGGCACCAGCTCGACGTGGCGCTGCTGGATGAAGACATTCCCGGGATGGGTCCGGAAGTGATCGGGGACGAGGCCTGGGAAACGCTCTTCTCTTCAGGGCCTCTGCAGGAGAATCCGGATATCAGGATGAGCATCGTCCGCCGATGGACTCTCAATGTGCGGCTGCAATCCGAAGATCAGCTGGGAACGATGCGACCGGCCAATCTGCTCGGCGACGTGGGCGCGATCGAGGTGCCGTAACTGCGGCGTTCTTCCAGGTCCTAGCGCCCGGAGGACCGGCGACGACGCAGCACCTTGCCCAGGTCGGAGACGCGTAGGCGCACTTCCCTTTCGAACCAGCCGGTGACGTTCTGGATGGTCTCCAGGGCATCGCCCTGGCCCGACCAATGACCGCGAACCACGTCGGGGTGGACATGGTTCAAGAGCTGCGAGAGACACGCCGCGACGACGAAGAGATCGTCGAGCAGACCGATCGGGCCAAATACGAGGGACGGCAACAGGTCGATCGGAGAAAGGACGTAGGCCACGCCAGCGATCGCGACACCCTTGTGCAGGATCGGAACCCGGCGATCTCGTACCAGCCGGATCAGCAGAATCGTCAAATCGGGAAGCACCAGCAGCAGATCACGGAACCCGCTGCCTGCGCCCGGCGAATGATCGACAAAGCGCTCACGCAGTCGATCGTAGAGCCGACGCTCTCGCGGATTCAGATCGATCATCACCGCATTCTCGCTCATTGATCGCGTCCTAGTTCACGCCCGCCGCCCAGTTCACGAAGCGTCCGATCCACATCGGCGTCATTGTCTATGCCGAGGCGCTTCGGCCCGGGCGGCGGCAGCGGTTCCGCAGCCCGAAGTATCCCGACGAGGGGCTCGCCAGCGAGCGTATCGTTGAGCCTCAACCCGAGCAACGTGGCGATCGTCGGAGCGACGTCAGAGAGTAGAATGTCAGGCACACGAACGAGGGGACGAACGCCACGACCCCATGCAACGAAGCCCACAGCAGACGATTCGACATCGAGAAAGGGGAACGTGCCCGCGCTCGCGCGTAGGCCGGACGGTCGCGACGCGGGCTGTGCAAGGCCATTGCCAATGACGAAGCCCGGCTTCGCCGCAAGTCCGAACCAGGCCTGTGGATCCGCGCCCGCGTCGGCAAGGTCCGCTGCTGACACCACTTCGAAGCCACCGTTCCGGGTCGCTTCCTCTTCGAGCAACTCTCGTGCCTCGATCGCGTTCTTCGCATCGCGCGCATAGATGTAGGCCGAGCGCCCATTCGACATCGAGAGCGCCAACCAACTCCGCACCCCCATCGAACTGCGCGGATCGCGGCCAATCAGCGAGTTTCGTCCGAGGATCACATTCGGATCGATGCGCGTATGCACCGGCTGAAAGGCGACGTCCCCGGTCACGAAAATGGCGGTGTCGCCGAGCTGATCCGCGGCTTCGAGACACCCCGTGATACGGCCGATCTCCGCGTCGACGCGCCCGAGCGCCTCGTCCACTTCGACGCTTCCGAAGCCAAAGGTCCGCTGGTAACTCGCCGTTTGATCGAATCGAATCAGCCAAAGCCCGGGATCACGCTCAGTAGCGACAATGCGGCAAGCGAGCTCGGCGAAAGCGCTGTCCTTCTCGACAACCGAAGGCCAGTCAACAGGCTCAGTCTTTTCATCCTCGTCGCCTCCGTCGCTCTTCTTGCTCTCAGCCGCCTCGGCCGCCGCCAATGCCATGGCATCGAGTTCCCGCATGAGCATGGGGGTCGATAGATTGCGCATATGCTCGAGCCAGCTCGTTGCCGGGTCGGTCGGTCCCCCATCGGGGACGAGGAGTTCGATGCGTGCGCCGTTGGTCGTCGGCCAACCCAGCGCGAGAACACCTCGACCAATCGCTGCATCCCAGAGTGTCATTCCCTTGAGCAGGCGATTGTCCCAATAGGGCAGCGATCGATTGCCATCTTCATCGAGCGCTTGATCCGAAATGATTCCATGTTGTGTCGGATTGAGACCCGTTACGAGTGTGGCATGCGACGGATAGACTGCTCCCGGAGTCGGTGGATGCGCTTGCATACCGATGGCACCTTCGCGCGCCAGCCGAGCGAGATTCGGCATTCGGACATTGTCGCGCTCACTCGCGATGTGGCCCCGGGCGTTCAAGAAATCGGCCGACAGGAGCCCGGCAATCGTGATCAGGAAGACGCGACGCGGTGGCCCCGCTTCACTCAGCGCCGACAGACGGGCTTCACTGAACGTGAATGTCTTGTCCTTGAGCGTCTCCGTCGCACAAGACACGCTCACGACCGCACAAATGAGCAAGATGCTCGCTCTCAATACATGTACCCCTTGGTCTGCGAAATCCACACGCCGTTGCGCGAAGACCATGACACACTCTTTGTTTCCGAGCACCGATCAGGGGTTGCAAAAGGGCCTGTGTCGTCAGGCGATTCCGGACCCCGAAGACGGCCTTTTCTATATTATTTTCGCTTTGCATTTCAATTACTTAGAGTCATCCCGGGAGGATCGGACGGGAATTATTGATTACTCTATCGATCCATAGAGAACGACCCGAAGAGGCGAATTCGACCAGGAGAGAATCCAGCACGATGGAGCCCACCGCACAGTTCGAGGAAGTGAGGATCCCGCTCACCGCGCCCATTCACGGTCGCGACAGTCTGAGCGGTGTTCTCGGGATACCCGAATGGTGGCCGACGGGCGAGCGAGTAGCCGTCGTCTTTGCTCATGGCGGCCCGAGCAATTTCGAGGATCCCCTGATCTCATCGCTCACGCGCGCCCTCACGGAAAGGGGTTATCTCACGCTGCGATTCAATTTCCCCTTTGCAGAGGCGGGAAAACGAAGCAGCGCCGATTCCCCCGAGATCCTGGAACGTGGATACCGGGCGGCACTCAATGTGCTCGGTCGGGATCCGACAGCGCTCCCGGCACGCCTGTTCGTCGGTGGAGTCGGTCTCGGTAGCCGGGTCGCTGCAGAACTCGTCGCGGATCGACTCCATGCCGAAGGGCTTTTTCTGCTCGGCTTTCCCCTACACCCCCAGGATAAACCCGAAAAGAGTGATCCGGACGTCCTGTTCCGCGCAACCGCGCCAATGCTATTCATCCAGGGTACGCGTGATCGACGCTGCAACGGAACGGCGCTACGCCACGCCCTGCGGCGAGTCGGAGCGCCGATCGAACTCTACGATGTCGAAGAAGCCGACTCGGCATTCCATGTCCCCAAGAAATCGGGACGCACCAACGAGCAGGTCCAGGCCGAGACGTTCGGGGTACTCTCCAACTGGCTCGCACGCCGCCTCGGCTAGACCACCGTCAAGCCTCCTGCAGACCTCCAACACTGAAACCAGGGAAACCAGCACATGGTCGAATCCAGCGATCTCTACTTTGCACAACAACCGGTCGGCGAGATGGCGAATCTCGCCTATCTGATCGGGAGTCGGGCGGAACGCAAGGCCTTCGTGGTCGATCCAGCCTGGAACGTGCAGGGGCTACTCGACCAGGCTGCAACCGACGACATCGAAATCGTCGGTGCACTCGTCACTCATTATCACCAGGACCATGTCGGTGGAGAGATTTTTGGTCACTCGATCGAAGGTCTCGCCAGGCTCCTCGAGCTCAGGCCCGTTCCCATTCACGCAAACAAGCACGAAATCGAGGGATTGATCAAGGTGACAGGCGTTTCCGAGAACGATCTCGTCCAGCACGACAGCGGTGACCTGGTCGAAATCGGCGGAATTGGCATTCGACTCATCCACACGCCCGGCCACACACCCGGTAGTCAATGCTTTCTCGTCGAGGAAAGCGATCATTCTGGCCACCTCGTCGCTGGAGACACGCTCTTTCTCAATGGCTGTGGACGGGTCGACCTCCCCGGCAGCGACCCGCGCGCGATGTACGAAAGTCTCGAGACGCTCAAACGACTTCCCGACGACACCACTCTCTACCCTGGACACCTGTACTCCCCAGAGGGACACGACTCCATGGAGGGACAGAAACGCACGAATCCCTATTTGCGAGCCGCATCGGTCGAGGTCTTCTTGAGTTTCATGGGGCATTAAGACCCACCTTCGAGCAACCAGTTGACTCGCGCGCCGAGTAACTGAAATCGGCCGCGAGGGCGCCTCTAGACGTTGAAATCCGCAACCCCGGGCGTTAGAGTCAGCCCCGTTCGAAACCCCGGCACGTCCGCGTCGGGATTTACCATTTAACTGCTTCATACTCGGAGGCCAGCCCCCCATGAAGGTTATGGTGTGCCTGAAACAGGTCCCCCATCAGGATGCACGTCTCGACGTGAACTCCGATGGCACCTGGATCCAGGAAGACAACATCAAGTTCGAAATCAATAGCTATGACACCTATGCCGTCGAAGAGGCTCTCCGTCTCAAAGACGCGGGCGACGCCGAAGTCGTCGTGGTGTCCATCGGTCCCGACCGCGTGACCCAAGCCCTGCGTACTGCGCTCGGAATGGGCGCCGACCGAGCCGTCCACATCAACGACGCAGCCGCCCAGGGCGCTGACGCACTCGGATCGGCCAAGATCCTCGCGGCGGTCGCCAAGGAAGTAGGCGCAGACGTGATCTTCACCGGCCTGATGGCGGATGATGACAACGCCTCCGCGATTCCGCCGATGCTGGCCGAGTTGCTCGACATGCCCTCAGCGACAGGTGTCGTCGCAACGGACATGAGCGACGCTTCGATCAAGGTCGAGCGTGAACTCGAAGGCGGTGCACTCGAAGTCGTCGATCTGCCCAAGCCGTGCCTGCTCGCGATCCAGACGGGGGCCAATCAGGTCCGTTATGCGTCGCTCAAGGGCATCATGCAGGCCAAGAAGAAACCGGTCGACGTCAAGACGCTGGCCGATCTCGGCCTCGCCGATTCTGTCGGTGCCGCCCACAACAAGACCACGGTCAACAAGATCTATGTCCCCACCAAGGGAGACACTGCCGAGATCCTCGATGGATCGACGGCTGAGGTCGTCACACAGCTCGTGACGAAGATCAAGGAACTCGGTCTGCTCTAGGCCACTAAGCCCACAAGAGGCTCTAGCGAGCAGAGGGCTAGATAAGGAAGGTGAACGCGATGGGTACGATCCTCGTCGTTGCAGAGATTCAAAAGGGCGCAATTCGCGAGGCGAGCTACGAGCTCGTGGCGATGGCACGAGGACTCGCCGAGTCCGGTGGTCACGACGTGAATGGCCTCGTGATCGGCTCGGGTGTAGGCGATCTGGCAAGCGAATTCGCGAGCAAGGGTGCCGGTAAGACGCTCGTCGTCGATGACGCCGCAGCAGCGAACTACAACGTGGACATCTGGACCAGTGCGATCAAGGCGGCGGCGGAAGCCTCCGGTGCCGATCTCGTGTTGATCTCGAACACGCCGAGCGGCTGGGATGTCGCGCCGCGCATTGCGGCCGCCCTCGACTGCGCGTTCGTGTCCGACTGTTTCAGCGCCACGAGCCTCGACGGAACCGGCGGCCAATTCGTTCGCCGTGTCTTCAACGGCAAGCTCGACGCCGAAGTCTCGACGACGGGTCAAACCGTCGCGACGGTACAGTCGGGTGCGGCCGCGGCCTACGAGGGCTCGAGCGACGGCGCCACCGAGGCACTCTCGGTGGATATGGGTGCTCGCGCGAGCTTTGTGGAGACCAAAGTCGCGGAGTCGACGGGTGTCGATCTCACCAAGGCAGACGTGATCGTTTCGGGTGGACGTGGCGTCGGCGACGCAGACAAGTTCCCGGAAGTCATCCAGCCGCTTGCCGACGCACTCGGCGGCGCGATGGGCGCTTCTCGTCCGGTGGTCGACGCGGGCTGGCTCGACCATCCGTACCAGGTCGGTTCCTCGGGCCAGGTCGTGACGCCGAAGCTGTACATTGCGGTCGGAATCTCCGGTGCGATCCAGCATCTCGTCGGAATGAAGGGATCGAACTTCATCATCGCGATCAACAAGGACGCCGACGCGCCGATCTTCGAGGTGGCAAACGTCGGTGTGGTGGCGGATCTCTTCGACATCGTTCCTGCACTGACCGAAGCGATCAAGGCCGCGAAGGGTTAGCTCGAACCGGACCGGAACGAAATCGAGTCCGGAAGGACGCCGACGCTCGAGTTGGAGAAGAGGCCCGTGGTTCTGCCGCGGGCCTCTTCTGCATTTGTGACACTCGATTGCAGAGTTCCCGGCAGACGCCACTCGAAACGATCCCCATCGTCCACGAGCACCTTGCTTTCAACCCGTCGCGAATCACACCCGGCCTTCTCAGGGTTCGAATCGGATCGGCCGATGTAGACGCCGTGGAGATTGATCGCCGAATTCTCATTTTCGACGGGCCTGAGGGGGAACTCCAGCGGCTCGCGCTCGAGCTCATAGGTCGCGAGTTCGAGGTCCACTATGCGAACGACATCGACGAAGCGCAGATGCTGGCCGGCGAGGCAAAGGGGCGAATCAACGCCGTTCTCTTTGCGGCTTCGGATGCGCTTCCACCCGTTCGAGACATGGCAAGGCGCTTCGGTGTGTCGCCTGCTGCGCTGATTCCGACCGGACGACGTCCCACGGACCGGGTCATTGCGGCACTGTTCTTTCACGGTGTTCGTTGGCATCTCTGGGACAGCCCACCCGACGAGTCGATCCGGCTCGTCATATCGAGCGTCCTGTTCGAACAAGATCCGCTGGAGATCCGTTTCCATCGACGCGTCCCCACGAGCATCGCGGCCCAGATCGAAATCGAGGGGGGGGGGAAATCGGATACGACCATCCGCGACATCAGCCTCGGAGGGGCCTGTTTGCTGGGCGATGTCCTCGGCACCGAGGGCGATCAGGGATTTCTCTGCTTCTCGAACGCTGAGGACGAGATCAGCCTCCCCATTCGATTCGCCTGGGCAGTGGGCGACGCAAACGAAAAATCGAGTGTCGCCGGCGTCACGTTCATCGAAGTCAGCCCGGATGCTGGCGCCGTCATCGACGGTCTACTTGAAGCAGTGATCGCACGACATCGAATCGAGAAGCCCAATCTAGAGGCCTGACCCACGAGAGTCCTGGGGCAGGCTCCTAGCGTGGGATTCGGCCTCCGCTATCCTCGTCGATCGTCTGGAATCATTCAGGCGACCCCAACTCCAGACTCGATGGATTGGCTCCCCGAAGACCAGAAGGCAACTCCTATGGCGACCACCGACACCTCCCAATTCAAGAACGGACTGAAGGTCGAGCTCGACGGTAATCCGTTCACGATCGTCTACTTCCAGCATGTGAAGCCCGGCAAGGGCGGCGCCTTCGTTCGCACCAAGATCAAGAATCTGCTGAACGGTCGAGTCCTCGAGAGAACCTTCCGCTCTGGTGAGAAGGTGGAGATCGCGGACATCTCGGAGAGTACGATGCAGTACCTCTATCATGATGGAGAGAATCTCGTCTTCATGGATCAGGAGACCTTCGACCAGATCCCGATCTCGCCCGACGTCATCGGCGACCAGATCAATTTCATGCTCGAGAACATGAATGTCGACGTCCTGTTCTGGAAAGGCAGCCCCGTCAACGTCCAGCTGCCCAACTACATCGAAGCCAAGGTCGTGAAGTCCGACCCCGGGGTGAAGGGCGACACGAGTTCGGGCGCGAACAAGCCGGCAACCCTCGAGTGTGGCGCGACGATCAATGTTCCCCTCTTCATCAAGGAGGGCGACGTTCTCCGCGTCGACACGCGCACACACGAATACTCGGAACGCGTCAACAATTAGCCGGAACCGCGAGGGATATGCCGACCAAAAAGCCGAAACGCGCCGTCGTGCTATCGGGCGGCGGTGCCCGCGGCGCCTACGAGGCGGGCGTTCTTCGTTTTATTCTAGACGAGTTGCCGCAGCGAACGGGAATCACGCCCGATTTCGAAATCGTATCGGGAACCTCGGTCGGCGCCATCCACGCCTGCTTCCTGGCCGCAACCGCAGACGAAACCGAGACCCGCGGCCAGCGTCTCGTCGAGATCTGGGACCGCATGCGGGTTCAAGAGATCTTCAACTTCACGGTCCGCGATTTCTTCAGGCTCCCCAGGCGATTGCTCGGTGTGAAACACGTCGCGAAGATGTTGCGGGACGGACAGCGACCCGACCGGCTCTACGGTCTCCTCGACACTGAACCGCTCGAGCGATTGGTACTCCAATCGATTCCCTGGCAGGGAATCCGTCGCAACATTCGCACGGGCCGGATCGACACCATCTGTGTCGCTGCGACCCAAGTCGCGACGGGACGCGCCGTCGTGTTCTGCGACAGTCATCGCCCGGAGCTTCCCGCCTGGTCGAATGTATCGAATATTCGCATGCAGCGAATTCGCCTCTCGCCGCTCCATGCATTGGCGTCTGCCGCAATTCCACTGCTCTTTCCGTCCGTCCGCGTAGGCGCCCGCTACTACGCGGATGGCGGACTACGACTCAACACACCCCTCGCGCCGGCGGTTCGACTCGGTGCCGATCGAATTCTCGTGATTGGTCTGACCCACGACACCGGACCCACAACGAGTGAAGCCCTCGCCCAGGAACGCACCGCAGAATTCGGGAACCCGATGTATCTGTTCGGAAAGGTCCTGAACGCGTTGATGCTGTCGCCGATCGACGCCGACGTCGCGCGGCTCCACTTCGTCAACGACATCATCGACACGGGATCGAAGGTGTTCGGGTCAGATTTTCTCGAACAGCTCAACTCTGGCCTCGATCCGAATGGCGAACGGCCCCTCAAGAAGATCGATGACCTCGTCATTCGGCCCTCCGAAGACCTCGGGCGGCTTGCCGCCGAAGTCGTGCGCGACGATCCTGAGCTGGAAATGGGCGCCTTCCTCGGAATGCTGCGCCGAACGACTGGCGCCGGCTCGACGGCGAAAGAAGCCGATCTTCTGTCCTATTTGTTATTCGACGCAGCCTATGCGCGCCCCCTTGCCGAGCTCGGATACAAGGATGCCGAAGCGAAACAAGAGGAACTGGCGGCCTTCTTCACCAACGAGGACTGAACAAAGCCTCGATCCGGCCCCGTGATGATCGGTCGGCCCGTAGCCAGGTGCCGCATCGCGACCAAACCGGTACGTTCCGCTCCTATGCGAGGAGACCAGCTCGCACGACAGTGGCTCTTGATCCAGCGCCTCGCACGAAGCCGCGCTGGCGCCGGCCTCGATGCGCTGTCGGAAGAACTGGGTTGTGTTCGCCGCACGGTTTATCGCGACCTCGACGCGCTCATGTACGCCGGGTTTCCCGTCACGAGCGAAAAGCGCTCTGGGAAAGTGTATTACCGCTTTCTCGACAGCTTCGAGATGGGTCAGGTGCCTTTCACACCGGACGAGTTGCTCGCCCTCGCCTTCAGCGAGGACCTGCTCAAGACGCTCGAAGGAACTGTGTTTCACGATTCGATCCGTGCGGCGCTCGTCAAGATCCGCTCCGGCCTCGGCCCAGAACTCTCCGGCTACCTGGAGCGGCTAAGCGACGGATTCCGCGTACTACCCGGTCCACACAAACGATACGAAGCCTTTCGCGACACGATTCGTACGCTGAATGAGGGCGTACTCGAGAGTTACACCCTCGAAATGCGATACCGAACGGGACGGACGGGCGATGAGGCGACTCGCCGAATCGACCCATACAAGGTCTGGTATCACGGCGGCGCGCTCTATGTCATCGGCCTCGACCATCGGTCGAATGAGATTCGTACCTTCTCGATCGACCGCATCCGGGCAATCGAACGGACGGAAGATGCTTTTGTCATTGACGCCGGCTTCGATTTCGACGCCTACACCGCGTCGAGCTTCGGCGTCGTCGCGGACCCTGCTGTTGCGGTTCGCATTCGATTCTCAGCAGATTGGGCTTCGTATGTCGACGAGCGCGAATGGCATGCCAGCCAATCGACGCAGCCGCTGTCCGATGGCCGCCTCGAACTCACAATGGAGGTCGGTGCGACCCAGGAACTCGCCAATTGGATCCTCTCCTTCGGCGGCGGAGCGGAAGTCATCGAGCCCGCGCCACTACGCGAAGAGGTCAAGGCGTCGCTCGAAGCCGCTCTGGCCAACTACCGTAAAGCAATCTAGGTCGCTCGCTCCGGGTCGAAATGTCGTCGGGTGCCGGGAACTCGAGTCCGGCACGGCACGGTTTTCGCGAAATAAAGCGCAGGCCCACAGCCGATCTATCCAGAATTTCGCACGAAAGCCATTCGGCCCATGTATCTCAATACGTCGCACTCTGATGGCCGAGCCATTCGCGAAAACCGCGCCGTGCCGGCCTCGCATTCGCAGCAGATCAATGACGAGCTTGAGTTCGTAGACCGTTAGGCGTCGCAGATCATTCCGACGCGTCGCCACTGATCCTCCGTACGATCGGTGATCAATCCCAGATTGCGGAGATTGGGCACCACCGTATGCATGTAGATGGGGCTATTCAACTCGGCAAAATTGGGTAGCGTCGTCGTCATCGCGACGACGGCTTCGGGATCGATATCGTATTTCGGGCCGATCGTACGGAGCATTTCGAGCTGTTGGTCCGCGTTGAGCGTCTCGAGAATTCCGAAGGCCCAGTCCTCCATCTCCTCCATGCGCTCCGTCGGGGCCTCCTTCACGATTCGACGCATATTGAGGACACCAAAGGCGGCGTGCCGCGCCTCGTCCTGCGACACGCGGTGGAGCATCGTCGACATCAGCGAATTTCGACTTTCATCACGCATCATGTCCATGATGCCGACGGCCATCCCTTCGAAAAGCGTCTGCATCCCGAGCACCTTCTTCTGCACTCCCTCTGCTTTCAGCAGAATCTCGAGCAGCGTCTTGAGGCCGCCGCCGATCGGATAGATCGTGCCTACCTTTTCTGTGAGAAATTTCGCGAAGACCTCGATATGCCGTGCCTCGTCGATGACCTGGCTCGCGGCATAGAATTTCTGATCCATTTCGGGACAGACATTCGTGAGCTGTCCGCAGAGTTGCAACGCCGCCTGCTCGCCATGCAGCAACTGCGACAGGTTGTATCCGATCTCGTCGAAGGCGGCGGCCTTCTGGGTGGCCTCGTCCTTGCCCATCATCTGGCAGATTGCCGCCATCATGGATCCTTCGGGATTGATCATCCACTCGTCCTTCGTGAAGGGCGTGGTCCAGTCGAGATCAGTCTGGGCGTTCCATTGGCCGCCCTTGCCCTTCTCATAGAGTCGACGCATCTCTTCCATCTCCGAGCCGTACGACCACGTCCAATGGAGATTGACGGCGATATCGACGTCGAGCTGCTCGCGCAGCTGCTCGATCGGATCGTCGGTCTTGAAGTCGACGATTTCGAATTCACCAAGCGGTCGGCGGTAGTCGGAAAGAATCTTGTCCAAAACGTTCTCCTGATTCGGATGCGGCATTACTCGGAACACCAGTTCGTGTTGTAGTTTCAGGCCAGCAGGCCACGACGGACGAATTCGGAAACCTCGCGGCGACGTCGTTCGACGGCCGTTCCCGAGAAGATCGGTTCACCGATCAGCGCTTCACCCAGATCACCCGATGCGAAATGGAAGACAATCGCGCCAATCGCGGTCTGAATCGTGTCGCCAATCGAAACAGGGCGAAAAACACCATCGGCGATTCCCCGTTCGAGCAACGTCCGAAATCGATCGATCACGAGTTCGAGTCGAACTTCGAAGGGCATCAGCTCGCGCCCTTCGGGCTCGATTTCGAAGGGCGGAAAGGGCTCCTGGTCGACCAATGTACGTAACAGCAGACGGGCCGCAGGCGCGTCCTCAGCGAGGGTTCCGACCAGTGAGTCGATCCAATGACCCAGCTCTTCGACTGCCTTTTCCGGCTGCGGGTCACCCCCGCAAAGTCCCCAGGCCAACCGCTCGATGACCCGATCGAGAACTTCGCCGTAGAGGTCGAGTTTGGTCGGAAAATGATGAAAGAGCGAAGACTTGCTCAGACCCACGGCAGTCGCGATCTGACGCATGCCAACGCCGCTATATCCGCCAGCGGCGAACAATGATTTGGCGACCTCGAGAATCTTCTCGCGGCTGCTCAATGGATTCAACTCTTGTTGGTTCGGCTGCGACTCGGACAATCGACTCTCTGATTTTTCAGTCACATTTCAGGCGTAGCGCGCAAATTACAGACCGACCGATCGGTCAGCAAGTGCCCTGCGTCAGTTTCTTCCGGAATTTTCAGTTTCTGCGTCGGGAGGGAACCGATCCCGACACGGACCTCTCCAATTCCTCGAGGGGAAGACTGTCGACCGACCGACCCACGATCTCAAAGAGGATTCGCACGCCTCGAGGGGGAGTCGGCGAGCGGATCTCGCTATGGTCCGCGTCGCCACGTCACACGGACGAGCAGCCCGTGGGATTCATCATGTTGGTACAAACGCACACAGGCTCGGCCTTGACTTCGAGTTAGCCACATCGTTTCCAGATGGGTACGCAACTCTCTCCCGCACCCCCTTGGAAAATCACACCAATTCGCAACGAAAAGTGTTCTCGAGAATGCATTGGCCGTCCCAGTCCCGTTTCCAGCTCCGACCCAAGGGCGCAAACGCCGGACGGGCGGTGGTCCGTACGAGAAGGGCTCGACTTTGCGGCATCACCTTCGCCTGCTTGACGACCCTGGTCGCCGTCGAATCGTCGGCCCAGGTTCTACTCATGCCCGAGGATCTCGGACCGCCCGTTTTCCCTGTCAGCTCTCTCGAACTCACCTACGCGAGTGAGCATCCCGACCAGCCACCGCTAAGCCAACTCCTTCCCATCGAAGTCGAACTACTCGAAACGGAGATTGGATGGGCCGCGCCGCGCTCCGGTGAACCCAGTACGTCGATGCTCGTCGGCGGTTCCGAGAGCAAACCGATTCGTCTCGAGGCCAGCGGCCTCGCCCGGGTTTTGCGCGCAATCGTCGTCGCCCTCCACGAAGAAGGTCTATACGGTGTCGACGTTCGACCGTCCGCAGCCGACATCGACCTCGATAGAGATCAAGACCTGCGACCCGCCGACCGCACGGCACTCGCCATCGTCGTGAGTGTTGGGCGCGTCACGCAGATTCGCACGATCGCGGTGGGCGATCGCATCAAGAGCGATTGGAAGATCAACAATGAGGTCCACGAGAGAATTCTATTGGACTCGCCGCTCCAGCCCACGGGTGACGTCAACGGGGGCGGCAGTGACCTGCTCGACCGAGAAGAACTCGAGGCCTACCTCTTCCGCCTCAATCGACACGCAGGCCGTCGGGTCGAAGCGGCGCTCGCGCCAGCCACCGAACCCGGCGGAATCGTACTCGACTATCGCGTACTCGAATCGAAACCCTGGTACGCCTACTCCCAGGTCACGAATGCAGGCACCCGCCGAACGAATCCCTGGCAAACACGACTGGGTGTCACCCATCGCCAACTCACCGATCGCGACGACATTCTCACGATCGAGTATCTCAACACAGGAATCGACGACGTCAATAGCATCCGCACCCGGTACCAGGCGCCCTTCTTCCGACCGGAACGACCCGAATGGATGAATCGACGCAAAGGCGACCCGGCCTTTCTCGACTGGATTCCGCGTGACAAGATTCCATGGTGGGGCCTCGGCCGATTGCGCTGGGAGGTCGATTTTGGCTGGGCGAAGGCGATCGCTGATCGCTCGTCGACCCTGCAAGGCCTCGCGAACGATGAGGTCACCAGCAGTGGATTCCAATATGGCGGACGCTTCATTTTCGAGGCCTTTCAGTACCGCGACTTCTTCGTAGACATCTGGAGCGGACTGCGCCTACGAGACGTGAGCGTTCGAAACCAACAGAGTGGCGACAAGACATCGGATGCTCTGTTCGTGATTCCGCAGGCCGGAATCCACGCCGAGCGCATCAATCAGCTCTCGACCCTCGGGCTCGATGTCTCGGTCAAGGGATCCGTTTCCAGCATCAGCGAACGCAATCTCGATGGGCTCGGACGCGATGGGACCGACGAACAATACGCGATCGTGGACTTCAACCTGGGCTACTCGGCATTTCTGGAACCGCTTCTCTTCCCCGAGTCCTGGCACGATCCCTCGACCGAAAAGAGCTCGACCCTGGCCCACGAACTCGCAGTCGGTCTCCGAGGGCAATACGCCTTCGACTACCGGCTCGTGCCCCAGGCCAGTCTGACGATCGGCGGGCTCTACAGCGTGCGAGGCTATGACCAGTCCACTGCCGTGGGCGATACGATCGTGATCGGCTCGCTCGAGTACCGATTCCATCTCCCTCGCGCGTTGTCGATCGCCCGTGAGCCTCTTCGACTGCCGTACATCGGCGATTTCCGCGCGGCTCCCCAACAGGTCTACGGCAGACCCGACTGGGATCTGACCCTGCGCGGCTTTCTCGATGTCGGCCGAGCCCTTCGAAACAAGGGATCTGGCAATCAGGCGGGCCCGGAAGAATTCGATCAAACTCTCATCGGCATGGGAGTCGGCGCGGAGCTTCAGGTAAAGTCCAATTTCCGCGCACGGATCGATTGGGCGACCGCGCTGAAGAGTACCAACGGTGACATCTCCAATTCGACAGAGGTGTGGGACAACGAGGTCTATGTTCTCTTCAGCGTCCTCTACTAGCGCGATGAGCGCGATCGCTAGAGGGGATCGCGCTCGCGCATCCCGCTTCGGCCGTTTCGACCAGACGATCGCGCGTATTCTCGTGGTGGCTCTGCTCGCATTGACTCCACGACCGGTTTCGGCCGGTGAGGAGTTGGTCGACGCCAACAACACCACCTTCGACGACTCAACCGTCACGCTCGACAACAGCCAGCCCGGCCTGACCACCTTCGACATCGGGACGAACAGCACGACCATCGGCTGGGAAGATCTTCAGCAGCCTGAAGACAACACGCTGACGTTCAACCTGCCCGATTCCGACTCGATCGTCCTCAACTACATCGGTGCCCAACACCCAAGCAACCTGAATGGCAACGTGATGTCGAACGGCACTGTTGCGTTCTCGAATCCGTTTGGCGTCTTCATCGGCGAGACGGCAGTGGTGAACGTCGGAGACCTCATCGCCATCGGCGCCAACGTGACCCACGAAGACTTCATGTCTTCCGAGTCCATGTTGCTTTCACTCACGGGCACGGTCGAGAACAACGGGCTCATCCTCGCCGATCGGAACGTCGCGCTGATCGGCAGCAACGTCGTGAACAACGGCGAGATCATCGCTGAAACCGGACATGTCCTGGCGATCGCAGGTCAGTACATGACCCTCGAGGACTGGGATGCACTCACATCGGACTTCCTCGCCCCGAAGAATTTCTTCGGCCTCTTGACCGACGGCACGGTCGAGAATCACGGCTCGATCGCAGCCCAGAGCGCCGCAATCTTCGGTGGACGCGTCGTAAACCATGGCGAGATCGAGATCGCGGACCATTCGCTCCTCATGGTGGGCGCCGATGCCGTCTGGGTCACCGAGTTCGACAATCCAGTCCTGATCAAAATTCCCAATACTGATCAGAGCGAGGGGCTGAACGACAACCAGGCGGCCGGCGACGCAAGCCAGGACGCGCAATACGCGATCGAAAATCATGGACATATCGACGCAGGACTCGGCCACGTCAGGCTCGCCGCAGCCGACCCGCTGGGCTTCGCAATTCGCCAGGGTACGGGTCGCAACCCGGAGACGCCGGCTTCAATTTCAGCAAAGCGAATCGATCTCGAGGGTGGCACGACGGGCCGCGTCCATCTCGCTGGAACGATCGATGCGAGCGATCTTTCGGACCAGGGACACGGAGGCGAGATCGACGTCACCGGATCGATCATCGTCCTCGAAGACGCGTCGATTCAGGCTTCGGGCTCCCTCGGCGGAGGCACGATTCACATCGGAGGTGAGCAGGAGGGCCGGGGGGATCTACAGCGCGCGCGCGCTGTCATCGTCGACGAAGACAGCGAGGTTCGAGCGGACGCGACGGAGCGCGGCGATGGCGGAACGGTCATCGTTTTCGCGGAGGACCTCACCTCGGTCGATGGCGCGCTTTCGGCTCGCGGGGGTCGGGAAGAAGGCGACGGCGGCTTCGTAGAGACCTCGGGGCTGCGCATGTTCCACATCAGCCGCACGCCAGACCTCTCGGCTCGCCACGGCGCCGCCGGCAGCTGGCTGATCGATCCCTTCAACATCACTGTCAGCAACACGATCTCGAGCACCAACCCCCTGCCGCCGAATTGTCCCGGCGACGGGATTTCTTGTTTCAACAAGGCGATCGATGCGATCCTTTCGCCCAATTTCGACGATGCCGGATTCGACGGGGTTCTGCGCACGGTCAATCCCGATGACAACGTTCCCTGGTCCAACGTCGTATCGGCTGATCTGATCGCGGTCGCACTCGGCACCGGAACGAACGTCACGATTTCGACCCAGGCCTTTGGCGTCGACCCCGGTACCGAAGCCGGAAACATCGACATCCTCGATGCGATCAGCGTCGATAGCGCAGATATATTGGAGGGAACGACTGCAAATCTGATATTTCTCGCGGCTGGGAACATCAACATCGACAACGTGATCGAGGTCTTGCCAACCGGAGGTCGGACGAACCTCGCACTTTCTATCGAGCTACGCGCAAACGACGCAGGGCAAGTCGAAACCGGTGAGGCATTCAAGACGGACCGACTGGAAGGCGACGTTCTGATCAACGCGGACATCCGCACCGGCGGAGGTGACGTCATCCTCACCGGTTCGTCGGTCGTGCAACAAGTGGGCCGCACGATCGACACGGACGGTGGAGACATCGATATCCGCACAGGCACAGTCGACAAGAACGGATTCCCGGTCGTCTGGGTTCGCGAGCCGCTCGACCCCGACATCGACCCCCTCGCGTCGGCTCCGACAATCGACATCTCAGGCACGATCGACACGAGCAACGGATCGGATCCCGGTGGCGATGTGCTGCTGATCGCGAGCTCGCTGAACGTGAGTACAGGAAACGATCTCGAAGTCGTCCCGGGGCAGCTCTCTCTCGTCCAGACCGGGGCAATCCCGACGATCCAGACTGGGGGAGGAGACGTCACCCTTTCCGGTGGCAGCCCGCCCAATAGCGCTGATGATAGTTTCGCGGGAAGCGTCGTCATCGCCGGCGACATCGACGCCGGCGATGGAGACGTCGCCATCATTTCGAACCAGGTCGATCCCGACGGAGACACCGGCAAATTCACGGTCACCTTCCCCAACGCCAGTCTCGGCGAGGGCGGTGCGATCGACATCAACGGCAATATCACCACCGAGGGCGGGACGCTCACGATTGGAAATGCACGGACCCAATCGATCCGGCTCGATGGCACATTCAACACGACCCAGTCGGACACGACGGAGAACGGGCTCCTCCAAATCGTCGCGCTCGATCTGGCCAGCGTGGATACCGCCAATTCGCAGTACGGATTCGGGGAGATCGTCATCGGTGCCGTGGATGCGGCGGGGACAACGATCTCGACCTCAGCCATGGAGATCGAATCTCGTGACGTCACTTTCTCCGATGGCGCGGGAGTCAATCCGGTCGCCATCACGGCATCCGGTTCGTCGTCCGCGACGCTCCCGGACGCCAGCCCGGGAGAGGACACGCGCGATCCCCTGTCCAGCGCGGAAGTCCGCATCATTGGACATCGACAGCTCGTTTTCAATCAGAATACGGAAATCACCGGCGAGGAGATCCTGATCGTCGCAGCACCCGTGCCCACTGAACTCAACGTCGAAGATCCGCCCGGCATCAACGAACGAGAGAACAGTGAAACGCGGCTGGTCTTTGGTGGCAGCAATGGCGCAGGGCAAGTCGCCGCGGATGGCGTGCGATTGAATGGCGATCTCATCACGATCTCGGTCGGCGACGGCACGACCGCAAGTGGTAACCTCTTCTCCGAAGACGAGGGTACAAACCTGGATCCGACGGATTTCGGTCTCCAACGACTGTCGCGAGGAACCTACGACGGGTTGCAGCTTCGCGACGCGAGTTCTGTATTCCGACCCGAAGAGCTCGGAATCGCACAGGACAGCGACTTCACCATCACGAACGCCCCTCCGACAAGCGAGGGAGAGCTCGATCTCGGCGGCGCATTCGGCACAGCGGTGATCGGTTCGGATGGCATGCGTATCACGCTGGAGTCTTCGGACGGCGCACTCACAATCGAGGACGCTGCCGCGCTCAACAACAATCCAATCGTGGTACCGGACGACGATGACGGCAAGAGTTTCGTCGTGCTCAACGGCGGACTCTTCCTTCCCGACATACTCACGATCCCCACCTTCGCCGACGACACCGTTGTCTTCGGGGACGGCGTTCAGGCTCTTGGACAATTGGCCGGCACGACCGCCTTCGATGTCGCAAGTCTCACCGTCTCGACTCCCGGCAATTTCACGGTCCGACAACAAGTCGTCGAAAGCATCAGTCCAGCAGCCGAGACGGATTTCGAAGACGAGCTGATCTTCGAGGCCGGCCGTAGCACCGGTGCGGAGTTCGCGGCCGGCCGCGGCACTCTCACGGTCGACGGCGGACTCACGCTCCGCGCCGATGACCGACTTGCGCTGTTGGCAGGCGGCAGTGGCTTCGGCGACCTCGCTTTCGTTGGAGCCTCGACGACCGTTGCCGCAAACGATATCGAGTTGCGCGCGGGGGCCGGGCTGGATTCGGAAAATCCAGACATCAACAGCTACTCCCGTATCACCGGCCTGCAGACCAACCTGACGATTCGCGACGCGAACGGCGCGATCTTTGGCGATCTGGCGTCGAGTGCGACTTCCTTCGATTATCGCCAGGACGCCGCCATCGACGCAGAAACGGATCTTCCGAGCCTCTCCCAGTTCGGACTCGACCCCCTGACGGGTTTTCGCGCGACCGGCGACCTCGAGTACGGGGTTCGTTCGGACCAGAGCAATATCGATCTCGACGATGGCGTCGCCGGCACCAACGAGGGAGATCGCTTTCGGAACGCGGCGCTCTCCCTGATCGGCCTCGAGCTGGGTGTGCCCGCGATCGATGTCTCGGACGAGTTTTCGTTCATTGGAAAGAAGATCGAACTGGGCGGCATCATCGACTTTACGTTCACACAAGCGCTCGCCAGCGCGTTCAACCGATCGGGCACCGACACCGATGAAGAGATGACGCTCCGGGCGGGCGTCACCGCACCGGGCACCCTGCGATTCAATCGCGGAAACCAGAGTTCGGTCATCGCAAAGGCCCCGCGCATCAATCTCGTTTCGGGCAACGGGATCGATTTCGATGCAGAGTTCGTCACCGAATCCAGGATCGATGTTCGCGGTGCGGAGTTCGATCTCGCAGGCCCGGTCGGATCCGTTCCGACATTCGTCTTCCACACCACCTCGCTCCTGACGATCAATGACCTACCCACCAAGAGCCAATTCATCGGGGGCAATGCCGGGCTACCGGACATCCTCGGAATCCGCACCGATATCGGACTGCTCGACTTCCCGCAATTCGAAGCCGATCAATTGCCCATCGACCTGACCGACGATCCGGGACGCCTCATTCTCGAGGCCGATTCGATTTCGTTGTCACAAACGGACGGCGACGATCTCGAGCTCACCTCCACGGCCAATCTCAACCTTCGACTACGCACGAATCAGCTCACACTGATCGCTTCGGACATCAACGTGGACGCGGCTGACGATGCCCAGGTCCTGATCGGCGGACGCGCCAGCGACGTCCGTCCTCTCGGCGGCGTAGACAGCGACCTCGACAACGAATCACTCTTCATCGAGGCATTCGACAGCGAGGAGGCGGACGTCACGATCGCGAACTTCAGCTCGGTCTCGGAAGATCCCAATGCACCCGGGCAATTCAATGTCATCGAGGGGCGCGGGCCGACGACCATTGAGATTCGACAAGACGGTGCCGTCACCCCCGCGACTCTCTTTAACCGAGACGCGGTCTCGGGTCGGCTTACACGAACGCTCAATGACGATGATGACGGCATGCCGATCGCGACGGACTATACGATCCAGAGCATCGTCAACACCGCCTCGGTCGAGCCGGAAAACGTGAACGGCAGCAGTCTCACCCTGAGCGGGATCGCAGCCACGAATTTCGCCGAGGGCATCATCTTCGAGTTGGGCACGGGGCCCGCACCCGGCGTCTTCGACTTCGAAAGTCTCTTCGCAACAACGGAGAGTTCGATCGTCATCAAGGACGGCACCCAGATATCCGCGGACGACACACTCTCGCTCGCGGCCGGATTGCTTTCTTCATTCGCAGAGGATCCCGGCCTGATCTTCGGCAAACTCAGCTTCGAATCCGGCGGGGCGACGACCTCCCTCAGCGGCAACGAAGTCTTCTTGACGGCGGGCCCGGCCTTCGAGCTGGACGGACCGGACCTGGACGGCGACGGCGATCGCGAACCGATTCCGAACGCCCTCCTGCCCCAGATCGACTTTACGAACCTCGACGCGATCTTCCTGAACGGATCCACCGAAGATTCCCGGATCGACATCAGACAAAGCGCAAGCCTGGATTCGAATCCAGCCGGTGGTCCCGGTGATTTCATCACACCGCTCCTGGCTGGCCTGGGCGCTGACCAGTGGGAGAACCTGCGGCTCCAGCTGGTCCAGGGCAACCTGATCCTGAGCGATCTCGACTCTATCCAGACCATTGCGGAGAGCCTGACCGTAGTGACCTCGAATCTCGATGCGAGTCTGACCGTCAACGTCCCCGACGAATCCGTGACGGCCACACCCTTTGACGACTTTGTGGGCATCGTCGAATTTCAATCCAATGACATGACATTTGCGAGTACGGATCCGAATACATCGATCAATCTCGCAACCGACAACCTCGAGCTCGTGAGTACGGACCTGACGTTCGGCCTGGAACCCGAAGACGAGCTTTCTCGGCTACGCGACGACCCCGACGTCCTCGATCGTCCGATCGTGCGGATTCATCAGGCGGCCGATTTCACCGATACGGAGCTTGCGCGACCCGAGCAGTATTTCGCGATCAGCCCGTTTGGGGAACGCGACGTCCGAGCCGACCTCACCCGACTCGACATTGAACTCAAACTCACCACGGCTGGATCGACCCTCACGTTCGACAACGACCTGCGCGCCCGGGTGTCGAGATCGAATTTGATCCTGGATTCGGCCGGCGATGTCGAAATCCTGCTCGATGGTCCGACGCCCGGATTCGAAGGACTCGACTACGCCGCGCTTCAGCTGAGCTCGCTCGATATCACGACCGGGAACGATTCGGTCGGTTTGATCGGAGACGGTTTCATCACGATCCGCCCCCTGATAGTCAATGGCAGCCCCGAGCCATTGACAATCGGGACCACCGGCGATCAACGATTCGATGGGACTCTCGTCCTCGAAGCGACGTTCGTGACCGAGGGACGGGACATGGCTTTCACCGGGGACGTCACACAGACGACGACCCCTGACGCAGGCCTGAGGGTCGGGACCTCGGGCAAAGTCGTTTTCGAGAGCAACATCGGATCGAGCGCCAACCCGCTCGACCACCTCTGGATCACATTCGACAACAGCGTCACGACCAGAACACCTCTCGCACAATTCGGCCGCCGAATCGATGTCGACGGAGATGGCATCTTCGAGACCCCTCTGCCCTCGGATCAGAGCGTATGGATTCTAGAAGACATTCTCTTCGCGGCCTACAACTTCTCCAATGGTGACCAGTGGGTCGAGCTCGAAAGTGAGATCGGGAACGTCAGCACTCTCAGCGAGCTCGAAAGCTTCCTGGAAACTCTGAACCTGGGACGAAGATGGGCAGCTGAAATTGCCACGATCGGCAAGGCGCTCGGAAACCTCAGCTTCAACAGCCCCAATGGTCATTTCATCATGGCCTCGGGCGAGAAACTTTCGGTCGCCGGGACTGCGGCCGTCGCCGTCGATGTCAACAGTGGTCTCGCCGCACTGGGCGACGTATCGGCCCTCCTGCTCGACGTCGCCGCCAGCGATATTGGTCTCGTTCGCCGGGATTCCGGCGTCGTTCTCGACCGCGCTGGCGAGACACAGCAGGACCCGGGAGCCTCCATCTCAGCAAACACAATCGATTTCGGAACCCTCACGCCCGTTTCCATCGGACCGGGCCGGGGAACCCGCTTTGGATTGCCCAACCCCTTCGATCGGACCAACAACCCGGCCTTCGTCGGCGGCTTCCCGCTCTTCGAGCTCAAGCCCAGCGGAGATCTCTACGTTACGGAAGACTTTCGATTCGAAGCGACGACCGGCGAGTTGGCTGATCAGGTTCCGAGCCTGAGACCGACTGGATCGTCTCGTTCAGATCTCTCGGGTGCCTTCGGTCCCAAGGTCATTCCGAATTCGGGACGTGAAATTCCCGAGACATTCGAGCTGCAGGACAGCGACCGGCTACTCGAACTCGACGTCGATGCATTCGAAACCCCGAGTGCGATCAGACTCGCACGACTCGAAGGCTCGGCGGTCATCAACGACCTCGACCTTCCATGGGACGACACCTATGTATCCGTGACGATCGCAAGGCTCAACGCAGACTTTGCCGACGACGCAATCGCAGTCTACCGGGAGCTCTTCGGAAGCGAAGGCGAACGCACGGATGAAGTTCGAGAAATCCTGCAGTTCGCGCTCGACAGCTACCTCGCAAACACCCGCTCACGCCGCGTCGTAGGATTCGAACTTCGGCGCTTCGTCAAGAATCGACCCAGCACACTACTCCACGCCTATCGAACCCTCGAGTTGTTGGACGACCTCTTCCGCTACCACCGCCGACTCGGACTCTCGCCCGGCGAATATCGACGCATCCAGGACAACTGGCTCCGACAGATCCAGCCTGATGGCATCACCCTCGACGAGCTGGGCGAGGCCATCCATCCTTCGCGCTACGTCCGCGGAAGTGACATCCTCGACATCTTCGGTCGATAGCCACCTAGGGCTTCAGACGTGGACTGATAAGTGGGCCTGGCACGATCCCTGCTTTATCGGAGGCATGCCGAATTCCTCCGCCTCCTTCAAGCCGCCCTTCTGCCCCAACCCCAACT
>CBFDDD010000037.1:0-40109 GCA_965603475.1 uncultured Myxococcales bacterium
CGAATACCGTGAAGTTCAACGCATTCGGGAAGGTTTCGAGGAACAACACGAGCGAGATCGAAACGACGGCCTGAAGGGCGATCGCGATCCCCGGCGTCTGAAACCCACTGTGTACCCGGCCGACGCCACCGATGAAAAGACCATCGAGCGCCATCGCATACACGATGCGCGGTCCCACCAGCACCGTCGCATTCAGTGTGCCCAGAACCGACACCAATACAAAGACCGAGACAAGCGTCCCGCCAAAGGATCCGAAAAGTGCCCGTGCCGCTGCTTCGCCCGCGTCTCCCGCTGCAATCAACTCACTCGGCGGAAGCGCGTACAGATAAACTCCGTTGACCAGGAGATAGAGCCCCGCACACAAGCCCAGGCCGATAAACAACGAGCGCGGCAGATTCCGCGAAGGATCCTTGATCTCGCTTGCGACGTAGACGCATGCATTCCAACCCAGATAGCTGAAGAGGACTGGCGACAGCGCCTGCCCGAATCGCACCCATAGATTCAGCCCGTCCCTCGAACCGATCACGGCCGAATCATCTCCTCCGAGCCAGGGCGCGAGGCTGCCCTCGCCCAGGATTGGCCCGAGTACGACGAAGATGACGAGGGCCACGATCTTGGCGATCGAAGTTGCGTTATTGAGGCCGGCCCCAAGCTGCGTTCCGCGCAGGTTGAGCAGCGAACAACCCAGGATCACGATGATGGCCAACACCAATACGCCGGTTCGATCGAGGCCCATTGCGTGCGCCATCGATTCCGCAAAAACGACCGCCAGCGCCGCGATCGTACCCGCGTAGATCGCGAAGAAACTCACCCAGCCGACGAGAAACCCGGCCGCGGGATGTAGACCTTCGCGGAGATATACATAGTCGCCGCCAGCGCGAGGAAACATCGCACCGAGTTCGGCGTTGGCGAACGCGCCCGCGAGCGACAACACGGCGCCGACGCTCCACGCCAACATGATGAGCCCGGCACTAGGCAAGAGCATCGCGACCTGGGAAGGCGTGAAAAAGATCCCACTGCCGACGACAGAGGCGACGATCAACATCGATGCATCCCAGAGCGAGAGCACCCGCGGCAGACGGTCGAGCGGATGCGCCGAGGCGGAATCCGAATCACTCCCGGTCTGGTCTTCGGGCGTAGACATCGAGAACGTTCTAGCTCATCAACGACCGTGAAGCCTTCTAGAGCGTTCGGATTCGCGTGCCAGACCCGACGCGCGCAGTCCGTAGAGCACAGCGGCAAGGACGCTGAGACCCAGGAGTTCCTCAGCACCGGGCGGCAGGTCGGGAAACGTGACGGAATCACGCGTCTCGAGCGGCCCCCGATGATAGGACTGCGCGACCGTAGACATCGGCCGACCGGCTTCCTCTCCCGCGCTCGCCAGACCGGCGAGGCCAACCTGGACGCTGAATCCAAGTAAACACAGCATGGCAACGAGACCGAATAGACGACGAGAGCGAATCATCCCCGAACCTCCACGGGCAGTGGATCCTGGGCTCCGATCCACAACTCATACGTGTCCGGGGATTCTGGATGGGTTCCTCGTAGGCCCTGCCCCCACAGGGGACAGTGATTCAATCCTCGTGGAGTTCGGCTTGATGGCTCAAGCGCCACCATTGATGCACGAGTTCGGCCGCCACCTTCGGCGATAGCCGATTCGAGGCGGGCGTTCCGACGGCTCGCTCGATGATCTCGGCCTCACTGAGAATGGGCTTGTCATCGATCTGACCGTGCTCAACAAAGAACTGCTCCAGCTCATCGGTCGATCTACTACGAAAGCCACTGAGTCGGGAGTCCTTTCGCTCGCGCAGTGCGGCGATGAGCTGCCGAGCGTCGCCGCCCAGTTCCGATGCCACATCGACAACGGCGTCCAGGTATTTCTGCGTCACTTTGTCGCTCTCTTCCAGTTCCAGGCGACCGATCGGCGCACCGCGACCTTCCCGCCATGCGAGGCAGAATATCTCGAGCAACTCGATCCGTGCAGCGAGCCCAGCGCCGATCTCGCCTCCCGTCACGATGGACCTGGCCAGCGCCGAACCTCCCTTCAACACATTCAGGCATTGACCCACCGACCCGATTCGCGCCTCCAGAAATTCGTGAAGAAGCGGGAGGTCATCTCGAAGCACGTAGTAGAGATGCTGGCCGAGGGCATCGCGACTCGGATCGAGGGGTGAGACGCCAATCGCCAGCCCGTAGCTCTCCGGGTCTTGATCCGCCGGAGACTTCACGACCGGGAGCGCGGCGACACGCAGAGCCGCGCGTCGGTCGACACTCGCCGCCTGGCCACGAATCTCTGCGAGATCGAGGCGTTTCGGCTTGCGACACCCAACCTCTTCGAACGCCGACTCAAATCGCTCGAAGTCGGTCGGATCATTGGTGAGATAAAAAATCTGGCGGCCGGCTTCCCCCACCATCTGCGCGAGGCTGATCGCGATCGCATGAAAGCGCTCCGGGTCGCTGTGGTCCATCGCTTCATCGAGAAAGAGCGGAAGATCGGCTCCCCGCTCCGCCTCTTCCGCAAAGGCCAGACGAGCGGCCAGAATGAGCTGGGCACGGGTTCCATCCGAGAGCTTGTCGGGGCTGAGTCCCTCGCCGCTCTTCGCATCCACCGCGACAAAGGAACCTCCGTCGGTTGGAGACACATCGAGCCTGTAGCGATGATGCGTAAAGCTGGCGAATCGACTTCGGGCACGTTCGAGCACCCTTGGCATCTGGTTCGTCTCGTGTTCGAGCCGCACACTCTCGACCAGACTCTTGCCGGCCAGGGCAGCGAGTGCTTCGTCACGGCGATCGCGTAGCGCGCTCATCGCTGAACTCTTCTTCGCGATTGCGTCTTCGAGCACGCGGCCCTTTCGGGCGTCTTCGGCTTGCAGCCTGATCTCGACGATCCGTCGGTCGAGATCCTGGCGATTCTCGGACTTCCTTTCCAGGTTCGACCGTTCTTCCTCGAGCAGGGCAATGCTGATTCCAGTGAGCGCAGCCTCACCTGCGGATTCGAGACTCGATTCATCACGCTCGATCACCGCGGCAAGCTTGGCAATTTCGTCAACCAATTCGCGGTAGCGCGCGAGATGACTCAACAGACGCGTGAGCTCCGCACGATCATTGGTTTCGATTCCCGCTATCTGAAAAATCTCAGACTTGTCCGCTTCGAGTCCATCGATCTCGCGGTCGAGTCGGTCAAGATTCTTCCCTTCTCGAGATTCTTCCGCCGTCGCGCTGCGCAGAGCTCGGTCGCGAGCCTCGAGAGCGTGCACGCCCGCCCGCGCCGAAGCTCCATCGGTCGGCATTCGTTCGCCCAGCTTCTCGAAGGGGGCTGCGATCCCCTCGAGCTGTTGCGAATGCTGCTCCTCGAGTTCTTCCAGCTGCGCCGCCGCGCGCTTGGCTTCGACATGCGCGGCGCGGGAGGCATCGAGCGCTCCCGCCAGATCGACCATCTCGATGTCCGGCCGCATGGAGTCCAGACCCAATCGCGAAAAAAGGATTCCGCGGCGAGATTCCAGATCCCGCAGACGTTGATCCAGACCATTGAGGGTTTCTTCGAGCTGTCCGCGCTCAACCGCCCGATCACGCGCCCTTTTTTCATTCGCATCGTACTTGGCCAGTTCGTCTTCGAGCTGGTTGAGATGCGCCTCGACGGAGTCGATCGACCAATCACGCGGCGGCTCGAGAGACTCGGGAAACTGCTTCGCCGCGACGAACCGCCAATCCGTCGAATCCGCCGCCTGGGCGTTCGATCGGGCCCTGACAAAGAGGGAGAGACTGGCCAGGCCCAGGCCGATCCCCGCCCCAATCGCAACCATCGAATAGGGAAGGAGCCACGAGAAGAACTGTGCCGTCGAGCCCGTAGAATGTGCCGTCGAGCCGATCGCGATGAGAGCCGCGCCCCCCACCGCCAGATTTCGCCACGATGGCCAACGCTTCCCCTCGCTCGCCTGGGAGCCTGGATCCGGTGAGCGAAGCCATCTTCGCAGGGGCTCGACGCCTCGCCTCAGGAGTTCGAGTCGCCGCGAATCCTCATCTGGAAATTTTCGAGCTGCCAGAAGCCTGAGTCGCTCCGTCACGGCCTCCCGCTCACTTGCCAGCTGATGGCTATCTCTCAAGAACGCGAAAAGATCGAAATCGTCCGCGATTCCAAGCGTCTGTTCGACATCGATTTCTGAATCGGCTTCCGGCTCTGACAGTGCGTCTCCACCGAGAAATTGTCGGCTCTTGCGGACGGCTTCGCGCGCCCTCGCCACACCGACCCTCGCCGTCTCCACGCGACTCTCCAGATCGGTCAGCTTCTCGGCTCGCTCCCGCCAGGTCGCCAGCGAAGCGGAATCGATCGGCGCATCGAGACCGGTCGCGCGTGCGGCCTCACGGCTCTCGTTGAGTGCGTCACTTGCCGCTTCGCGCTCGCGGCGTTTCTGCACCAGGCCTTCGACGAGCTTGTCTAGCCGCAACGTCTCCTTGCCGTCGAGACTGGCCAGCGCATCGGGGAGTCCGCTCAGCTCGCCCATCCGCTGGGCATGGTCCGCTCGCAACCCCTGCAAGGTGATCGCTGTCGTGAATGCATTGAGCCGTTTCAACGCCCGCTCGGCCTCGGCAGCGCGAACCTCAAGCGACTCGATCTCTCGTTCGCTTCGTTGGAGTTCGACCTGCACCCGCTCTGCCTTCCGAATCTCCTGTTCCGCCGCGCTGAGGGCCCTGCCTTCCTTTTTTCCGACCGACTTCGTCAATACGCCTGCGAAGCGATGCTCGACTGCTTCGAGATCGAATCCGCCCGACATCTCTTTGCGAATCTCACCCGCGAGATCTCGACCCGCGAGATCTGAATCGTCGAGCAGATCCCGCAACCCGAGAAAGAAACAGCCATCCAGACGCTCGCCGGGAAGAGCCGGCGGGATCGCATCGATCCCGTCCCTCTGCCATCGATAGTGCGATCCATCGCGCACGACTTGCCAACGCGCATCCTCGTGTTCGAAATCAGCTCGAGCCGTGAACTCATCACCCAGGACGCCACGTTCGTGCCATAACAAGGCCCGCACGGCTGTACAGACTCTGGATTTCCCGATTCCATTCGGGCCGACGATGATATTGAGGCCGCTGTCCAGATCTTCGAGGTCGAACGGACGATCGATACCCGCCAGGCGTTCTATCCTGAGCCATTGGAGCTTCATGCTTCGGCTCCGGGCTCTGCATCACGGTCGCGTTGCGACAGCAATTCACTGAGCGCGGCGGTGCCTGATCTCTCGAGAAGGACCGTCAGTGCGGTATCGGAAAGAGGGTCCTGCGCATCGCGTTCCCCGCCCAGGGCCGTCCAGCGAGCCTCGTTCGCCTGGGCCTGTAGTGTTTCGCGCGTTGCCTCTAGGAGCGCACTCCTCTCCTCGCTTGGCCCTCGAAGAATCAGAAGTTTACGAGCCATCAACGCCGGCGGATCATCGCCCCGCGCAAGAGCCGCGAGATCATGCGCCAGTTCGAGTCCATTCAACACTTTGTCGATGAAGACGAGCGTCTCACCTGCCGAGCGCGACAATCCGTTCCATCGCCCGTCATCGATATAGCGACGCAGTTCTTCGTAGTGTCGCGTTTGTCCAACCAGGCGAGGTCGCACACCCAGGACTTTCGGAATGCTCCCCTCTTCATGGATCTCGAGGCCGACGCGCGCGGTCTCAGTCAGCAATCGATCGGCCAGATCCTCGGGGCCTTCGTCTTCCTCGACACGAACGTCGAATCGCTCCCATCGTAGGGGTGCAATCGCGAGCTGCTGTGTCGTCACTTCGCCATGGGAATTGACGCGAATGAGCCAAGGACCATGCGGACCCATTTCACCGGGATCGAGGCCAACGAGGGAACCGAGATAGCCCCGTGGCCCTACGCCGTCCGCGCCCGCCGCTTCCGTCAGTGAGGGTTTGTGGATATGGCCCAGAAGCCAGGCGTCGAGACCCGCCTCAGTCAACTCCTGACTCGTGAAGGGCGCATAATTCCCACCCGAGGCATCCAGATCACCGTGGAGCAGACCAATGCGCGGAATGCCCGGGCGGGCCCCGGGCGGGATGGGATTTCGCAGCAGGATGTCGACCGGACTGCTGCGTACCTGTTTTTCAGGGAACGACCAACCGACAATTTCGACCGCCGGCCCAGCGGGCTTCTCGATCACGCGCGCCTGCCATCGTCCACCCTCACCGATGAGTTCGAAACCCTCGATCATCGTTGCCAGTCTGGGAAGGGCCTCGACATCATGATTGCCGGCCACGGCCAGCACCGGAATTGCAGCATCCAACAAGCGGCGTACGGCCATTTCGAGCGGCCTTAGGGCCTCGAAACGTGCGTTCGTACTCTCGACGACATCACCGGCAAACAGCACCGCATCGACGCGCTCCTCGATCGCCCGCTCGACGGTCGCTAGCAGAGCGGCCTCGGGCGTTAGATCTCGAGGATCGACGCCCTCGTCATCGAGCCCCTCCGGCAAACTTCCGGGCCGCGTGCCGAGGTGCACATCGCCAATTGCGAGCAGCCTGAGTTCGCTGGGTTCGAATCGTGAACTGGAGGACATCGCCTGGTATTCGCCTCTTCTCGTTTGCAAACCAGTGCGTCATTGTAGGCAACGGCCGAGCCAGATCAGGTCACACCCTCACCGACCCGGCCGATTTTTCCAATCGCACGAAGCGATCGATGCCTTCGCGCGCAGCCTACACACGTCCGACCCACGCGGGAGGCTCCGGAACGGCCACCCAGCCTATTTCCGCGGCGCGAGCGATGGCCGAGAGGACCGCCGCGAATGAAGCTTCGACGATGCTCGGCGCCGCACCCGCACCAAAGAGCCGCCGCTCCGGCCCGAACACGATTTCCACATAGGCCACCGCGGTCGCTGCAGCCCCGACCCCGAGCGCATGCTCGTGGTAGTCACCCACGCGCATTTCGATCCCGAGCGAGGTACGCAGCGCCTCGACGAATGCGTCGATCGGCCCAGCGCCTTGCCCCGAGAGCGAAACCCGGATCGGCCCCCACTCGAGTTCGGCCTTGATCTCGTCCTGACTCCCATCACCATGGGTCGAAAGCGTCCGATCCCCGACCAGGCGCGGCCCACCTTCGACGCCCAGGTACTCTCGCTCGAAGAGCGCCCGAACCTGCTCACTGACGAGTTCCTCGCCCGTGGCGTCCGCATTCCGCTGGACGAAACGCGAGAACTCGATCTGCATCCGTCTCGGCAACTCATACCCGAACTCGGTCTCCAGGACATAGGCGATCCCGCCCTTCCCCGACTGGCTATTGATCCGAATCACCGCGTCGTAGCTTCGCCCCACGTCCTCCGGGTCGACCGGCAGGTAGGGCACTTCCCACTCCGAATCCGACTCCGACTCGCCGGACAGCGCCGCGAGGCCCTTCCGAATCGCATCCTGATGCGAACCCGAAAACGCGGTGTAGACGAGCTCACCCGCGTAGGGATGTCTCGGATGGATGGGCAGCCGATTCGCATGCTCGACGCGCCGTACCAGAGCGGGCAGATCTCGAAAATCCAGCTCGGGGTCTACGCCCTGGGTCATCATGTTCAGCGCCAACGTCACGAGGTCGACGTTCCCGGTCCGTTCTCCGTTTCCGAAGAGCGTGCCTTCGACGCGATCGGCTCCAGCCTGCAGAGCGAGTTCGGCCGCCGCAACACCGCAACCGCGATCGTTGTGAGGATGGATACTGACGATCGCAGAACCTCGCTGCCTGAGACTCCGAGTGAAGAGTTCGATCTGGTCGGCATAGATGTTGGGTGTCGATACTTCGACTGTCGCGGGCAGGTTGAGGACAACCGGTGCCTCCGGTGTTGCGCCGAGTACCTCCATCACGGACTCACAGATCTCGATGGCGAAATCGAGCTCCGTCGAGGTAAAGCTCTCGGGCGAATACTCGAAGCGAATATCATCATTCGGCTGGGCCCTGGCCGCGGCTTTCACTCGTTCTGCGGCGCGGACCGCAATCGCCTCGATTCCCTCACGGCCTTCTCCGAAAACCACACGGCGTTGGAGCGGTGAGGTCGAATTATAGAAATGCACCAGCGAATGCGGGGCCCCTTCGATCGCCTCGAAAGTGCGCTCGATCAATTCGTCGCGGCATTGAGTCAGGACCTGGATCGTGACTGATTCGGGGATGCGATCCTCCTCGATCAGTCGACGTACGAAGTCGAACTCCGTCTGGGACGCGCTTGGAAAACCGACTTCGATCTCCTGGAATCCCACGGCGACGAGAGTCTCGAAGAGTCGAATCTTTCGATCCCAGCCCATCGGCTCGACGAGGGCTTGATTGCCGTCGCGCAGATCGACGCTGCACCAACGCGGCGCGGCTTCGATCCTTCGCGAAGGCCACGTGCGATCGGGCAGATCGATCAACGGGAAGGGTTTGTATCGGCCATAGGCCATTACACCCGGACGGCCACCCCCCATCTGCTTCCCTTCTGTCGTCTTCTTGCGAGAATCCATCTCTGTCTCTCCTGTCCCCGGCGCTTTCTGGGCCCGGGAACGGTTTCTCTCGAGTTCGAATCAAGCCCCGCGCTTCGGTCGACGGGGGCAAACTTTTCGGACGAGGGGAGATCCAGAACGACGAATCCCCTCCAGCAATCGATCAGCTATCGATCAGGCGGGAGGGGGCTTATTTGTTTTCGCGATGTCTGTTTCGAGTCGTTTCGATCAGTCCACGCTAGGCCCCACCCGCCCCGAATAGGAGCGAGGGCGATAGTCCGCCTAGAAGAAGGTCGAGTGGAAGGTTGAGCGAGAGCTGGCTCTTCCAGGGACGCGATGGACGCGGATCGATTTGATTCACGAATTGACTCATGACAGTGGGTTTACTCTACGGGCGACGGGGCGTCAAGCTTGACCTCTCCACCCGCTCACAGAGCCGCCGTCAGCCGATCGCTGTCAAATCGATTCTTTTTCCCCAACGCTTTCGGACCGCGCGTCGGGTTGCCGGGGTCCGCGACAGCGTTGGATCCTCATCGATCTCGCGCCGAGCTGCTTCGCGCGCCACGGCCACCAGCTGGGTATCGCGTAGCAGATCCGCGATTCGTAGCTCCGGCAGATGACCCGATTGTCGGGTTCCGAGAAAATCGCCCGGACCTCGAATCTCGAGATCCGCGTCAGCGATCTTGAAGCCGTCCCGCGTTCGGGTCATCGCCCGCAACCGCGCCTCACTCTTCTCGCTACTCCCACGCGCCACCAACACACATCGCCCGCGCTCACCGCCCCGACCCACGCGACCGCGAAGCTGGTGCAACTGCGCCAGACCAAAGCGCTCGGCGTGTTCGATCACCATCAGCGTTGCACCCGGCACATCGACGCCTACCTCGATTACCGTCGTGGCGACCAGAATCGAAGTCTCGGCTTTCGTAAAGCGCTCCATCGCTTCGTGCCGTTCCGCGGCGTCGAGTCGACCGTGAACGAGATCCACACGATGTCCAGGAAACGCCCGAGCAATCTGCTCAGCGGATTCGATGGCCGAACGCAGATCCATCTTCTCGCTCTCCTCCACGAGCGGATAGACGACATAGACCTGTTCGCCACGACCCAATGTCTCACGAATGAGATCCATGACTCGCTGACCTTCGCCTGCACGGAGCAGGATCGTTTCGATCGGCTTGCGTCCGGGCGGGAGCTCGTCGATCACCGATAGATCGAGTTCGCCATAGAGCGTCATAGCCAGGCTGCGAGGAATCGGCGTTGCCGTCATCACCAATCTGTGGGGAAAACGGGCGTCGGGTCTCGCGGCGGAGAGCGCGGCGCGCTGCATGACCCCGAAGCGATGTTGTTCGTCGATGATCGAGAGCACGAGGTCACTGAAAATGACTTCGCCCTGAACCAACGCGTGGGTCCCGACGACCAGATCGAGCTCCCCCATTGCGAGCAGGCCGCGCACCGCTTTGATTTCGGCCCGCGGCAGCGACGCCGTCAACAGACCGATGCGCAGACGCATGCCCTCACCGGCGACGGACACCATTCTGGTCATGGTTCGATAATGCTGCTCCGCCAGCAGCTCTGTCGGCGCCATCAGCGCTGTTTGCCCGCCGCACGCCGCAACCGCCACTGCGGCCAGGATGGCGACCGCAGTCTTGCCACTTCCCACGTCGCCCTGCACGAGCCGGTTCATCGGATGAGGCCGCGCAAGGTCCTCGAGAATCTCGCCGACGACTCGACCCTGTGCGCCTGTGAGCCGAAAGGGCAACGCCTTCGCCGCAATTCGGGATTCCGGCCGCGACGCATCGATCGCGATCCCGGGTCGCGAAGCCCCCTGCGCCCGTCGCATGGCGAGCCCCAATTCGAGCAGATACAACTCTTCGAGCACGAGCCGTTCATGGGCCGGGGAAGCGAACGCTTCGTACTGCTCGACGTCGACTTCGCTGTCGGGTCGATGCAACGCACGCAGGGAGTGGGGTACCGAGGGCAGTTCCCGCTCGCGGACGAGCCTCTCGGGAAGATGACCCACCGCGAGGCCTGCATAAGCGTCGACGGACTGCCCTATCAACCGACGCAGCGTACGCGGGTTCATGCCTTCGGGCGCCGAGTAGATCGGCACCACTCGACCGAGATCACCCCGATCGATCAGTCTGGACTGCGCCTCGCTGTGTGCTCCGCCCCCTCCCGAATCCCCATCTTCTTCGCCGACGGACGCGACAATCGACGAAGGAAGCAACTCGATCTCTGGATGGATCAGCTCCTTCGAAAACCGGTAGCGCCGGACCTCCCCGCTCACCAGGAGCCAACGTCCTTTCACGATCTGGTTGGCCAATGCCTCGCCACCCCGAAACCATTTGAGCGTCACGACCGCCTCGTCATCTCCGACGACGGCTTGAAAAATCTTGCCGAAACGTCCACCCCGACGGGTCGCGACCCAGTCGACGATCTTCACCTCGGCGAGAAAGGTGGCTGCTCGTCCGACCTCGAGATCATTCACGCCAACGACCCGACGGCGATCCTCGTAGCGACTCGGCAGCCAGAAGAGCAGATCGCTGATCCGCTCGAGCCCGCGGCGCGCAAATCCGTCTGCGCGCTTCGGTCCGACCCCGGGCAGGGCCACCAGTGAGCGTCCGAGAAGCTCATCCGCCCAGCCAGCTCGGCCGAGCGGATCGATCAGTTCGAGAATCGATCGACCGAGATCGGGTCGAGGTGAATCGACCTTCCGTGCCCTGAGTTTTTTCTGGATCTTCTCGAGTCGCTGACGCAACTCGACGGGCAGCTGAAGTGAGAGCAGGCGCCCGAGGGCATTCGCTGCCGCCTCTTCGGCCTCTTCAATCTCTGGATCGAAACCGGGGTGGCTCGCTTCATCGGAGGGGCCACTCGCCAGACCGCTCTTCCCTGCTGCTCCCGACTCGGGTCCGAACTCTCGCCGCGCGATCATCGTGACCGAATGGTGCAGCGCCTCGATCTCCGCGTGCAGCGTGGCGGACATCAGCCCGGCGACCTCCTAAACCCCCGTTGCACCATCGATACCCGTCTCGTGAATCTCCTGCAAGGAGCGCACTCCGATGCTCTTCGTTCGAAGCGCGACAATCGCTTCGGCCGAAGCTCGCGCGGCCGACAACGTCGTGCAGTAGGGCACACCCCGGAGGACCGCCGCACGGCGCAGCGATCTGGAGTCTTCGACGGCCTGAGGCTCCGGACCGACCGTATTGATCACGAGCGCCACGCCTCCGGATTCGATTCGATCGGCCGTGTGCGGAGAGCCCTGGTGCACTTTATTGATGACTTCAGCCTCGATTCCCATGGTCGCGAGCATCTTGGCCGTTCCCGAAGTCGCGACGACATCGAACCCTTGATCGACCAGCATCTTGATCGGGTCTCGAACCCGCTCGTGCTCCTCAGCGCGGACGGACACGAGGACGGTGCCCTCGACAGGCAGACTATTGCCCGCCTGGATCTGGGCTTTGGCGAAGGCCCGTCCGAAGTCGGAATCGATGCCCATCACTTCGCCGGTGCTCTTCATCTCCGGCCCGAGCAGAACGTCGACTCCCGAGAACTTCACGAAGGGAAAGACCGCTTCCTTGACCGAGAAATGAGTCGGCACGATTTCCTTTGTCAGGCCAAGCGATTCCAGACTCTGACCGGACATCACGAGCGCCGCGAGCTTCGCGAGCGGGACGCCAATTGCCTTGGACACGAAGGGCACCGTGCGCGAAGCGCGCGGGTTCACCTCGATGACATAGATCTGATCATCCTTCACCGCATATTGGACGTTCATCAGCCCGAGCACGCCAATTTCGAGCGCGAGTTCTCTCGTCGCGACCAGAATCTCTTCGATTCGCTCTGGCGGCAGCGAATAAGGCGGAAGAGAGCAAGCGCTATCCCCAGAATGGATACCCGCCTCTTCGATATGTTCCATGATGCCGCCAATCACGACGCGTTTGCCATCCGAGATCGCATCGACGTCGACCTCGATCGCGTCCGCAAGGAATCGATCCACCAGAACCGGATGCTGTGGGGACGCACGAACCGCGAATCGCATGTACTGCCGTAAACCCTCGACGTTCTGAACGATCTGCATCGCGCGTCCGCCGAGCACGTAGGAAGGTCGCACGAGAACCGGATAACCGATTCGCGCCGCGATCTTCTCAGCCTCCTCCGCACTACGCGCAACTTCCCCAGCCGGCCTCTGGAGCCCGAGTTGCTCGAGCAACGCTTCGAATCGCTCACGATCCTCTGCTCGATCGATCGAGTCGGGGGAAGTTCCGATGATCGGCGCGCCTGCCGCTTCGAGCGCCACCGCTAGTTTCAGCGGCGTCTGCCCTCCGAACTGAACGATGACGCCTTCTGGCTTTTCGACTTCGATGATCTCGAGAACGTCTTCGAGGGTCACAGGTTCGAAGTAGAGGCGATCGCTGGTGTCGTAATCCGTCGAAACCGTCTCCGGATTGCAATTGACCATGATCGTTTCGAAGCCCGCATCGCGAAGCGCGAAGACCGCATGAACGCAGCAATAGTCGAATTCGATGCCCTGCCCGATTCGGTTTGGCCCGCCTCCGAGGATCATGATCTTGCGTCGATCGGTTGGGCGCGCCTCGCACTCGTCCTCGTAGGTCGAATAGAGATACGGGGTATGCGCCTCGAACTCAGCGCCGCACGTATCGACTCGCTTGTAGACCGGATGGATTCCCCGGCCCCAGCGCTGTTGGCGAACCTCGACCTCGGTCATTCCCCAGAGTGCGGCGAGACGCGCATCGGAGAATCCCAATTGCTTCGCAGGCCGGAGCCACTGGTCTCGCTGCTCGGGTGTCGCGGAGATCAAGCGAGCCTCGGCCGTCGCGATCTCTTCAAGATTGCGCAGAAACCACGGATCGATCTTTGTTCGTTCGAAGAGTTCTTCGACGCTCACGCCCCGCCGAAACGCCTCGACGATCGCCCAGGGGCGACCCGGCCGCGGCGTGTCGATCTGGGCCCAGAGCGCGGCTTCACCGGCGTCTCCCTCGGGCAAATCGGGTGGCTCGAAACCGGCGTGCCCGATCTCCAGGGAGCGGATTGCCTTCTGAAAGCTCTCCTTGAAGGTCCGACCGATGGCCATGACCTCGCCGACGGACTTCATCTGGGTCGTGAGTGTCGAATCAGCCGAGGGAAATTTCTCAAAGGTAAAGCGCGGAATCTTCGTGACGACGTAGTCGATCGTCGGTTCGAAGCTCGCGGGCGTCTCGCGTGTAATGTCGTTGGGAATCTCGTCGAGCGAATAACCGACTGCCAGCTTTGCGGCAATTTTTGCGATCGGAAAACCCGTCGCCTTCGAAGCCAGGGCGGAGGAGCGAGAAACACGCGGATTCATCTCGATCACAATGAGTGAGCCGTCCTCTGGATCAACGCCGAACTGGACGTTCGACCCACCGGTATCGACGCCAATCTCACGCATGATCGCGACGGCTGCATCGCGCATTTCCTGATACTCGCGGTCGGTCAAGGTCTGGGCGGGTGCGACGGTGATCGAGTCTCCGGTATGGACGCCCATGGCATCGAAGTTTTCGATCGAACAGATGACGACGACATTGTCGGCCCGGTCGCGCATGACCTCGAGTTCGTATTCCTTCCAACCGACGACACTCTGTTCGACCAGGCATTGAGTCGTTGGAGACTGGTCCAGCGCCCATTGCGTCATTCGATCAAAATCTTCGTCCCGCTCGCAAACACCTCCGCCCGAACCACCCATCGTAAAGCTTGGCCGGATGATCGCGGGGAGCTTCGTTCGTTCGAGGATCGCACGTGCCTCGGCAACGTTGGTCGCGATCCCCGACGCGGGCATACGAAGACCGATTCGACCCATCGCCTCGCGAAAGAGCTCACGATCCTCCGCCTTGTTGATCGCCTCCAAATTCGCACCGATGAGCGCGACACCATGTTTTTCAAGCACGCCTGCGTTCGCAAGATCAATGGCGAGATTGAGCGCGGTCTGGCCCCCGATCGTCGGCAGCAGCGCATCGGGACGCTCGATCTCGATGATCTGTTCGACACTCTCGACGGTCATCGGCTCGATGTAGGTCCGATCTGCCGTCTCCGGATCGGTCATGATCGTCGCGGGGTTGGAGTTCACGAGAACGACGCGATAGCCCTCTTCACGCAGCGCCTTGCAAGCCTGTGTCCCCGAATAATCGAACTCACATGCCTGGCCGATCACGATCGGCCCCGAACCAATCACGAGAATGGTATGAATATCGTCTCTTCGCGGCACTGACTACTCCAGGTTTCCGTCGGTTTGAGAAGTGATTCGATTCGCGGCGTTGCTCGTTCTGCAGATTTCGGCGCCGGTCACGAACTCTCCGTCCGCACTGCGTTCGACCATCTCTCGAAACCGCGTGAAGAAATACGCTGCGTCGTGCGGCCCAGGTGATGCTTCGGGGTGGTACTGCACCGAAAAGAGTGGGCGTGTTTCGTGGGCCAACCCCTCGACGGTCTCGTCGTTCAAATTGATGTGTGTGATCTGCACAGGCTCGCCGGCTGCGCGTAGACTCTCTGCGTCCACGGCATAACCATGGTTCTCCGCACAGATCGCGACCTTGCCCGTCGCAAGATCCTTACCCGGCTGATTCCCACCATGATGACCGAATTTCAGCTTGTGCGTTGTCCCACCCAGGGCCAGACCCAGAATCTGATGACCGAGGCAGATTCCAAAAACCGGCTTCGCTTGAACCAGCTCTCGCACGATCGACTGGACACCCTGAACGGCTGAGGGATCACCGGGGCCATTCGACAGGAAAATTCCGTCGGGATCGAGCGCCAGGCTCTCGGCCGCCGGCGTCGTCGCAGGTACGACCGTGACGTCGAAGCCCTGCTCGACCAGCAGTCGCAAAATATTTCGTTTCACGCCGAAGTCATAGGCGACGACCTTGAGCCGCCGATCCGGTCGAGACGAACGCGGAAGCTGGCCTCCGATCCCCGGCCAAGCACCGTCCACATACGCATAGGCGGCGTCACAAGTGACCTCCGCAACCCAATCGTGACCGTCGAGGCCCGGAGCACTTCGAGCGCGGGCGATGAGATCATCCTCGTCCTGCACAGCAGGATCCGTCGACAGCACCCCGACCTGGGCGCCCCCATCACGAATGCGATGCACCAGAGCGCGGGTATCGATACCCGAAATTCCGGGAATGCCGGCCTCCGACAATTTTGCGTCGAGCGTCCCCTCCGAGCGAAAATTGCTCGGCGAATCGTAGACTTCCTTGACGACGAACCCGGAAAGGAAGGGCCGCTTCGATTCGTCGTCTGCCGCATTGGTTCCTACGTTCCCGATCTGTGTGTAGGTCATGGCCACGATTTGACCGGCATAGGAGGGATCGGTCGCAATTTCCTGATAGCCGGTCATGCTCGTGTTGAACACGACTTCGCCCGACTTCACAGTCTGGGCGCCGAAGGCGCGGCCACGAAAGATCGTGCCATCGGCCAGCGCAAGCGCGGCCGGCCTCGAGGGTAGGCCGAGCAGGTCTTCGGGCGTTCCGTTCATCGAATCAGCACTCCTCGTTCGTGGTGGTAGACGAGTCGCCCATCGACGATCGTCGCAACGACTCGACCCGTCATGCTCTCTCCGGACCACGGCGAGTTACGGCTCTTCGAGAACCCTTGAGCTGCGTCATAGGTCCATTCGCGATCAGGATTGACGAGCACGACATCTCCAGGACATCCAGTCGCCAGACTCCCGCCCTCGAGATCGAGCAGACGCGCCGGGTTTGTCGACCAACGCCGTACGAATTCGAGCGGCGTCAAACGATTCTCTCGAACGAGTTCGAGCGTCACTGCCAGCGCCGTCTCGAGGCCGATCATCCCAGGCGGAGCCTCCGTGAACTCCACCTCTTTTTCGTAGCTCGCATGCGGCGCATGATCGGTCGCCATCACGTCGATCACGCCCTCGGCGAGCCCAATTCGAAGTGCCTCCGTATCGGACGTGCTCCGTAGAGGGGGCGCGACGCGCGTGTTCGTATCGAATCCCATCGTCGCCTCATCTGTCAGTGTGAGGTGATGAGGCGTGACCTCCGCAGTCACGCGAATACCGTCTTCTCGCGCGCGCCGGATCAAGTCGACAGAGCCGGCCGAGGAAACATGCGCGATGTGAAGATGGGCACCAGTGAGTTTCGCGAGGCGGATATCGCGTCCGATCATGATCTCTTCTGCGGCCACGGGATTTCCCGGCAGCCCGAGACGAGTCGAGATCGGCCCCTCGTTGACAACGCCGCCTGCACGCAAATGACAATCTTCTGCGTGCACGATCACCGGCGCATCCGCAAGCTTCGAATATTCGAGAACCCTGCGCATCACCGACGCGTCCATGATGGTCGCGCCGTCGTCGCTGAAGGCCACGGCGCCCGCCTCTCGAAGAGCCATCATCTCCGTCATCACCCGGCCCTCGAGCCGGCGAGTCGCAGCAGCAATCGGGCGAATCTTGGCGGGGGAATCCTTCTCGGCTCGATCGAGAATGTATTTCGTGACGGAGGGGTCATCATTGGCGGGGTCGGTATTCGCCATACATGCCACTTGCGTGAACCCGCCCGCGACCGCCGCGGTGCCGCCGCTCGCCAGGTCTTCCTTGTATTCCTGTCCGGGCTCGCGCAGATGCGTGTGCATGTCGATGAAACCGGGCGCGATCCACGCCCCTTCCGCGTCCAGAAATTCCGCACCCTCGGAGGGAAGATCCGTGCCGACACCGAGGATCCGACCGTCTTCGATCAGGCAATCCATTTCAGCATCGATTTCCTGGCTCGGATCCAGGAGCCGGCCATTTCGAATCAGCAGCCTTGCCATGGTCCTAACGCCCTCCCCTATCCGCTTCAGGTTGGGGGGTGCCCGCTAATTCGGCAGGAGAATCGTCGGATCTCGGCCGACCCGCGACCAGATAGAGAAGTGCCATTCGCAGCGCAACGCCGTTGCGCACCTGATCGAGAATCACGCTCGGCCGATGGTCCGCCAGTTCGTGCGCAAGCTCGACGCCACGGTTGACGGGGCCGGGATGCATGACGATCGCATCTTCCTTCGCGAATCGGAGCTTCGCGCGATCGATGCCGAAAGTCGCAGCGTACTCTCGCACGCTCGGAAAACAGGCGCCCTCGAGTCGTTCCATCTGGATTCGCAAGGCCATCACGACGTCGGCACCCTCGATCGCCTCTCGAAGATTCGTGTAGGCCTTCACGCCGAGGCATTCGACGTCTGCGGGCAACATCGTGGGCGGTCCCGCCACTCGCACCTCCGCACCGAGTTTCGAAAACCCGTAGATGTTCGAACGTGCAACGCGGCTGTGTGCAATGTCTCCGACGATCGCCACGGTCAGACCTTCGATCTGTCCCTTCTGCTCGGTCACTGTCAGCATGTCGAGCAGGGCCTGAGACGGATGCTCGTGGGCACCGTCCCCGGCATTGATGACGGGTGCGTGCAGCACCTCGGCCAGCCGATGAGGTACACCCGCGACCTTGTGGCGCACGACCACCACATCTGGATCCATCGCGTCGAGCGTCTTCGCCGTATCGAGCAGCGTCTCTCTCTTCGAGACGCTCGAATCAGAGACCGAAAAATTCACGACATCCGCCGCCAGGCGTTTCCCGGCAATCTCGAAACTGGTCTGGGTGCGAGTAGAGGGTTCGAAGAACAGGTTGATGAGGGTGCGACCTCGAAGCGTCGGCACTTTCTTGACTTCACGACTGCCGATTTCTTGCATCCGCTCCGCGGTTTCGAGGATCAATTCGATTTCAGAGCGCGAAAGATCCTCGATTCCGAGTATGTCACGGCCAATCATGAAGCATCCTCCCCGCGTACGATCAGATGAAGTGTGCCCACCCCGGATCCGAGCGGCCCCCCGCTGTTTTCAGGTTCATCGGCTCGAAAGATCACCTTCTCGTTGGGCTGGGTCGGAATATTCTTGCCGACGAAATCGATCTTGATCGGCAGTTCCCTGTGGCCCCGATCAACGAGTGCGACGACCCTGACATGGGAGGGTCTGCCAAAATCCATCAAGGCATCCATCCCGGCGCGTATCGTCCGGCCAGTACTCACGACGTCTTCCACGAGCACGACGACCCGGTTGTCGACGGAAGACGGCATCTCCGTCCTGCGCAGCCTCGGTCGGCTGCTGCGAGTAGACAAATCGTCCCTGTAGAGCGTCGTGTCCAGGATTCCCAACGGTGCGCGAAGTCCCGTCAGACTTTCGAGGTTGTCGGCCAGAATGCGCCCCAGGGGTACGCCGCCATTCGGAATCGCGACCAGGTAGAGTCGTTCCGGATCGTCCGTACTCTCGACGATTTCATGGGCGATACGCATGAGCGCGCGTCGGATCGCCAGATCGTCGAGAATTGTACGCTCTTTGGAATCTCGGGAAGCAGATTCGGCATTCGACGACGCGCCGAGTTCGGCAGATCTCTCGAGGGAAGACTGCGCAGCGGTGGAATCCGCTTGGGGGGGTGCGTCGGAATGCGCCAAGACAGGGCCTCTGTCCTTCCCCGACTCTCTGGACGGGCTTAAAGGACGAAAATAATCGGAGCGGAAGATACCGCGGTCCAGCCCCGAGGCAAACGGTTGCGATCGTCGTCGCTCGGGAATACCCCAGAAATCAGGCGCGAATGGCCGCGCCCAGACGAATCGAACCACGAAGTCGACCTGCCAGGCGGTAAATCGCGGGATCGCCCTGGCTCACGCCGAAGGTCTGGCCTCACATCGAACTCGCTGGAAAACCCGGTCCCAGCGCTTTTCAGCACTGAACCAGTTCAGCGGGTTGAAGAAGGAAAGCATGTTCCCGTTCACGTTCCAGGACCAGTAGAGAATGAACGCGGGTCCTTTGAGTTCTTCGAGACGCACGGTGCCCCAAACCCGGCTGTCATTCGAATTATCCCGGTTGTCGCCCATCATGAAATATCGACCCGGCTCGACGACCCAGGTGCCGCGATCAAGTCGTGAGTCCCCGCGACTGCGGGAGCGCGGATCGTCGAGAATCGCGTGACGACAATCTCCTAGATCCTCCCAGCTCATCGGGAAGGTCCGGCCCGATTCGTCTACAAACTGCTCATCCGTCGGCAGCACCTCGAGCGGAACGTCATTGATGAAGACCTCGCTACCCCTCCACGCAACCCGATCCCCCGGAAGCCCCACCAATCTCTTCACGAAATCTTCGGTCGGCGTGCCCTCCGGCGCCAGATCGACGGGCTTGATGTCGCGACCGCCGATCTTGTTCCTCGGCCGTGCAACCTCGAAGACCACGACATCACCACGCTTCGGCTCGGAAAAGCCCGGCAGGCGTAGCTCCGACAAGGGCACCTTCGGACCATAGGCAAGCTTGTTGACGAAAAGATGATCTCCGATCAGGAGCGTCGGAAACATCGAGCCCGAGGGAATGCGAAACGGCTCGATCACGAACTGACGTATTGCGAGCGCAATCGTGATCGCAATGACGAGCGTGACGACCTGATCGACGATCTGCCCGAACGACGTGCCCCCATCGGTCGGCGGAGGGCCGTCGGCGTCGGTGGCTTCAGGGGGCCCGGAGGATTCAGTAGGCTCGACCACGACTACTCATCCCCCAATCGCAATGCAGCAAGAAAGGCCTCCTGGGGAATTTCGACTGAGCCCACCATTTTCATTCGCTTCTTACCTGCCTTCTGCTTTTCGAGCAGCTTGCGCTTTCGAGTGATGTCTCCGCCATAACATTTCGCAAGCACGTTCTTCCGAACCGCTCGAACTGTCGTACGCGCAATCACTCGAGTTCCAATCGCGGCTTGAATCGCAATCGGGAATTGTTGACGAGGAATGAACTCCTTGAGTTTCTTCGTCAGTTCCGCTCCCCGGCCATACGATTTGTCCTTGTGAACGATGAGTGAGAGAGCGTCCACCGGGTCTCCGTTCACGAGCACGTCGAGTTTGACCAGTTCGGCTTGACGGAATCCCACCAGCTCGTAGTCGAACGAGCCGTAACCGCGTGTCGCGCTTTTCAGACGGTCATGAAAATCCGTTACGATTTCGTTCAGAGGCAACTCGTAGCGAACCTGAACGCGACTCCCGTGCACACCCATATCTTTTTGAACGCCGCGTCGGTCCTGGCAGAGACCGAGCACCGCGCCAAGATGATCCGAGGGGACGTGAATGGTCGCGAGCACGACGGGCTCCTGGATCTCCTGGATCTCCGTCGTGTCGGGTAGCGCGGCGGGGCTCTCGATCTCGAATGGCTCACCTTCCTTCGGCACCACTCGATAGCGCACTGTAGGCGCAGTCGTAATCAGATCGAGATCATACTCTCGTTCGAGGCGCTCCTGCACGATCTCGGCATGCAGAAAGCCCAGGAAACCACAGCGAAAGCCAAACCCCAGTGCTGCACTCGTCTCGGGCTCGTAGCTGAATGAAGAGTCGTTCAGTTTGAGCTTCTCGAGGGCAACTTTGAGATCTTCGTAGTCTTCTGACTCAACCGGGTAGAGTCCCGTGAAGACCATCGGTTTCACGTCCTGGAAGCCTTCCAACGGCTCGATCGCCCCCTTCGAAGCCGTCGTGATGGTATCCCCGATCTGGATATCCGAGAGTGTCTTCACGCCCGCTATGACCATCCCAACCTCTCCTGCGGAGAGCGACTTGACGCTTCGCGGCTTGGGATCAATCACATCGAGACGTGTTATTTCGTGCTCGTGGTCCGCCACCATGAACTTGATCCGTTCACGATGGTGAAGCACACCGTTCACCACCCGCACCAACATCACGACACCGACATAGGGATCGAACCAGGCATCGAATATCAAAGCCTGGGCTGGCTTGTCCGCGTCTCCGGTCGGTGCCGGTACACGCTCCACGACGGCTTGGAGCACCTCGGCGATCCCGACTCCGGTCTTGGCCGATACCATCAGGACATCCGCCGCATCGAGACCCACGATATCCTCGATCTCCTGCGCCACCCGGTCCGGATCCGCCGAGGGGAGATCGATCTTGTTCACGACGGGAATCAATTCGAGATTTGCGTCCACCGCGAGATAGGCATTCGCGAGGGTCTGCGCCTCGATTCCCTGCGCCGCATCGACGACCAAAAGAGCACCTTCACAGGCGGCGAGTGCACGCGACACCTCGTAGGAAAAATCGACGTGGCCAGGGGTATCGATCAGATTGAGGATGTAATCCTCACCGTCGGCCGCACGAAACGACATACGAGCCGTTTGTGCCTTGATCGTAATGCCCCGCTCTCGCTCGAGATCCATGTTGTCGAGGAACTGATCCTTCATTTCTCGCTTGGACAATGCGTGGGTTGATTCGAGCAGTCGATCGGCGAGCGTGCTCTTACCGTGATCGATATGCGCAATGATGCAGAAATTGCGAATCCGTGCGGGATCAAGCGTCATCCCGAAACCTCTTGCCGAGCGGATTCATCGACACCGGGGAGTAACGACGCTGGAGCGTCCGGGCCCGAAAGATAGCCAGCCAGCGCTTCGCCCCAGGAACGTAGAGCGACTCCCAACTGTGCGGCTCGCTCGCAACTGAGTACGGAATAGGCTGGACGCGGAGCGGCCGTCTCGAAAGACGAAGTCGGAACCGGATCGATCGGGATGTCTGAATAGCCTGCCTGGTCGAGGATCGCTCTCGCAAAACCATACCAGGTCGTCTCCTCCGAATTGCGTAGATGTAGCAATCCGCTCGCACCGCCGGGGTGTCCAGCGCCACGGCGACAGAGCTCGAGCAACGCTTGCGCGAGATCCTCTGCGTATGTCGGCGAACCGTGCTGATCATTGACGACCTTCAGGGGGCCATTGAGTTCACCGCTTCGACGACGCGCGGCCTGATCAAGGATCGCAACGACAAAATTTCGACCGGGTCCGAATACCCAGCTCGTCCGAACGACCAGCGCATTCGGATCCGTCTCCAACACGGCAACTTCGCCTGCGCGCTTGCTCGAGCCGTAGACCGTCTTCGGGTCCGTTGGGTCGTCTTCTCGATAAGGCCGATCTCCATCGCCAGGAAAGACGTAGTCCGTTGAGACGTGTACGAAACGCACGCCACGTTTCGCGAGTTGCCTGGCCCATTCGGCCGGCGCCAACGCGTTCGTCTGGTAGGCGAGTTCCACTTCAGATTCGCACGAGTCAACCTTGGTATAGGCAGCAGCATTGATGACGACATCTGGCAAATCGGAAGCCAGCGCATCGAGCCAGGAGCCGATCTCTTCGCTCGCATTCAGATCGATGTCGTCGCGGGTCACGCCGAAGGCCAGTTCGAGATCGATCGCCGCCTCTACGCCTCGGAGCAGGCAGCGACCCAGCTGTCCGTTCGCGCCGAGGACGCCGATTCGTAAGCGCGTCTCGTGCGTCGTCTGTTCGTTGGAATCGATCATCGGCGAGGGCGCCCCTCCACCGAAAGCACCCATGTCGGCAATCGCTCGACACGCTTCAGCCTGATCGCGATTTCCTTGGCCTTTTCTTCTTCACTCAAAGGTTGAACACGAACCCGCCAACGCTTCGATTCACCACCCGCTGCGAGCAATTCCGTTGGATAGCCCTTGGCCACCAGACTGTCGACGAGCCGCGCTGCCGAGGCTTCGTCCGCAAAAGCACCAACCTGGATCGCCCAGAATCGATCCTGATTCGCATCCGCCAGAGGCGTCGCGGGTCGAGCGGCTACGACCGGAAGGCCGTCCCTGGGAATCTCCTCGGGTCGGGCCTCCATCACTGTCTCGCGTTCCGCGGCAACATGCTCGACGCTCTGCTCCGAGAGCGCCTGTCCTGCCGCCGCGCCAGACTCTGCGATCGGCTCTTCCGTCGGCGCCAGGACGATGGATTCTCCCTCGCCTCGCAGATGGCCCGCGAGCAGCTCGGGCTCCTCCGAGAGCACTCCGATCGTCAGTCCCGCCGCGAATCCGAAGCCGATCAGCAAAGACAGCCGACCCAGAGCGCGAACGACTCCTCCCGGGCGAAGACCACTTCCGCGGGAAACCGCCATCACATACTCTCCGGCGCACCGAGACCGAGAAGCCCGAGGCCGCTCGCCAGCACGTTGCGAACTGCGAGTGCCAGGCCCAGGCGTGCCGCCGTTAGACCCGCGTCCGCCGAGATCACACGATGCCGATCTCCGTCTTGCAAGTACGGATTCCAGAGACCAGCGACTTCGCGCAGATAGTAGGCGACATGATGGGGTTCTCGGCTGGCGGCGGCGCGGGAGACGACTTCGGGGAATGTTGCCAGCTTTCTGACGAGCGCGATTTCTTCCTCGAGAGCCAAGCGACTGGCGTCGAATCCGTGCGCCTCTGGCATGGCGATTTCCTCCCCTGCCGCTTTACGCTCGATTCCATGAGTCCGCGCATGTGCATACTGAACGTAATAGGCAGGGTTCTTTCGCCAATTCTTGTCCTTGGCGAGGTCGAGGTCGAAGTCGAGATGACCGTCCGGCTTGCGTTCGATCATGAAGAACCGAAACACGTCGATCCCCACCTCGTCGACCAGCTCATCGACCGTCACGAAGGTCGCCTTGCGGGTCGACTGTTTGACCCGCTCGCCGCCGCTCGTGATCGTGACGAACTGATGCATGACCAGTTCGATTCGGTCGGAGTCGATGCCTAGAACTGCGCTGGCTTCCCGTACGAATGGAAACTGTTCGATGTGATCCGCACCTTGAACATCGATCACGAGATCGAATCCACGTCTAAATTTTTCGCGGTGGTAGGCGATATCCGGCATCAGGTAGGTCGGCTCGCCGCTGCTCTTGATGACGACGCGGTCACGATCGAGACCGCGATCCGTCGCCTTGAACCAGACTGCCCCCTCCGCATCATAGATGAGTCCGGCAGCGCGAAGATCCGCTAGCGTTTCCTCGAGCTTGCCCTCGTCGTAGAGACTCCGCTCGTTGAAATACACATCGAATTCGATTCCAATTCGATCGAGGGTCTTGGAAATGTCTTCGAAGATGATTCGCTGAGCTTCGTCGCGAAATAGCCCCTCGCCCGGCTCATCGATCAGCGCCCTGGCTTGCTTCGTGATCAGATCCTTGGCGATCTCGGTGATATACTCGCCTTGGTATCCATCAGCAGGAAAGACTACAGGCAGGCCATCGACTTCCTCGACCCAGCTCTTCTCCGGATCAGCAAGCGCTGCGTCCGGCGGCGGTGCGGCGAGCCCGAGTCCTTCTAGATATCGTGCCTTCACGGAATCCCCAAGAACCCGCATCTGGCGTCCGCCATCGTTGAAATAGTACTCGCGCGTGACTTCCCAACCCGTCGCCTCGAGAAGCCGAGCGATACAATCACCAAGAATCGCCTGTCGACCATGCCCAGTGGAGAGCGGCCCCGTCGGATTCGCGGAAACGAACTCGACCTGTACTTTTCGCTTCGGACCCTGGGAATCCACCGACTGGCCGTAGCCATCTCCGGCGGCGATCATCTCGTGGAGTATTTCCTGCCAGCCGGAATCAGCCAGCTTCACATTCAGGAATCCAGGCCCGGCAATTTCCAGATTCGCGATGAGTCCGTCGGCGTCGCCAAGCCGTGTTTTCAGATCCTCGGCGATCTCACGCGGTTTTTTCCGCAAACGTTTGGCGAGCAGCATCGCGGCGTTGCAGGAGAAATCGCCGTGTTCTTTTTGTCGAGGCACCTCGATGACGAACTCCGGGAGTGGATCCGCGTCACCGATCGCGTCGAGCAATTCGCGCAGCGCGACCTCGATCCTTTCACGGAGTTTCTCCTTCACCTCGTCTCCCGATCCGCATCCGCAGCGAGAAAGAGACGGCGCAGCGACCAACCCTCGTCTTTCACGACCGGCGTCCGCTCGAGGGAGCCTTCGGGGCTCGTGAAGCGAACCACGATCTCACCGGGCAAGGCCACATCGAGATCTTCGCGAATAGCGCGATCGAGCGCCGTCGGTTCCGCTTCGAGCATTTGAATCTCATGACGCATTTCGTCGTTCTCTCGATGGAGCTGGGCAACGCGTGCTGCTGAACCCGACAGGTCCTCTCGCAGCTCGAGCCAGATTTCCACACCGCTTTCACGATCGAGCAGTGCAGAGATCGCCAGAATCGCAATCAGGCACGTGCCCAGGCCAAGCGTCCTCACCCAGTCCCCCCCATACTAGACGTGTGTGATTCGCGGATTAGCGATATTGAGGTTACCGAATTCGGCCCTTCTGAGCCCGTCTTGAAGGTCGAGCAACCCATTCCCTCGATCGAGTTCCGATTCGCTCTCTCGCAGCGGCAGAAGAGCCTGGGTCGGAAACTCTGAGCCAACAGTGGATGTGCTCGCGGCGCAGCGGACATTTCAGAGGGAGCTGGGCGGCGGAACACGGCGCCCACCGCCGATCAGCTCACGAATTCGATCGATATATTCGCCCGCGTCCCATTCCCGAGGTCCGACATAACGCTCGACGATGCGGCCGTCGCGATCCAGCAACAAGGACTCGGGAACGCCCATTGTCTGATACGACCCATAGACCGCCTGATCGAGGTCGAGCAAGATCGGAAAGGAGAGTCGATAGCGCTCCTGAAACGCACGTACATCCTCTTCCTTGTCATCGATCGCGACGGCAATGAGTTCGAAATCTTCTCGCGGGAATGTTTGATAGAGACGTTCCATCGCGGGCATCTCGCGCTCGCAGGGCTCACACCAGGTCGCCCAGAAGTTGACCAACACAACGCGACCCGAAAACGAGGAAAGCGCGATCCTCTGGCCGTTCGTGACGTCCGCGGCGTCAGAGGAACCCGCAGATTCGTTTCCGACGCTCGCTTCGAGCTGTGGTAGCTCGAAAGCCGGTGCCAGGACTCCGCGCACCACCGGCGGTGTTCCAACATCGCTGCGAAGGATCAAGAAGACGGCCACAACGACGACCGCCGCCCCCAACAGCAAGCTGGGCACGGCGGATCGTTCGTTTACGTCATTTGCCGAATCGTCGCTCAGGCGCTCGCCCCTTGCTCGTCGCGATCGACCAGTTCGATGATCGACATCTCAGCAGCATCACCCGGACGTCGACCCAACTTGAGCACCCGGGTATAGCCACCGGGTCGCTCGCGGTAGCGTTCGGCCAATTCCTCGAATAGCTTGGATGTCACATCCTTGCTTCGAATGGTCTCGAGCGCCTGTCGGCGGGCGTGAAGCGTGCCTCGCTTACCGAGAGTAATCATTCGCTCGGCGACGCCGCGCAATTCCTTCGCCTTGGCATCGGTGGTCCGAATCTGCTCGTGCTGGAGCAACGACGTGACCATGTTGCGAAACAGCGCCTTTCGGTGGGCGACAGAACGCCCCAATTTCCTACCGGTCTTTCGATGGTTCATCTCAGGCCTCGCGCTGCTCCCGCATCCGCTCGAGATCTTTGCGGGCGGGCAGATTGTCGATCGTCATCCCAAGGCTGAGACCGAGGCTGGACAGTGTGTCCTTGATCTCGTTGAGGGATTTCCGACCAAAGTTCTTGGTTTTGAGCATCTCTGCTTCGGTCTTCTGTACGAGTTCGCCGATGAAGCGGATATTCGCATTCTGTAGACAGTTCGCAGATCGAACGGACAGCTCCAACTCGTCCACCGACTTGAAGAGATTCGGGTTGAGCGGCTCGGGCTCATCCACATGCAGGGCCGGAGTCTCGGCCTGCTCTTCGAAGTTGATGAAGATCGTGAGCTGCTCTTTCAGAATCTTCGCAGCGAAAGCGATGGCGTCGGTCGGCTCGATCGCACCGTCGGTCCAGAGCTCCACATTCAATCGGTCGAAGTCCGTCTCGCGACCGACGCGAGCAGGCGTCACCGTATAGTTCACTCGACGGATCGGCGAGAACACGGAATCGATCGGAATCGTTCCAATCGGCATTTCTTCGGTTTTGTTCTTGTCAGCGAGGACATAACCCTTCCCGAGATCGACGGTCACTTCCATCTCGAAATCCGAATCCGGTCCGAGCGTGCAAATCTTGTGCTCGGGATTCATGATCTCGACGGTTTGATCGGCCGACACGAGATCGCCCGCCGTCAGAATGCCCTCTCCGCTCTTCTTGACGCGAACCAATTTCGGACCTTCGCTGTTCATGCGAACTCGAACGTCTTTCAGGTTCAATACCACTGTCGCGACGTCTTCCATCACGCCGGGGATCGTCGAGAACTCGTGGAGTACACCGTCGATCCGTATGCTCGTGATCGCGGCGCCCTGAAGCGACGACAGCAATACACGGCGCAGTGCATTACCGAGCGTCGTACCGAATCCGCGTTCGAGCGGCTCACAATAGAAGCGACCGTAGGTCGAGGTCAGTGAATCTTCTTCGACCTCGAGTCGACGCGGTCGAATCAGCTCTCGCCAGTTGCGTGCAATGACATCTTCTTGCATCGGAACTCCCTTGCGTCTCTAAGTGGACGACATTCCGTTCAATTCGTTCAAAAGCTCTACGCCACTCGAGCGCGAGTTCATCGGTCCCAACGAGCCTGTTAGCGCGAATACAGCTCGACGATCAGCTGTTCGTCGATCGGCAGCGTGATGTCCTCACGCAGAGGCATCGCCTTGATCGTGCCCTTCATTTCATCTTTTTCGATCTCGAGCCACTGCGGAACGGCGCGCCCCTCCATGGTCTCGAGCGCACCGCTAATCCGTGCAACCTTCTTCGAGCGGTCGAGTACGCCGATCGTCCAACCCGGCATCACCAACATGCTCGGCGTGTGGGCCTTCTTGCCATTCACCGTGAAGTGGCCGTGCTTGACGAGCTGACGCGCTTCGGCGCGTGAAGTCACATAGCCAAGTCGAAAAATGACGTTGTCGAGACGGCGCTCGAGAAGCATCAACAGGTTTTCGCCGGCTCGACCGCTCATGCGAGAGGCCCGATCGAATGTGCTGCGGAACTGCTTTTCGAGCAGTCCGTACATCCGCTTCACCTTCTGTTTCTCGCGAAGCTGAACGCCGTAGTCCGAAAAGCGCACACGACCCTGACCGTGTTGGCCGGGCGGATAGGCCCGACGCTCGATGGCGCACTTCTCTGTAAAGCAACGGTCGCCCTTGAGAAAGAGCTTCGTGCCCTCCCGGCGACAGAGTCGACAAACGGAACCCGTATAACGTGCCATGGAATTCTCTCTGCTCTCGTCTTACACGCGCCGCCGCTTCGGGGGGCGGCAACCGTTGTGTGGAATGGGTGTAACATCGCGGATCATCGTGATTTTCATGCCCGCGGCCTGAAGTGCTCGAAGCGCCGACTCACGGCCGCCTCCGGGGCCCTTCACGTAGACACCGAGCGAACGAACGCCATGTTCCTGGGCCTTCTGCGCGCATTCTTCGGCGGCAATCTGAGCGGCAAAGGGTGTCGACTTCTTCGACCCCTTGAAGCCCTGTTGACCACAACTCGACCAGGCGACCGCGTTTCCGCCGACGTCCGTAATCGTAATGACCGTGTTGTTGAAGGTCGAGTGGATATGAGCAATACCCGACTGGATATTCTTCTTGACCTTTTTCTTCGTCTTCTTTGCAACCATATCGATTTATCGCATCACTTTTTCGGCGCCAGCTTCTTGCCCGCAATGGTCTTCGCCGGGCCCTTCCGCGTTCGCGCGTTGGTATGGGTTCTCTGTCCTCGCACCGGCAGACCCCGTCGGTGGCGAAGCCCCCGATAGCAACCGATGTCCATCAACATTTTGATGTTCTGATTCACCTCGCGCCTCAGGTCGCCTTCGACCTTGTAGTCGCGCTCGATGACTTCCCTCAGCTTGATCACCTCCGACTCGGACAGATGCTCAGTCCGGGAACCCGGATCAACCGTGGCTTTACCACAGATCTCGAGCGCCTTGACTCTTCCAACGCCATAGATGTACGTCAGCGAGATTTCGATGCGCTTGTTCCGCGGCAAGTCGACGCCTGCGATTCGAGCCATGAAGCTTCCTCCAATTCCAATCCGCGCGGTGGACTAACCCTGCCGCTGTTTATGCTTCGGGTTCTCACAGATCACCCGGACTGTTCCTCGCCGACGAATAATTCGGCACTTCTCACACATCTTTCGAACCGATGCTCGAACCTTCATGTTCTTCTCTCTAATGTGAACCTTCGATCCGTGTCAGGACCTCGGGGCCATTCTCTGTAATGAGCACTGTGTGCTCGAAATGAGCGGACAACGAACCGTCTGCGGTTACTGCGGTCCACTCGTCTTTCAATACTCGAACCTTCTCGCTTCCGACGTTCACCATGGGTTCGATCGCAAAGACCATTCCCGCTCTCAGTCTCGGCCCACGTCCAGGTCGTCCGTAGTTAGGCACCTGCGGAGGCTCGTGCATCTCACGACCGATGCCATGGCCCACGAACTGGCGAACCACGCCGTATCCTTCTTTCTCTGCGCAACTCTGAACTGCATGACCGATATCCGACAGCCGGTCTCCCGGCACCATCCGCAAGATGCCTTCGTCGAGCGCAGCTCGTGTCGTGTCGATCAAATTCTTTGCTGCGGAGTCAACCTCTCCAATCGCGATCGTGACGGCGCTGTCACCGTGCCAACCACGCGCTTCGACTCCAAAGTCGAGACTAATGATGTCGCCCTCTTGAAGTTCGCGGGGCCCGGGAATTCCATGCACGATCTCTTCATTGACCGATGCACACAGGACCGCTGGGTAGGGCGCTACCCCCCCGGGAGCATAGCCCAAAAAAGGAGAGTTCAAGCCCCTCTTTTTCAGAGCTTTTGCCGCGATCTCGTCCAACTGCCCGGTCGTTACACCCGGTCGAGCCCGTTCCCGGAGCTCCAATAGGATCTCGGCCGTAAAACGTCCGATTTCCCGCATCTGTTCGATCTCGCGACGGCTCTTTATTGCGATCCGCTCGCCGAAGCTCACGCCACTTCACTCCTGTTCTCTTACTCACTCCTCTCGAGCTAGCCGAGTGCAGCTCGAATCTTCTCTCCAACCTCTTCGACCGTTCCCATCCCACTGACCTCGGTCAAGAGATTTCGTTTTCCGTAGAACTCCAGAAGCGGCGCCGTCTCGTTGTCATAGACTCGCATCCGCTCCCTGATGACTTCTTCATTGTCGTCCGCCCGACCCTCGACCTCGGCCCGCTTGAGAAGCCGCGTCACGATCGCCTCCTGATCAACGGTCAGCGCCAGACAAACATCAAGTGCGCTATCGAGCTTGGTGAGCAGTCCTTCGAGCGCTTCAGCTTGTGCCCATGTTCGAGGGAAGCCGTCGAGGAGAAAGCCCGCCTTGGCATCGTCTTCCGAAAGTCTTTCTTCGGCAATCCCGATGACGATGGCATCGCTGACGAGTTCGCCCGCATCCATCACAACCTTTGCCTTCAGACCTACAGGGGTCCCCGCCTTCACCGCAGCTCTCAACATATCCCCGGTCGAGATATGCGGAATGTCAAGTCGCTTGATCAGATCCGCGGCCTGTGTTCCCTTGCCGGCGCCCGGCGGACCGAGCAATACGATTCGCGTCGCACTCATCGGCCCAATCTCCCACGCACACGGCCTGTCGTCCCGAAGCCTTCGTATTTGCGCGAGACCAGATGCGCCTCGATCTGACCCATCGTGTCCAGCGCGACGCTGACGACGATCAAGAGCGCCGTACCACCGAAGTAGAATGGAACGCCCATACGTTGCGAAAGAAGGACCGGCAGTACGCAGATCGCGGCGACGTAGATCGCACCAATCAGCGTAAGCCGTGATAGTACTGCGTCGATATACTCGGCGGTCTTGCGGCCTGGTCGAACTCCGGGGATATAGCCCCCGGATCGTTTGATGTTTTCCGAAACGTCATCAGGATTGATGACGATCGATGTGTAGAAGAAACAGAAAAATATGATCAGGGCTACGTAGACTCCGTTGTACATGATGTCGCCCGGATTCATCCAGTCATCGATGAAGCGCTGAATCGTCGGGTTGTCGCTGTACTGTCGAATCGTCAGCGGAAACATCAACAATGACGAAGCGAAGATCGGCGGAATCACACCCGCGCTGTTCACTCGTAATGGGAAGTAGCTCATGTTCGAAGACGCAGCCGTACCACCGCCACGCCGCGCGTGTTGGATCGGAATCCTTCTCTGACCTCGTTCGACGTAGACGACGAACCCGATGGCGCCGATCACGATCGCTCCGAGGAAGAGGACCTCGAGAATGCTGAATTGATCGGTTCGGACGAGGTCCATGACGTTCGATAGGCCCGACGGAAGACCGACGATGATCCCTGAAAAGATGATCAGCGAGATACCATTCCCGATGCCACGCTCGGTCACCTGCTCCCCCAACCACATGATGAAGGCTGTGCCCGAAGTCAGCGTGATCATCGTCGTGAGGCGAAACGCCCAACCGGGATTCAGGACGGCACCGGCACCGAATTGACCGCTCTCGAGCGCGATTGCCATCAGGAGGCTCTGGAAAAGTGCAAGAGCGATCGTCGCATAACGCGTCCACTGCGTGATGCGCTTCTGTCCTTCGCTGCCTTCCTTCTTGAGACGCTCTAGAGCGGGAATCACGACAGTCAGAAGTTGGAAAATGATCGATGCGCTGATGTAGGGCATGATCCCCAACGCAAAAATCGAAAGCGATTCCATCGCACCGCCGGAAAAGACATTCAGTAGACCAAACATCGTGCCCGACATATCGCTGAAGAACTGACGGATCACATTGCCGTTGATGCCCGGCGTCACGACGATGCAGCCCACCCGATATACCGCGAGCATGGCAGCCGTGAAAAGGATCCGCTTTCGAAGTTCTTCGATGCGCGCGATATTCTGGAACGCTGTGATCACCTAGGCGCTCTCCACGCTTCCGCCCGCAGCTTCGATCTTCGTCCTGGCCGCCCCGCTGACCCTGTCCACCGTCAGCTTGAGCCCTTTCGGCGCATCGCCCTCGGCGAGAACCTTCACCGGCTTGCCGGAACCCCGAATCAGCCCTCGATCCGCGAGTGCCTTTACGTCGACGGTTGCTCCCTCACCGAAAACGGCAAGGTCTCCGAGGTTCACGATTTCGTTTTCGACTCGGAATCGATTGGTAAAGCCCTTTTTCGGGACCCGTTGGTAGAGGGGCATCTGTCCGCCCTCGAACCACGGCTTGATCTTCTTGCCCGACCGGGTCCCCTGCCCCTTGACGCCGGTGCCACAGGTCTTGCCCTTGCCCGAGCCTGGACCACGACCGACGCGCTTACGACGATGGAGCGCACCGGGGCGCGGCGAGAGTTCGTTCAACATTGCTCTAGCTCTCCAACACTACGACGAGGTGGTTTACCTTGTCGATCATTCCCCGAACAGCAGCTGTGTCTTCGAGCTCCACGACCTGTCTGATCTTTCGGAGCCCGAGTCCACGCATGGTGGCTCGCTGCCGCTCGGTGTAACCGATCACACTCTTGACCTGCTGGACCTTGACTGTCTTCTTCGTAGCCATCATCGAGTCCTACCGAGCTGTGCGAGACGCTCATCGGGGTCACGCAGCGAGCTCAAGCCCGCCATGACGGCGTTCACGACGTTTCGCGGCGTATTCGTGCCGAGAGTCTTGGTGAGGATGTCGCTGACGCCAGCAGACTCGACAACCGCACGTACGGGGCCACCCGCGATCACGCCCGTACCGGGCGACGCCGGAAGCATCAGAACACGACCGGCACCAGAGATGCCGATCACATCATGCGGCAGAGTCCTTCCGTCGATCAGCGGAATGTGGATCAGCGACTTCCGTGCCTTTTCCACACCCTTGCGGATCGCCTCGGGAACTTCTCCCGCCTTCCCCAGCCCAACTCCGACGATGCCCTGGCCGTCACCGACCACGACGAGCGCCGAGAAGCTAAAGCGGCGGCCGCCCTTGACGACCTTCGATACGCGATTGATATGAATGACACGATCATTGAGCTCGTAGTCATTCGGATTCAGAATCGAGGATTGAATTACAGATGCCATATCAGAACTGAAGCCCCGCCTCGCGAGCGCCATCCGCCACAGCCTTTACACGGCCGTGAAAGAGAAACCCGTTTCGATTGAATACCACCTCGTTGATGCTCTTGTCTTTCGCGATCTTCGCGATCGCTTCGCCCACCTTCTTGGCGGCGTCCACACTACCGGTTGAACCGCTGTCCACGACGGCCTGACTTCGAGTCGAAGCCGTCGCAAGCGTCTTTCCCGTCGCATTCTCGACGAGCTGCGCATAGGTATGCTTCGAGCTGCGAAAGACGGTCAACACGACCCGCTCGGTTCGTTCGAGCGACGTTCGAGTTCGCGCTTTCCGCGCCAACCACATTCGGCGCTTTGTATTTGAAACCTTCTTCTTCATGTCGACCTCAGCGCCGTTGCGCCACTATTGCCTCACAGCATCAAAACCATGTCGCGGCGCGCGTCCGGGCATGGACGCCGCAGCGGGAAATAAGAATGTCAGGCTCCTGCCTTACCGACCTTTCGCCGGATGTGTTCGTCGTGATACCGAATGCCCTTGCCCTTATAGGGCTCCGGAGGTCGCAGAGACCGCACATCAGAAGCGAACTGGCCGACCATCTGCTTGTCCGCACCCTCGATATTGAGTTTCGTGTTTGCCTCGACAGCCACCTTCAGCCCTTCCGGGATGGGCATCTCGACCGGATGCGAAAAACCGAGTAGCAAATTGAGCACCTGGCCCTTTACATCCGCTCTGTAGCCGACGCCTTCGATCTCGAGTTGTTTCGAGAATCCAGTGCTGACTCCGACGACCATGTTATTCGCCAGGGCTCGAGCCAGCCCGTGTCGAGCACGCAATTCCTTGGTGTCATCCGAGCGCTCGAAGACGAGCTTTCCATCTTCCAGCTTCGCGCCAATCCCATTTGGCACCGCGCATCGAAGCGTGCCCCGAGGGCCCTTCGCCTGCACTTCTCCATTTGCGACTTCGACGGTCACACCGTCGGGGATTCCAATCGGTTTTTTGCCAATACGTGACATTGCCTACCAGACCTCGCAGATCACTTCGCCACCGACCTTGGCGGCCCGGGCATCACGGTCACAAAGCACGCCCTTCGACGTAGACAGAACAGACATTCCAAGTCCGGCTCGCACCTGCTTGACCTCGCCAGCACCGACATAAACACGACGACCGGGCTTGCTGACCCGCCGCATGCCGTCGATCATGAGTTTGCCGTCGTCCTGATATCGAAGATCGATGGTGAGCGTGGGTTTCTTCTCGTCCTCATCCGTGCTGACCGCACCGATGAATCCCTCTGCACTCAAAACTGCCGCCACCGCGAGCTTTAGCTTGGAGGACGGACAGCTCATCTGTGCGTGCCGCGCGCCACCCGCGTTCCGAATTCTCGCCAACATGTCACCAACCGGGTCGGTCATCATGATCTAGTCTTCTCCCTTACCGTGCTCTTGGCCTCTCGCCTATTGGCGAAAGGGCACGCCCAGATGCGTCAAGAGCGCCTTTGCCTCGGCGTCGGTGTTTGCAGTCGTGACGAGCGTGACATTCATTCCTGTCACCTTCTCGACTTGGTCGTAGTCCACTTCCGGAAAAATCGTCTGTTCGCGAACTCCCATTGTGTAGTTTCCGCGGCCGTCGAATGCCTTGGCTGAGACCCCGGAAAAATCGCGCACACGCGGCAGCGCCACACTGAGCAGGCGATCCAGGAATTCCCATTGACGCACGCCTCTAAGAGTCACGGTACAACCGATAGGCTGGCCTTCGCGAAGCTTGAAGTTGGAAATACTCTTCTTGGCGCGGCGTAGAATCGGTTTCTGTCCCGTGATCAGAGCGAGTTCTTCCATTGCCCGATCGAGCAACTTCGGATTGGTCGTTGCTTCACCAAGTCCCACGTTCACGACAATCTTCTCGACTCGTGGAATCTGGTTGACGTTCGTGTAGCCAAACTCTTCCTGGAGTTTCGGCGCGATCGTATCCGCATACTGCTGACGCAGCCGGGGCTCTTCGCTCGCCGTTGCTTCCGACATCTCTAGAGTACCTCCGGAGCCAGCGAAACGATCCGCATGAAGCCCGCCCCTCTTAGCTCTCGCGCGACGGGTCCAAATATACGAGTCCCGACGACTTCCTTGTCCTTGTTGATCAGCACGGCCGCATTCTCGTCAAAAAGAATATGCGTCCCGTCCGGACGAGAAATTGCCTTCTTAGTACGCACGATCACGGCCCGTCGGACTTCGCCCTTCTTCACCCGAGCATTCGGTATTGCCTCCTTGACGGCGACAACGATGATGTCCCCAACAGAAGCAAATCTTCGACGCGAACCACCAAGTACACGAATGCACTTCACCCTTCGCGCGCCCGAGTTGTCGGCCACCTGCAATGTCGATTCAGCTTGAATCATGATACTTTCCCTTAGACCGGCTCAGCGAGCTCTAGACAGAAGTGGCCTTTTCGAGGGTCTCCTGAACTTTCCATCGCTTGCGCTTCGAGAGCGGCCTGTGCTCGATGATCCGCACCTGGTCCCCTTCCGTGCATGCATTCGACTCGTCGTGTGCCATGAACCGCGAATAGCGGCGAATGAATTTTTTGTACCGCTGGTCTTGAACAAGACGTTCGACTCGCACGACCACGGTCTTGTCCATCTTGTTGCTGACTACGGTGCCAACCAATGTTCGTCTACTTCCTCGTTCGTTCACTTTCCCGCCTCGCGCTTCTCGGTCAGGCAAGTCTCGACTCGAGCGATGTCCTTACGGAGATGCCCAAGTATCGCGGTGTTCTCCAACTGCTCGGTCGCCCGCCGAATTTTTGCGTTGAAGAGCTCATCGCGGAGCTCGCGTCCCTTTTGTTCGAGTTCAGACTCCGAGAGAGTCTGAAGTTCAGAAGCCTTCATGTTCAGCCCTCCCGCTCTACGAATCGTGTCCGGATCGGCAGCTTGTGTGCGGCCAGACGCAATGCTTCGCGTGCGATTGTCGAATCGACGCCTTCCATTTCATAAAGAACCTTTCCGCGCTTGACGCGAGCGACCCAGCCTTCTGGATTGCCCTTGCCTTTACCCATCCGGGTCTCCGCCGGCTTCTTGGTAATCGGCTTGTCGGGAAAGACGCGAATCCAGACTTTGCCACCGCGTTTCACGTGTCGCGTCATCGCGATACGAGCGGCCTCGATCTGGCGTGCCGAGAGATATCCCGACGTCATCGCTTGAAGCCCGAAAGCTCCGAATGAGAGGGTATTACCTCGCAGCGCTTTTCCGCGATTGCGCCCTTTGAACATCTTGCGATGCTTGACTTTCTTGGGTTGGAGCATTGTCTACCTCGGCGCCTCTGATCGATGGTCCTGTGAGAGCGGTCCCCGCTTGAGTTCGCGGTCGCCGACCTCTCCCTTGAAGATCCAGCATTTCACGCCGATCACGCCATACGTCGTCCGCGCTTCGGCAAATCCATATTCGATCTCGGCACGAAGCGTATGAAGCGGCACCCGGCCATCTCGATACCATTCGCGCCGACCCATTTCCGCACCACCCAGGCGTCCGGAACATTGAATCCGAATTCCCTCGGCACCAAATTTCATCGTCGAGATCATCGCTTTCTTCATGGCCCGTCGAAACGCCACTCGCCGCTCGAGCTGTGTCGCAATATTCTCGGCTACCAGCTGAGCATCGAGCTCGGCCTTCCGGATCTCCTTGATATTGATGAAGATGTCGCGCGTCGTATAGCTCTTGAGCTCTTTACGAAGAACGTCGACCTCTGCGCCGCGCTTCCCGATCAAGATGCCCGGGCGAGCGGTGTGGATATTGATCACGATCTTTTCGCCGGTGCGCTCGATGACGACCTTCGAGATTCCCGCGTGATAGAGCTTCTTCTTGATGAACGCACGGATTTTCACGTCCTCGAGAAGCTGCTCCGCATAATGCTTTTCGGCGAACCAGTTCGACTGCCACCCGTACAGGGTGCCCACTCGAAAGCCGTAAGGATGAACTTTTTGACCCATACTCAAGTTATTCCTTGCACCGCGTCCGCCGTGCGTACCTCGCGACCCTTTATCCCGGATCGCGAAAAATGAAGAGCTGTCAGCGCTCCGAGAGAACGACGTTGATCTTGCTGCTGCGCTTCTGAATCCACGAAGCACGCCCCTGGGCGCGCGGGCGAATTCGCCACATACTGGTTCCTTCGTCGACGAAGATGGTCGAGACGATCAGATTGTCGATCTCGATTTCCGCGTGATGGTTCTCGTTCTTCTGTTCCGCATTCGCGACCGCAGACCGAAGAAGCTTCGCGATCGGTTCCGCGACACGCTTCGGCGAGAGCTGGAGAAGATTCAATGCTTCCTCGACGCCTTTGCCGCGAATCTGGTTCACAACGAGGCGTGCCTTCTGCGGACTCACACGATAGTTATTGAGCGCAGCCTTGACGTCCATCAGCGCTTCACCTTCTTGCTGCTGGCGTGGCCTGTGAACTTCCGGGTCGGTGCGAATTCACCCAGGCGATGTCCGACCATGTTCTCGGTCACGAAGACCGGCATGAACAGCTTTCCATTATGGACATGAAAAGTCAGCCCAACGAACTCGGGGCTGATCATGGACCGGCGTGACCAGGTCTTGATCACACCCTTACCACCACCCGAAGTGAGCTTGTCGACCTTCTTCTGAAGGCTCGTATCGATGAAGGGACCTTTTCGGAGCGAACGTGCCATTTCTCTCTACCTCTCCTACTTCTTTCCACGTCGCTTGACGATGTACTTCTCGGAGCGCTTGTTATTACGCGTTTTGGCTCCCTTGGTCGGCTTGCCCCAGGGAGTACAGGGATGGCGCCCGCCCGAAGAACGTCCTTCGCCACCGCCCATCGGATGGTCGACTGGATTCATCGCTACACCACGCACATTCGACCGCTTCCCGAGCCACCGCGAACGTCCGGCTTTGCCGATTCGCTGATTCTCGTGCTCGGAATTCCCAACCTCACCTACGGTCGCCATGCAATCGATATGCACCATGCGCATCTCGCTGCTCGGCAGTCGAAGCGTCGCCAGATTGCCTTCGCGAGCCATCAACTGTGCGCTCGTTCCAGCTGAACGAACGAGCTGAGCACCCTTCCCCGGCTTCATTTCGATTGCGTGAACCTGCGTTCCCAGAGGAATGCGTGACAGCGGCATCGCATTGCCGGGAAGAATCTCAGCGCTGGCCGAGGACACGACCGTATCACCCACCTTCAATCCACCGGGCGACAGGATGTAGCGTTTTTCTCCATCCACGTAGTGAAGGAGTGCGATATTCGCCGAGCGATTCGGATCGTATTCGATTGCCGCAACCTTTGCGGGCACGTCGACCTTGTTGCGTCGAAAATCGATCTGACGGTACAAACGTCTATGGCCGCCACCACGATGGTATGAGGTAATCCGGCCGTTCGAATTTCGGCCCCCTGATTTCTTGACGAGACCCTTGGTGAGCGATCGCTCGGAGGTTCCCCGGGTGATCTCGGCGAAGTCCGAAACGCTCATGTTGCGTCGGCCCGGAGAAGTCGGCTTGTAGATCTTGACCGGCATGGATCAGACTCCCTCGAAGAACTCGATTGCCTGGCCTTCGGCCAGTTCGACAATCGCTTTCTTCCACGCCGGCTTTCGGCCGACAGACTTTCCAACCCGCTTCTTCTTTCCGGGTTGCTGCATCGTTCGTACGTTCATGACCTTGACGTCGAAAAGCTCTTCGACGGCTTGTCGAATCTCCAGCTTCGTCGCGTGGGGATCAACTCGGAAAGTCGCGATGTTCGCCTCTTCGCGAGCAATACTGCTCTTCTCTGTGACGACCGGGCGTTGAATCACATCGTGGAGGTTCATCCTGCCTCTCCCTCTGCGGTCGCCGCATCAGCGTTGCCCGACGATAGTCGCGCCTGAAGCTTTTCCACGGCGGCCCGCGTCATGAGCACGCTCTTGTGTCGGAGAAGGTCGTACACGTTCACGCCTTCCGAGCGGATCACGCTCACACCCGGAAGGTTGCGAGCCGAGGCTTCCACTGTCGGATTTGGCTCATCGATCACGATCAGAGTCGAAGTCGCGGACAGGCTGAGTGACGCCAGGATCTCAGCGATCCGCTTGGTGTTGTAGTTTTCGAGCTGTAGATCCTCGACGACCGTCAGCGTCGACTCCTGGAGCAGTTGCGAGAGAGCCGACAACAGAGCTGCTCGCCGCATCTTCTTCGGCAGCTTGTGTGTGTAGCCGCGCGGCACCGGGCCGAAAACAACACCGCCACCGGCGAATTGCGGTGCCCGAGTCGTACCCTGACGCGCGCGCCCCGTTCCCTTCTGGCGATACGGCTTGGCGCCGCCGCCGGAAACGAGCGCTCGATTCTTTGTACTATGCGTGCCAGCGCGACGCTCCGCGAGCTGGCGTCGAACTTCCGCGTGATAGAGGTGCGGTTTCACATCCTTCTCGAAAACAGCCGACGACAGGTCGAGTGACCCGGCCTTCTTGTTCTCGAGGTTGACGACGTCGATCGTGGCCATGGCTAAAGCTTGATCTCCACGTCGACGCCTGCTGCGAGCTCGAGCTTCATCAGCGCGTCGACGGTCTGAGGGGTCGGATCCAGAATGTCTATGAGTCGCTTGTGTGTACGCAGTTCAAACTGCTCTCGCGACTTCTTGTCGATATGCGGTCCCCGAAGCACGGTCCACTTGTTCAAGCTCGTCGGTAGCGGAATCGGCCCCGCCACACGCGCACCCGTGCGAACGGCCGTGTCCACGATCTCACCCGCGCTCTGGTCGAGCAGCTTGTAGTCGTAGGCCTTCATCCGAATTCGTATCTTCTGTGCCGCGGCATCCGCCATGGAGTTTCTCCTACTGCTTCGGTAAACGCGCGAGCCCTATTCGATCACATCCGAGACGACGCCAGAACCCACGGTTCGGCCGCCCTCACGAAT
>CBFDDD010000038.1:0-39851 GCA_965603475.1 uncultured Myxococcales bacterium
ACGGACCCAAGAAGGTCCCCTGAACCTTCGTACCGCTTCCGAGCTATTGCGCGACGACGTGGCGCAGCGGGCGCCGCGTATCGTCGCTTCGATCCTCGGGTTGGCTCGGCGCGCGGGACCTCTGCCGCTCGAGGCCGCCGAAGTCGCCTCGCTACTCGAGCGCTGGGACGGTGAAATGGCATCCGAGAGCGCGGGTGCCGCAGCCTATCATCTCTTGATCGAACATCTGCTCGAGAATCTTTTGCGATCGCACTTTGGAGCCGAACTCTTTCAGCTGTATCTCGATGCGCCGCATGTGCGACCCCAATTTGCGATCGAACGACTCGTGTTGCGGGCGGCGAAGGTCCGGCGTGCCGGGGGCTGGACCGATGAGGCTCGAGTCAGTGAGGCGGCGCGTACAAGTCTTCGCGAAACTTGGGTCAGTCTGAATTTCCGACTCGGTCCGACCCGCGAACGCTGGTCCTGGGGTCGGCTGCATCGCGTCCGATTCTCGCCTTTTGGACCGTCGGGAACGAACACGCTGGGTCGAGTTCAATCCCTGCGCGCGTCGGGTAGCGGGCAGACCCTCGCTTATGCCCGCTATCGCCCAGGCCAATCGTTCGATGTTGAACAGGCGGGGCTGTACCGCGTCGCGATGGATCTGGCTGCTTCGGACCGTCTGTTGAGTTCGCTTGCCCCCGGCCAGACCGAGCATCCCGGCCATGCACATTTCGCCGACGGTATCGCGCGCTGGGCTTCATCGCGCCTTTCGCTCTTCGCAACCAGTCGGCTCGTGATCGAAGAGGAGAGCGGGGAAAGATTGGTGTTGGAGCCTGCACCATGACCGCAGGCACTGGACGCTCTTCGCCAGTGGGCTTCGCCGAAGTGCCTGATTTCCACATTGAAGTCGTCCGGAGAGCGTCCCCCGAACTCGGAACGCAACCGCTTCTGGTAGGGGGAGATCCAGCCAAGCGTGGCAAGGTCGTCGCGGCGAGTGCCGACCTTCGTGCGCGGGGAATCGTTGAGGGAATGGGCCTCGACGAGGCACTCGACCGGGCTCCGGATGCGCAATGGGTCCGAACGAACATGGCGCGAGCGCGCGAGGTTTCGGGCCTTCTGCGCGCAGCCATTCGGCAGGAGGTCGATGCGATCGAGGTGGAGGGCCTGGCTGGGTTCTATTTTCAGGCACCGAGGCAGCCCGATGCGGCGATCGAACTCGGGGCACGCCTCGAAAGGCGGGTCGCGGAGCGGACCGCACTGCCGCTTCGTTTCGGTGTCGCGCCAGCTCGTTTTGCGGCAAGGATGGCGGCAGAAGATGCGGGTACGCACGGCACGACCGTAATTGGCCTGGAGGCGTTCGAAGACTATCTCCTTCGCCAGCCGATCGAGCGCCTACCTGGCGTGGGTCCGAAGACGGCTGCGCGGTTGGCAGAACTCGGCGCGACGGATCTTCCGAGCTTGCGAGATCTAGGGTTGGAGCGACTGGAAATCCTACTCGGGAATCATGGGCGTTCGCTCTGGCTGCTCGCCTGTGGTGAGGATCCGACGGCGCTACGTGTAAAGCGTCACCCCGCCACGCTTTCGCGAGAGGAGACTTTGGTTGCGAAAGACCCGTCGGGACCGGAATCCGAAGCGAGCCGGCTCAGCGAGAGCCTCATGCGCCTGGTCGCAAGACTCGAACAAGCTCTGCGGCGTGACGGGCTGCGAGCGCGCCGAATCGCCTTGCGGTTGACCTATCTGGATGAACGCACAGTGACGCGCAGCCGCTCATTGGATTCGCCCGTGTCGCAAGCGTCGGAGCTGATCGTGGCTGCGCAGGACTTGCTGGTGAGGGTCGAGACGGACGGTGCGCCGGTACGGCGCGTGGGGCTGGTTCTCAAAGGACTTGAGATTTCGGGTGCAACTACCCAGCAACTCGATCTTTTTTAACGCTCTCACCTCCGCTGAGGAGTCTGCTCGTGGGAAACGAAGGCCCGTCTCAAGCCCGCGTCGAGCCAAGCCGAGTAAGCCCCTAGAACGACCCGTACGGGTCGTTCTATGGGGGCGAGACGGTCATGGGCGAAGGCGACGGGGCCGAGCGTCGAAAATATCATCGAATCGGTACGGATCAGGTCATCTCCTTCGCGGAGGTCAATCATCCGGACCAGCTGGGCGTCTCGAAAAATCTCTCGACCGGTGGCATCAGCTTCGAGGCCGTCGGGATCGAGATCAACCTCGGCGACGTTCTTCGGATCACCTTCAATATTGGGGACCAGACAGTCGTTGCGACTGGAAAGGTCGCTTGGGCGACGGACACGGACCCGATCACCCAGGAAGTGGGGATTGAATTTCACGAGATCGATCCTGAGGCCGTCCGACTCCTCGAGGAGACCCTCGAGCCGGAGCTGACGCGCGTAGGGGACTACTGAGGCCCCGTACTTGCCGGTTTTCAGCCACTGTTGGCCTCGCGTGAGGCCCGATTGCTTGACACCCGAAGGGGGCGGGTGCGAACGTCCGGTGCATGGCCGATTTCCATCAGACCGGGGTGATCACCACCTTGCACCGCCTCGGCGAGCCGGATTTGGCTCGCCTCGAGAGCGAACTGGTTCGGTACGGTAGGGAGCGGCCAGTCGCCCTCGTCCTGCCTTCGCTCTATGCGGAAATCCACGGCCCGGCCCTCAAACAGATCGTCGAGGAACTCTCTCGTGTTCCGTATCTGCGTCAATGCGTTGTCAGCTTGTCAGGTGAGGCGGATCGCGCGCAGTTTCAAGAAATGCGAGACCTCTTCGAGGTCGTCCGTGCGAGCGATGGAAGTGGACCGACGGTCATCTGGAATCGGGGCCCCAGGGTTCAGGACCTTTTTGAGCGGTTGCGAGAAGAGGGGCTCGATCCCGGCGCGGACGGCAAAGGCCGCGCGAACTGGATTGCCTACGGGTACGTGCTTGCCACTCAACAGGCTCGAGTGGTCGCGACGCATGATTGCGACATTCTCGACTACCGCCGCGATCTGTTGGCGCGTTTGTGTTTTCCGACGGCCAATCCAAATATGAGTTACGAGTTCGCGAAGGGGTATTACAGTCGGGTTTCCGACCGCATGCATGGTCGCGTCACTCGGCTTTTCATGTCACCGCTGATGCGTTCGATGAAATCTGTGCTGGGTCCGGTTCCATTGCTCGATTATCTGGAGTCGTTTCGCTATCCGCTCGCCGGGGAATGTTCCATGACGATCGAACTCGTTCGTGCGAATCGTATTCCGGCCGATTGGGGCCTTGAGGTTGGCGTGCTGGCTGAGGTGTATCGCAACTGCTCGCTCAAGCGGATTTGTCAGGTCGAACTCGTAGAGAACTATGATCACAAGCATCAGGGTCTGTCCGAACACGATCCGCGTGGTGGGCTGCACCGCATGGTGCGGGATATCGCCGGCTCTTTGATTCGCAATCTGGCGAGTTATGGCGTCGAGTTCGATTCGGGGTTCCTGAATACGATGATTGCGGCCTATCTGCGGACGGCCCAGGATGCGATCGCGCGCTACAGCGATGATGCGAAACTGAATGGACTCGCCTTCGATCGGCATGAAGAAGAGGTTGCAGTGGAAACCTTCTCGGGTGCGCTGCGAGCCGCCGGTCTCGATTTTGTGCACGATCCGATGGGCTCACCGCAGATTCCGAACTGGAGTCGGGTCATCTCGGCGATGCCGGATTTTCTGGACGACCTGCGTTCGGCCGTTGAGGCGGACGCACTCGACGCGAGCTGAGTTCCAGCGTGACGGTGGATGCAGAGCGCGGTTCCGGTGCGCCGCGTGATACCATCGGCTTGATAGCGATTCTCCTGATCGCCCTCGCTGTCCGGGCTTTTGCATGGTCGCGCACGGTCGTGATGTTCAACGACGGCCCGGTCTTTCTCGCCATGGCGGAAGCGATCGGAGAGGGTCGCTGGCCGGAGGTCCTGGCCCACCCCTACCACCCGCTGTATCCGGCGCTGATCGCTCTCGTGGGTGGCGCGTTTCCCGTCGGGATCGAGACGGCTGCCGTGACGGTTTCGATTCTGGGGGGCTTGCTCTCGGTCGCCGCGGTGTTCTGGTTCGTGCGCGATTGGTTCGGAAACGAAGTCGCGTGGCTCTCGGCGTGGATCGTGGCGCTTCATCCATGGGCCGTCGATTTTTCGTCCGACGTGATGAGCGACGGACTCTATGCGGGTCTTTTTCTCGTGGGTTTTGTCGCCATGGCCAGGGCGGTGGAGAATCCGAATTCAAAGAACACCCTTGTCTGCGGCGTTGCCAGTGGGCTGGCCTACCTCGTCCGTCCAGAGGGCGCGGGTCTGCTGGTTGCGTGTGTGCTCTTGCTAATGATGCGCGGGTGGGTCGACGGAGAACAGCGACGTCGTGCCGTACGCGGCTGCGCTGCGTTGCTGTTGGCGGGTGCGGTCGTGATCCTGCCCTTTGTCGTCGCGGTGAGTCAAGAGACCGGCGAATTCGTCCTCACGCAGAAGAAATCGCTTTCGAGCCTCGTTGGCGTGCCTCCCGGCGCGGGCGTCGCAGACGGCGTGCACGGTCGATCTCACAGGATGGATCCGTCGTCCTCGACGCTGCCTCTACCGGAATTGTCTGTGCGCTCTGACGGAGAAGGGGCCAGTCGTCCGTCAAAGAGTTGGACCGGCTTGGCCGAGTCGATCGTGCGGGTCGGCGCGACTTCGCTGTCTGTTTTTCGGTTTGAATTGCTCCCCTTCGTGTTGATCGGGTTGTGGGCGTCGCGTACGAATCGAAAACCCTGGCGTGAAATGACTCTAGGGTTGCCGATCGTGCTGTACAGCGGTCTATTGGTGCTCCTGGTCATGGGGGTCGGTTATGTTGGTCGGCGCCATGCACTCGCGCCCTGGCTTCCGGTCGTCGGACTGTCCGCCCTCGGCTGGCGTTCTCTGTGTACGGCACTCGCAGACTGGGGAGACCACCGAAATAATTCGCTGCTGGCCCGATTTCGGACGCCACGGGCGGCCGCCCTTGCGTTGGCCGTCGCGCTCCTGATCAGCTGGGGAGCCCGCGACCTCCGCGTCAGGCGGCTCGATCGGGGGCCGGTGCGCATTGCCGCTGAGTGGCTGGCAGAAAATCATCCGGCGAGCGGGCCGGTTGCTGCCCAGAAACTTCGAACCGCCTACTACGCGGAGGAACGATTCGTACCGCTTCCGCCTGGACACAATGGTCTTCTTCTGGATCATCTCCGGCGTCGCGCCGCTCGCTGGGTGGTGATCGATGACGCCAAACTGGATGACCATCGAGGGCTCGAGGAAGGGATTGGGCATGGGCTGCGGCGTGTGCATGTCGTGCCAGCCGCAGGGCGGAATATTCTGGTGCTGGCGGTCGAGGATGAGCCTGCGAGCTGAGTTCGGATCTGGCACCTTCTGCCCGGGCAGGGGATGGGCAAATGCTTCATCGGTACGGTGAAATCTTTCGGACGCTTCTCGGTGTGGCCGATCTCGCCATCATCGCGAGCGCGTGGCTGGGCGCCTACATCCTACGCTTCTATTCGGGTCTACCGGTTCCTCTCGGCGTACCGCCGGCGACGGAGTACGTCTATCCACTCGCAGTGATCCTGCCCCTCTTCATGCTGATCTTTCGATCTCATGGCCTGTACGAAGCACGACGCATGGACTCGCCTCTCGGCGAAGTCTCTGCCGTCGTGCGGGCAATGGCCATGGGCATTCTGCTCCTGTCGGCGATCAGCTTCTTTGCGCGCAGCTATATCAATTCGCGACTCGTGATCGCTTTCTTCGCCGTTCTGGCACCGGTTGGTGTGATCGCATTGCGGTCGACGATTCGTTTTGTGCTGCGGCGCATTCGAAGCCGGGGGTTCAATTTGCGATTCGTACTCGTGGTGGGTTCCGGCCCATTGGCGGAGTCGGTTGTAGGGCGGATTCACGGACGACCGGATGCCGGTGTTCGGTTGATCGGTGTCGTCGCGGACGGTGCGCTTGGTGATTCGGTCGAGGGTGCCCCCGTGATCGGCGGAACGAGCGATCTCAAATCCATATTGAGCGAATGCCGTGTGGATCAGGTCATCATCGCGCTTTCTCGTCACGAGTCCGAGCTCTTCGAGAAGGTGACCGCTGAACTGGCCGACGAAATCGTGAACGTGAAGATCGTTCCCGACCTGCTGCATGGCTTCAGCCTTCGAAGTAGCGTTGAGAGTCTGGACGGCATTCCTGTGATCGGATTGCAAGAAACAGCGCTCTTTGGATGGGCGGCGCTGGCCAAGCGATCATTCGATCTGGTGGTGTCCTCGGCGGCCCTCGTCGTGCTCGCTCCGCTGCTGGGTGCAATCGCCCTGGCGATTCGTGCAAGCTCGGGGGCTCCGATCCTGTACCGACAGACGCGAATGGGGCATGATGGCCACGTTTTCGACATGTTGAAATTTCGTTCGATGCACGTCGATGCCGAGGTGAATGGTCCGGAGTGGAGCCGCGCACGCGATCCTCGTCGAACGGGTCTGGGTCGCTGGCTGCGCAAGCGGAATTTAGATGAGCTGCCTCAGCTCATCAATGTCATGAAAGGCGACATGAGCCTCGTTGGGCCAAGGCCAGAGAGGCCGGCCTACATCGATGAATTTCGTCGTGAGATTCCGGGCTATATGCTGCGCCACAAGGTTCGCGCCGGCATGACCGGTTGGGCACAGGTCCATGGCTGGCGTGGAGACACATCGATCCACGAGCGCGTCGAACATGACCTGTATTACATCCAGCAGTGGTCGTTCTGGCTGGATTTGAGAATCCTGTTCATGACGTTCTTCGGTCGCGCGAGGGGGCAGCCGGCGTCATGATTGCGGGGTCATGGCAGCCGAGAGCCGGACGCCGCCCGCGACGTCTTCAGGATTCGAGGAAGCGAGTCACCGCGTTGACGACGGTTTCCACGCGGTCGAAGCCCAGCTCCGGATAGAGGGGCAGGGCGAGCGTTTCACGACACGCACGTTCGGTTTCGACCAGGGCGGACTGCGGCGCATACGGGGCGAGCGCGGGCTGTTGGTGCAATCCGCGCGGATAGAAAATTGCACTCGCGATTCCTTCGCGCTCGAGCGCTTCTGATAGTCCTGCTCTTCGATCGGCGGGGACTCGAACGACATAGCGATGATAGGTATGGCGGCCCGGCGAGGGGCAGGCCTCCGGCGTCCGTAGCGGCAATTTCGTGTCGTCGAACCGCTGGTCCGAGGCGTCCGAAGAAGGTAAGGCGCCGCGGTCGGCGAAGAGTGCATCGTAGTGCGACGCGAGCAGTCGACGTGTACGAGTCCAGCCATCGAAGTGTTGCAGCTTGATACTGAGTGCAACCGCCTGCATAGCATCCAGCCGCGAATTGATGCCAATCTCGTTGAAAACGCCGGGTTCAGATTCTCCATGAACGCGTAGTTGCGATATGGCTCGTGCCAGCTCCGAATTTTCGGTGACCACCCCTCCGGCATCGCCCAGGGCTCCGAGATTCTTGGTCGGATAGAAGCTGAAACAAGCCACGTCAGTCCGACTGCCGACCTTTCTGCCGGTCGCGTCGAGGGCGCCGATCGATTGAGCGGCATCTTGGATGATCGGAATTCCACGGTCACGACAATACGCTTCGAGGGGGCCGAGTTCGCAAATTCGACCGAAGAGATCGACGCTGATGACGGCCCGGAGGTTTTCGATTTCTTCCACGCGGCGAATCGCATCTTCGGGGTCGAGATTGAGGCTGCCCGGCAGAATGTCGGCAAAAATCGGCCGCGCCCCGACGCGCACGATGGTCGCGGCTGTCGCGAAAAATGAATAGGCAGGGCAGAGGACCGCGTCTCCGACTCCAACACCCAAGCCACGCAGAGCCAGCCAGAGTGCGTCGGTTCCTGAATTGCACCCGATCGCATGAGACAGATCGCATAGTTTTGCGAGATCGGACTCGAAGGCTTCGACTGCCTCACCGAGCACGAAGCGCCCAGCTGACAGCAGGGCCGAGAATCCCTCGAGCAATTCCTCTTCGAGATCGGCGTGCTGAGCGCGCAGGTCGAGCATCGGAATTTTGGCTTCAGTCGTAGTCATGACACCGCCCTGATCGTGGCATCGATCTCTCGATCGAAGGCCAGGTCGAAAATCGAGGGTGAGAATCGCTCGGCCCAGCTCCGGATCCGACTCGAGTCGAAGCGTGTCTCGGCTTTTTCGAAGCGCTCGATGGCGAGGGCCAGAGATTCGGTCGAGGGCTCGTGGAAAAAAATCCCGGTTGCGTCGGTCGATGATGACGGAGTGTCATTCGACGCATCGATCGGGTTGTTCAGCAACGGCCGCACAGTGTCCCGTGCACCTCCCTCACCAAAGGCGATCACGGGGCGACCGGCGGCCTGGGCCTCGACTGCGACGAGACCGAAGTCCTCGCATTGTGGGTGGATGAGCGCACGTGCGCGTCGATAGAGATCGGCGAGCGTCGCGTCGTCGGTGCGGCCCTTGAATTCGACATTCGGAGTCGCGCGCTGTTCGAGAGCGGCGCGACCGGGACCATCGCCGACGACGACGAGCCGACGCTTCATTCGACGAAAAGTTTCGATCACGAGCGAATCACGCTTGTAGGGGACGAAGCCCGCCACGTGAAGATAGAAATCCTCAGCGGGTTCTGAGGCGGGCTCGATCCACGAAAAATCGACGGGAGGCGCCACGACATTGGCTTCGCGTCCGTAATGTCTTCGAATTCGCTCCGATACCTCGGTCGAGATCGCTACGAATCGGGTGACCGAGGAGGTGCCGCTCGTGCGAACGTCAAATCCTCGAAGCGCATGGACTAGCGGGGTAGCGAGCCATCGTGCTGGACCTTGACCGAGGTAGGCGTCGACCTGATCCCAGATATATCGCATGGGTGTGAAGCAATAGTCGAGATGTGGGACTTCCGGAGGTACGCGAATGCTCTTCGCAACCGCGTGGCTCGTCGAGATGACGAGATCGTAGCCACTGAAATCGAAACGGCCGATGGCCCAGGGGAAGAGGGGGAGAAGTTTGCGGTAGTGGCTCGCGGTGCCCGGCAAACGGTCGAGAATGCTGGTCGTGATCTGCCGGTTTTCGATTTCTGCGGTCACGCTTCCGGGCGTGTGAAAGAGCGTAAAAAGGTCGGCTCCAGGAAAGCGTTGGGCGAGATGATGCAATACGCGCTCTCCACCGCGATAGCCGGTCAGCCAGTCGTGTACGAGCGCAATCTTCAAGTCGCCAATGCTAGCAGCCTAGGCTTTCCGCGTGATCGAGTGCGACGGAAGAGCGTGGAAACGGGCAATCGACGGCCAGCGAGCCCCGAGCACGCTCGTGGCCGCGTTCATCAGGTGGATGTCGCGGGGACACCCGAAATCGGGTCCGTCAGGGTCAGCGCGAGGGCCTCGTCGATGGTGTCGACGAGGTGAATTCCCAAGGCATTTCGCACTTCCTCGGGCACCTCGGCCAGATCCTTCTCGTTTCGTTTCGGTATCACGACCGTGTCGATACCTGCGCGGCTCGCGGCGAGGAGCTTTCCCTTGATCCCGCCTACGGGCAGAACCCGTCCACGCAAGGAGATCTCGCCGGTCATGGCCAGTTTGCTGGTGGCCTTCCGTTCGGAGAGGAGCGAGACCAGGGCGGTCACGAGGGCGACGCCCGCCGAAGGACCGTCCTTTGGAACTGCACCGGCCGGCACATGGAGGTGGATTTCGCGCGGCCCCATCGCCTCTTCGCTGAGGCCGAGCTGCTCGGCGTGGGCACGAACCCACGACAGCGCTGCCTCTGCGGATTCACGCATGACGTCGCCGAGCTGTCCCGTCAGTCGTAGTCGGATGCCCTTTCCACCGGGATTTCCGGCTGCCTCGATAAAGAGGATGTCACCGCCATGTGCTGTGACGGCCAGGCCGACGGCGACGCCGGGGATGCTGGATTCTTCGGCCGTTTCGGAAAGATGCGGTGGTGCGCCGAGTGCTTCGGAAACGAAATCGGGATCGATTTCGATGACGGCGTCACGGTCTTCGGAAATCCGACGCGCGCACTTGCGCATCAGAGTCGCCACACTGCGCTCGAGATTTCGCACCCCCGCTTCGCGTGTGTATTCGCCGACGACCTTCTCGAGTGCAGCGTTCTGGACCTGCACTTGTTCCGCGACCAGACCATGCGCCTCGAGCTGCCTGGGGACCAGAAACTCCTGAGCGATGACGAGCTTTTCGCTCTCTGTGTAGCCGGACAGTTCGATGACCTCCATGCGATCGAGCAGTGCCGCTGGGATGGTCGAAAGCGTATTCGCCGTGGCGATGAATAGAACTCGGGAGAGATCGTAGGGGGCCTCGATGTAGTGGTCCGAGAAGCTGTGGTTCTGTTCTGGATCCAACACTTCGAGCAGGGCGGAGGACGGATCACCTCGAAAATCAGATCCGACCTTGTCGATCTCATCCAGTAGGAAGACAGGATTCGTCGACCCGGCGCGCTTCAGGCTCTGGAGGATTCGGCCCGGCATCGATCCGACGTAGGTTCGTCGATGTCCGCGAATTTCCGCTTCGTCGCGCACACCGCCGAGCGATGCGCGTGTGAATTTTCGTCCCATGCAGCGCGCGATGGAGCGACCGAGCGACGTCTTGCCCACGCCGGGTGGTCCGACGAAGCAGAGAATCGGCGCCTGGGCGTCGGGTGCCAGCTTGCGCACAGCGAGAAACTCGAGAATGCGATCTTTGACCTGACCGAGGCCATGGTGATCGGCATCGAGGATCTTGCGGGCATCTTTCAGGTCAAGATGGTCTTCCGTTTCCTTGTCCCATGGCAGGTCGAGGAGCCAGTCGAGATAGGTGCGAATCAGATGTCGATCGGGCGCGTGCTGCGGAAGCGAAGTGAGGCGCCGCAATTCTCTGCTCGCGAGCGTCTCGGCTTCTTCCGGAAGCGTCATGGAGTCGAGCTTCTCGCGGAGTTCATCGACTTCGCGTGATCCTGCGTCGGTCTCGCCAATTTCCTCCTGGATCTCGCGCATGCGTTGTCGAAGCATGCGTTCTCGACGCTTGGGATCCGTTTCGCCCGCGGCTTCGTCCGTGAGGGTCCGCTGGGTCTCTGCGATCGTGACTTCTTTTTCGAGGTGCTCTTCCACCAGAGCAAGGCGAGATTCGGCGTTCGGCTCGGCGAGCAATTCAATCTTCTGCTGATGAGTCAGCGCAATATTGGATGCAATCAGATCCGAAAGGAGGCCCGGCGTGGGGATTCCCTGAATGAAAGCCTTCCATTCATCGGGCATGTCCTCTCGAAGTTCGATGATACGCTGCGCCAGAACCACGACACGACGCCAGGCCGTATCGATCTCGGGTGATTCTTCGTGGGGCTCGTTGAGGGGCTGGATCTGGACGCGCAGGGTCGGTTCCCACGCCACGGTTCGAGTCATCACGGCCCGGGCGAGTCCGACGACCAGCGCCTGTTTGCCTTCGCGCCGCGCATCGATGATGCGCATGACTCTCACGATCGTTCCGATCTCGTGGAGGTCGTCGATTCCGGGATTCTCAGTGAGTGGGTCACGTTGAGAGACGACGAGCAGGTAGCCATCCGGGCCGGCTTCTTCGAGAGCGGCGAGTGAGCGCGTCCGTCCAATGGCCAGTGGCATGGTGACGCCCGGAAAGACGACGACGTCTCGCACTGGCAAAACCGGAAGCAGAGCGGGCACCTCGACAAAATCGGCGCCTGGCACGTCGATAACGAGCGAGGCGAGATCGCCATTCGACTTCGGGCGAGATTCGTCATCCTGGTGTTCTTTGTCTGTCACAGAGGTTCCTGTCCGCCCTTCTTGTGCGCCATGGTGAGAGGTCACGCCATCCCACCCCAGCAGGAGAGTGGCGTCAACGTAAGCGCCGGGCACGCGTGGTCAAGCCGCGCATGGAAAACGCGGCGGCTTGCGGCAGGCTCTTCCAGGGTTGAACCGAAATTCTCCAAGTGTCTAATTTGAAACGCGAAAACGCAGTTTTTCGCCTCCGCCCGGAATCGCGGGCTAGACTTCTGGCATGCTAACGAGAAAAGCTTTTGGGGCGACTGGGTTCGAGAGTTCGAGGGTCCTTTTCGGTGCGGCCGCCCTGGCCGCGATGAAACCGGCACGGATCGAGCAGACGCTGGCGTTCCTCGAGCGTGAGGGCGTCAATCATATCGACACGGCCGCAGGCTACGGCGACTCCGAGTTGAACCTGGCGGGTTGGCTTGTCGAGCATCGATCCGAGGTCTTTCTCGCGACGAAGACAGCCGAACGCGGCGGTCCCGAGGCGCGTGCCGGTCTCGAAAGCTCGCTCACGCGGCTGGGTGTCGACCAGGTCGACCTGATCCAACTTCATAATCTTGTCGACGAGGAAGGCTGGCAAACCGCAATGGGGCCGGGGGGTGCCGTGGAAGCTCTGATTCAGGCCCGCGACGAAGGTCTCGTGCGATTCATCGGCGTGACCGGCCATGGGACCTTTGCGCCGGCGATGCATCAGCGCAGCCTCGATCAATTCGAGTTTGCGTCAGTTCTTTGCCCATACAATTTTTCGATGATGGCTCAACCGGAATACGCTGCCGATTTCGAGTCTCTCGCGACGACCTGCCGCGAGCGGAACGTGGCGCTGCAGACGATCAAGTCATTGGCGCGCCGCCGTTGGCAGGCGACGGACGGACCGAAATTCAGCTGGTATGAGCCACTCACGGATGCCGATGCGATTCGCCGCGCCGTACATTGGGTGCTTTCGCGCGAAGACGTGTTTCTCAACAGTTCGAGTGATGCACGGCTTCTCGAGCCGACGCTCCTCGCGGCAAGGGAAATGATCGAGAGTCCGACGGATCGCGAAATGCGGCAGGACAGCGATTCGTTTGCGATCGAGCCGCTATTCGAGCGTGGTCTCTCCGACGCGATCTAGCGAATTCGATTCAGTCCTTTGGCCATTCTGGCCAGTCCTGTGAAACACGTCCCTTCCAGTTCGGTACCCGACGCTCGACGTGGGCCATCGGGCCTTCGATCGCGTCTGCTCGGGGCATGATGTGCTTGTGCAATTCGGTCTCGCGATGTTCGACCTGTTCGGCACTCAGCTCCGACGATTCCCACAACAGGCGCTTGGAGACGGCCACCGAAAGCGGCGCCGCGTAGATTGCTGAATCCCGTGCGAGATCGAGTGCCCTCGGAAGGACCTCGGCGGCGGGAAGGACCTGGCTTGCGACCCCGAGCCGGTCGAGTTCATCCCCAGCAAAGGTGCGGCCAGTCAGCATGATTTCGGCCGCACGCGAAAGGCCGATGAGTCGAACCAACGTCCAATGCGAGTAGGCGTCACCCATCACGCCGCGACGAACCTGGACGATTCCGTACTTGCCCTCGCGTGCAAAGAGGCGGATATCGCATTGCATGGCCAGACTCATTCCGAGACCAATCGCATGACCGTTGATTGCGCCGACGACGAGTTTTCTGATTCTGAAAGCGGGAAAGTCCACGCCCGCCGCGCTGAACCCCTCCCAGCCTCCAGACGCCGAGACATCGAAGGTCCTGGCCGCATCGCTCATGTCGGCACCTGAGCAGAATGCGCGACCGGCGCCGGTCAAGACGACAGCGCGAACCGAGTCGTCTTCATCGCATCGACGGTAGAGCTCGCCGAGTCGGGCAAGCAGATCGCCCGAACAAGCATTCATCTTGTCGGGGCGATTCAGGGTGATCGTCGCGACCCCATCCGCGTCGAGCTCGAAGAGAACTGCTTGGTCTGACATCTCGGAATGAACCCCGGACTGATCCGTCTGCTAGCCCCACCCCCCGATTGTCAGGGCGAAGGGCAGTCAGGACCCGCTAGACTGAAGTGGTCTCCAAGAAGCTCTCTGAAAAATGGTGCCCGGGACTGGAGTCGAACCAGCACGTCCTTGCGAACACTGGATTCTGAGTCCAGCGCGTCTACCAATTCCGCCACCCGGGCAGCGCGCCGCAGGGTACGGTGGCTGCGAGATCGCGTCAAATTCGAAGCGCAGTTGCTGGAAGCCAGCAGACCCGAGCTAAACCCGAGAGAGTCGAGAGAGAGTCGAGGTGATGTTTGGCGAAGCGCGCAGGATCGGGTCGAGCAAGTAAGCACGGTACGGGGCGATCCCGATCAAGCCAGTCGCGTCCACGTCGAAAGGGTAGAAAAGCGCGCCTTCAGTCGAAGGATGCGGCCTCGAAGGGCACGGGGCAGCGCGCCCGGACGGGTTCGGACCGCCTGGGACCTATGGGTGGCCGCGAGGCAATCGTGCGGGAGATTCGCCCGCCCGGCATCGACGGCCAGATCCTCGTGTCGGAAGATCGTGAGGGCGAGCTTTGGCAAGTCGAGTGTCTGGGCGAGCCGGTCGAGGTTGGAGCACGGATTCTGTTTCTGCCGCTCGTGCCCGAAGACGCCCGAAGTGGCGAGATGGTGCGCCTCGTCGAGGCGGCACGGACCCAATGGGTCTGCAGGCTTCGGCGGGTCCCGAGCGGACTCCGCCTCACGCCCTTTGGCGGCTTCGAAGGACCGGAATTGGTACTCGTCCAAAAGGATTCGAAGGGCGCGGAAGACGGGACCCGAGTCGTCGTCGTCCGGCTAGAGAACACTCGAAAGCCCGGCCGGAGAACAACAGCTCGGCAGGCGGGCCGATCCAGAGATCAGGCCGAAGGAAGGCGAGGGGGCTTCGCCCGGATCCCAGTTCGGGTCGTCGAGGTTCTTGGCTTGCCCTACGTGCCTGATTCGGATCACCGCGCCCTGGTTTGGAAGCATCGACTGGCTACCCAGTTCACACGCCGTGGTCGTCTGGAAGTCGAAGAGATCGAGGAGGCCCTGCCGCCGAGAGAGCTCGACCGGCGTGTCGATCTTCGCCATCTGCCCTTCATCACCATCGACCCCGCGAGCGCTCGGGATCACGATGACGCGGTCTATGCGGAGCGGCGCCCCCCGAAAACGCTGGCGCTGGTCGAATCTCCGGGGGATCGGAAATCCAACCGCAGTCGCTCGGATGAAGGGACCTGGACACACCGCTTGTGGGTCGCGATCGCGGACGTGAGCCATTTCGTCAAGGAAGGCGGTTGGATCGACGCGGAAGCACGGCGTCGGGGGAATAGCTTCTATTTTCCCGACCGTTCGATCCCCATGCTTCCGGAGCGACTTTCCAGCGATCTCTGTTCGCTGCGCCCCGAAGTGGATCGTCTGGCGATGGTGGTCGAGCTTCGCATGGCTGCGGGGGGGCAGGTGGCGGACGCGCTCTTTCACGAAGCGGTCGTGCGCAGTCGTGCTGGGTTGGCCTATCAGGAGGCAGCCCGATGGCTCTCTGGGGATCCCCAGGACAATTCTGCTGAGCCACCCGAATGGCGTGAGTCGCTCGTTTGCCTCGATGGAATGGCCAGTGCGTTGTCGAAGAACCGGCACGAGTCGGGGGCTATTGCGCTCGAGTTGCCCGAGATCGAGATCATTCTCGACGACGGAGGGCGACCCCAGGATGCCCGCGTGCGTGCGCGCAATCGAGCTCATGTATTGATCGAGGAAGCGATGCTGGCAGCCAATCGGGCGGTTGCGCGGGCGCTCGACGTCGCTGAGCGTGAGACGATTCATCGAGTCCATCCGGCCCCGAGCAGTCAGAAGCTCGACGCGCTTTCCAACCTGTTGGAGCGACTGGGAATTGTTGTCGAAGGCGATCTCTCTCTTCCAGGGTGTCTCGCCAAGGTGCTCGAGGATGTGAAAGGGACGCCGTCGGAAGAACAGATTCATGTCGCCGCGCTTCGATCGATGAGTCAGGCGCGCTACGAGGCCGAGTCACGCGGCCATTACGCACTGAAATTCGAGCACTACGTTCATTTCACTTCCCCGATTCGGCGTTACGCCGATCTCGAGGTTCATCGGGCACTGAAACGCATGCTTCGAGGAGACTTGCCGGCGGCCGGCACGAGCACCAGGAAATCGAGCAGGGCTGCGCGGCTCGCGATCTGGCTTTCTGGGCGGGAACGAGTGGCGACCGAAGTCGAACGCGACGCGGAAGCGTTGGCTTGCTGTGCGATCATGAGCGGTCGAGAGGGAGAGCAATTCGCAGCACGAGTCACTGCGGCGACGGAATATGGACTCTTCGTGCGACTCGAGTCCCCGGCGACGAGCGGGCTCGTTCCGATGAGAACGCTCGAGGGAAATTGGGTTCACGAGCCCGAGGACGATGCACTCATTGGCGAACGTTCGGGAATGCGGATCGGTCTCGGCGATTTGATCTCTGTTCGACTCCTCGAAGTCGATCCCGATCGAGCACGAATTGCATTCAAACTCGTAACGAGTCGAAAACACCCACACCGCGCGGTGTAGACAGGGTCCCATATCGATCGTGTGGTCGAGCAGAGTGAGACGTCATGCAGGTTGTTCGCAAGAGCCGAAGCTGGCAGTCTTGCAAAGTGTCATGCATCCTTGCGATCGCCATGCATCTCTCCCGGCAAGCACAATACGCCCTTTGTGGAATTTTTGATCTCGCCTACAACGGTGCGGGTGGACCCGTGCGTGTGCAAACCATTGGCGAACGGCACCGAATTCCATACCGATTTTTGGAGCAGATCTTTCAACGTTTGCGAAAGGCCGAGCTGGTCGTGGGCCGGCGTGGTCCGGGAGGCGGGTACGTGCTGACTCGATCTCCAGAGAAGATCAGCCTGCGCGACGTCATCGAAGCGGTCGAGGGTCCTGTCGGCCTGGCCCATGCCGATGATGCGGATGGTTGGCAGGGATCCGATCATCGTCCAGATTTTCTCTGGGGCGACCTGTCGGCGCGAATGGCCGAGATGCTTTCAGAGGTCGCTATTTCTGATGTTTGTCGCGAAGCCGCCAGGCGGTCGGTCGTGCGGGAGTGGCCCGAGGGACTCGACTATCAGATCTAGTGGGCCTCGGCCGTCGCGCGAAAGCGGATGGTTGATTAGACTCTGCGCCGGTCCAACCCCCCAATAGTTATCGCTCTGAACTCGAGTGGACGGGACACAGACCGTGTCGAAGCGAATCGATCTTGATCCGGAACTCGAGAGTTGCTCGATTCCGAGCGATGTTCTTCACGAGCTCTATCGGCATGCGCTCGACGTGGCCCCCGAGGAGTGCTGTGGCCTCGTGATCGGCACGGAACGAGATCGTTTTCTTCGCGCTGTGCGTATCACGAATGTCATGACGAAGATGCACGTCGCTGATGCCACGGCGTTCCCGCGCGACGCACGCCACGCCTACTACATGTCTGAGACCGAGTATCTGCAAACGATCGAGGAAGCAAAGAAGCGCGGCGAAAGCGTGTCCGCGATCTATCATTCTCATTTCGGGCAGGGTTGTTATCTTTCTCAGGATGATCTTGCCTTTGCAGCGCATCCGCTCTTTCCCTTTCCCAACGCCGCTCAGCTCGTCTTGTCACTGATCGGAGACAGGGGCGAAGGTCGGGTGCGAGAGGTGGGAATCTTCGAGCCCACTGGCGCGCCAGCACACACATTTGTAGGACGACGCCTCGAGGCCCGACCATGAACTCTGGTCGCGCCGGGGGCGATCGAGTTTGCATCTGCGTCATAGGCGGGCTATCGACTTCGGCGCGTATGGCGGATGCGCACACTTCGGAGTGCCAATCAGCCCTGAATCAGCCCCGGGGGTTGCGGGGATTCCCGGGACAAGAGACGGGATAAGAAAAACGCCGTACGCAGTTTGTATTGCCGAGAGCAGAGAGCCTCGACTTGATGCGGCTGCTCGGCGGCAAGCGAACCCTGACCGCGGACGGGCAATCTGAATCCGGTCTCGTAGCGCGAATGAGTTCGTCATCCCATCGAGCGGGTTGACCCAAAGTTTCCCTGAACGTCCTGATGATCGAGAGGATCCCTAGACCGATGACCCAAGTATCGCAGCAAGATCTCGTACCCGTTCATGGCGGCCTCGCGGCCCCCGTGGATCGCGTGATTCCCCTCAATCAGAAGACGGCGTTCCTGAAGGAGGCGGGCGGGCTATCGGCGATTCGAGTCTCTACCGCAGACCTGTCGACGGTCTATCGGCTTGCCGATGGCGCGCTTTCTCCACTGACCGGTCCGATGAAGAAGGCAGCATTCGACCTCGTACTCGCAGAACAGGTCGTGCTTTCGGAGGGCGGTCGCTATGCCTGGACGATTCCGATCTCGTTGCCCCTGACGGATTCTGAAGCGGAATCCCTCAAACCGGGCGACTCCTGTGCCGTGCAGACCGAGGCGGGCGAGATCGTCGCGATCATCGACGATCTCGAGGTCTTCGACTGGGACAAGGTTGCCTATCTCAAGTCTGTCTACGGAACCGAAAGGGTCGACCATCCCGGCGGTCGAATCGTTGATGACGATCAGCGATCGAAGCTGGTTGGCGGTTCGATTCGAGTGCTGCCCCAGCGGGCGAACAAGGAATATGCTGAGTTCATGCTCTCGCCGCAGCGGGTGCGCGCTTTCATCCGTGATCGGAAGTGGGAACGTGCGTTGGCCTTTCAGACGCGCAATCCGCTCCATCGCGCACACGAATATGCCCTGGTCTACGGCGTCGAGAAGCTCACCTCAGAAGGACATTTTGCTGGCGCCGTACTGAATCCGTTGATGGGCGAGCTCAAGGGCGACGACGTGCCGGCCGAGATGCGCATGCGCTGCTATCGCAAGCTGCATAGCGAAGGTCTTCTCGGTGAGGGCGACAAGGACGAGTCTATCTGGGAAAAGGCCGGCTACGACATTTCGGATGTCTTCGATCTGATCGGCCTCGATATCAAGATGTTCTATGGCGGCCCCTCAGAGGCCGTGATGCACGGTATCTACCGTCAGAATTATGGCTTCTCTGACATCGTGATCGGACGCAAGCATGCAGATGCACCCTTCGAGGACGGCGAGGCGATCTGGGGCGATTTCGATGCCCAGGAGATCTTCGACAACCTTCCCGGTGAGCTGCAAATCCAGCCTTGCAAGGTTGGCTTCGCGGCTTTCTACGAGAAGCTGGGTCGAGTGGATCTCACGGAGCGCCATCAGGGTGAGAAACCCTTCTCGATCTCTGGAACGCAGGTTCGCGCGCAGCTCCAGGCGGGTGAACGTCCCGATCCGCGCATCATGCGTCCCGAGACCTCGGACATCTTGATCGAGGCCTACAGCAAGTAGTCGTCGGTCGCGCGGGCTAGCGCGTCCAGAATCTTGGGTGCAAGAGCGCCAAGACGGCGAAAAACTCGAGTCGGCCGAGCCACATCAGGAAGATCATCACGATTTTCTGCCATGAGCTGAAGAAGGCAAAGTCGCCCGACGGCCCGACGAGGCCGAGGCCGGGACCGATATTGGAGAGTGTCGCGATCGACGCCGTGCCAGCGGTGACAATATCCACGTCTCCAATGGAGAGCAGCAGAGTGCCGCCGCCCCACGCGGCGATCCAGAGGAAAAAGAGCGCAACGACGCTTCGCACCGAATCTTCCGGCACAGATATTCCGCCGAGGGCCACGGAGATGACGGAGTTTGGACCATAGGTGAGTCGAACTTCCCGCATGGCCGCGCGCCATGCGATGATCGCTCGTGAGATCTTGAAACCACCAGCCGTCGAGCCTGCGCAGCCACCGAGAATCATGATCGAGACGAGCAGCGTACGGGCCGGATCAGGCCATTGGTTGAAATCCACAGTTGCGAAGCCCGTCGTCGTCAGGATCGAAACGACCTGAAAAAGCGCATCCCCGAGCATGCTCAAGGATGGCCCCGCGCTTTCTCCGGCGAGAGACAATGCGACGAGCAGAGTCGTCCCAGCGATGATCCAGAGATAGGTGCGAAACTCGGAATCTCGGAATACGACCATGTCACGGCGCCGCGCGAGGGTGTAGTAGTGCGCGAAGTTGACTCCCGCAGCGGCCATGAAGAAGGTAATCGCCAGGCGAATCAGGGGCGAGAATCGAGCGATGCTGTCGGGGTGGGGCGAGAAGCCGCCTGTCGAGACGGTCGAGAACGTGTGGGTCAAGGCGTCGAATGCGCTGAGGCCCAGGGCGAGGAGTACTGCGATCTCAGCCAGAGAGAGGACGAGGTAGACGCGACCGAGTGCGAGCGCGGTGTCTTGTACGCGATCGTGCAGGACTTCGGCCTTGGGTCCCGGGACTTCGAGTTTGAAGAGAAATCTCGCCCCCGGACCCAGTTCCGAAAGCAGCGCAACGAACAAGACGACAATGCCGATTCCGCCCAGCCATTGAGTAAAGCTGCGCCAGAAGAGCATTGGATGTCCGGCCGCCTCGATGTCGCGAAGCACGGTTGCACCGGTCGTCGTGAAACCGGAAGCCGATTCGAAGAGGGCGTCGACCGGGTTCTGCAGCACGTCGCCGACCCAGTAGGGAATCGCGCCGGTGAATGAGGCGAAAACCCAGGCACCGACCACGATGAGAACCCCGTCGCGTCGATAAAGGTCTCCCCGCTGATGGCCAAGCAGGCGAAATATCAGACCAAGAATCGCCGACGTGGCGGACGCGCATAGAAAGCCCAGGGCCGCTTGGGACTGGCCTTCTTCGAAGCACCAGATGAGCGGTATGAGCTCGGCCGCGGCCAGCACGAGGAGGAGCAGGCCCAGAATGTGAAGTACGCGTCGAAGATTCATTCCCGTGACATCCAGATCGTTAGTCGCTCTCGACTCCGGGGAAAACCAGATTGGCGATACCCGCCTCGGTCTGGCGAACGAAGAGAATGACCTCGTCTCCGATCTCGAGTTTGTGATCACCGCGCGGGACCGTTGCGCGTCCATTGTGTAGGACCGCAGCGACGATCAGCCCTTGTGGAATCTCTATTTCCGCGAGGCTCTGTCCTGCCGCCGCACTTTGCGGGGCAATTCTGCGGTGCATGAATTGGGCCGCACTGCTCTCGAAGGATAGGATATGAGGCGCGTAGTCACTGTCGATGTAGGCGCGGATTCGTTCGGCCGCGATGGTTCTCGGCGAGACGACGTCGACGAGCCCGACCTTGCGCCAGAGACTCGAGGTTTCGGTTTTCTGTACGAGTGCGGTGATTTTCGGGACGCCCAGTTCCTGCGCGAGCAGGCACGCCATCAAGTTCTTTTCATCATGACCCGTCAGGGCGATGAAGGCGCGTGCATTGGACACACGCTCCGAGTTGAGCACCGAAACGTCAGTCGCATCGCCGTGGACGATATCGTATTGCGGATAGCGAGCGGCGAGTTCCTCTGCACGCGATCGATCCACCTCGATGATGCGAATGTTCTTGACCGATTGTTGCAGGCCGACGGCGACCGCTTCAGCGGTTGCGCCGCCGCCCGCAATGACGGCATGCCCGATTCGATGGGCGTCTCGGCTGACCCGCTGCTCGACCTCGTTGATCACTTCGCTCGTGCCCAGAATCAGAGCGTGATCTCCGGGCTCGGCATGATCGTTGCCGGTTGGAACCGTCAGATTGCCGTCCGAGATGAAGCCCAGAACAAGGCTGCCCCGCGGCAGATTGATGTCGACGAGTCGGTTCTTGTGCAGCGGCGAACCCGCTTCGACCCGGGTCGTACGCACCTGGATCGCGCCATCCGCCAGGTACTCGACTTCGAGCGTGTTGTATCCAAGGACGGAATTCAGGATTCGTGTGGTCGTCAGGAGTTGAGTCGAAAGCAGCAGGTCAGCCTTGAAAGCGGTTTGGTAGATCTGTCGGTAGCGCGTGACGTCTTCTGACTTGGAAACGCGGACGACGGTTTTGCGAACGCCGGCTTTTTTCGCCAGAAGCGACGCGGCCAGATTGGCTTCGTCCGATGAACTGGCGGCAACGAAGAGCTCACAGCTCGCGGCATCCGCGGCCTCGAGCGTCGGCATGTGGGCTCCGTTTCCGAGTACGAAACCGACATCGAGCTGCTCTTCGACGAGCTTGCGCTTATTCGGATCGTGGTCGATGAGAGTGACGCGATGCCCGTCGGCAGAGAGAGTGCGCGCGAGATGACAACCGACTTCGCCGGCGCCCATTACGGCGTAGTGTTTTTTGGCCATCTGGGAATGAGGCTCCTGTCGATCCACACCAGTGGCGAGTCAGGCTTCGAGGACATGTCTCGGTCGCTCAAAGATTCGGGCATTGGCGGCTGTGTGTCGAGGTGTTGTGTCGAGGCACGTACGGGATCGAGCGATTTGACGTCTTGGACGCCTTAAGCATCGAATCTCGGTTCAGACCATTCTGATGCGGGGCTTTCGCGCGTGATCGAGGAGCGTGGCTTGCTCCGAACCCTCGGCGGGGTGTACGCCGTAGCCGAAGGCAAGACCGACTCGCACAGGCTGATTGAGCGCTTCGTCTTTCGAAACGGCATCGGCGACCGCGCGGGCGAGCTCGAAAACCCGTTCGCCCGGTGTTCGACCCGGTTCCGGCATCAAGACTGCGAACTCGTCCTTGTCGATACGTGCCAGAACGTCGAAGTCGCGTAGATGCAGGTGCATGGATTCGGAGAGGCACGCAATGACGCGGCTCAAATGGGCTGCGCCGGCTTCGGCGACTAGTTCGTCGCGGTTCTCGAGTCGACACACACATACAGCAAGGGCGTTCTCGCGGCCGGCTGCGCGTGAAATCTCCTCGTGCAGTCGTTTTTCGAAGTAGGAATGGTTGGGAAGCCCCGTCTCCTCGTCGAAATTCCGATGTCTCTGATTCTCCCGATGTGAAAGAGCGTGGTCCAGGGCTCTTTCGACATAGGCCACGAAGCGACCGAAGACCTGAAGGTCCTCGTCGTCGAAACGGCTCGCAAAGAAGCGATCCAGCGCGACCTTGTCGTAGACCGAGACCGTCCCAACGACCTCTCCTGATCGCTTGATGGGCGCCGTCAGCACAGAACGCATCTCGTCACTGAGCTCGGACAGATTGGGGTCCAGGCTGGCGTCCTGAATGAGATGGGGCGCCCGTCGACGAATGGCATCGACCGTGACGGCCTTATCGAGTCTGAATAGCGATTCCTGGGCAGAGCCTTCCGCTGCACCGAAATACGAACGAATCGAGTAACGGCGGGTCGTCGGATCTTGTAGGCGCAAGATCGCGTGATCGGCCTCGAGAATCATCGCAGCTGACGAGGTCGCGAGGCGCGCGACTTCGTTGGGCTCTGTGCATGAGAGCATTCGGATCGAGGTTTCGTTGATGGCATTGATCCGTTCGGCACGGGTGGCCATTCGGTTCTCACGATTCGTGCGAGCGATCGTCTCGGCGGCGGCCGCAGCGATTTCTTGCCAGTTTTCGAGACTGCGCGGGGAGCGTTCGGTGTCGCCGCCCGCTTGAATCGAGAGCAGTCCAATGAGTTGGTTTCCGGCGAGCAGGGGTAGGGCTGCGTAGCCCACGCGGCCATCTTCGTGGTGCAACACGGTCGGTCGTTGTTGCTGAACGGCCTCGCCATCGACGCCCGTGCCCGGTTCCAAACGGTATTCGCCGCCAAAGCCGCCACCGCTGAGCGAAGTGGCCGCCATACGGTGGCTGCCATCCGGTTCCCTCAAATAGAGCTGAACGATGCCGTTGCCCGCTCTGTCTGCCATGAATCGACAGAATTCTTCGAGGCGATCGGAGAGGAGCGCCGGTCCACGAAGGATCTTCTGGACCTCGCGGATCGCGTCGTAGCGCGCGGCCTGGGTACGTAGCGCTTCGTGTTCCTGGGCGCGGGAGATGATCTGGGCATCGAGCCGCGCAAGCTGCTCCATGAAATGGAGATCTTCGTCAGAGAAGACGTCAGCACGCGTTGCGTGGTGCACATTCAAAACACCGAGCACCTTGCCTGCATGGATCAAGGGCACGCAAAGAGCCGATTCGACATCGACGCGCTCACGCATCAGGTCGTATTTCCGGCGATCGGCTGGGCCGCGTAGATGAATCGGGCGCCCCTCCGCAGCGACTCGGCCGGAGATGCCCTGTCCCAGCGCCACACGAATTTTCGGCCAGAGCTCGGGCTCGACGCCGCGCGCAACGCGCATTCTGAGCACCTGGGCGTCGCGGTCGAGCAACATCAGGCTGCCGCCCTCCGCACCCGTGACCCCGACGGCGATCTCGAGCATTCGCTCGAAGAGTTCGTCGGCCTCGATCGTGAGGTCGACTGATTCGACGACTTCGTGCAGGGCCTGCAAGAGTTCGGCTTTGCGATCACGCGCTGCGATTCCGTAGCCCCAGAGGAGGCGGGCGGTGAGAGGCGTGACGACCTGGAGTGCTGCCCGCGGACCAGCTGGGGCATGACTTGCGAAGTCCCCGTCAGAATCGACAATCGCATCGAAGTCCTGTTCGGCGAAAAAGGCGGCCACATCGTCGACGAGCAAGGGTGCGATGCGATGTGCGAGTTCGTCGCCCAATCTGCGAGCTCGTTCGAGGGCGGCCGAAACGTTCGCATCATAGATCCGATTGACTTCGATATCGGGATTGCCGGTCAGAAGGTGCAGCAGTCGCAGAGACTCTTCGCTCGCACCCCAGATGCCGAGTCGGCGCCGCACTAGTCGTTGCCGTCGGCGATGAGTGCGTCGAGTCTTAGGGAGAGAACGACAGTGCGGGTATGTCCGCTTTCGTCGCCGAGCACCAAAGGCAATTGCACGCCGCCGTCATTGTCGAGTGCGGCCTGTCCGATCGACACGATGCGGAGATCCGCTCCCAGGCCTCCTTCGGGCTTTGTGGTATTTCCCGAGATCGCATTCCAGTCGGGCTGGGTGCCGAACGCGGAGTCGAGTTCGGCTAGATCCGCGATCGGATCGAGATCTTCACCGTCCCCCTCGGCCAGGATGGCCGCTTCCAATATTTCGTGGGACGAGCCGGCCGAGGTCTCGGTCCGTGCAGCGTCCACGGGTGTGGCCACCGGTACGACGTTGATGTTGGGCGCGACATCTTGCACCGCCAGAGGAGTGGGTTCAGCCAGTCTCTCGACGGTGGTCGACGTCGTCTTCGAAGCGGCATTCGCCGAGTCGCCGTGGGCGCCTTCAGCGCGCCGCGAGCGGACTACGTTTTTTGAAATCGTGGTGAGTGTCGCAAGAATCCCGTGGCCGCTGGTGGCGATTGTTTCGAATACAGCGGCCTGGTCGAGGCCGATTCGACGATGGAGTTCCTCTATCGCGAATGGATCCGCGACATCCCGTTTGTTGTATTGGAGTACGATGGGAAAGGCGTCGAGTCTTCGGCCATAGGCCGCCAGCGAAGCCCGCAACTCGTCGATCGCGGCGTAGTTGGCGTCGATTCGTTCGGGAGAGGCGTCGAGCACGATCACGATGCCATCGACCTCGTCGAGTAGCTGTTTGCGTGTCATGGCTTGATCCGGCGCACCGGGAACCGTAGAGATCTCGAGCTGCATACTAACGCCACCGATCTCGCCGAGTGTGATCGCGAGCGTCTCGAAATAGACGGTCGGGTCGAGACGAGTGGGTTCCTTGTGGAGTTCGCCGCGCAGGTCGGGGCGCAGCTTCGCGTGGATGGTCTCCAGGGTCGCAGTCTTGCCGGCGCCTTCGATGCCCCAGAGCAGAATCCGTGCGTTCACCTCGGACATCAGAGTTTTCCCTTCTTCGTCAGGATACGCCGCGCGTGAGTGCTGACATTATTCGGCACGTCTTTGCTCTTCATCAGACTTCGCAGGTCCTTGTCTTGAAGGTAGTTCAGGAATTTGATCGCCTGTGGAACCGGGGTTTTGGGGTTCATCGTGAGCGCCAATTTGATCTGGTAGTTCTTCGTCCACTCGCGATTATTCGAAATGATGCGAAGCAATTCATCGCCCATCGAGCGGTTCTGGGCGAAGGCAATCACTTCGGTCTCCGTGAGTTTTGGGCTTGCGAGGACCGAAGAGGCGACGATTCGATTACGGTCCTTGACCAGCATCGATCGGGCTTCCTTGCCGCCGACTCGGGCGAGTTTGATTTTCTGCATGACCGACATGTTCTGGACGATTGAGTAGAGGCTGCCTTCCTCTCCGTCGTTTTCGAGATTGTCGTCGCGCTCCGAAGCCAGCAAGCGGGCGATGTCTCCCATGTCCTCGCCCAGCAGCTCGAGAACGGCGGCTTCTGCTTGTGCTTCGTCGAGAACTTCATCATCGTCGTCTGTCGTCTCGCGCTCCTCGACTCCGAGGAAACCGAGGATTCGTTCGATGACAGCGCGCCCGGTCAGCGGATTCGCACCCAGCGCGTCTACGATCTCCTCGTGGCGCAGCATCCGTTCTTGATTCTGGCTGATGATATCGACGACTCGACTATGTGGCAGCGTGGCCAACCATGCGATCGTGGCGTCGTCCGTGGCGTTGTTGAGTGCGATGGTCTCGCAATGGCGTTCGTCTTCTTTGTGGATCTGGGCCATGAACGAAAGCAGGGCAGGGTGCGCAGGACCTTGCAGAACCGTGCCGAGAATATGCTCGGGCAGGCTCTCCAGGCTACGTCGTGCGGTTTCCTTGACTTCGGGTTCAGGATCACTGGTGAGCACGAATAGAACGGTCGAGAGCTCGATTGGGTCGAGTGGGAGCGCACCACGGGCCGCCATCTGGCGAACCTCGAGCGCAGCGTCGCGACGCGCATATTTCTCGGCCTGAGGCGAGAGCTTGAGTGTGACCTTCTGAACGCCCGAGGTGTCTTCCTTCAACGTGGTTTTCTCCGCTCCAGTGTGTCCCGGTCTGGAACTAGCCGTATTGAAAAGACCGCAAAATTTCGAAAAGGCAGGGCCTTTGGACGCATCGCGGTGAGTCGGTCCGCAGAGTGCATCGGTTGTGCAAGTGCACGACTTGATCCCCCTCTGGGGGAGGTCGAGGCTTCAGCCGTGATCGTCTCGGTTTTTTTCGAAAAGTATCCGAAGTCCATCGAGAGTCAGGAATGGCGCGACCTCATCGATGCCCTGGCTCTCGCTCGAGATCCGTCGTGCGAGCCCTCCGGTGGCGACGACCTTTGCGTCCGCGCCGAGTTCGCCGCGGATACGGCCGATCATCGAGTCGACGAGACCGGCATAGCCGTAGAGCAGCCCCGACTGCAGAGCGCCGGTGGTGGTTCTTCCGATCACGGATTTAGGTCGGGCAATCTCGACGCGATGGAGCTTGGATGCCCGTTCGAAGAGCGCCTCCATCGAGATGTGAATGCCGGGGCAAATGACGCCGCCCAGATACTCGCCGCGTTCAGAGATGCAATCGAAGGTCGTTGCGGTTCCGAAATCGACGGCGATGATCGGCCCGCCAAAGAGCTCGAAGGCGGCCACGGCGTTGACGATTCGGTCCGCGCCGACCTCATGTGGATTCTCGTAGCGAACCGGCATCCCCGTGCGCATGCCGGGGCCGACGATCTGCGGCAATTGGCCAAACAATTTGCTCGAGACGCGCTCCCAGATCGGCACGACGGGGGGGACGACGCTCGACAGGATGACGTCGGTGATCTCGCTGGTCTTTCGGCTTTCACTCGCAAAGAGGGTGGAGAGCGAAATGACGACCTCGTCCGAGGTCTGCTCGCGTTTCGTCGATAGCCGCCAATGCTGCGCGAGTCGGCCCTGGCGATCGGTATAGTCGAAGACGCCCAGTGATACGTTGGTATTTCCGATGTCGATGACGAGTAGAATCGGTTCGCTCAATGACTCAATTTCCTTGATCGCCGACCTCTATGGATCATCGCGCGTTCGGGGTGGGTTTTGCCAACGTGACATCGCCCGCCATCACGCGGACGATTTCTCCGGACCTGGGTCCTCTGTTGATCTCGACTTCGAGAGCGCCGTCCGGGGCAATGCCTACGGCGAGTCCATCGATGCGCCGGCCACCCATTTCTTCGACGCCGACAGGCTCGCCGCGCATCCGGAAAAAGCCTTCGAATCGCGGCCGCACTGCGTCGAATCCGCCTGCGGCGTGGCGGTCGATTTGCGTCTCGAGATTCTCGAAGAGACGCCTCGTGAAGCCGACGCGATCAACCGAATGGCCCAATTCACTCGAGAGACTCGTCGCCAGACTTCGGAATTCGTCTGGAAAGATCTCACGATCGACGTTCAGATTGATCCCGATGCCGAGCACCGCGAAGGTGAGTTGGGTGCCCTCGGCGCTGCTCTCCATCAGGATTCCCGACGTCTTCCGCCGATGGATCAAGACGTCGTTCGGCCATTTGATCTCGACCGCGGATTCATCGCCGACGAATTCGGCCACTGTTTCGGCGACAGCGACGGCTGCGGCGAAAATCAGCGTCGGGGCATCGCTGATCGAACCGGTCGGTCGAAGCAGGATCGAGGTATAGAGATTCTGGTGGGGTGGTGAGAAGAAGCTTCGTCCCAGTCTACCTCGGCCCGCTGTCTGGCTTTCTGCGATCACGGCGGTGCCCGCAGGAGCTCCATCTCGCCCGAGCTCGAAGGCGATCTGGTTGGTGGACGCGGTTTCTTCGAGATGCTCGATTCGCTGGGCGAGCCAGTGGGTCTCGAGGCCCAGCTGGACTTCGGCTGGATAGAGGCGATCCGGTGCGCCGCGCAGACGATAGCCGCCGCCGGGTTCGCCCTCGATGTCGTATCCGCGCTTGCGGAGCGCACTGACGTGTTTCCAGACCTGGGCACGAGAGACGCCTAGCCGCGAGGACAAGGCTTCACCCGAGAGTGCCGATTCCGGCTGCTCGCGGAGTGCAGAGAGGACCTCGATCGAACCGGTCGAGGATCCGCTCATGTGCTCTCCGAATCGAGAAGGTCGACTTCGAGTGCCACGTCTGCAGACACGACGGAGTGGGTCAGCGCGCCCATCGAGATTCGCGCGACACCAGTCTCGGCGTAGGCTCGAAGATTGTCAGGGCCGATTCCGCCCGAGGCCTCGAGTACGACGCTCGGAGCATGGCGTGCGACGATCCGGCCGATCGTTTCGGGGGCCAGGTTGTCGAGTAGCAGGAAGCGGCATCCGAGCTCGACGGCACGGTCTGCCATCTCCTCGGATTCGACCTCGACCTGGACCGCGACGCCATCGGGGGCCTTTGCGAGGGCACGTTCGACCGCCGGATCGAATCCGCCGGCAGCCGCAATGTGGTTGTCCTTGACGAGGACGGCATCATAGAGGCCCACTCGGTGGTTCAAGCCGCCTCCGACCGCCACAGCGTATTTTTCGAGGAGTCGCCAGCCCGGTGTTGTCTTTCGCGTATCGACGAGTTCGACCGGCAGGTCGGCCACGAGATCGACGAGGCGTCGGGTCTGGGTTGCAATGCCGCAGAGTCTGCCGAGGAAGTTGAGTGCTGTGCGTTCCGCAGTGAGGATCGACGCATAGCGTCCTCGAATTCGCATCAGGACGCGTCCCGGTGCGACGGCGGTGCCGTCTGATATGTCGGGTACCGAATCGATCTGGAGCGTCGGGTCGACCCGACTGAACACGGCGCTGATGATCGGGAGACCACAAACGATCAATTCCGCACGAGCCTCGATGCGGGCTTGCCCCTCGCGATCGGCGTCGATGACCAGTGCGCTGGTCAGATCGCCAGGCCCGATATCTTCCGCCAGTGCGAGATCGAGCAGGGTTCGCCAGTCGTCGCTGGGCGGTAGGCTGGCCATGGTTCGAGACTCCCGACACGCGGCTTTCGCGCTGACTCTTCGTTGCGAAACCTTGCTGTGGCTCACCACAGCGTCGGCTCCACGCCTCGATCGAGGCCGAAATCCACGCACCCGCTCGGGCCGAATTTCCAACGATCAGGAGTCTATCGCAGGCGTCGCTCGGCGGATGGACTCAGTCCTTCTCGCCCTTCATCTTGCGAATTTCTTCGCGGACGAGCGTTTCCGCCATCTGGGGAATGACTTCCCAGGCGATCTGCTCGATCCGGCCGATCACCTGCTTCACGATCGTCTCGGAAAGATCGGAGAATGCTTCCCAAGCGACTTTTTCGAGGGTCTCCTGGATGCGCTGCTCCACGAGCGGAGAAAGATCAGCAATCCGATCGTCTCCCCTCGACGTCGGCGTAGCGACTCCGAGCTCGAGTTCATCCTCCTCATCTGACAGAGCCATACCGACGACGCTGGGGGCAGACTCCTCTTGAAGCAGGTCTTCGTCGAGTCGGTCAGCGTGTGCACCGTCGTCGTTCGAGATTTCGATCAGGTCCTGGCGTGTGTCGTGCTGTAGGTCTTCTCCTGGGCTCTCTTGCAGGCCGATCGCGATCGATTCGTCTATTCCGGCAGCGAACTCACCCATCCCAGGTGTCTCGTGGGTCGGGGGTGCTGTGGCGAGGTCACTCGACGAGACGTCGTACCCGGCTGCAAAAGAATCGTCTACGACGACGGTGTCGCTGGCGACGCTGTCCGGCACAGGCGGCGGATCCGACGGCGGGCCCGCGAGAATTTGTGACTCCGAGATGTCCATCAGAGACGAGAAGGAATCGGCCAGCGCATCCTCGAGGTCGCCGGCTGGGACCTGTTCCGAAACGTCGAAGGCAAAGTCGAGATCCTGCGGCGAAACGTTCGACGGTCCAAGGTCGAGGGGCGGCGGTGTGGGTGCGGTGGCTTCTGATGCCGGTTCGGCGAGGCTGATATCGAGATTGGTGACGACGGTGGCATCGGCGTTTGCAGACACGGGAATGCTTCCGATCGCAACGGGGCTCGGGCTCGGTGCCGAGGCGACGTCATGGTCGATCGCGGATGACGGTGTGTGCACGGTCAGATCATCGACTTCGTCCTCGATCGGGGCCGTCCACTGCGCATTCTGATCGGGGGAAGTCGTAGCGTTCGTGTCGTCGACCTCTGCCACGATCGTGGCTCCCGGATCGGTGGGCACCGCGTCGAGCGCAGAATCCAGGTCGAGCGAGCTCGGCGGCGGCACGGGAGGTGTCATCGAAAGGTCGGCCAGGGCCAGATCGTCTTCGAAGCCGACCAACGGATCGCCCATGCTCGGCGGAAGTGGTGGCGGCGAGTCGGGAAGGATCGCGATCGTGGCGTCGTTGTCGGGAATGTCCGGGATCTCTGGAGGGCTGGCCTGCGCGACGGATTCTCCGAGCGCAAGCCCGCCGCCCAGGGTGTCGAGTTCCTCGGTCGCGCCGTCGCCCGGCGAGCCGAACAGATTGACGTCAGCGGTCTCGATCGTCGGCGTTTGTTCAACGGAAGAGACTGAGGAGGCCGCTGGAGGATTCGGAAGGCCAGGATTCGTGTCTCCGGCCGAGAGCGTCGCCACGTCAGAATCGAAAAAATCATACTCCCCGGCCGCTGCCTCCCCGGCCGCTGCCTCTCCGGCCGCTGCCTCGACGGAAGGCGGCTCCGGCTCGCTGGCCACTGCCACGGGTGCGTTCATGACCTCGTTGACCCGCTCGACCAGCGCCTGGGCCTCGAAGGGTTTCGTGATCTGACCGTTCGCGCCTGCTGCCGTTGCGCGGGCTTCGTCGAAGGCCTCGAAGGTGCCGGTCAACAGAAGCACGGGAATCTGGGCGAGCGCCGGATCCTGCTTGATCGCTTCGCAGACCTCGTAGCCGCTCTTGCCGGGCATCACGACATCCGCGAGTACGACATCCGGTTTGATTTCGCGCGTCATCACGACGGCATCGTCGCCGTTGTCGGTCGTCACGATCTCAACATCTTCGTTGGCGAAAGAAAGGCCGACCAACTTCTGGATCACAACAGAATCGTCAGCCAAGAGAAGCGTCTTGGACATAGGTCCCCCCCATTCGAGCCCGGTGGGCCCGACATGCCATCAGCGTACCGCTCGTAGCTCTTATCGTCTCGGTCTTGCGTGCGATTGAATGGTTTTTTGCATGTTCGTGAGGGAAGCCCCTGGCTGTCTAGGGTCAAGCCACCCTGGAAGCGCTCCGATACTGCGATTCAGGGCTCAGAATTGAGAGGAGCCCGGGGAGGACTTCGATGCTGCTCCGATCAGCAGCCAGCACACACGTGGGGATGCGCCGACAGTCGAACGAAGATTGCTACGCGATCGTGCCCGACCTTGGATTGTATCTGGTGGCCGATGGGATGGGCGGCCACAAAGCCGGTCAGGTCGCCAGTCAATTCGCGTCCGAAACGGCCATTCGCGCGATCGACACTCTGCAGGGAGCCACGGTGAGTCTTGCGGAACGGCTGCGTCATGCTGTCGCCTGTGCCAACCGAGAGATCTTCACCGCCGCAGAGGCCAAGCCCGAGCTATCCGGGATGGGGACCACGTTCGTCAGCCTGCTCTTTGGCGGAGAGCGTCTCGCGCTGGCGCATGTCGGCGACAGTCGGGCCTACCTGCTTCGACAGGGACGTCTGCGCGGCTTGACGGACGACCATTCGATCGTTGCAGAGCTCTTGCGGCGGCAGGAGATCAGCGAAGCCGACGCCCGAATGCATCCCCATCGTCATGTCTTGACGCGCGCGCTGGGCGTACGGCCGCGGGTCGAGCCCGACCTTGCCGAAATGACCCCTCAGCCCGAGGACATCTTCATTCTTTGCTCGGACGGATTGACGACTCATGTCAGCGACGCCGAGATCATGCAGCGGGTCTCGGACGAACCGGACCTCGAAGTAGCGGCTGCCGGGCTGGTCGATGCGGCCAATCGCGCAGGCGGAATCGACAATACGACTGTGTTGTTGGTCCGATACGAGAAGGACGCGTAGGCGCTTTCTGCACGCCCCGCGTCCCCTCGCGTCAATCGGTCCGCCAGCGGCTATCTATCGACCATGCCTTTGAGTTTGGAGCCCAGTCGCATGACTGCCTTCGTGTGAATCTGACACACGCGGCTCTCGGTAATGCCGAGGATGTTTCCGATCTCTTTCATGTTGAGATCTTCGTAGTAGTACAGGGAGATCACGAGTCGCTCTTTTTCCGGAAGTGAGCCGATCGTGTCCGAAATGACGTGCTTCGTCTCCATGAGCTTCAAGGAGGCGAAGGGATTCTCGGCATGCACGTCCTCGATGATGTCGGCGAAGGTGCCCGCGCGATCTCCGTCCGAGTTGGTCCCGCGTATTTCTTCCAGGTTGACCAGGGAGATGCCGCGAACCTGGTTGATCAAGGTGTGGAATTTGTCGAGTTCGAGACCAAGGGAATCGGCGACTTCGTCTTCGTTGGCGGAGCGGCCGAGTCTCTGCTCGACATCACCGTAGGCTTTTTCGAGCTTTCGTCCCTTCTGGCGGACGCTTCGTGGGACCCAGTCGAGTGACCGGAGTTGGTCGAGAATGGCGCCCTTGATGCGGAATTCTGCGTAGGTCTTGAACTTGCAATTCTTGTCGGGGTCGTATTTTTCGATGGCATCCATCAGTCCGATGACACCGGTGTTGTGGAGATCGTCGAGGTCGATGTGGGACGGAAGTCGGACGGCGATTCGGTTGACGATGTAGCGGATGAGAGGCGCATGCTCGAGAACGATATCTTCTTTGAGCGGAGGCGGGATCTCGTTGTGCTTGATCTTGGCCTCACGCATACGCGTTTCCATTTCCACTGGTTCCCCTTGTTTTCGCGCCATTGTTCCGCCTGTATTCTTGCGGCCCTATCTCATGGAGCGGCTGCGTTGGTTTAAAGCTTCGACGTGCGTTGCAACGTCATTGCCTGACGGACGCATGACTAAGCAGGGCACGTGCCAAGGGCGTCTCATCGTCGGAGAAAAGAACCAAGTTTCTCGAATCTCTTGCTCGCGAGACCCGGGGAAGGCCGAAAACCCGTTGAAATCCCTAAAGATTCGAAAGTGTTCAGGTCGGTTCGGGTACGCAGTTTTATTCGGTCTCGGGGTGCCGCCTCGGGCGGCAGCGAGCGCAGCGCTCCGGCAGAAGCGTCAAGCGGTCGACACTCGAAGTATCAGGCGGATGCAGTTCGGTTCGGAATCGAACGGCTGGGTTCAGGGGCGTGCATGAGATACGAGCCGGGATGGCGTCGAGAACGCGGTCAGTGCTCTAGCGGTCGGCGTCGTCTGGTCGTGTGATGCCGCGCTTCTTGATCTTCTCGATCAGGGTCGTGCGATTGAGGCCGAGCAGACCCGCAGCTCGATTCTTGTTCCAATGCGTGTGTTCGAGCGCTTGCTCGATCAGGTCTGACTCGAACCGGGCAACGACTTTATTGAATTCGATTCCGGTGGAGGGAACACGGGGCGCCCAGGGTTGTGTGATTGGCTCGGCCCGGATGTGTTCCGGCAGGTCGTCGATTTCGATTTCCCCGACACCCACGAGCACAGTCAATCGTTCGGTCAGGTTTTCGAGCTCGCGCACATTGCCCGGCCAGTTGTAATCCATCAAGCGCTGCATCGCCTGGTCGCTGACGCCTTCGATGCGCGCATTGCGCTCTTGCCGGGCGAGGTCGAGAAAATGGTGAATCAGCAGGGGCAGGTCCTCGATGCGATCACGAAGGGCAGGGACCTCGATGGGCAGTACATTCAAGCGGTAGTAGAGGTCTTCGCGAAATCGACCCTGCTTGATCAGGCCCGGAAGGTCCTGATGGGTGGCCGCGATCACGCGGACATCGACCTTCTGTGTCTTCGAGGAGCCGACCGGCTCGAATGTGCGTTCCTGCAGAACACGGAGAAGTTTTACTTGAAGGTTCGGGCTCATGTCCCCGATTTCATCAAGGAAAATCGTTCCCCCATGTGCGACAGCGAATCGCCCATCCCGCTGGTTGATGGCGTTGGTGAATGCGCCCTTCACGTGCCCGAAAAGTTCGGATTCGAGCAATTCTTCCGGAATTGCTCCGCAATTGACAGTCACGAGCATGCGCTCGGCACGGCGACTGTTGAAATGCAAAGCCCTGGCGACGAGCTCTTTTCCCGTTCCACTCTCGCCCGTGATGAGAACAGTGCTCTCGGTGTCGGCGACTTTTTCGACCACCGATAGAGTGCGGGCGAGGCTATCGCTCTTGCCGATGATGCTGTCGAATTTGTGGCGTGAACGGAGCTGGCGCTGAAGTAGGCGATTTTCGGACTTGAGCCGTCCGTGCTCGATCGCCTGCTCGACGAGCCGACGAACGACGTCGAGTCGGTCCTGCTCGAAGGGTTTTTCGAGGTACCAGAACGCACCCGCCTGTAACGCCTCGATCGAGTTCTCAGGCGTGTTGTAGCCCGTCATCACGATACAGGGCAGATCGGGCTGGACTTCATGGATCTGACGGACCAGCTCGAGACCGTTGATGCCGGGCATCTGGATGTCGCAGAGCACGAGATCGACGGGTTTAGCCGAGATCAGTTGGAGCGCTTCGACCGCATCAGGGGCCATCAATACGTCGTAGCCGACGCGCCGCAAGATGCGTTCGATCGCGCGGCGATAGAGTTCCTCGTCATCGACGACGAGGACGTGATTCTTCTGCAGGGCTGGTCTCCGCTGAGCGGAGGGGGTGGTCGCAGTGTAGGAGATACGGTCTGGTCCGGCCAAACATTCGTCAACGTGAACCAGCGCGGGGGATCGGCTACTTTGATGGGCCCCTGCCGAGGCTGTTTGGATCTTTTGATCCACGCGCAGGAGTACACGTGGCTGCCTCCCCGGAAACCGACCTACAGCTTGGCGTGATTCGCATCGTCGTCGTCGTTCCGCCGGCGGGAGGCGCCGAGCGGATGGCTGGGCCACCTCCGATGGCGGTGGAAACGACGGCTGGTCTGGCACGGCTAGGCGATCCCGTCGAGTTGCTGCGAGTCGAGAGCCCGGTTGAAATCGTATCGATGCTTGCGGATCCCTCGATTGATCTCGTACTGCTCGATCGTCTCGACATCGCTGATTCAGTGGCGATGCTCGACGCGATTCCCCACGGCGGTCCGCCTTCCGTCATTGTCTGCGGAGAATCCGAAGCTGAAGCGCTCGAGGCCTTTCGGGCCGGCGCTGCGGATTGCGTTCAATTCGGTTCCGACTACGAGCGGGTTCTCCCCGTTGTGTTGTTGGAACAGGTGCGTCGCTGGCGATCGGATCGACAGAGACGCGTCTCGGAGAATCGCATCCGTCGGCTCGAGGATCTCTACGCGGCCATCGTGAGCGAGATGCCAGCGGGACTCGTCGTCATGGATCCCGATGGCTTGATCGTGGCTGAGAATCCGGAGTTCACACGACTCTTTCCTTCGAGGGCGACTTCCGGCGCTTCGGGAGCGGAATTCCTCGCCGCGCGGATGCCCACGCTTCTCGTCGAGGCGGTCGAGCGAGGAGAAAAACGAAGGGGAGAGAAGCGAAGGGGCGACTCCGGATCCGGGTTCGATTTTGCTGAACTCGTGCGTGTGGACGCGGAGGAGGGGGACGCCCGTGCCTACGAGCTTCGATACAGGGGGCTCGGTGACGGCGATCGGAGTTTGTTGCTGATCTCCGATGTGACCGAGAGCGAATGGCTGCTGGATCGCTTCGAGACCCTGCGTCGCGATACGCGAGATATCATCGAGAATATCAATAGTGCCTTGCTGGTCGTGGATCTGGCTGGGCATATCACGTTCGCGAACTCGGCAGCCGAACGAATCCTCGGAGGGCCCGGCGGCGACCTGGCTGGACGGCAGGTTGGAGACTGGTTCGGAGCGGAAGGCGAGTCTTCGAATCCAATCGAGGATTGTCTGACCGATGGTAGCCGCAGTCGCGGGGCAGAAACGCTGCTGCAGCGTGGCGACGGGAAATGGATCCCAGTCGGAGTTTCATGTTCACCTCGCCTGGATGCCACAGGATCTTCGTGTGGTGCGGTTGCGGTCTTCCAGGATCTGTCTGAAGTCAAAGAACTCGAGTTGCAGGTTCGTCAAACGGAAAAGATGGCATCGATCGGTCAGCTCGCGGCCGGTGTGGCCCACGAAGTCAATAATCCAATGGGCTTCATTCACGCCAATCTTCATCAGATGTCGGAGTATCTGAGTGATCTAGACAAATACTTCGAGGCGACAGATCGATTGCAGCAAGCCGCCACCGAGGGCGATCTCGAGATGATTCGGGCTGCGGCGGATGATGTTCGCGCGATTTCGCGGGAGATCGATCTGGACTACGTCCGGGCGGATTTCCAGAAGGCCTTGCTCGAATCGAGCGAGGGGGCAGAGCGCATCCGCCATATCGTGAAGGATCTCCGCGATTTCTCGCGTCCAGATCTGCCCGCTCGCGTTCCTGCCGATCTGAATCAAGCGCTCGATTCGACTGCCAATATCGTTTACACGATGATGAAACACTCCGTCCATCTCGAGAAGAACTACGGCGAGTTGCCGAAAATGGACGCGTACCCGATGCAACTGAAGCAGGTCTTCATGAATCTGCTCGTGAATGCCTATCAATCAATCGAATCACGTGGCGGCGAGGAGCCCGGTGTGATCCGGATCGAGAGCGCACAGGTTGGCCAGGAGATCGTCATACGCATCGCCGACACAGGCGTGGGAATCGGCGAAGCGGATAAGGCGCGTATCTTCGAACCCTTCTTTACAACGAAGCCAGTGGGTTCTGGGACGGGCCTCGGCCTATCGACGTCGTTTGCGATCGTGGAACGCCACGGCGGCCGGATCCTCGTCGAGAGCGAGGTCGATCACGGCGCGACGTTCGAAGTCTGGCTGCCACTCGAGGGAGCCTCGTCGCAGGAGGGTCGATGATTTGAGTCGAAAGGTGAGCGCTAACGAGCGGCCCGTCGTCCTGCTCGTCGACGATGAATCCCATGTTCTGTCGGCTCTCGGGCGGAGTCTTCGGCGTGAAGCAATCACGGTCGAAACCGCCAGAAATGGACGTGAGGCCCTCGAATCGCTCTCGGCGGATCCCGTCGATCTGGTGATCTCGGATCAAAGAATGCCCGGGATGAGCGGCATCGAGCTCTTGAAGGAGGTTCGTTCTCGATGGCCTGGCATCGAGCGCATCCTGTTGAGTGGTTGGACTTCGGAGATTTCGACGGCTGATCTCGATGCAGCTGGTCTCTTCTGCGTGATTGCCAAGCCATGGGATGATGCGGAGCTGCGGCGCTCTATTCGAAAGGCGGTCGGGCTAGAGTGAGGATCCACCACGATTCATGGTCCAGGGCCAAAGCGCGGCCGACGGTCAGCTAAAGTCAGATTTCGGGAGCCGTGAGAGGTACTCGAGGTCCGTCGGCTGCGTATTCTTGGCTCCGACGAGTAGGATCCGAAAGCGCCTCGATTTTCCGCGGGTGTAGTAGATGCGGCCCTTTCCCGCGAAGCCCAACTCATAGACCTGGACATAGGATGGTAGGCCACCGACCTTTCTGCGAACAGAGACGTTGTCGGCTTCCTCGGCGAGGCGTTTCACACTCTCCTCGGCCTTGAGCCGTAGGGATTCATCTCCAAGAGAAATGATGTCATCGATTGCCCGGTCATCGACTTCGAGTGTCTTGTAGAGTGTTCGGAAGCGTCGCGCAATCAGGTCCGCAGACTTCGATCGGGTGTTGGCCGCTTTGTCCGAGGACTTCGAGGCCTTTCTCAAGCTCTGCTCGAGTCGACCGATTTCGCCGTCCTTCGATTCGAGGTCGCCGGTCGCCTCTTCGAGCAGGTCCTCGAGGGCCCGCACCTCTTGCGCAAGGTCCACTGCACGAGCGGCTCGGCCGCGCAACGACTCCTCTCGTGCAGCCAGATTCGAAAGCACGTGATGGAGCGATTCGCGCTCTCGCTGGAGAGCATCGATCTCATCACTGTGCTCCTGTTCGATCGGTTCGATTTCGGCAAGCCGTGAACGCGTTTCTGTTAGTTCCGATTCGATCTCTTCGGTTCGCCGAGCCGCGAGATCGCGGATTTCCAGAGCTGCGTTGAGTCGCTGAGATTCCTGCCCTGATTGGTGCCGATTGGCCAGGTAGACGAACTGAAGCAGGATGACCGTGAAGGTGACCAGGATTCCGTTCGAAAGGAGCGCGCTATGTGGCAGCGTCACTGTGACTTCGGCAGTTGCAGGGAGGTAGTCCATCCATTCTGCGAGCATGTCGATGGGTGTCAAACCCTCGGGTGAAACATTTCCCCCGTGGCCGTCGACGTAGAGCCAGGTGACGCCGTCCTGAGCCAGCACCAGGGTCGTTACGCGAAGTCCGCCCAGGCGCACCCATGCCGAGTCTCGGACCGCGGAGTTGATCCGCTGCTTGATCTGCTGGATCAACGGCTGATCAAAACTGGTGACGACGATGGCTTGATCGACTCTTTCCTGGATCTCGCGGTCGAGCGCGGCTTCGAGGAAGCGAACCGACGTGAAATAGGCAAGCAGGAGCGCTACCAGGCCGATTGAAAGGACGGTAAATGCCCCGAATCGAGAGCGGTCATTCTGGACCAATGGATCCGGAGGCGCCGCATCGCGGGCAGCGGAATCGGCGGCCGGGGCATGCATTCGTCGAAGTGTACAGCCAGCTTCGTCTTTCGACCAGAAGTGGCCAGCATGCGCTAGTCGAGATGGCTAAGGTTCCTGCATGCGAGTCGTTGACCTCGATCGAGACATGAGTGACGTCATCCCGACTGGGATGTCGCCGGACAGCGAGTTTCTGTTCGCACGGATGACGGAAGTCACCCTGTGGGCGACCTGTGCGGATGCCGGCCGACGGGTGCTCGATGTGGCGAGTGGAGTCGGACAGGACTCGATTGCGCTGGTTCGCGAGGGGGCCTATGTGATCGGCGCGGAGCCCTCTGCGCGAATGACGGCAATGGCGGAGGCTTTTGGCAGCGCGAGTCTCGAAGAGGGTGACAGGAAACCAGCCTGGGTACGAGGCTGGGCAGATGCATTGCCCTTCCAGAACAACGCCTTCGATGCAGCCTTCTGCAAGGGTGCGATGGATCATTTCGATGATCCCGAGTCAGCGATCTCCGAAATGGCGCGAGTGACGAAGCCGGACGGATACGTCGTGCTTGCGATCGCCAACTTCGACTCGCTGGCCTGTCGGGTCACGCGCGCGATCGATCTATTTCGCGAGGATTGGCTCGGCCTGGGACCTCTTCGTGGTCGGCGCGGCTACGACTCACCGAGTGATCATTTCACGCGCTATGAAGTCGATCTGATGCGCGAGCAGGCCGGAAAGCACATCGAAGTCCAGACTCTGCAGGGCGTCTCGATCGGCTGGGGGCTACCGGGTTGGGCGACGCTCGTCTGCCATCTACCGCGCCCGATTGCCTCGCTGATGCTTCGCGGGCTGGATGCGATGGCGCGTCAGTGGCCGACGCTCGCAGACGTCGTCGTCGTCGTCGGACGTCCGCGTCCCGTTTAATTCACGATGTCGGCGTAGACGCCCGCAGTCGCGTTTGATTCACGATGTCGG
>CBFDDD010000039.1:0-39518 GCA_965603475.1 uncultured Myxococcales bacterium
CATGTCCCCGATAGAGCAGGGATCGTGCCAGGCCCACTTATCAGTCCACGTCTCAAAGGTTGAGTCCGAGCCGCTATCGTTGCGCGGGAATCGTGTTTCTCGATTAGCTCGAGTATCGAGTCGTGGAGGCAGAGGCATACGCCGGGTCCGTCGGACGATGGACCATGGTGAGCCACAACCGGAGTCATCTGCATGAGTGATCGTCCTTCGCCCGTTGATCCGCCGAATTTTGGTGCGCTGCTCGGAGAGTTCATTCAGGCCGTCCCCGATGCGTCGCGCCCGCGTTTCCTGGCCCGCCTCGAGCGTGGCGCCGCCGATCGTTACCGAGGATGGGCAGCGGCTCTGCCAAAACACGCCGAAGTCCTGCTCGAGTGCGCCACGGCCGAAGAACAGATCGCGATTCGCGTCGACGCGCTCTATGCAGCGATTCCCGACGACCTAGCGGCAATCGAATCGGCATTGCCACCGGCTCGCGATACCTATTACGCAGTCTTCGACGGCCACAGTTTGAGGGACCAGCTTGCACTCCAGGCGGCGGCAGAGCGCCAGGGGTCCCAGGCATGGCAGGGACTCAAGCTCGCCGACGGCCTTTCAAAAGCCCATCTCGCAGAGCTCGACGCGTTGACGGCACTGGAGATTGCGAGCGCAGAGCGAATCGAGGCCTTGCTCGATCAGCTCGACGACTGAAGGAGGCCCTGCCTCGATCGAGAAGCATTGTCCGATTCGCAAGAAGGTTGCCAAAGAGCTCACAGCAGTGCACAGGCGGACCGATCTCCGCGATGCGGAATGGAGTTTTTGAAACGAATGGTTCGGCGCAGAGGCCAGCTGGAGATCGTCATGTTCGCCGCGGCCCTCCTGGCTTTCCCCGCTGGCGCTGGCGAGCGTCAGCTTGAAGACGGTCCCGCACCCAAGTCCGCGCGCGAGATCAAGACGCCGATCCAGCGGATGACGCCCAAGGCCCCGGCGGAGCGGCCGACGCTCCTCCCCTGGCTCTCGGAGCCGCTCGAGAAGCTGCCCCCGTTCTTTGCGGACAGCCGGCTCGAAGCCCGCTTCCGAACCTACTACCTGCGAGAGGACCCAACCGACGGGGTCCTGAGCGAGGCCTGGGCCATGGGCGGGTCCATCGCCTACCGGTCGGGCTGGCTCGCGGATCTTTTCTCCGTGGAGCTTGAAGGCTTCACGTCTCAGCCGATCGTCGCGCCGGAGGACCGTGATGGCACCGAGCTGCTCGAGCCGGGCCAGAACGGGTACAGCGTTCTTGGCATCGCCAACGGCAAGCTTCGCTACAAGGGATTCGTTCTCACCGGAGGTCGTCAATACCTCGATCTGCCATACGTCAACAGGGACGACCATCGCATGACTCCGAACACATTCGAGGCCCTTTCGCTCGAGAAGCCCGAAGGAAGGGTCACTCTCGCCGCGGGCTATGCCTGGAACATCAAGGAGCGAAATTCGGACGAGTTCGTTTCCTTCGCCAAGGATGCCGGTGCGGACGCGAACAGGGGTTTCGCCTACGGTGGGTTGCTGTGGGATCCGAACGAGGACTTCCACTTCGGGGTCTTCACCGGTGTCGTTCCCGACGTGAAGGGCGGGGTCTACACCGAGCTGGGCGTTGTGCGCGATCTCACAGACAGCTGGGAAGCACGGTTCGACGGGCAGTTCAACTACAAGTTCGCGGTCGGCGACAAGCTCCTGGGAGACGGTCTGGACGACACCTGGAACCTTGGGGTTCGCGCGGCTGTGAGCCAGAACGATGCTGTACTCCGGCTCGGATTCGGCATTTCAGGCCCAGATGCCCAGGATCGCGACGACTTCGGCGTGAGCCCGCTCTATGTGGATCTCATGCAACGCACCTTCAACCGGCCCGACGAGAAGGTGCTCCTGGCGAGTGCCTCCTACGACTTTGAGGGCATCGGAATCCAAGGCCTCTCGGGCATCGTGACTTTCGCGGCTGGCTTCGACGGTAAGGTCGACGGGGGGCATAGCGATGCACAAGAACTCGATGTGACGATCGACTACCGCTTGAAGCAAGGCTGGCTAGAGAGCTTCTGGCTGCGAGTGCGTGGCTCCTGGCTTCACGACGAGCTGTCGGAAAGCGATGGCACCGAGATCCGGGTGGTTCTCCGCTACGACCTCCCCGTCATCTGAGTGCTCGTCGGTTCGTCACCGCTTCCCGACTTCCCGCTTTGGCTAGACAATGCCAGCACGCTCATAGAGGACCTCGCGCAAGCGTCGAATCCGATCGATTCGACCCTGTGTCCGAATGAGTCGAGCGATCGGGGCTCGCCTCCAACCTGTAGATGCCTGAACATCCAGGACATGAATGAAGTTGTTCGACGTCTCGTTTCGAAGATCGTGGAAAAATTCGCAGGCAGTGGCGTCGAGATCGATCGGGCCGGGCGCCTGTGTCTTCCTGATGGCCTCGATATCGGTCGGATGCATCGATTCATCGAACTCTGCATCGGCGAAGAGCTGGCTAGCCCCAAAGCCGCGCTGAATGAGCTCTTCGAGCGAGTCGGCATCCACCGGTCGGCTCTTTCCGCCCTCGACCAGATCGTAGGCGACCAGGGGGAAATCGACTTTCACGCGATCGCCCGCAACCCCTTGAAGCTGAGTGTCGCGACGCCACGCTTGCTCGAGATTCCCGTTCGTTTTCGAAGCTTTCTGATCGTGGATCTAGGGCTGGCTGATCCGAGCAGCGTCACGCTGGAGGACGCGGTCGTCTCGGCTCGGCATAGCGCCGCGACGAAGATCGGATGTGAACCTTCCTGGAGCGAAATTCTCAGGCGAAAGGACGAAGTCGAAGTGCTGACGCGTCCGTGGCGTGAGCAATCGAGGTAAGGTTGAATGCGACGGAGGTTGGTCGGCGGGGATGATCCCCTCCGCGGAGTGGCGTTGGTCGAGCGTGCAACCATTTCTGAGATTTCTTTGGTGTCGATGCATTCACTTCCACCCGCACATAGCCGGGTGTGGCTGGATAGGGCACGCGCTGTTGCTCGTCTCGCTGACGTCCGCACTGGCTTCGCCGATGCGCGCAGAACCCACTCCGACGAGTTCGACGACTGAAGTTTCGCTTCCAGGCGCGGCGGACTCGAGGGAAGAAGAGACCCGCGAGAAGCCTCTCACCAGCAAAGAGCAGAAGCGACTGGACGAGGAACTACCCTCACTCACGGTCGAGGACAGGCTCGCGGCGGACGTTCCCAGTATTCCTCCACCGGGCAGGAAGAGCTATCTCCAGCTCAGTGGCGGTGCCGATACGGAGTTCGTTCTGGGTGCCGAGTACGACGACACGAAGGTGAATAACAGCTATTCCCGGTTCACTTTCGAGATGGGTGCGCCGCTCTCGAGAGTCGTCGCGATCGGTGCACGTGTTCGATTCGGTGTTCGCGCCTTCCATTTCGATGGCGATGGCCAATTTATCGATTCCGGCAGGAGCTCGGGCGAGCCCTTCGATGAGCTGTTCGAATACTCGGCGACGCTGGGCGCGCGGATTCGCCTGATCGACTGGCTGGATCTCGAGGTTGCTGGACGCGGAATTTCTCGAATCGAGGAGGGCGCAACTTTTGGAAGTGGCCTCGAAGGCGGAGGCAGTCTCTCTTTCCTGGGCCGGTACCAGGATTGGGTGGTGTTGCGCCTCGGGGTTGGACTGCAATCGAATTTCGACAGCTCGAGCGTGAATGTGTCACCGGTCTTTCGGCTGAGGATGCGATTACACGAACGCTTGTGGGCAGAAACGGGGGGTCGCAATGGTCGTCTCGAGTTTACGCTGACGGATCGGGTACGAATCGATCTCTTCGGCGGGCTCCAGGGCGGACGATATCGCCTGGAAGATCGCCACGATGGTCCGGCCGGAGTGGGTGAGGGTGCCCTGCGCCTGAGACAAGCGGATGTCGGTCTCGCCACGCGAATCGAGCTCTGGAAGAGGCTGCGCGTTCTGTTCGAGGCGGGCGTCGTGTTGTCCCAATCTCTCGAATTCGAAGATGAGGACGGCGACTCGATCGATGAACGTGAGACCCGTGAGCCGGCTTTTCGTGGGCGCGTCGCGCTGAAATGGCAGTTTTGAGAGGGAGCGCGGACAGTCGCTAGAGCTTCTGCGGAGCGCTCATGCTGAAGTCGAGCTGTCCGTTCCAGGTGGCGAGCAGTGGACGCTTCGGAAGCCCGAGCGAGCGAAGCTCAAGTCCGCATTGTTGCGAAAGTGTTGTCGTCACTTGCAGCCGCGACGTATAGCTGGCAACCCGCGCTGTGAAGAGTTCGTGCCAGGTCGGTAGGTAGCGGCCGATCCCTCAGTCCCCGGGCCACGTGGGAATCGACGATGAACAGGGCAGCCGTCGAAGAGCCTTCACGAAAGCGTGTGGGGTATGTGAGGTTCGTGCCCTTGATCTCGAATTTTCGATGACCCGCTTCGACAATTCGTTCGATTGTCACGGATCGAAATTCCTCCCCGACCAGAAGGCGATCGAATGACGTATTCTTCGCCCGTCCCTACAAACGAGGTGAATTTTGACTGAAATGACATACGAGACGATCCGAGTCGAACGAGACGGGGCGGTGGACTGGCTGGTCCTGAACCGCCCGGAGGCGCTGAACGCCATCAACACGCAGATGGTCACGGACCTACGAGACTATTTCGGTGGCCTCCTGGAGAATACGCAGACGCGCGTCGTCGTGATGCGTGGGGAAGGGCGAGCCTTCTGCGCCGGACTGGACATCAAGCAGTCGCAGCACATGGTGGATAGCTCCGGTTACAAGCCGATCGGTCGTGGTTTCGGATTTCAGGGCTATCTCGCCGAGGTCTACCTGCTCATGCGCCGCTGTCCTCAGCCGATCATCAGTCTGATTCAGGGGCCCGCATGTGGTGGCGGCTTTGCTTTCGCGTTGGCTTCCGATATCCGCATCGCGGCTGAGAGTGTCCGCATGAATGCGGCGTTCATCCGGATCGGATTGTCTGCTTGCGATATGGGCACGTCTTATCTGCTTCCGCGACTGGTGGGCACATCACTCGCCTCCGAGCTTATGTTGACGGGTCGCTTCATCGAGGCCGCGCGCGCGTTGTCGACGGGGTTGGTCTCCGAGGTGGTGCCTGACGATCAGCTACTTGCGGCCGTGCAGCCCTATCTCGATGAGATGTTGACGACTTCGCCGATGGGACTCCGGATGACGAAAGAAGGGCTTAATATGGCTATCGACGCAAACAGCATGGAAGCCGCCATGGCGATCGAGAACCGCAATCAGCTCATGTGTTCGCAAACGGAAGACGCGCGGGAAGGGATGCGTGCGTTTGTCGAGAAACGCGCACCCGTGTACAGCGGGAAGTAGCCCAACAAGGAGTGACTCCCCGATGTCTCGTCTGACGACAGCGATCGCTTTTCTTCTCTTCCTGATTGGCGTCGGGAGCCTCGCGCTCACGCTCTATCTGTGGGTCGGCGACTGGCCTCAGGAAGCGAAGGGGACTGTCGATTATCTTCGTAGTGCTCGGGAGAACCTGGGCAAGGCCCCTTCACCCCTGCTTCAGAATCCTAGAGGTCGGCAACACGATTCCTTGAACGGGACCTGGCAGGCCGTGATCGACCCCTATGACCGGGGTGCGTTGGGTGGGATTGCACCCCGAGCCGTGGAGCCGCAGAGTCCATCGGACCTGGCCGAGTTTTCCTTCGAGAACGGTCTGACCCTGGAAGTTCCCGGCGACTGGAATACCCAGGATCCAAGGCTCGTCTTCTACACTGGAGTCGTCTGGTACAAGCGGACCTTCGAGTACGCATTCACGTCTGGAACTCGGACCTATCTCTATTTCGGTGCTGGCAACTACAAGACGTCCGTCTACATCAATGGATTGCTGATCGGCGAACACGAGGGTGGCCACACGCCTTTCAATTTCGACGTCACAGACCAACTGAAGTCGGGGGAGAACTTGTTGGTCGTGAGAGTCGACAGCCAGCGTGATGCCGGAGACATCCCGACACCGATGACCGACTGGCACAACTATGGCGGTCTGACGCGAGACGTTCTGCTCGTCCATGTGCCCGAAACCCCTGTGAGTTCCTACGAGCTTCGCCTCGACGACGAACCGGGTGATCACATCGTCGGGTATCTGGAAGCCACGGGGCCGGGTCTTCCCGCGCAGATCAGCATCACGATCCCGGAACTCGATCTCGCCTATTCGGCTCTCGTTGGCGCGGGTGAACGCTTCGAACTCGACCTGCCTGCCACGCCACAGCGATGGTCACCCGAGAATCCGCGTCTCTATCACGTCACGATCGCCTTGAACGGACAGACGATCGAGGACGACGTGGGTTTTCGAACGCTGGCCGTCGCGGATGGTGAGATTCTGTTGAATGGCGAGTCCATCTACTTGCGTGGCATTTCGATCCACGACGAGACACTCGACGGCGGCGGAAGGTCGAATTCGACTGCCGACGCCGAAGCGACCCTGGGACTGGCCAAAGAGCTGGGCTGCAATTTCGTGCGCCTCTCCCACTACCCACACCCGGACGCCCTGGCCCATGTGGCGGACCGAATCGGACTGCTCGTCTGGGCCGAACTCCCCGTCTACTGGAATGTGGCGTTCTCCAACGAGAACACGCTCGCGCGGGCGCGAGACATGTTTAGCGAGTTGATCGAGCGCGATCGCAACAGGGCATCGGTCATTCTCTGGAGTCTGGGCAACGAGACGCCGGCGGGTGAGGATCGTGACCGCTTCTTTTCAGCTCTGGCCAATCATGTGCGCAGTGAAGACTCGAGTCGGCTCCTCAGTGCCGCGTTGCTCACGGGTCGCGAGGCCCTGGCGCCCTTCGTAGCTCGCTACTACCTGCCCGCGCTGCTTGGCTGGAACCGTTCGGAGTGGATTTTTCGCGTCGATGACGGACTCGAAGAAATCGTCGACGTGCCAGCGATCAACCAGTATTTCGGCTGGTACTACAGCGGCGCCCTCGCGCTCCTGACACCCTTCTCCTCGGAGTATGCGCGACGCGTGATGCTCGACAATATGGACCGCATTCGTTTTGTGACCGACGGCGGCAAGCCTCTGGTCGTGAGCGAGCTGGGCGCGGGTGCAAAGGCGGGGCTGCATGCGAGTCCGGGCGAAATGCGGGTATTCAGTGAGGAGTACCAGGTCGAGGTCTACCGACGACAGATCGCCATGCTCGAGCGCCAGGACGCGGTTCGGGGAATGAGCCCGTGGATCCTGAAGGACTTTCGCGCACCGCTGCGCCTGTATCAGGGCGTCCAGGACTACTGGAATCGCAAGGGATTGGTTTCCGAAAAGGGCGAGCAAAAGCTCGCTTTCCGGGTGCTGCAACAGCACTACGAGAAGCTAGCGGCGCAATAGAATCGATCGCAATGGTGGGTTGCGGGCAAAAGCAGTCGACTAGCAACGCCGCCTGAGGACGCTGACCCAGAGGGCACCCGCAGCGAGCAGCGTGCTGATTGCCGGCTCCGGCACCATCACGGCGTCGAGATCCGCTGCCGCCCAGGCCGGATTCGCCGCGCTGGCGTCAAATTCCAGAGTCCAGGATGATCCATCGAAGCGCAACACGTCCTCGTCATCGAAAACGAGTCCGGCGATCTGGCCGGTCGTGTCGAAAGACACGAGAAGTTGCCCTCCGCCAACGTCCTGGGCTCCGTCGATGTCGAGCGCCGAATCGACCCCTTCGGCGGATCCGTCGAAGACCAGCGCAAATGACGATCCGTTCCATTCGACGAGGTCTTCGTCCGCCACGACGAGCCCGCCGCCGAGATCGACCGTCGTGTCGAAGGAAAAGAGCATCCCGCCAGCGGAGAGTGATGTCGCGTCGGTCGCAACTCCATTTGGCAGTCCTGCCGCCGCCGCATCCCATTCGATCGAATACGCGGCCCCATCGTACCGGACGATATCCCCCGGTCGTGCGACGACACCACCCGCGAGGGCCGTTGTCGTCTCGAACGCTATGAAGCGATCTCCGTTCACGTCGAGACCCAATGCGACGACTTCACTCGCGTCGGGAAGCGGTCCGAGATTCTCGAGAACGACGAGTCCGAGTTGGTTGTCGACAGCGACGTCCTCGTCTGCTCCGACCATCCCGAGGCCACAGCTGTGACATCCTCGTCCGCCGCGATCACACCGGCGCCAAGATTGATCGTCACGTCGGGTGAAGCAGAAACGATCTCTTGCGCGAATGAAGCCGCGGGCAGGCTCAATGCGATCAATGCGGAGAAGAAGGCGGGTAAGACCCGAATGGCGACTAGGTACATGCTGATTTCCTAGAGCAGAGGATTAGACGAGCCTGCGCCTACTACAGCAAGAAGTCAACCAAAATCATTCCCAGACCGTCTGGGCTTGGGCTAGTACGCCTACGCTGCCAAGCGGGCCGTACGGGGCTTGGAGCGCTAGATTTCAACGGCAATCCTGAAACAGCCATTCTCCGGACAGAAGAGCTTCATGTCATCCACGATCGACTTCGACGAGGCCGCGGGCAGCGCGCTCGAACGAGCCTACTTGACTTCCGATGTGATCGACCAGCGGGTTTCCGTGCTGGCGGCACTCGCTTTGATACCGGACGAACACGTCCTCGACGTCGGGCCCGGGCCCGGTCTTCTCCTCCAGGAGCTGGCCAAACGGGTGGGTCCCGGAGGGCGGGCGGTCGGCGTTGATCTTTCAGAGCCGATGCTGGAGCTGGCGCGCCGACGCTGCGCGGAGCTGTCCTGTGTCGAGCTCGAGGTTGCCGATGCTGCGGCACTTCCCTTCGAGGCGGAGAGCTTTGATGCCATCGTGTCGACTCAGGTCTATGAGTATGTGACCGATATTCCCGCCGCGTTTGCCAAGCTCTTCGAGATCACGCGACCGGGTGGTCGCGTCGCAATCCTCGATACGGACTATGACTCACTCGTCCTATACAGCGAAGATCCCGCTCGCCAGGCACGAGTCCTCGAGGCTTGGGATGCACACTTCGTCCACCGCGGGCTTCCCCGGATCCTGGGGCCCGAGCTGCGACGAGCGGGTTTCGATGTGCGGAGCACGACTGCAATTCCGATCGTGAATACGCGATGGAACGCAGACGAGTTCAGTTTTCATCTCGTCCCGATGATGTCCGCGTTCGCGGCGGGTTCGGGCAGCATTCCGAAGCAGGACGCGAAGGACTGGCTCGCCGAGATGCGCCAGCTGGGTTCTGAGGGCCGCTACTTTTTCAGCCTGAATCGTTACCTGGTGGTGGCCGACAAGGCCGTTGCTTAAGCCCGCCCAAGCCGGTCGGCGCAGCAAAACCAGTCAGCGTCGTTCTCCGCGACTCACGGTTGCAAGCGGGTCGGAATCCAATCCGCTTCTTTGCGTTGCCAGACGGCTCGGTCATGGATTCGGCCCGGGCGACTCACCCAGAGTTCGATGGAGTCCGCTACCAGCGTGAAGCCACCCCAATGAGGAGGTCGCGGAACGAGGTCTTCCTCCTTGGTCGCGTCGAAACGTTTCGAGACGGCGTCTAGTTCAGCCAGAATCTCGGCCCGGCTACCGACAGGCTCGCTCTGTGCGCTGGCCCACGCCCCGAGTCTGGCTTCGAGAGGTCGCGTCGCGAAATAGGCGTCACACCTGTCTGCCTGTGTGAGATCTGCGCGGCCCTCGATCCTGGCTTGGCGGGAGGCCCAATGAAACACGATGGCGCAGCGTGGTTCTGCGCGCATGGCGCGACCCTTTCGACTCTCTATGTTGGTGTACATCGTAAACGCTGCGGCTTCGGTGTCGATTTCGTTGCACAGCACCATTCGCACGGACGCTTGTCCGTCGGCGTCTACTGTCGCGAGTGCAACCGCGTGGGGATTGGGCTGGATCCGCTCCGCGAAGGCCTCGTCGAGCCACTGCTGGACGATCTGGGCCGGATTCGTGGGCAAGGGGTCCAGTGAGAGCCAGAGATCGGGCAGTTCCTCTTTCATGGCCGAATGTTCACTCAGCGCTTCACCCATAAGTCCGGTTTGACCTCGCACATGATCTCCATGATGTTCCACGCATCCGACGGCGTCTGGAGGGTCAAGATTCCCAGGAAGCGGTTCTGGAAGACCGGGTCGGCCATCAGGCTCTGCATCTTGATGTGGATCTGCTCTGGAGTCAGGCCATGATCTTTGCCCATGGCCTTTTTATACTCGAGGATCTCTCGCTCGTAAAGTTCGGCGTCGCAGCGTCTATTCCAGATCGACTTCCCCGGCCGCCCTGGCGCGCGCGATTCGCGTTGCTTCATCGCTCGGCAGGAACTTCAAAGCCGCAATGATGAAGATGCTCGCGATGCCAAGCATGGCCAACGCGTAGATCATGGCTTGTTGCAGGGCCGCTCCCGACTCGGCCCCGGATGAGGTGATGCCATCGCTGACATAACCAATCAGATACGGACCAAGTGCCAGGCCGATGAATGTGATCATCATGATGTAGAAAGCCGAAGACAGCGCGCGCATCCTCGGCAGAAGGAGGTCATTGAGTGTCGTTGCTGCCGGCCCGGTCCACATCGGTGAGAACATGCTGAAGAAGAAGCTACAGACGTAGGCTGTGACCACATTCTCCGTCGTGACGAATACGTAGGCGAAGGGGGTGGCTAGAAAGGGAACTGCGAGGATGACGAGGAGGCGTCCATTGATAAAGCGTCTCTTGAGTAGGTCGGACAGAACGCCGCCCAGGGTCACGCCGATCCAGCCACCGAGAGCAGCGCCCAGACCCAGAAACATGCCTACCTGAGACGCACTCGCACCGTGAACCCGAATCATGTAGGGGGCTCCCCAGAATCCGACTCCGTACGTGACGAATGCGATACACGGCATCCCCCAGCAGAGGCAAATCATGGTCTTGCATTGAAAGATCATGCTGTAGGTCGGATAGTCTCGAATGCGGACATTCTGCACCCAGGACGCGGCAGCATAGACACCCGTCCCCAGAGCGGCCCACTGCGCCGTATTGCTTGTGACTTCAATGAGTCGAAGGGCCACGACGACAATGATCGCGAGAAACGCGAGGTTCCATGACAGGGCCTTGATGCCGCCGACACGATATAGGTTGAGCGCGGTCAGGGGGGGCAGGACGGACATGAGTTCTTCGAAAGCAGCCTTGAATGGCCGTGGGTGGACCGTTGAAGTCAGGCCCTCGCTCTGGCCACGCGTGGGCTCCTCGAGGGTTCGGACCCAGAAGGCCAGGAACAAACCTGGGAGTCCAACCACCATGAATGCAACCTGCCAGGCCTTGAATCCAAGCGGTGCGCTCGCAATATCCGGATAGGCACCATTCCAGCCGTCTACGATCATGCCGCCCAGGAACGTGCCAATCCCGGCTCCGATATAGATGCCACTGGAATAGATCGAGAGGGCTGTCGCTCGAACATTCGGAGAGAAGTAGTCGGACAACATGGAGAAAGCGGCTGGCGTCGCGCTGGCCTCGCCCACGCCCACACCAAAACGAAAAACCGCCAGCGACCCGAAACTCTTGGCCGTGCCCGACAGCGCCGTCATTCCGCTCCAGAAAAATAATCCAGCGGAGATCAGGCTTTTCCGAACCCAGACATCAGCCAGCCGTCCGAGTGGAATACCAAAGATCGCGTAGAACACAGCAAAGGCCGTACCGTAGAGGAATCCGATCTCTGCATCGGAGACTCCGATATCTGCTTTGATTTCCTCTGCCAGAATCGACAGGATCTGGCGGTCGATGAAGTTGAATACGTATACGAGCACCAGGACGAACAATACGTACTTGGCATATCGGCCCCCGACTCGATGTCCGGGTGTTTCGCTTTCAGACATAGGCTCCACATCTAGGACTCGGACAGGACTAGGGCGAGAGGGGATTCGGATGCGCTCGTAGCCTATCGCGTTGGATGAAACTCTGCTGTGGTGCGAGGGGTTGTCCGACCATGTAATCGATATCATCATTTATGCGGCGATCGAGAGAGGCCATCTACATGGAGAATCGCACTTGAGTCGAATCTTCGGTGAAATCAGACAGAATGGTTATGTCGTGCGAGATATCGATGCGGCCATGAAGCACTGGATCGAAGTGCTGGGCGTCGGACCTTTCTTCTATCTGGAGAAAGCCCCGGTCGAGAATTTTCGCTACTACGGCGAGCCTTCGGACATGGTGGCGAGTATTGCGCTCGCCAATTCCGGTCCGCTTCAGATCGAGCTGATCCAACAACGCAATGACGCGCCTTCGATGTACCGCGACTTTCTGGCCGCGGGTCACGAGGGACTACAGCACGTTGCGTACTGGACAAACGAATTCGACGCCGACTTCCAACGCACTCAAGAGCTTGGATACGTCGTTGGACAGTCTGGTGATGTCGGCGGACCCGATGGGCGCATGGTGTATTTCGCGACGGAAGCACACCCCGGTACCGTGATCGAACTGTCGGAGATCAGTGGTCCGAAGGGCAAAACGTTCGAGATGATCGCCGAAAAGGCGCGGACGTGGGACGGTTCGGATCCGATTCGTCGAATCAGAACTCAATAGGACCGACCGAGGCCTCAGATCGGGTCGAGCACGATCACTGGGATCTCACGCTCGGTCGCCTTCTGATAGTCGAGATAGGGGGGATAGATTTTCGCCATTTCGGCCCAGATCCGCTCGCGTTCTTTTCCCGTCGCAACACGAGCGCGCGCGGACACGGCCTTTGCGCCGACCATCAGCTCACACTCGGGGTTTGCCTCGAGATTCAGATACCAGACGGGATGAGTCGGCATACCGCCCTTGGACGCAATGATGACGTAGCTGTCGCCCGTATTTCCGTAGATCAAGGGGAGCGAACGCGGCTCTCCGGATTTCCGCCCCGTCGTGGTCAGCAACAAGGTGGGTAGCAGTCCCTTGCCTCCTGCGGACTTCGAATCCCACATGTGCGCCTTCTCGGGATCAGTGCGGTAGAGCTCGATGTGTTCGGCGATCCAGGGGATTTCGGAGAAATTCGCCATGGCCAGATCCTTTCGGTGATTCGGGCGGGTGCCAGTTGATCCTGTGTATGATGCACCAGGATCGCGGTAATCGCTTTACGTATAGAGGAGAAGATCCCATGGGAATCAAGGTATCGGCACACCACATGTCCTTTCCCGTCAGCGAACTCGAACGCTCCCGACGGTTCTATGAAGGGGTGCTCGGTCTTCAATCGATTCCTCGACCCGACCTGGGTGCGCTCAGGGGGATCTGGTACGCCGCGGGTGACTGCGAAGTTCATCTCATCGAGACGCCCTCTGGAGCCGACGTGGGCGATACGCCCCCGTCGCTCAATCCGCTCGCTCGTCACTCAGCCTTCGCGGTCGCAGACTATGCCGAAACACTCGCAGAGTTGCGTTCGCACGACCTCGAAGTGGTCGAGAGCCGCGCAGCGGGTCAAATGTGGGTCTGCGATCCGGACGGACATATCATCGAATTGATCGTGCCCGGACAGATCGAAGTCTAGACTTCAGGTCGACCCGACAGGAGGTTCCAAGATGATTCATGGAATTCACCATACGGCAATCTCCACCCCTGATCTCGAGCGTTCCGTGGCGTTCTATCGGGATCTGTTTGGCGCGGAGGTGGTGAGCGAATTCGAGTGGCCGGTCGGCGCAGATTTCGCCGATGCGATTCTTGGCCTGAACGGCTCATCGGCTCGTGTCGCGATGCTCAAGCTTGGCAACGCCATGATCGAAATTTTCGAGTACCTCACCCCCGAACCTCGCAAAGGCGACCCGAACCGACCCGTCTGCGACCACGGCATCACTCATCTGTGTCTCGATGTGACGGACGTGAATGCCGAATACGAGCGACTCGTCGCTGCGGGAATGATTTTCCATTGCCCGCCACAGGATCTCGGCGCGTCATGGGCAACGTACGGTCGTGACCCAGACGGCAACGTCATCGAGCTGCAAGAAGTCGTCGACACGTCGAGTTCCATGTATCTCGGGCTGCCATGAGGCTGGTGTGACTTCGTGCAGACCGAGCCGGCCGGCGCTCATCACACTCGTCAAGGAGAGGATCGTATGCAGGAAAAGCAGCTCGGTCAGGTTGGCCATCGAGTCATCTTCGAGAACGAACGCGTCCGGATATGGCAGATGTGCCTGGAGCCCGGCGAGAAATCCGATTTTCATGAGCACAAGCTCGACTATGTCATGTGCATCGTCGAAGGTGAGAGCATCGATGCGGATTTCGATTCCGGCCAGTCTATCCAGATTCCCGTCGAGCCCGGAAAGGCGATTTTCGTGCCCGCCGGGAATCGAGAGGTCGCCGTCAATCGGAGTGAGGTTCGATTTCGTGAAGTCTTGATCGAACTCAAGGACGCCTGATCGACGATTTCGAATTCCTCGTACCCGCCGCACCAAATCTCGCCCATGTGCTCTTTTCTGTTGTCGCCGCCTCGAGCACGACAAGAACGAGGCGATCCGAGGGGTTGGATCAAGGTCGCGCAACTATTTGAGCTGACGCTCGAACATTTCGAAGCTTCGACGCCATACGTCTTCCGCAGCACTCTCGTTGTAGGGCCCCCCGCGCTCGGGGAAGCAGAAGCCATGCTCTGTTCCCGGGTACGTGTCGATCTCATATTTGATCGAATGTTCGTCCAGTGCGTCGCGCAAAGTCGGAATGACGTCGTCCGGAACGTATTCGTCCTCCTCGGCGAAGGCGAAAAACATCTCACCCTCCACATTCGGAGCGAGCCGATGAGGCGTGTCGGGCTTTGGGCTGACGATTCCGACGCCATAACAAGAGACTGATGCACGAAAATGTTCCGGGAAGGTCCCGGCGACGGACATGATGTACTGGCCGCTCATGCAATACCCGATACACCCCTTCGGCCCTTCGGCAGCAAGCGGTTCGCTCTTCAAGGCTTCGAGTAGGGCCTCCGTGTCCGCCAGCACGAGCGCATTGCTCAGGCTGCGCATATGGGCAAACATTTCGCGACCTTGCTCGGCGGTCATGCTGGCCAGGTTCATTCGGATTCGACCGCGGCGATAGTAGAGATCGGGCAGAAGGCAGCAATATCCCTGTGCCGCGATCCGACGGGCAAATCCGTAGAGTTCTTCTCGGATGCCCGGGGCATCCATGTACAACACCACGACTGGCATACCGGTCTCGTCGTCAGGATGGGCCAGGAAGGTTTCCATTACGCCGTCAGCGGTCTGAACTTGAAGATGCTTTTCGATCATGATTGGACTCCCAGAGAGCGATTTGGATTGGATCGTTGATACAATTTGGCCGTTCGATGTGCAACCCTGGTCGTGAACTGATGCCTCTCGATCACGCCTAACGGCGAACAATCGCCACTCGCAACGACTTCGCGGATACGCAGAGCCCAGGTGGGCGACGCGCTGATGGTTTCGTATCCCGGCGGACTCTCATATCCTCTCGATCAGAGAATATGCGCAGAAGATGGCGGAGGCACGATGAATCGCGCAACCGAACTCGACGCTTTCTTGATCACGACACTCGTCGTCATGCCTCTCTTCATTCGGGCGAAGTCAGCTGCTCGCATCCAATCGTGATTCGAAGGTGCGGGCAGGGCTCACCGAAGACATTCAGGAACTCGAGGCCATTGCCACTGACGTTCTCGAGAGAGGAAGTGATGGCAAGACCATTTTCTCTGCGGGGATGCAACGAGCGACTCGATCGTTGCTTGTGTCCCGAAGTCTATTTGACGGGCCGGCTCGTCGGAGAGTCGTCCTTTTCATGTCCGACGCCCGCAGACCCAACAGTGTCGATGCAGGTGGAAGTATCGAGCACCTCGACCCGCGAATGAAGAGCGCGGCCGTCCTGGCGCGGCGACATCGGATCGTTTTCAACACATTCGGTTTGTCGCCGGACTCGAGTCAGTGGCGCGATCAAGCCCTCGGCCAGATCGCGGGTGCAACGGGCGGAACCTACCACGCGATCCAAGATCCCAGGCAACTCTACTGCCATCTGGCCAGTTCGCTGCTGCCGCCCTATCTGCAGGAGCAGCGAAAATGGCAGGGCGCATTCACGAGGTATCGCGAGCGACAGGCCAGCTCGTCAAAGGGCGCTACACAGCCAGGAGAACTCCCGGGAGGGGAGTGAGTCGATTCGAACGGCATTGACGCGGATCATGGCCGGTCGAGCGGTCTCCGAGGTCTGATCTGGCATGGGAGAGTGCCGCTCTTTGTTGTACTCAATCGCTTCTCTCGAATCCCGATAAGACGCACTGTGCCAGGAACTCAACAGCACCCTAGAGCGGAGCCAACCCATGTCCGAAGTGATCCTCATCAATCTGACCGGAGCGGATCGGCCGGGTATTACCCGGGACCTGAGCGCGATTCTGGCTCGGCATGATGTTCGGGTACTCGACATCGGCCAAGCAGTCATTCATGACACGCTTACCCTCGGCCTTCTCGTCGAAGTGCCGCCCGAGTCCGAGTCCCACCCTGTATTGAAGGACGTTCTATTCAAGGCGCACGAGTGGGATTTGCAGGCCCGTTTCACGCCGATCGGTCTCGATGATTACGAGCGATGGGTCGACGCGCAGGGCCAACCGCGCCACATCATGACGCTGATTGGTACACAGCTGACCGCTCGGCATCTCGAAGGACTTGGCGACGTCGCTACCCGCCATGGGCTGAACATCGACAACATCACGCGATTATCCGGGCGCGTCTCGATGCGCGAGGAACACCAGCCGCAGCGCTCCTGTGTCGAACTTTCATTGCGCGGGACGCCCGATGATGCGTCAGCGCTTAGAGGTGAGTTGCTCGATCTAGCACAGACTCTCGATGTCGATATCGCCTTCCAGGTCGATGATGTCTATCGGCGTAATCGGCGGTTGGTGGCCTTCGACATGGACTCGACTCTGATCCAGACCGAAGTCATCGACGAGCTTGCCGTCGCGGCAGGTGTCGGAGCGGAAGTTTCCGCGATCACGGAAGCGGCCATGAATGGAGAACTCGACTTCAAACAGAGTCTGGTGAGGCGGGTTGCTCTCCTCGAGGGTCTCGAGGAGAAGGTCCTCGGAGAGATTGCGGCGCGTCTTCCGCTGACCTCGGGTGCGGAGCGCCTGATTCGGACACTACGCTCTCTGGGCTATCGCACGGCAATCCTTTCCGGTGGGTTCACCTTTTTCGGAAATGATCTTCAACAACGACTCGGAATCGACTTCGTCTATGCGAACGAACTGGAGTTGAAGGACGGACGCTTGACGGGCCGCGTACGCGGGGAAATCGTCGATGGCGCCCGAAAGGCCGCGCTGTTGCGTGAGCTTGCCGATCAGGCCGGAATTCGTCTCGAACAGACGATCGCCGTCGGCGACGGGGCGAACGATCTACCCATGCTGGATGCGGCTGGCCTTGGAATCGCCTTTCATGCGAAGCCCAAAGTCCGTGCCTCCGCGGAACAGGTGATTTCGAACCTCGGACTCGATGGCATTCTCTATCTAATCGGAATGAGCGATCGAGAGGTCCAGCAAGCCTGAAACAACCGCCAGCCGAATGCGCCGGGATCTCGAACCTGCGACGATAGCCTGGCTATGTCTACACCGAGAAACACGCCGCCGCCTCTGAGGGCCGCTCGTACGAGTGGTTGGCGTAGCACACTCGAATCCCTTGCAGCCCCCCAGTTTCGCCGCATCTTCATGAGCAACCTTGCCTTCTTTCTGGCCATGGGCGGGCAGGGCATCGTTCGCCCCTGGCTCGCCTTTCAATTGACGGATAGTGCGCTGGCGCTTGGCGTGGTCAGTGCCGCCGTCGCGATCCCCATGCTCTTCCTGGCTCCTTTCGGTGGCGTGCTGGCGGACCGCATGGAGCGACGACGCTTGATCATGACGGCCCAGGCGCTCGCGATCTCGAGCGAGGTCATCATACTCGTCCTTCTTCTGGCCGATCGTCTGGAGTTCTGGCATCTCGTGATGACGGCGGGAATGATGGGTTGTGCCTTTCCCGTCATCATGCCCGCACGTCAGGCGATCGTCGTGAATATCGTTGGGAAGAGGGGACTGGGAGCTGCCGTCGCGCTCAACATGGCGGGAGTGAACGTGACGCGGGTCCTCGGACCGGCGATCGCGGGATTCATGATTCCCGTGATCGAAGTGAAGGGCGTCTACATGATGAATCTTGCACTCTACACGATCGCTCTATTGGCGATGCTGGGCGTTCGGCGTGTCCAGCCACCGGCTGATGCGAAGTCGCAATCGATCGCGAAGAATCTCGCCGAGGGCTTTCGCTATGTCTGGTCGAATCGTCTGATCTTGATTCTTCTCGTCTACGGGCTCGTGCCGATGTTTCTCGCGATGCCGTTTCAGACCCTGCTGGTGATCTTTGCCAGAGATGTCTGGCAAACAGGTTCTTCTGGACTCGGCATCCTGAATGCGGCCGCCGGAATCGGTGCTGTCGTGGGCTCGTTCTATGTGGCAAGCCGCAGCGCCGGGTCGGGACGGCTGCGGCTGATGATGATCAGTGTGATCGCGTTCGGAACGCTGCTGGCCGCGTTCGCGGGGAGTCCCTGGTTTCTTCCAGCGGTTGGACTGATCTTCGCGGCGAATATCTTCGCGAGCATCTTCGGAACCCTCAACAACACGGCAATCCAGTTGCTGATCCCGGATTCCGTCCGTGGCCGAATCTCGAGCTTCTTGATGATGTCGTTTTCGCTCCCGCTTCTCGGAACCTTGCCTGTTGCGGCGGCGGCAGAACGACTGGGTGCCCCCATGGCGGTTGGGATCGCTTCGATCCTGGCTGTCGTTGCGGCGCTGGCATTCTATTTCGGGAGCCAGCAGCTGCGAGAGCTCGATGAGCGTGTTCAGCATGCCTTGAGTCAGGACTGAGACGCGGGGCAGATCATTTGGCTAGCCGGTGAAAGGAAGATTCGAACATGCTCATTACGCTTTCCCGCGAATACATGGCAGGCGGTTCGGACGTGGCCGCACGTGTTGCCGAGGCGCTCGGCTGGACGGTCGTCGACGATGCGTTGATCGACACTGTCGCGGAGCGGTCCGGATTCGCGCCCGAAGACGTACAGAGTCTCGAAGAGAGGGTGCCCTCGTTCATGGAGCGCTTCGCGCGGTCGTCGGCGCTCTCGTCTCCTGAGAACCTGCTCTCGACGCCGAGCGCGATCAATGAGCCCGCGACGCTCGAGCTCGCGCATGTCACCCGGAATGTGATCGAAGAGCTAGCGCAGCAGGATCGGCTCGTGTTCGTCGGACGCGCGGCGGCGGCGGTACTCGCAAGTGAGCGAGACGCCATTCACATCCGGCTGGTCGCTTCATTCGAGTCCCGTGTACAGGGGGCGATGCGCCAGCTCGGCCTCTCCGAAGAGGAAGCGACAGCGGCAGTCGAGGAACGCGACCGGGGGCGCGAGCAATACCACATGGAGCTCTTTGATCGCGACTGGAGCGATCCCGTGAACTATCACATGGTGCTGAATACGGGAATTCTAGGTCGAGACGGGGCCGCAGAGCTCATCGTGGCTCGGGCTCGCTCACTGGGATGGTAGGAAGGCGATCGAATCACGCTCCTGCATCATCAACCGTCCGGAATGATCTGCGGCAGGATCTGGCTGATCGACCCCTGGAGGACGACATTGGCAATCGCGTCCATTTCGGTTGGCTCGCCATTGACGATGATGATGCGTGCACCGGACTCACTTGCGGTCGGGACCATGGCGGCAATCGGATAGACCCCGAGCGTCGTGCCAATCGCGAGCAGCAGGTCACACTCGCGAGCCGCAGTGTCGGCGCGCTGCAGATCTCGAGCGACCAGTCCCTGGCCGAAAGAGATCGTGGCGGATTTAAGAATCCCTCCGCAGCTTCGGCATTCGGGATCTTCCTCGCCAGCAAGGACGCGATCGAGTGCTTTGCTCATCGGGGCGCGTTCCGCACACGACATGCACACGACTTCCTGTAGCGTGCCGTGAATCTCGACGACCCGTTCCGGATCGCTGCCGGCGGCCTGGTGCAGGCCGTCCACGTTCTGGGTGACCAGGGTATGCAGTCGGCCGGACCGTTCGAGGGACACCAGCGCTGCATGGCCGGCGTTCGGCTCGCGTTTGTTCTGCTGTGTTTCGAGTCGCCAGCGCCAGGATCGTTTGCGCACTTCGGGTTCGGCCATATAGACCTGGAGCGTCGCCATTTTTTCGGCTTCGGGATTCTTGGTCCAGAGTCCCTGGGGTCCGCGAAAATCCGGGATTCCAGAATCCGTCGAAATGCCGGCACCCGTGAGAACTGCAATCTTCCCGGCCTTGGCCACCCAATCGCGAACGGTCTGGAGCTCGTCTTCAGTCGGACCCGTCGAGGTCATCGCTGTCTCCTCGCCGGCTAACAGCAGGAACCACCGGAGCCACCCCGGTGGTCATGCCATTCTCCGAGATCAAGGAAGAGACCCTGGGTCGCAGCGGCGCGAAGGGCGCGCTTCGGATCGATGACCCACGGGCCCGTTCGTTGCACGCGAAGCGTTGCAGACTGGTCGGCCTCTAGCACGATTTCGCGATCCCCATCGAACGCGAGTAGACCCGGGCCCGTCCAGGACACAGGAGCGCCGAGCTCGATGCGCTCCACCGAATCGATCCCGACCGTCTCGTAGAGCCCCGGCGATATCGGCGCGCGTAGAGCCTTGCCGGCACTGGCCGGACTCGGTCCAGGACGAGTTCGGACCTCGACCGCAAACTCATCATCGAAATCGCAGGGCATCAACAGCCCGCCGACGGGTGAGAGCCCAACGCTGGCGGGCTCGGCGCGTGTGAGGAGGATTCGGGCGAGCTTTTCGGGATCGGCCTGGAGCAGGCTTCCCGGATGATCGCCAACGAGCAGCGCAGCATCGATCAACGCAAGGCTCTGGCGTCCATCGTCACACAAAACCTCGAGAAGCTTGGCACGGCGGGCTCCGTCTTCTCGTGGAAGTCGCCCAGATGCAATGAGACCGGCCGCCGCTCCGGCGACGGTGGCTTCGACTTCGAAAGGAAAAACGTTGTTCGTACCTGTCGAGAGGGGGAGCAGGACGACATCCCGCCAGGCCTGAGTGATCGCACGACTCGTGCCATCGCCTCCGAGCGCCACGATCGCACTGCAGCCCGCCTCTTGCATCGCGAGAGCAGCATTCTGACTGTCGATGCCGCGACCCGTGGTCTCGAGATCGAGAAGTTCACACTCGACCGGTAGCGCGAGAGCGTCGGTCGCCGAAGAGGCGATTCGGAAAGCGTCTCGCGCGAGCAGGACCTTCCGGATGCCCGCAGCAGCCGCTCCGACAACGATGCGAGTGACCTGATTTCGCTTGTCGTCGATCGTCGAAGTGCCGGCGCGGGCAAAAAGGCGGCGAGCATCGCGCCCCGAGTGCGGATTGACGATGATGCCGAGCGTACCCTGGGTCTGCATGGCCTGAGGTTCCATCGATACAGACGCTATCTCGCCTGGCCTTCAGATGCGACGGTTGAGTCCCGAAGAATGTGACGCGCTGATTGATCAGGGGCGACTACGAGGCGGGCCGCTTGCGATTCGGTCGGACATGCTGCGGATCATTCGGACAGCAATGGCCGGGTTGCAAGTCACGAGTTGTTCGAGCTCGGCCTCATTGAAGAGACAACACCAGGTGGGACCCTTGGCGCGAAGATTCGCTTGTCGCCGCGCACCGGTCAGCGTCGAGATTGCGCCGAGGAAGGTGCCCTCACGCGATTCAACGGCGACCTCGACGTCATCGACTTCGACCGCAATCTTTCCGCGTAGCAGGAGAACCGTGTGCTGAGCGGGATTGGACACGCCCGCGATCGTCTCGCCGTCTTCGAAAAGAACGAAATAGCGATCGAATCCGGGGCCTCGGCAAATCGATGCCCAGAGTGGATCGACCAGGGTCTCGATGATCCGAAGGATCTCCGCCGGGTCGGCACGATCGCGTCGCGATGCTGCGATCGTGGCGGTGTCGAGGCCGAATCCGCTCGCTATCGCGCGTATGCGAGCGAGGACTTCCCCTGTCCCGCCGGGGCGGCGCGCCGGATCGATGCAGAGCATGCCCATCACGATTTCTTCGAGCGGCGGGGGGCAGTCGAGAGCGACGTCCGAAAGGGATTTTAGCCCGTAGGTGTTGCCCTGTTCGAGTGTGCGCAGGACGTCTTGTCGTCGGTTGAGATCGATCCCCGTGAATAACGCCCAGGCAGTCGCGCCAACGCCCCAGAGATCAGTTCGAAGGTCGAAGGATTGAACCTTGGCAGTCGCCTGTTCCGGCGCGCGGTATCCATGGGTGCCCAGGCCGATCGACAATTGGCCCTGATGCAGAAGCCCGCGCGACATGCGCGACGAATGCGAGACGCCAAAATCGGTGAGTACGTATCCGCCGTTTCCGTCCAGCAGCACGTTCGAGGGCTTGACGTCAAGATGCAGAACCGAAGCTCGATGCGCTGCGCCGAGGGCCTGCATCAGGTCGGACAGGAGCCGCCATGTCTGTTCGGCGGACAGTCGCCCCAGAAAGGGCCATGCATCTGCCAAACTGCCGGCAGGAAAGTACTGAATCGCGGCGAAGGTGGTCTCGCCATCGATATTCCAATCGTAGAGCTTCGGAATACGATCGTGGCGGACGGCCAGCAGTGCCGCGAGCTCTCGCTTGAGGGAGTTGCGGGCATGCGGATCGTCGGGACGCGCCATGACCTTCAGTGCGACGAGCTTGGGTGGTGCCTCCTCGTCGCTCGAGTCATCGCCGTCGAGACAGCGCGCCAGAAAAACCGAACCAAAGCCCCCACGCCCCAGACGTCGCAGGACCCGATAGCGGTAACGAGCACACAGTTCGTCGCCGGGTTGCGGTGTATGGATGGTCTCGACCGGATCCGGCGCGTCGGCAGTCGGCCCGCCGGCCGTCGACGTGCAGTCGAGCGTGACGTCCTCACCGACACCGGTGTCGTCGAGAAGGACCGTGCGTGAAGCCGCGTGGGTCTTCACGGGATGTGTGGGATGCGAGGGAGCGCCCAAAGATCTCTCCGGCGGTTCGAGATCTCTTATCGGTCGAGAGGCGGCTCCATCTCAGTTCATTCGACGTAGTTTCGTAGGGACTTCAGGACGAGTTGCGTTCTGAATGCTTCTCCGCTGCCTGTGCTTGTTCTTCGCGGAATTCCCTGATGCCGCGCGGCACCATCCACAAACAGAGAGGCAGCATGATCGCGAACATGATGCGATTGAAGGTCTGATGTTCGAGCATCTCTGGATCGGTTGTCAGAAATCCGTCGTAGCCGAACCAGAGCGAGAAGGCGACGAGCAAGACGGGGAGAAAGAGGGGGTGGTAGAGCGGATTCGGGGGCGGGCCTCTTCGCTCGGCTGCCGCGGGTTGTCCCTGATTCGCCTGACCAACGGGCTCGGACTTGGCCTCCGCTGAATCAGGACCACTATTCTTTTCAAAATCTCGCTGTTCAGTCATACGGAAGAGCATAGCGTGACTCCCCTCGCTCGGGAGCAGGGTCCGACCTTCGAAGCTTGAATGACGTCCGCCAGCATGCAAGTCTCGGGTCGACGAGGGGCCAATTTCCAGCGCCACGCTCGGAGTAAATCGCCGTATGGCCAGCCAGAGTAACTACATCACGAGAGCGGGCTTTCTGAAGCTCCAGTCCGAGCTGGAATGGCTCTGGAAAGACGAACGCCCGCGTGTGACGGAGGCGGTGTCGACGGCGGCTGCACTGGGTGATCGTTCTGAGAACGCGGACTACATCTACGGAAAGAAGAGACTGCGAGAGATCGATCGACGCATCCGGTTTCTCACCAAGCGTATCGATGACCTGAAAGTCGTCGATGGCGGACCGCGCAAGGAGGCGGATCGAATCTATTTCGGTGCCTGGGTGAGCGTTGAGGATGAAGAGGGTGAACTTGCGCGATACCAGCTGGTCGGTCCAGACGAATTCGATGCTTCGGTCGGACGAATCAGCGTGGATTCTCCCGTCGGGCGGGCACTTCTCGGCAAGCGACTTGGTGACGAGGTCCCTGTTCAGCGACCCAAGGGTGAGACTCTCTACAGCGTCGTGAAGATCGAGTACGAGGGGGTGGAGAACTGATCGGAAGCCTAGGAGCCTGACCCAAGACTCATCGCGACGCCCATGCGCCGATGCATCACCGCTGGCGGCGTTGTACTCGAAAGCTGCGCTTTCTCCCCTTGCTGTAGCCAGCTACAGCTGCGCTTCTACTCGGAAGCTTCGCTTCCTCCCTAGCCAGCGGCGCGCCTCGACACATGGGCTTCCCACGAGAGTCTTGGGTCAGGCTCCTAGTCGATGGGGTAGGCTGCTCGGCGTGACTGGCACGAGTCTCTGGATCTTTGGTTACGGCTCCCTCGTCTGGCGACCCGCGTTTCCGCATCTTCGAGCGCATCCCGCGTCGATCGGAGGTTATGCGAGACGATTCTGGCAGGGCTCGACGGATCATCGCGGATTGCCCGGTCGGCCCGGCCGCGTCGTGACATTGCTCCCCGATGGACATGAGAGTCTCGATCAGGAGACATTGTCTCGGTCTGCGCGGTGTTGGGGAACGGCCTACGAAATTCCGTCCGGCGACCCAGACGGAGTGCTGGCTGGCCTGGATCATCGAGAACGCGGGGGCTACGACCGCGTCGAAGTCGAGATCACACTCGTCGACCTGCCGCTTCGGTCTGGGGCGCATCAGGCTCGCGAGCCGCACCGGGCGCGCGAGCCGCGCAACGTGGCGGGTGTCGTCTATATCGCGGGCCCAGAGAACGAGAACTACCTCGGTGAAGCGTCCACTCGAGCGATCGCACGTCAGATCGCCGCCGCATCCGGACCGAGTGGTGCGAATCCAGAATATGTCTTCGAGTTGGCGAGGAGTCTTCGCGCCATGGGTGCGGAGGACGCACACATCTTCGAGGTCGAGGCTGAGGTGTCGCTCGTGCTTGCCGAAAAACCTTCTCGATCCCAATAGTTGGATCGAGCCGTGCGCAATTCACGAGCATTCGTTCAGGGGATCGGACGGTAGGTCGATGAATGGGCATGGTTCTCGATCTGATCTTCGCTCTGATCCTGTTCGCGATGTTCGCCATCGGCGCCTGGCGCGGTGCCGTCGTCAGTGGATCTGGACTCTTTGGACTGATTGCGGGTTACGCCGGCGGAATCCTTGCGGCCGCGAATGGGTCGAGCTGGGTCGCGCGGACCCTGGTCGTCTCGCCTCTGGCTGCGCCCGCCGTCGCGGGCACGCTTGGATTCGTCCTGGCCTGGCTTCTGGTGAGTTCGATCGCCGACATCGTCGTGGCCTGGGATCGGGAGCGCGCCGAGCAGAACGGCCGGAATCTATTCGATCGTTGGCTCGGCGGCTTCTTCGGCCTGGCGCGGGGCGGGTTGATCGTCGTGCTACTCGCGGTGCTGGCGAGCTGGCTCGATGCGGCACGGGACATCGACGCAATTTCGGGACTCTCCGCAATGCCAGACGCCGAAGGTTCGGTATTGACCCAGGCGACTGGGGACCTGGTCGAGGCCGCAGTCGGAGCGGCGCTGTCCGATGCCGGGTCGGCGGGTGAAGTCGCGGCTCGACTGACGGCGCACCCCGGTCAGGCACTCGGGAGTGTTCAGGCGATTCTCGAAGATGAGCGACTGAGCGGAATGTTCGAAGACAAACTCTTCTGGACCCTGATCAGCAATGATTCGATCGACTACGCGATGAATCGAACGGCCATTCGCTCGATCGTAAACGACCCGGAGATGCGAGGACGGTTCGCTGATCTCGGATTGGTCGGGGAGGAGGCGCGCGAAGACGTCGACGTATTTCGCGACACGATGGCGGATGTTCTGGCCGAGGTCGGCCCGAAGATCCAACGCCTTCAAAAGGATCCCGAAATGAAGGCGCTGGCCAATGATCCAGAGATCATCGCGCTTCTCGAGGCAGGCAATACCTTCGCGCTGATGAACCATCCGCGGATTCGCAAGATCGTGAACCAGGTTTCGGCCGAGCTTTGACGCCAATGCGTCCTTCGAAGAATTGCTGTAGACACGAGTCCGGCACGCCACGGTTTTCGCGAATGGCTCGCCCTCAATCCGGCGGTCTCGCTACACCTGATTTCGGTGTTTCCCAGCGGCACAAGTCAAAACGACCGAGGGCTCCGCTTTATTTCGCGAAAACCGCAGCGCACCGGACTCTTGCTGCGAAGCGAAGGACCGATTAAGGCTACCCAGGACGTCGGAAGCGCTCTAGAAGAGCGGGCGGTCGTCGCCGTCCGGGGCGTACGCCGAGATCTCACAACAGAGTGAAATTTCCTCGATCGAGGGTCGCTCGAAGCGGGCGGTGTCGGAGTCGGCCCGTGACGGGGCTGGCTGGGTCGTGGCTTTTTCCATGGCTGATTTATAGCAGGCTCTGCTCGAACCGCGCACACCCCCGCGAGAGCAGTCTCAGCGCAGGAGCACGTCGCAGAGTTCTCGGATGCGGCGGACCAGACCCCCGAGCCCGTTGCCCGGTTGGATCCGTCGTCGGATGGCGACCAGCAGTTTGCGCTCAAGGGCGTAGCGGGTGAGGCGAGGGCGAGCAGCCGCTTTTCCGCCCAGGTCGATCGAGTCGAGCTCCGTGGAAATCTGCTGTCTCGAGTATCCCCAGGTGGACAGATCTTCGTCATCCAGGCGCGCCAGGATCTCTCGATAGAGCCCAACACGCTCCGGCCGACCGATGGCGGCGCTCGCCCATTTGGCGAGGCTTCGGGTTGTCGGTCGTGTCTCTTTCGAAACCGTCGTCGGATCCCCCAGACCACGGGTCGAGGCTCCCTTCGAATCCGCGGTAGCCCCGTAGTCCACCATTCCGGATTCGTATTCCAAGCCAAGAAAAGTGCATAAATTCCGAGCATTTTCCTCGGGTTCTTGAACAAGATCCTCATAGGCGACCCGGTGGATCGGGACCGCTGCCGTTCTCAAGAATCGAGAAATGGCCGGCACGTACCGCTCGAGCAACGGGTTGTGCTCGTGGGCCACGGCGTCATCCCCGTCGAAGAAGGAATCGACAAAGGAAGACCACACCGCAATCGGATGGCGGGTCAAAGCGATGTACCGCGCCTGCGGGTAGAGCTTCACGAGAAAATCCAGATTGAGGGCGTAGGCTGGCGTCTTGTCCAGCACACGCGTCGTCTCGCCGCCCTTTGCTTCATGAAGCCCGCGATAGATCGCGTCGGTATACGCACGCAGCGCGCAGAGGTAGTCGGCCTCGCCATTGGGGAGCGATGCGACGAGTGTCCGCGCGGCCTGGCGCGTAATGATTGGATCATACGGCGCGCTCTCGACGCTTTCGAAGTATCCGAGGTGCGCGATCGGCGTAATCAGATGCGGCTCTTCGGGCGCAAAAATCATGGAATGAGCGCCGAGTACGCGGCTCAGCAGGGTCGAGCCAGAACGCGGCGAGCCAATCAAGAAGACGAGCCGATCCTGCATACGCGATGGTCACTCCGGGAAAGCCGGCGACCAGGCGCCGTAGCTGTACAGTCGCAAGCATAGCCATGGGCCAGCAAGTCGCGCAAAATCTCGAACGCCCGGAGACTCCAGTACCATCGGTCGAAGCAATCCAGAGGGAATCCGAGCTGCGCTTCTCTGCCTGTTCCGCCGATACGCAGGGATCGGGACCGCAACGACCGCCGTTGAAGCTTCCACCTGGATCGCAACCCGGCCTGAAAACAGGGGGAGAAAGCATTGGAGAACGATCCAGTCTCGACATCGGGTGATGCCTCTCGTGCTTCGACCCAGCGCGTCGAAATCGCGCTGATCGCAACATTGATCGTGATCTGGATACCTGGAATTCTCCAGCTCGCCGAAGTGTGGAGCTCTTTGGAGTACGCTTCACACGGTTTCCTCGTTCCGTTCGTGGCGCTGTGGGCGGCGACCGCCCATCGCGTGGAACTGGCGCGGCTCGAATCCCGGCCCATGGCGGGTGGCCTGGTCCTCATGGGGCTGCTTGCATGCTGTTATCTCGCTGCGCTGCTCTTTCGCGATTCGACGCTGCTCGGCCTGGTCGCCGTGGCGACCGTCGTCGCGGCCGTTCTCGCGCTGCGCGGCGTAGCTTGGGTGAGCACACTGCGCTTCTCCCTCGGCTATCTCCTCTTCATGGTCCCGCTGCCGGTCGCGTGGGTCACGCCCGTGATCGTGAAGCTCCAACTCCTCGTCAGCAGCGTTGGCGTCGAATTCTTGCAGCGAGGTGGCATCGCGATTTTCCGGGAAGGCAACGTGCTGACTCTGCCCGGCGGTCGATCCCTCTTCGTGGCGGAGGCCTGCAGCGGGATCACCTCCCTGATCACACTTCTGCCGATCGGCGTCTTCATCGCGTACTTCACCGAATCGATCTCCTGGCGGCGACTTGTTCTGGTCGGCGCCGTCTTTCCGATCGCCCTGGCTGGCAATCTCCTGCGTGTGATCCTGACGGTCTTGTTGTCGATCCATGTGAGTGTCGAGTTTGCGACCCATGGGCCGCTGCACGAGTGGGCCGGGGTCGCGACCTATGTGATCGGTTGTGCCTGCCTGCTCGGCGTGGGCGCCCTGATGCGCCGCTTCCTACCGGAAGATGAACCGGCACGATCCGATTGATGCGGGATTCGGAGTCCCTCGAAGATCGAATTCGGCGAGTGGGTCTCGCGCTCGGGCTCGACGCGGTCGGGTTTGCGAGCGCCTTGCCGACCGAGCGGACGCGGTTTCTTCGGGAATGGATCGCGCGAGGCTATGGCGGCGAGATGCACTACCTAGAACGCCGGCTGGAGGAGCGCGTCGATCCGCGCCTGGTGCTGGCCGATGCGCGTTCACTGATCGTGGTTGGCCTTTATTGCGGGGAAGAATCTGAGTCAGCAGCCGTTGAAGACGAGGCGGCGAGGGGTCGTATCGCTCGCTATGCCGGCGGGGACGACTACCACGAGGTTTTGCTCGATCGAGTTCGCGCACTCGAAGCCGCAATGGCCGTGCTCGTAGCGTCCCCGATTCGGTCGAGAAGTTATGTCGACACCGGTCCCGTTTCGGAGCGGGCGGCCGCCGAGGCGGCTGGACTGGGCTGGATCGCCAAGAACAGTTGCCTGATCCATCCCGACCTGGGCTCGCATGTCATGCTCGGAGTCATCCTGACGGATCTCGAACTCCAGGCCGACGAGACCGTTGAGGATCATTGCGGGAGTTGCCGGGCATGTCTGGATGTCTGCCCAACGAATGCATTCCCCGAGCCCTATGTCCTCGACGCAACGCGATGTATTTCATATGGGACGATCGAGAGTCGCGGGTCGATTCCAGAGGCACTCCGAGAGGCGCATGGCGATCATGTCTTCGGATGTGACCTGTGCCAGACCGTCTGTCCCTGGAATCGCAGTCGGCCACGAGAGCAGCCGAGCGATCCGCTCGGACTGCGTTCGAGACTCGCGAAACGTTCCGAATGGATCGCTCCTACTTTGGAATGGATCTTGTCCCTCGACGAAGTAGCGTTCTTGCATGCGACCCGCCGAAGTGCGCTGCGGCGACCCGGCCTGCGAGGCTTGATTCGGAATGCTCTGGTGGCAGCGGGCAATGCGGGAGATCCGAGGCTTCGGTCGTTGATCGAACATCACGCCGAGAACGAAGATCCAATGTTGCGGGAGCATGCCCGTTGGGCGCTCGATCAAATGGACTCTCGCCATTCCTAGCGGGGTGGACGACTTGCCAGAAGTCGGGCGGTGTGAGCGGACGGTTCGTCGTTCGACGGGCCTTCTTCGTAAACCTCCACGACCAGTTCGGAAAAGAGCCGGGGAAGCTCGCCCGATTCCAATAGGAACGCGTCTCGTTTGGGACCCCAGCCGAGTTTCTTTTGATCGAGGGTGAAGGTCTCGTAGAGAATGAAGCCGCCCGGCGCGACAAGCGTTTCGATCCACGGAAAGAGGGGCCGGTGTAGATAACGAAAGACCAACACGGCGCCGAAGCGCGCGGGTTCGAGCGCCGGGGGGGCTTGTGACTCCAGGTCGGCACAAAGGGTTTCGATCTGACCAACACCATCGGCATCTCCGGGGGGGTCGGTCATGTCGTCGAGCTTGCGGCGCCAGCTTGCGGCGAGTCGATCGAGAAGATCGCGATTGCGATCGACTGCCAGGACAGAGAGTCCGAGGTCGGCGGCTGCGAGGGCGTGGCGCCCGCGCCCGCAGGCCAGGTCGAGCACGGGACCGATCGAGGCGCTCGCAGAGAGTCGCGTCAAATGTTCGAGAAGGAACGCGGCGGGCGAACCATTTGCAGCCGCTGTACGACTAGCGACGTCCGACACGCTTGAGCCAATCGCACATCTTTCCCGGATGGTCGGTGACGATGCCATCGACGCCGAGTTCCAGGAGCGCTTCGATCTCGTCGAGGTCATTGATGGTCCAGACATGGACCTGGACATCGTTTGCATGGGCATGCTCGATCAGTTCCCGCGTGGCCAGGGGCTTGTCGGCAAAGGTCGACGGGATCTGCAACGCCATCACGCCCGGGGGCATCTCACCGCCGTCGAGTGCGCTCGAGACAGACGCAACGATTTCGCGCAATGAGGCGCCGACGGCGGGGCGGATCGTGTGCGATGCCAACGCCGTTCGCAGATCCTGCATGATCGGGTCTTCACCGGCCGCGAGCAGCGTGCGGTCCGCTCGATCGAAGCGTTCAACCAGATCGAGGGTCGCGCGGATGCCCGTAGCCCCCGGGCATTTGATCTCGAGATTGAAATGCGCGTCGGGGAAACGTTCGAACGCTTCCTCGAGTGAGGGGATGCGGATGTCCATGCCACGGAAGGGCGTGCTGCCGTTGTCGTCCTCGAACCGAATTCCCGCATCGAGTGCGCCCAGCTCCGCCCATGTGCTCTGGGAGGCTTCGCCCCAGCCGTCGGTCGTTCGCTCGAGACTCGAATCGTGGAGCAGGATCGGCACACCGTCGCTCGAGATCTGGATATCGCTCTCGAGAATCTGGGCCCCGTCCGCGAGCGCGGTCTCGAAGGAGACGAGCGTGTTCTCGGGGCGATTACCAGCGGATCCGCGGTGGCCAATCACAATGGGAAGGTCGACGTCGAAAAACGTGTGGGTCATGGACTAGAAGCTATCTCATAAGCCCGATCGACGGGTTTATCAGATGGCTTGTGGGTATCATGCGTCCGCGATGAGTGTGCTGACTCGTGATGTGATCTTGCGCAACCTCGACGAGGGGCGAATCCAGATCGATCCTTTCGATCGATCGCAGATCGGTGTGGCGTCGATCGACCTCACCCTCGGGCGTGAGATACGTGAGATCGTCAACGCCGATGAACCGATTCGAGTCGAGGACGCCACCGACTATCGTGATCACACTCGGGTCCGAGATCTGCACGCACCCTATCGGCTCGAGCCGGGCGTCACGATTCATGGCATCACCGCAGAGCGCGTGTCACTGCCCGACGATCTATGTGGATTTCTCGAGGGCCGGAGTCGCTTTGCGCGGCTCGGTCTGATGATCCATGTCACCTCGGCTTTCGTCCAGCCGGGTGTTTCCAATCGACAGGTTCTCGAGATGAGCAACGTATCGAGCCGCGCGCTCGAGATCGTACCGGACGTGCGAATCTGCCAGCTGGTCCTGATGCGGACCGAGGGCCGCGCCGTTTACAGCGGGCGGTTCAAGGACCAACGGGAGATCTAGCAGGGTGCGAGCGGTCGTGCAGCGCGTGTCGAGCGCCGAGGTCGAGGTCGAGGGCGAATGCGTTGCCCGGATGGGCGACGGACTGCTCGTGCTGGTCGGTGTCGGCTCGCGAGATGAGTCCTCGGATGCGAAGGTCCTGGCGCGCAAGATCGTCGGACTGCGCATCTTCGAAGATCAGTCGGGCAAGATGAACCGCTCACTGCTCGACGTGGGGGGAACGCTTGGCCTGGTGTCCCAGTTCACGCTCTGGGGCGACGTTCGCAAGGGACGACGTCCATCCTTCGGAGAGGCGGCCGAGCCGGACCTGGCTCGCACACTCTTCGACTTGCTCGCAGCCGAGGCCGGTCAGCTTGGTGTGTCTGTCGTCACGGGCCGATTTGGAGCAAAAATGAATGTTTCGCTCGTGAACGCCGGGCCCTGCACTCTGTTGCTGGATACCGACAACGCCGTTTGAGTTCGATCGAGGTCATCGTCTGGCCGGCCGCCCGATTGGCGAGTCCCCGGTCATTTCGCACCAAGAAACGGCCTTCTCTTGCCGACCCCGGAATCTACGCGACACTCTCGAGCGGGGAATGTGAGTGAGCGGATTCGCGAGCGCTCGAATGAGCGCGGGCGGTCCGCAATATAAGGGGTTGGACAGCATATGAAAAATCGATTGAAACGACCGGGCGCAAGCCCGACGAAAGTTGAAGTTTATCCAAAATCGAGGCGGCTCTTCCGGGGTTTGCTGACTGGAGTGCTTGCGGTCACTCTGCTCGGCGCACCTTCGGTTGGCTTTGCCGGAGAAAAGGCGTCCGAGGTCTCGCGCGAGGGTGGCCTCGGAGCCGCCGCAGCGATCTCTTCGCTGGTCTACGGACCCGTCAAGCTGCTCTACGCGCTGGGCGGACTGGTGGTCGGCTCCTTCGCATGGGCCTTCACGGCCGGGGATACGGAGGTCGCCGGCATGGTGTTCACGCGTTCGCTGCGAGGAACCTACGTCATCACACCGGAGATTCTGGTGGGCGACCAAAGCCTCGAGTTCATCGGCCGCGATTCGCACGAAACGGCTGAGCGCACGGAAACCGTCGCGGCAGCCGAACCGCCGAGTGTCGTAGCGGACGATTCCGAATACGACGAGATGGGCTGGTAGCGAACCTGTCGGGCGCAGCGCGATCAATGTCGCGTTCCGCCCGACGGGTGCTGGCGCCGCTTGAGGTGAAGCGTCACTATCGGGCGCCGAGCCATGTCTGAATTCATCACACAGTTGCCGCTTGCCTTTGCCTCGGGCCTGATCTCGGTCTTTTCGCCGTGCGTCCTGCCCTTGATGCCGGCCTACCTGTCGCTCATCTCGGGCGTCAGCGTCGCCGAGCTGGGTGAGGGCGCGAGCGATCGCGAACAACGCGCGCGGGTCATGGAAGCCTGCTTCGGCTTCGTCGCCGGATTTTCAACGGTCTTCATCATATTGGGCGCCAGCGCATTCGCCCTCGGCCGCGTGTTGCGCGTTTGGCGCCTCGATCTGTTCGGCCTCGAGATCGGTATCGCCCAGCTGGCGGGTGTCGTCATCATCGTCTTCGGGCTGCACATGATGGGCGTGTTCAAGATCGGCTGGCTGCTGCGCGATACGCGGCTTCAGCTCGACATGGGCGCACCCGGATTCTTCGGCTCCTTCACGGTCGGCGCCGGCTTCGGATTTGGCTGGTCCCCGTGTATCGGGCCGATTCTCGGCGCGGTGCTGACCCTCGCGGGGAGTCGCGACACGGTCTTCGAGGGGATCACGCTGCTCGCCGTGTATTCTGCGGGCCTGGGCGTGCCCTTCCTGATAGCCGGTTGGAGCATCGATCATTTCTTTACCGCCTTCGCACGGATCAAGAAGCATTTCCGAGCGCTCGAGATCGGATCGGGGGCCTTGCTGATCGGCGTCGGCATCCTGCTCACGACCAATCAGCTCGGGTGGTTCAACGCGCACTTCACGTTCTTGACCGACATCGTCGTGGCGGCCGAAGAGATGCTGCAATGAAGCGATGCTGGATTGGACTGCTGCTGACTCTGTGCCTTCTCCTGGTGACCGGCGCGTGCATCGATGAGGGCCGAAGTGATCGCGAGGGTCCGAATGACCGCGCGCCCGATTTCGATCTTCCTCTTCTCAACGGTAATCAAATCCGGTTGGACGGGTTGCGCGGAAAAATCGTGATTCTGGATTTCTGGGCAACCTGGTGTGCTCCGTGTGAGGTGCAGATGCCAGTTCTCGACACGATCTGGCAGGACGAAGAGGCGCGAGCGGAACACGGGGACGATCTGATGATCATTGGGGTTTCTGTCGACACGGACCCACCCAATAAGGTTTCTGACTGGATTGCCGAGCGAGGATTCCTGTACCCGATCGCGATCGGAGATCAGGACCTTGCCATGCGCTACGGCGTCATCGGCTTTCCGACACTGGTCATCATCGATCAAGGTGGTGGGATTCACACACGCCACACCGGGGTGTGGAGTCGCCCTGAGATCGAATCTGTTCTCGACCAGATCCGCCTCGACTCGTCCACCAGCAGCTGATTCGATTCCTCAAGTCCCTCTCCACAGCGGTCGAAAACGACTGCACGTCGACTCGGCCTCATGCAGGCCGCACGGCGAGGAGAGCAGCCCTGGCCGACGGCGAAACGACACAGATTCAGGTGAGCCGTGCTTTTCAGCGCCGCTTCGCGGACGGTGAGATCATCTTCGATGAGGGCGATGAGGGAATCGACCTCTATGTCATCCAGGCTGGTCAGGTCCAGATCACACGCAGCAGTGCCGCCGGGCCCCGGGTCGTCGCCAATTTGCGCGCGGGTGATTTTTTTGGCGAGATGAGCGTCGTCCTCGGTGAGGCCCGCACGGCCAGGGCCGTCGCAATCGGGAGTGCAGAGCTACTCGAGCTGGACGGCGAAACCCTCGAGGCGATGTGCATCGAAAGACCCGAGATCGCGATCCGCATGATTCAACGGCTTGCCATTCGCTTGATCGGAGCCGAGCGACGTCTGGCGGCACTCGGGCTCGATGAGCTGGTCGGCCCTCTCGTCCGCTATCTCTCGGGACAGGCGGCAGACGATCTCGAGGAAGAATTGCGAATCACAACCTCGCTCCGAGATCTCGCATCCGGCTGTGAATTGACGCTGCAGGAGACCCATCAAGCACTGCATCAGCTGATGGACCAGAAGTTGATCCGGCTCGTCGGTGATGAACTCATCGCACCGGACCGCAGTGCCCTCTCGACCGCAATGACAAAATTCGCCGAGGCAAGCTGAAGTCCGGATCCGCGTCGTTTGGCCCTACCGGCGGCGCTCAGGTAGCGTCCCGTGGGAAGTAGTCGGGGGGCTTGTGGCACGAGCGGCCACTGTATCTGGATTTGTTCTGATGCTGATCGGATGCGTCGCGAGTATTGCGGCCGCAGACGATCGCGCTCGCATGGACGATCCATTCGAGATCACGGCCGATCGAATCGTGCTGGACGAGGCACGCTCGCTCTATATCGCGGACGGACACGTTCGTGTCGATCAAGCAGACCGCCGCCTTCAGGCTCGCTGGGTCGCGTTCAGCCGCGAGACCCGAATCGCAGTCGCTGAGGGTGATGTCCAGCTCGATGACGGATCTGATCTCCTGCGAGCGGCGTTCATGATCTTCGATGTCGACACGCTCCAGGGAGTGCTCTTTCAGGGTTCCCTCGACGCCGGGAGCGAAGGCTTTCTGATGCGCGCGAAAGAGCTCGTCCGGACGGGTCAGAACACGTTTACGATGCGCGATGGCGTTTTCTCGACCTGTCGCTGTGAGCCGGGCGAGAAGCTGCCCTGGGAGATCCATACATCCAAGGCCAATATCGAACTCGGTGGCCACGGCACGGTCCAGAACTCGACGTTCAATGTGCTTGGCGTGCCGGTGCTCTGGGTTCCGTGGGCATTTTTTCCCGTGAAGAGCGAGCGTGAAACCGGCTTCTTGCTGCCCAGCTTCGGTTTCGGCGGGCGCGGAGGAGCCAATTTCGGATTGCCCTTCTTCTGGGCTGCACTGCCGCAGCTCAACGTGACGCTCACCCCGCGCTATTTCGCCGATCGGGGCTTCAAGCAGGACGTGGAACTCGAGTACGTCTTCGGGGAGCGCTCTTGGGGAAACCTTTTTGTCGCCGGTCTGAACGATGATTCTTCGGATGAGAACAATGGCACCTTCCCTTCGGAGCGTTGGGCGGTGATCTGGGAACACGACCAGGATCTGCCAGCAGAATTGCGCTGGCAATCCGAACTCAACATCTCTTCCGACAACCTCTATTCCGACGACTTCATCGAACTGAATCGATTTGCCACGCATCGATTCATCCAATCCACGAGCAACGTCGCGCGAGATTTTGGAGACAGCGGTGGATTCGGTTCGATGGTGGCGATGCGTTATGCCGACGACATTCAGGGGCCAAACGACGCAGATCGTGACGATGTTCTCCTCCAGCGCTGGACCGAGCTGCGGGCCGACGCGCAACCGGGTGTCCTCCGGGGCCCCTTTGGGATCGAAGCACGGGTCGATTCGGAACTGATCCATTTCGCAGGACTTCGAACGCCCGGGGACGATCTGGCTGGCCAGCAGCCGGGCGCCGGTCCTCCGGTTCGAAGTGACGGGCGCTTCTACGATCTTGGCATCAACGGCCAGCTGGACGCCATTCCCAGTGAAGGTCAGGGAGACGGCATCTTTCAACCGGGTGAGCAACTCGCGGAGCGTGGAACGCGGGTCGTGATCCATCCCCGGGTCGCGCGCGCCTTCGAGATCGGACATCTTGCCGAATTCGTTCCTGAGCTGGGCTGGCAGCAAACGCTGTACCGGACGAACGCTCAGCAATTCGCGGAGCGTGGCTTGCTCACCGCTCGGGCTGAGCTTCGAGGCCGAATGGCCCGGGATTACTTCGGACTCAGCGGGAAAGCAATCCGGCACGTGGTGGAGCCGCGTCTTGGCTGGGCGTACGTTTCGGATCGTAACCAGAAAAGCAACCCGCTCTTCATACCGAAGGGCTCGGTATCACAGGAGCGGCTGCGGGCTCTCTCTCTCGAGAACGTGACACGAAACCCGTCGGACCGGATCGACGAGACCAATCAGCTCGTGTTGGGGTTGGGGCAACGTTTCTTTTCGCGCGCTCACGCTGGCCAGGCGCCGCGATTGGCCGCTGACCTCACTACAGCAATCGATTGGGAATTCGCCGACAACGGTGGTCTTGGCAATATCTACGTAGAAGGGCGACTTTTCCCCGTCGGCCCGATCAGTTCACATGTTCGGGGTACGTTCAATCCCGAGTCCGCGCTCTTCGAAGAGGGGGAGGTCGGGATGAATGTGAGTATGCTCGTACCCGGTCCCTATGTGCGTGCCGCGAGGCTGAGTACGACCTACCGGTACGTCGCCAATCCCCCGCTCTTCGCAGAATATGTTCGCGGCACTGAATCCATCGAGGAAGCCGGCTCGACCCAGGTGAGCCAGGTGTACTGGAATGCCCAGGTCGAGCTGACTGCCAGGGTTCGCGTGAGTTATTCGGCGGTTCTCTCACTCGTGTCGGGGGAAGGTTTCATCGGACAACACGGGCTGGTCGAGTACGTTTCGAAATGTCGCTGCTGGGGTCTTGGCGTGAGCCTGGATCACGAACGTCGACAGGGCTTTTCGGGCGGCTTCGAAATTCGCTTCATGGGTCTCGGAGACGAGCGCAGCAATCTCTTCGACAGTGGTCTTCGGGCCGGCGTGAGCTCGAGCCTCGTTGCCCAGTAGGCATGGAAGGCACTCACGCCCAGCGTGCCGGCTGTTGCGCCGGCGCCAGTCCAGCTTGCCGCTCATTGGTCAAGGCCCTAGAGTAGAAGGGCTTTTAAGCCCTTCCCCCCAACGGCTTCCCCGGATTTGATTCGGACGCCACGAGATCAGGACCCGTGCTCCGCACATCGCCCGAGCAATTCGAGACGCTCGCCAGACAGGCTCGACAGGGAAGGCATATTCCGGTCGTGCGCGAGATCCTCGCCGATCTCGATACACCGCTTTCGCTCTTCCGAAAGATCGACGACGGAAAGACGGCTTTTCTGCTGGAGTCCGTCGAGGGCGGCGAAAAATGGGCCCGATACAGCTTTCTCGGTGTTGGGGCGCGGGCGATTTTCCGCTCGAAGGGAAGCCGCGTCGAATGGGTCCAGAATGGAGAGACCGAGGTCATCGAGGCCGACGGCGATCCACTGACGATTCTTCGCGAGCGGCTTCGCGCATTCGAGGCTGTGCAACCGACCGATTTTGATCTTCCGCGTTTTATCGGTGGTGCAGTTGGGATGATCGGATACGACTGGGTTCGCTTCGTCGAGAAGATTCCGGACTCGAATCCCGACCGGGTCGGGCTACCGGACGCATTCTTCGTGATCCCCGAGTTTGTCGTCGTCTACGACAACATCCGCCATACCGCATTGATCGTCGTGCATGCCGCGATCGAAGAAGGCGAGAGCACGGGCGACGCTTTTTCCCAGGCTGCGGGCCAGATCGAAACGATGGTGAGTCAGATTCGCGGGCCTCTCGAGCCAGAGCCACGAAGACCGGCGATCCGTGTACCGATGGAAGTCGATCGCAGTATGACGGAGACCGACTTTCACGAGGTAGTCAAGAAAGCCAGGGAATACATCGAGGCCGGCGACGTATTTCAGGTCGTTCTCGCCCAGCAATTCCAGCTCCCGCTACAGGTCGACCCGTTTTCGATCTATCGGCAGCTGAGGGTGATCAATCCGAGCCCGTATATGTTCTTTATTCGGATGGAAGATGCGGTGTTGGTCGGATCCTCACCCGAAATCCTCGTGCGGCTGGAAGACGACCGCATCGATGTCCGGCCGCTTGCCGGAACACGCTGGAGGGGCGAAACGCCCGAGGAGGACAAACAGCTCGAAGTCGATCTCCTGGCCGATCCCAAAGAGCGGGCAGAACATCTGATGCTCGTCGATCTGGGTCGCAACGACGTCGGACGTGTGGCAGAAATCGGAAGTGTCGAGGTCGACGAGTACGCGGTCGTCGAACGTTATTCGCATGTGATGCACATCGTTTCCAACGTGCACGGTCGATTGCGTGCGGGACTCGATTGGCTGGATGTGCTTCGCGCGACTTTTCCTGCAGGCACGCTGTCAGGAGCCCCGAAGGTTCGAGCCATGGAGATCATCGACGAACTCGAAACCGTTCGTCGGAGCTTCTTCGGCGGCTGTGCGGGCTATCTCGATTTTTCCGGCAACATGGACATGGCGATCACGATTCGCACGATGGTCGCCAAGGACGGCAAGATCACGCTCGCGGCTGGCGCGGGCATCGTCGCGGATTCGACGCCCGAGTACGAGTTCGAAGAAACGATCAACAAGGCCCGCGCGGTTCTGACGGCCATCGATCTCGCACGCGAGGGGATGGACTGAAATGAACGAGTCAACGATACGGCTGCTGGTGGTCGATAACTACGATTCGTTCACCTACAACCTGGTTCAATACCTGGGTGAACTCGGTGCTGAGGTCGAGGTGGTCCGAAACGACGACGTCGATGTCGATGCTCTGATGGCACGCGCAGCCGACGGTCTCGTGATCTCGCCGGGACCGGGCACGCCGGACGATGCGGGTGTGTCGGTCGCCGCAATCCAGAAATTCGGTGAAGCCGGGATACCGGTCTTCGGCGTTTGTCTCGGCCACCAATCGATTGGCGTCGCCTATGGCGCTCGTATCGTACGCGCGGCGTCGATCATGCACGGCAAGATCTCGACTGTGACGAATGACGAGCAGGGCGTATTCAGCGGAGTTCCAAAACAGTTCGAAGCCACCCGGTACCACTCTCTCGTCATCGAAGAATCGAGTGTCCCCGACATTCTTGAGATTTCAGCGCGAACGGACGACGGCGAGATCATGGGCATACGACACCGTTCGCTTCCGATCGAGGGCGTGCAGTTTCATCCCGAATCGATCATGACTGGAGAGGGCAAGGCGCTCCTCGGCAATTTTCTCGCACGTTGCCGACGACGCAGTCAGGGTCGCCAGCATGAATGAGGCGCAGTCGACGACGCAGTCAGGGTCGCCAGCATGAATGAGG
>CBFDDD010000040.1:0-39345 GCA_965603475.1 uncultured Myxococcales bacterium
GGCAAGACCCCGCGCGCGCGGCGGAGGCCGCGGCCCTCCGCCAGGACGAGCGCGACCAGGTTCGCCGTTGTCTCTATTTTCCTCAGGTTCTACGCGACTCGCGACGCATCGAGGAGTAACACCCGGGCCTCTCGCCCTACAGCGCTGAGTGCATGGACGAGCTCGGCGTGGCACTCGCCCACTGCGAGTCCGAGTGCCGAAATTTCTATGACTCGGAAGAGGTGGAGCGTGTCTTCTACCCCGAGATGGAGAAGCTCCTGCTCGAGTTCTATCCGGACGCGACGGATGCGCTCGTCTACAACCACGACGTATTCGATAAGCACTACCAAGGCGATCGCACCGAGGACCAGGCGACCAAGAATCCGGGCGTGAACGCCAACTACGCCAACCTCGTGCACAACGACCTGAACGACAACAGCGGACGCGTCCGCTGCCGCGAGCTACTCACCAAGAACCTGCGGAACTTCGGCCGAGAGCAGCACTACACGGACGCAGAGGCCGACGCCAAGATGTCGCGCCGCTTCCTGTCGATCAATCTCGCCAAGCCGATGGAGACGGTGCGACAGAACCCCTTCGTGCTCTGCGCGTGGCCCTCTTTCGCCGACCAGGCCTACATCACGAACTACCGTGTCTACGACGACCGCGTCGGCGAGACGACTCGCTTCACCTATCGGCCCGAGCACGAGTGGTACTGGGTTCCGCAGCAGGAGCCCACCGACGTCTCGATGCTGAAGTGCTACGACTCGATTACCGACGGCTCCGTCTCGCGCTGGTCCTTTCACACGGCCTGCATCGACCCCACCGCACCCGAGGACACTCCCTGCCGCAAGAACCTCGTGGTGCGTTCCTTCGTCTTTTTCTGAGGCCGACGTGCTTGCGGAGGACTTCGGGGCGTAGCTATCTGGAACAGGATGGAAAGCGTTCGAACTCCGCGGATCGAGGTTCCCGCCGCATCCATGTCACTTTGCGTGCTCGGAGAGATGCTCGAGCAGCAGGCGGGTCATCCGCTCCGGTGCTGCCTGGAGGACTGGCTGGTGGACGTCCTCGACGATCTCCAGTCGGTACGGGCCCTTTACCCAATTCGCGTTGGCTTCGATCGACGCGTTTGCGACGTTGGTCGAGCCCGTAGGCCAGATGAACATCGTCGGCATCGGCACCGGCTCGAGACGTTCCTTGAACCAGAGCGGGATGGCCCGGTAGAAATTGTAGACTGCGCGCAGCGCCTCGTCGCTGGCGAGCGCCTTGCGGTAGGGCTCGCTCTCCTCGGCCGACACGCCCTGGGTCGCCAGCATTGCCTCGAACATGTTCCGTTCGTTGCCCTCCCGGGCGGACTCTCGGATGTAGCTGAACTTCGAGTTCTGTCCCTCCGCGCTCGCTTCGGTCTTCGACCTGCCTTCGGCCAGCGCCCCAGGATGGGGAATGTTGATGCAGGCCAGCGTCGAGACGCGATCGGGATGCTTGGCGGCAAGCCACCAGGCGATGTTCGCACCGATGCTCGTGCCCATCAGGTGAAACGGACGCCCGGTGTGGCCCAGCGCATCGGCGATCTCGAGAACGTCCTGGGCGTACTCCTTCAGATGGTACGCCTCGACACCCTCCGGCCGGGCGCCCGGGCAGAACCCGCGCAGGTCGGGCGCCACGGCATGGAACCCCATCTCGGCCATGGGCGGAATCTGGTGGTGCCATTCCCAGCGGTTGCGTGGCAGGCCGTGCAGCAGGAGCAGCAGGGGGCCGTCTTCGGGGCCATCAGCGAGGGCCTGGAAGGTCATGCGCCGCGCTTCGATTTCGATGTCTTTCAAGCTGGGTCTCCCATTGATGTTCTTGGGGCAGACTCAGACGATCCGGCTGTTCTTCTCGCCCCAGTAGCGATCCTTGAGCAGCCGCTTGTAAAGCTTGCCGGTGGGGAGACGAGGGAGCTCGGCTTCGAAGTCGACCGACCGCGGGCACTTGTACGGCGCCAGTCGCTCTCGCACGAATGCCATCAGCTCCTCGGCCAGCGCCGAGTCGGCGTCCACGCCCGCTACGGGCTGGACGCCCGGTCGGTCAGGTAGAGGTAGCCCTCGTCGTCGACGTAACCGACGTCGCCAAGAGCGGTCCAGGTGGGATGCACCGGGTGCTGCGCGCTCCGGGTCTTCTCCGGGTCGTTGTGGTAGGAGAACGACACCCCCTCTCGCTCGAAGTACACGATGCCTGGCTCTCCGGCCGGAAGCTCCGCGCCGTCCTCGTTGCAGATGTGGATCGTGCCCATCACCGCGCGGCCGACTGTCCCGGGATGGGCCAGCCAGTCCTTTGGACCGACGTACGTCAAGCCGTTCGACTCGGTTCCTGCGTAGTACTCGTGCAGAATGGGGCCCCACCAGGCGAACATCTCTTCCTTCACTTTTCGCGGGCAGGGCGCGGCTGCGTGGATCGCCAGTCGATGCGCGGAGAGGTCGAAGCGTGCGCGCTCTTCTTCCGGAAGCTTCAGCATTCGCGAAAACATGGTGGGGACCCACTGGCTGTGGGTGACCGCGTACTTCTCGAGGGCCTGCAACGCGTCGAGGGCGTCGAAGTGGTCCATCATCACGGCCGTGCCGCCGAGCGACTGGATGGCCGTGCTGAAACCGATGGGGGCCGAGTGGTAGAGGGGGGCGGGTGAGAGGTACACCGAGTCCGAGTCCGCACCAAAGAGCCGTTTCAGCGTGACCGCCATCGCCAGGCCGCCCGAGACCGGCCGGCCCGAAAGAGGGCGTTCGATTCCTTTGGGTCGACCGGTAGTTCCCGAGCTGTAGAGCATGAACTCGCCGAGCGGCTCCTCTTCGAGGGGCTCTGCCGGGTACGTATCAACTGCCTGTTCGTAGCTCTCGAACCGGTCCGAGGCGGACTCGGGCGGCCCGTCGACCACCAGGAATCGATTGCATTCCGACGCGTGCTCGGGGATCTCCGATGCGGCCTCATGTACGGCACGCGAAGAGACCAGCACCCGCGCGCCGCAGTCGTCCACGATGTACGCGGCTTCGGGCCCGGTCAGGTAGCGGTTGACCGTCGTGAGATAGAGCCCGGATCGAAACGCCGCCCAGGCTACCTCGAAGTAACGGAGGTGATTCTCGAGGAACACCGCGATGTGGTCGCCCGGGCGCAAGCCCTCGGACCAGAGGAGCTGTGCGAGCCGGTTGGAGCAGGCGTCGAGATCGGCGTAGCTCAACACCTCGCCTGTGCGGGCATGGATGGCGGCGGCCTTGTCCGGGGTGTTCTGGGCGTGGAGTCCCGGATACATGCGCGTCCTCCTTCGTCGGCAACGTTGCGAGCCTTCAAAACTATGATACTAATTGTGCTGTCGCAAGAGACCCAGAGTTCCGCGTCCAGCACAGGCCGCGTGTGAGAGGAAGCAGCCATGGCCAGCTACCCCGGCGAGATCTTCGACGCAGACAACCACTACTACGAGGCGCACGACGCTTTCACGCGCCACGTGCCCAAGCGAATGCGCTCCCGCTGTGTGGAATGGGTCGAGCTCGAAGGCGGACGCCAGTACCAGGTCATCGGTGGCAAGATCGATCGCTCCGGAAACCCCACCTTCAATCCCATCTCCAAGCCGGGCGTGCTGCGCGAGTATTTTGGCGGCAACCCACGCGGTGTGACCAGCGCCGAGCTGATCCGCTCCTCGCTCGAGCCGATGCCGCCCGAGTACATGGACCGCGACGCGCGGATCGCGCGAATGGACGCTCAGGGCCTCGCCGGCGCTTGGCTATTCCCCACGCTGGGTGTTCTCTACGAAGAGCCGCTGAAGAAAGACGTCGATGCGCTGTGCACCACGTTCAGCGCCTTCAACCAATGGCTGGCGGAGGACTGGGGGCTCACCTACAAGGACCGCATCTTCACCTCGCCGTACATCACGCTGGCCGACGTCGGGTGGGCGTGCGAGCAGCTCGAGTGGGCGCTCGCGCGCGACGCGCGCATCCTGGTGATGCGACCCAGTGCCGTGTTCACGCGAAACGGACCGCGCAACCCGGGCCACAAGGACTTCGATCCCTTCTGGGCCCGGGTGAACGAAGCCGGCATCACCGTCGTGACCCACATCGGCGCTACCCGACACGACAACAACGGCTATGACATCCGGAGCGTCGACGTCCTTGGCCTTGGGCCGCGCCCGAGCGTCACGAACTTCCATCGTTCCCGGAACATCAACGACTTCCTGGCCAGCATGGTCTTCGACCGGCTCTTCGAGCGCTTCCCCAATCTGCGGGTGGCGTCGGTCGAGAACGGCGCCGAGTTTCTCGGCGATCTGCTGCGTGGCCTCGACCGAACCAAGGATCGCGTCCGTGGATACTTCAAGGACGATCCCGTCGACGTCTTTCGCGAACACGTCTGGATCAATCCCTTCTGGGAGGACGACATCGCCGAGGTGGTTGGACACATGGGTGCGGACCGGGTGATCCTCGGATCGGACTGGCCCCATATGGAGGGCTTGGAAACCCCGCGAGACATCCTCGAGGGTCTGGACGCGATCTCGGCCGCTGACCAGGAGAAGATTCTCTACCGGAACGCGGCTCGGCTAAACGAGCGCCGGCCCCTCTGACCGGCAAGACGACCGGCCAGTATTCTTCAGGAGTAGTACTGATGACCGACATCGATGGATTCGACCTGATCGCGCCCCAGGCTTACGGCGAGCGCGGCGTCCCCCACGATCAGTGGCGCGAGTTGCGAAAGCTGGATCGGTTGCACCATTGCGAGCCCGACGGATTCGACGCCTTCTATCCCGTTGTTCGCCACGACCAGATTTGCGAGATCTCGAAGCAGCCCGAGCGCTTCCTCAGCCGTTTCGGCATCACGCTCGATAGTACGACGCAGAAAGAGATCATTGAAGCGGACCAGGGAATTGGCCAGATGCGCGTCATCATTGGGATGGATCCGCCGGAGCATCGCGACTATCGCAAGGTTGCCGCGTCCTGGTTCACGCCGCGGGCCATCGAACGCGTCGCACCGATCGTCGAGGAAAGCGCCCGCGCGCTGGTGGACACGCTGGTCGAGCGCGCCAGTGGCGGCGAGGGCGAGTGCGAGTTCGCAAACGATGTCGCCGCCGCACACCCGCTGCGCGTTCTCTCCACCATTCTCGGCGTGCCGCGCGAGAAGGAGCCCCAACTCCTCAGGCTCACCAACGAACTCTTCGGTTCCGATGATCCGGACCTCCAGCGCAAGGGCGAGGATCGAACCGCGGTGGTGCAGGCGCTGGCGATGGAGTTCTTCCAGCTCTTCAACGAGATCATCGAAGATCGTCGCGCGAACCCGACGGACGATCTGGCGACCCTGCTCGCCAATGGCAAGCTGAACGGCGAGCCCATGGGAATCATGGAGACCCTCGGTTACTACCTGATCACCTTCACTGCTGGACACGACACCACGAAGAACGCCCTGGCCGGCGGCATCCAAGCGCTCGCCGAGCATCCCGCCGAATACGAGAAGCTCAAGCGGAACCCCGACCTAATACCGAGCGCGGTGGAGGAAATCGTGCGCTGGACCTCGCCCGTCAATTACATGAAGCGGGTCGTAGCGGAGGATCTGGAGTTCCGAGGACAGAAGCTTCGCGAAGGGGAGAATGTCGTGCTCTTCTATGCCTCGGCGAATCGCGACGAGTCGATCTTCGAGGATCCGTACACCTTCCGCATCGACCGCGATCCGAACCCGCACCTCGCCTTCGGGATTGGCGAGCACTTCTGCCTCGGTACCCACCTGGCCCGGCAGTCGCAGCGCGCATTGTTGCGGGAGCTGATCGGCCGGATCGACACCCTGGAGCTCGCCGGCGATCCGGTTCAGATCGCGTCCAGCTTCGTCGTGGGCTTGAAGCAGCTTCCAATTCGCTATCGGCTGAGTCAGGCCGCATAGGGTTCCAATGGAAGAAGACGCATACAAGCACATCCTGTTCGCGGTCGAAGACGGTGTCGCCACGATCACCCTCAATCGTCCCGAGCGCCTGAATGCATTCCACTTCGGACTCGGCGCAGAGCTCGAGCGCGCCTACGCTCGCTGCGACGAGGAGGACGACATCCGCGCCGTCATTCTCACTGGTGCGGGAAAGGCCTTCTGCGTTGGAGCGGACATGGGTGGGGGCGAGAAGACCTTCGACGACGTCGACGCTGCCCGCAGCGCGGCCGAGCCCGAGGTCGGGGGGCGTCGGCTCGCGGCCTGGCAGGTGCGAAAGCCGGTCGTAGCGGCCATCCACGGGCACGCGGTCGGGATAGGGCTCACGCTCGCGTTGCAGTGCGATCTGCGTTTCGTGGCCCGGGAAGCCAAGCTGGCGTTCTCTTTCGTGCGTCGCGGCATCATCCCCGAACTCGGCTCGCACGCGATCCTCCCCCGCGTAATCGGCTTCTCGCGCGCCGCCGACCTGCTGCTCAGCGGGCGCACGTTCCGGGGCGACGAAGCCGCGGCGCTTGGGCTCGCCTCCGAGGCCATGGCGTCGGAGGAAGTGGTCCCCCGAGCACGGGAATGGGCCCGTGACATCGCGCTGAATGCCGCACCGGCATCCGTGGCGATCGCGAAGAGGCTGCTCTGGGAGGGCGTCACCGAAACCCCGAGCGAAACGATGGCGAAGGAAAAGCCGCTGCTTGCGTGGGCGGGAAAGCAGCCCGACGCCGCCGAAGGCGTGCGCTCCTTCCTGGAGCGGCGGCCTCCCCAGTGGAAGCTCCGCGCCAGCACCGACCTGCCGGACTGGCCCGAGGACGTGAATCGACCGGACACCGACCCAGACGACGCGAAGGTGAGATGAAGCTATGGAGGACAACGCAGGTATGGACGCGAAGACGGGCTATCAGGAGATCCGCTATGAAGTCGAAGACGGACGGGCACGCATAACGCTCGCCCGTCCCAAGACGCACAACGCGATGACACCACTGCTCCTCGAGGAACTCGAGCACGCGCTATGGGAGGCGGACGAGGACCTCGCCGTGCACAGCGTGATCCTCCGAGGGGAGGGGGCTTCGTTCTGTTCCGGCTACGACCTCACCAGTCTGGGCGGCAAGAAGCGCCCGGGCTACCGAACGGGTCGCACCCACGACGACGACATCTGGCTGATCGACCAGAACAACCGCCGCATCCGGACGCTCTGGGAGATGCACAAGCCTTCCATCGCCCAGGTTCACGGCAACTGTCTCGCCGGAGGGACCGATCTCGCTCTGGCGTGCGACATCGTGATCGCGGCGGACGATGCTCGCATCGGATTCCCCGCTGCGCGCGCGATGGGCGCCCTGCCCAACAACCTCTGGATGTATCACTGCGGCCCACAGTGGGCGAAGCGGCTGCAGCTGACGGGGGACTCCGTATCGGGTATCGACGCGGAGAAGATCGGCCTGGTGATGAAGGCCGTGCCTGCGGACGTGCTCGAGGACGAGGTGGAAGGTCTGGCCGACCGCTTCAGTCTGATCGACCCCGACCTGCTCTCGGCCAACAAGCGCGTCACCAACCTCGCCCTCGAACTGATGGGTGCCCAGACCCTCCAGCGGTTGGCCGGCGAGAACGACGCCCGCGCACACCGTTCCCAGGCGGTGCGCGCCTACGGTCGGAGCGTCAGGGAAAACGGCCTCAAGGAGACGCTGCGTCTGCGGGACGAGCCCTTCGGCGAGGGCTTCGTCCAGGTGGGCAAGCCCGAGGGCCGCAATGCGGATGTCCGAGCCGCGGGCGACGCGAAGCGGTCCGACTCGATGATTGACTGAGCGCGCCTGCTCGACACCCAAAGTGAGGCAGCCAAGGCTTCGTGTCGAAGCTGTAGCGGTCTTGCGTGACTAGCGCCCGGTGAAGACTGGCTTGCGCTTGTCACGCATCGCGCGTCGGGCTTCCTTGCCATCGTCGCTCTTTAGTCCCCGCGCTGCGTATATAAGCTCGTCGCGCAGGTGCACTTCGAGGTCATCCAGGAGACTGATCCGTGTGACCAGGCGTTTCGTTTGTGCTGCGGCCAACGGCGCGATTTCGGCGATCTTCTCGCAATAGACAATAAAGGTCTGATCGAAGCCATCGGCTTCGGCGACTTCGCCGACCAGGCCCAGCGCGAGCGCTGCGTCGGCATCGTGCATCTCCGGCTCGAGAAAGAAGCGCATCGCCCGTTCGCGTCCGATGGCTTCGGGCAAGGTCCACGAGAGGCCGCAGTCCGGCGAAGTTCCGACCCGCGCATAGCCGGGATGAAACCGGGATCTACCGCTTGCGATGCGCATATCGGCGAGCATGGCGAGTGCCAGCCCTGCTCCGATCGCGATGCCATCGATGCCCGCGATGACGGGCTTTTCGCAAGTGACTCGGATACTGGTCACCAGCTGAACCACGATGTCCGAGGTTTGCTCAACCGAATCCGGCTTGGGATCCCCGGGCTTTCTCGGACTGAGATCCGCACCCGAGCAAAACGCCCCCCCTTCGCCCGTCAGAGCGATCACGCGAACCTCATCGTCAGAAGCCGCCGCTTCAACACTCCGAACAAGCGCGCGGGTCAGGTCGTTTGAAAGCGCATTCTTCACTTCCGGCCGATTCATCCGGAGGATCCGGACCCCATTCCGGGTTTCTTCCAAGAGAATGGGTTCGGATGTCGTGGAGGATTCAGTCATGGAGGTCTCCTGATTGCGTTGCTTCGTTGAAGAATGCGTGCGGCGCTCGGTGGCTCGGTATCAGGCCATGCGTCCTAGTCTTTTCCGGACGTTCCATCCGACTCGGCCTCGTCCCCGGACCGGTATTGATTCCCGAACTTCTCTTCGCGCCATTTCAGCGCGGCTTTCAGCCCATCCCGATGCGATCGTTCGATGAATTCGTCCCCGCCTTCGCGGACGTCTCGGGACTTCCGCGAGTAGAGCCCTTGTTCGCGAAAGGTCGATAGCGCCAGCATGTCGACGCTGGCCGCGATCCCCGTCTTGAATCCCATGACCTCGAACTGTCGGTTGATGCTGCGCTTGGTCAGCATGATGAGGTCGGTGGGCGTGAGCGCGATCTTTCGCGCGAGTTCCTCGGTGCGCTCTTCAAGTCGATCCGCAGGGACCGCCTCGGAGGCCCAGTTTCCTTCGAAAGCCTCCTTCCCGCTCATCGGCTCGCAGGTGAACATGTAGTACTTCGCGCGGGTCATTCCGACGAGCCACGGGATGTACTGGAGGTTGCCGGGCGACCAGTTGCGACCCACGGGCCAACCGATCTTGGCATCGTCGGCAACGACGCGAAGATCGCAGAAGCCGGCCAACTCCGTTGCGCCCGCGAGGCACGCGCCATGGATCTGCGCGATGACGGGCTTCTGCAGGTCGAAGAGTGTCATGTAGACGCGGGCGTGCTCGAGGTCGTATGACTGCCACATCCGATCGCGCTCCGGATGGATGTAGCCCCCCGGCGGCATGTTGCGCTGGCGCTCGCCTTTCTTGACGGGGGTGATGTCGTAGCCGGCCGAGAAGCACGGACCCTGGCCCTTGATGATGATGACGCGGACCTCCTCATCGAGTTCGAGGAGCTTGGCCGCCATCTCGATCTGCATGAGCCGCTCGTAGCCGAGCGGGTTCCGCTTTTCGGGACTGTTGAGAATGATGCGACCGACCGGGCCGTCGATCTCGATCTCGATCAGATCGAAGTCCGGCTGCTCGACGTTCTCGCGCCGGTAGGGCGGTGACCATTTCACCATGCGGTGCGGCGGGGACTTTTCTTCGTTCGAAGCCATGACGCTCTCTCCTCTTCAGACAATACGGTCGCCGTCGCTTGATTCGAACGACGGACCCGCGAAACGGACCTCTCGATTATGGCCGGCTCTCGGCGCAGACGCATTCGGTCCCGCAGTGGCGCCGCCATCGACGAATGTCAGTTCGTCGGCAATGTCCTTCATGGGTGAACCCCTCGAAGCGAATTGCAGAGTCGTGCCCCTTTCGACTGTGAAGCAGACCTCAACTATGATACTAGTTAATCGTCATCGAGGGTAGACGATTTTTGGCTATCTGAGATCGCATCCATCTCCTGAGGAGAGTCGAGCCATGAAGTTTGGAATCTTCTACGAGCATCAGCTGCCGAGGCCCTGGACCGAGCGGAGCGAATACGAACTGATGCAGAACTCGTTGGCCCAGATCGAGCTCGCGGACAAGCTTGGCTACGACTACGCGTGGGAGGTCGAGCACCACTTCCTGGAGGAGTACTCGCATTCTTCAGCGCCGGAGGTGTTTCTCGCAGCGGCGAGCCAGCGGACCAAGCAGATCCGCTTGGCGCACGGAATCATCCAGCTTACAACCAATCATCCCGCACGCGTCGCGGAGCGCGTGAGCACGCTCGACCTGCTCTCCCACGGCCGGGTGGAGATGGGGATCGGCGAAGGCGCTTCGACCACCGAGCTGCACCCCTTCGACGTGCGCTTTCGCGACAAGCGCGCGGTCTGGGAGGACGCGGTCAAGGCACTCATGCCGATGTTCACGAGCGAGGCCTGGGAGTACCACGGCGAGTACTTCGACTTCCCGCTTCGCAACGTGCTGCCCAAGCCCTACCAGAAGCCCCACCCGCCGCTGTGGGTGGCCTGCTCGCAGCTCGACACGATCGAGATGGCGGGGCAACGCGGCATGGGGGCGTTGGGCTTCCAGTTCGTATCGGGGGAGATGGCGCACGCATGGGTCAACACCTACTACAACGCCTTCGTGAAGCGCCAGGAGAAGCTCGCGGAGTACCAGGCCAATCCGAACATCGCGCTGGTCTCGGCCTTCATGTGCTGCGAGACGGATGAGGAGGCGCTGCGCAAAGCCGACGGCTGGACATTCTTCCAGTTCGCGCTGCGCTTCTACGCGACCCAAGGCGTGGTCCCGCCGGGCGAGGTGAGTCTGTGGGAGCAGTACCTCGAATGGAAGGATACGCCCGAGGGTCAGAAGCAACGCCGCACCGGGTTGGTGGGCTCTCCCGAGGTCATCCGCGAGAAGCTGCTCAAGTTCGAAGCCTCGAACATCGACCAGGTGATCCTGCTGAACCAGGCCGGGAACAACACACACGAGGACATCTGCGACAGCCTCGAGTTGTTCGCGCAAGAAGTGATGCCCGAGTTCCACGCGCGCGAGCCGGAGCACCAGGAGTGGAAGCGCAAGGTGCTCGCCGGCGAAATCGAGCTCGAGGAGGTCGACGCCAAGGCCTCCACCGTTCACGCTGGAGCGCGGCCCACGATCGCACCCGACGGAACGCGAACGCCTCCCGAGCCGACACCGAGCTGACAAGCCGCATAGGTGGACCCCAAGAGGCCGATGTGGCTCTGATCGGCGACCGCTTTCATTGAACGACATTGAGAGGAGCAACGAAAATGTCGACAGACTCCACAGTCGAGCTCAATACTGAAACCACGCTCACGGACGAGGCGATCGAGGCACTGACGGCGAGGGTCGAGAACTCTGTCGAGGTTCCGCTCAAGCGGCAGTGGCATTGCGAGGCGAGTCTCGATCCCATCCGGCATTGGTCCTGGGGAATCGGCGACGACAATCCACTCTGGAGCGAGCCGGATTATGCCGCGAAGACGCAATATGGGGTGAACCTCGCTCCGCCCTCTTTTTTCTACAGCTGCAATCAGGGTCCGAATCACTTTCGAAGCGAACCTTCGCGCGGAGAAGGGTTGCCGGGGCTGCATGCCGTCTGGGCCTGGGACCGGTGGGAGTGGCCTCGCCCGACACTTCGCAATACGCCAATCAACACGACGAAGCGGACGACTCACGCCAATGTTCGCCCGAGTCGATTCGGTGGCGGTCGATCTGTCGAAGTCGTCACGCGGTACACCTTTCGAGACGATCAAGCTGAGACGCTCGCGACCTACGATGTCGCGTATGTCCACTACGGACGAGATCTCGCGGCAAAGAAGGGGAGCAAACACAAGCCGATCGAACGGCAGGTCTGGAGCGACGACGATCTGGCGCAGCTCACAGCCGACGTCGAACAGGAACGGCGCCGAGGGGCGGACGATCTCATCTGGGACGACGTTCGCGTAGGCGAGGAGATCGGAACGGTCGTGAAGGGGCCCTTGAGTGTCACCGAGACGGTCGCCTTCGTAACGGGGTGGGGGGGGCCCTTCATCATGGCCTCGGAGCTCATCCATCGCTACATCCGCGATCATCCGAGCGCCAATGCGCCGGATCGTTATATGCGGATCCCGGAGTTTCCTGAACGTGCGCATTGGGATGGCGATTGGGCAAGGGAGTGTGGCTTCCCCGATGCCTATGACTTCGGCGGACAGCGATTCGCGTGGCTGATGCACGGAGTGACGGACTGGATGGGCGACAAAGCACATCTATGGAAGTTCGAAGGGAAGTTGCTGGGCCTGAACATCATTGGCGACGCGACCTGGTGTACTGGTGCCGTGAGCGACAAATACATCGACGACGCAGGACGACGCTGCGTCGAGTTGGAGCTCAAGGGCACGAATCAGCGGGATCAGGTGACGGTCGTAGGGACGGCAGTCGTGGTGGCGCCGCGTTAAGCGCCTGTTTCGCTCCCGCGCTTCGCCGCCTTATCACGCCCGCCACCGCGAACCAGCGGAGCTGGCCGCATCCGTCTCAACCGCCTAGCGTACATCCATGTCCCAGCCCGAAATCGGCAGTTCAGAAACTTTAGAAGGGCGGATCGCAATCGAACGCCACGGCGCAGGCGATTCACTCGTGCTCACGCACGGTTTCGGTGACTCCGCGACGACCTGGACCGAGCTCCGCCCGATCCTGTCAGAACGCTACGAGACGTGGTCCTGGGATCTACTCGGTCACGGGCGCTCTGCCCAGCCGACGGAGGAATCGGAGTACTCGCCGCAGATCGCGCTGGCTAATCTCGAATCCGTGATCCGTGCGGCCGGCGGCGACGTGGTGTTGATCGGCCACTCATTGGGCGGCTACCTGTCGCAATACCGATGCGCGAGCAGCCTGGAAGGGGTTCGCGCCCTGGTGCTGATCGCGACGGGCCCGGGGTTCCGTTCACAGGCCAAGCGCGAGCGCTGGAACGAATACGTCCACAAGGCAAGCGACCGATTCGACGCGCCGCGGGCGGCGTATCGGATGGCCGAGATGCACGATGACCACGTGATGGCGAACCTCGAGAAGCTCACGGTTCCGACACTGCTCATCTGTGGCGAGCGCGACGTGCAGTACCACAGCGCGCTCGAAGTTTTCAGACAGCGGGTTCCGTCGACCGAGTCGATGATCGTCCCGGGCGCCAAACATCACGTGCACCGCAGCCATGCGCCCGAAGTCGGCGCGCGGATCCTGGCCTTTCTGGAGTCGTTGGGCTGACGGGATTCGCAGAGTGCCGAATGTACCGCTGCTGCGAGCGTAGCTCGGAGCGGAGATTCTCAAACCAGCGTGTCGAGTCGATTGCATCGATTCGCAAGCGCGAATGAAGTGAGGTCAGAAGGCGATGAAGGTCGATGGCAAGGTAGCGGTAGTCGTGGGCGGGGCTTCGGGAATGGCCAGAGCCTCAGCAGAAGAACTTGCAGGGGCGGGAGCCAGGATCGCGATTCTCGATCTTCCGAGTTCTGAGGGTGCGAAGGTGGCCGAGGAGATCGGCAACGGTGCGATCTTCTGTCCGGTAGACGTAATGGATGACCAGATCGTCGAAGACGCCCTCGACCGGGTGATGAATGATTTCGGCGCGATTCACATCGGCATCAATGTCGCGGGGGGTGGCGCGGCCAAGCGCACCGTTTCGAAGTCGGGTCCGCACCCGATGGACGAGTTTCGAAGAGTCGTCGAGCTCAACCTCTGTGCGACATTCAACCTGGTTCGTCTGCAGGCTGACCGCATGACGCACAATGCGCCCGAAGAAGAGGAGCGGGGCGTCATCATCAACACATCGTCGATCGCGGCTTTCGAAGGGCAGATCGGTCAGGTGGCCTATGCGGCGGCGAAGAGCGGGATCATCGGCTTGACCTTTACGGCAGCGCGAGATCTCGGCACGATGGGGATCCGGGTCATGGCGATCGCTCCGAGCCTGTTCGACACGGGCTTGACGAAGCTCGCACCACCGGAAATGAAGGCGGCTCTTGTCGAAGGGGCGGCGTTCCCGCGACGGATGGGACATCCCGAGGAGTACGCCCGCCTCGCCCGAGCCATCGTCGAAACGCCCATGCTCAACGGCTCAACGATCCGCCTGGACGCCGCACAGCGATTCGCCCCGAAATAGCAGCGGCTACTTCTTGACCGCGTCCATCTCCGCCATGTCCGGCAGGGGGTAGTACTCCTTGCCGGACTTGCTGTACTTCCGGGCTCGGGCCATGAACTCCGGCCCCCCGGAGCCGAGAATGTTCTTGAGGTTCTTCATCTGGCGAAAGAAGTTCCAGGAGTCGGGGTTGAGCTCCGTGGCCTGACGCAAGAAACGCTCGCCTTCTTTGCGATTGCCCGCGTTCCACAGATGTTGACCGAGATGGAAACTAGCGTGGGCGAGGGCGATGTCGTCGGTGTAGTCCGGGAGGTGCGCCCGGGCATCGGCGTCCGAGAAGACGTGATGACTCTCTGCTCCCTTCTTGACCCAATCGCGAATCGCATCGCAGTAGATTTCCCGTGTCTTGCGCATCTTGCCGAGGTTGAGGCTGACGGCGGCACCGGAGACCTCAGTGGGACGAACGATCCGTCCACTCTCGTCGATCCACACTGCCTGGGGCACGTTGACCATATTGAATAGTTCGCTGACGACGTGATCGCGATCGATCAATGAGACATAGGTCGTCTTGGCTTTGGTGATCGGGCCACGCACAGCGTCGACGCCCCGGCTGTCCATTGCCACTGCGATGATCATGAAGTTCTGGTCGGAAAGTTCTTCGTACAACTTCTGCCACACGGGCAGATCCATTCGGCAGCCTCACCAGGAGGCCCAGCTCGCGATCATGACCTTCTTGCCGCGGTAGTCGGATAGGCTGTGCAGATTGCCGTCGATATCGGGGAGGCTGAAATCAGGGGCCACGAGGGATTCGAGCTGTCGGCTGCGATCCTGGGCGCCTTCACCGAGCATCCAGGTCGCATAGGCATTGTCGTGGAGGACGGGACGCTCGAGAGCGGTCCACAGCCCAGAAGCGTTGATCTCGTCGCCATCGACGAGTTTTTCGAGAAGGCCCGGCGATAGGGGAACGCAAGCGTCTTCTTTGCAGAGTCCCTCGGGCTTGAGTAGCCAGCCGGTGACTTCCTCGAGATCATTGGCGGTCAGCCACAGTTGATCAGCCGCTCGATCTACGTCGCGCGCCCGCGTGAGTTCATGTCCTGTGGCGAGGATCTTGGTCATGGTCGTTCCTCCCGATGTCGTTTGGCGAACCGAGAGTACACCTTCTCGTGCCGAGATTCCTGAGGCGGAAGATGGCACCGCGCGAGGTTTTCCCTGAAGGTACGATTGATTGATCTATTCTACGCTCCGCGACAAGAATCATTCCGAACGAAACAGGGAACGGCCAGCTGGCGCGGCCTCGACCTCCTGAGCTTCGACAAACGGCTGAAAATCACGTACAAATCGACCTACGCGAAGGCAAAAACGCTGAAACTAGAACCAGCCGAATAAGACTGATTGCGCCGCAAACGAGGGACACCATGAAGTTCGGAATCTTTGGCATCAACAGTGGGATATTGGCGGACCCGGAAATTTCGGCGCGCGCGGCAGCGCAAGCGGAGACAGTCGGCTTCGAGTCGGTCTGGACCGGCGAACACATCGTGCTGCCCGATCCGCAAGTGGCTCCGTCTCCGGCGCCTCCCCAGACGGCCATGCTCGACCCGTCGGTATCGCTCGCCTTCCTTGCAGGCCACACCAAAAGGCTGAAGCTCGGAACCGGCATCATCATTCTTCCGCAACGCAATCCCGTCGAACTCGCGAAAGAGCTGGCGTCATTGGACGTACTCTCGAACGGCCGGCTGTTATTCGGCCTCGGTGCCGGCTATCTGCAGCCGGAGTTCGAGGCGCTGAACGCGCCGTTCGCCGACCGCGGAGCCCGGACCGACGAGTACATCGACGTGTTGCGAGCGATGTGGACGATGGAGAGCCCTGCCTTCGAGGGAGAGACTTTCCGGTTTGCAGGGATCGATGCGCAGCCTCGTCCGGTCCAGAAACCGCACCCGCCCGTTCACGTTGGCGGGCACAGCAACCCGGCATTGCGCCGCGCGGTCCGGCGAGGCAACGGCTGGTATGGGTTCTTCGTCGACCTCGCAAGTTGCGAGGCGTACGTGAAGAAGCTCGCCGAAATTCAAGTGGTAGAAGGGCGCCCCGAGGAACTCGGAGAACTCGAAATTTCGATCACGCCCCTCCCCGGAGCCGGGCTCGACGATGCACGCGCATATCAAGACCTGGGCGTCGACCGGCTCACGTTGATCCCAAACGCGAAGTCCGAAGATCACCTCCGGCGCTGGATCGAGGAGACTGCCGAGACCGTCCTGCGGAAACTCGCATGAGGGAGCGCTGAGTACCATTCTTTAGAGGCGTACCGGACGTCGCAGGCCGAGACCAGGTCGACGCCTCCGCCCACGCAGCCGCACTGGATTGCGGCGAGTACCCGAATCGGGCTCCGGAAGGGCCCCCTCCGTCCGTGTCAGGTCATTCGCGATCAAGGTAGTATCGACTTGCTTTGGGAACCCAGCTCGGTGATTCTCAAATCGGCTCGACGAGAAGAGCAACAACCCGGAGAAATCATGCTCTCGAAACTCGACGACTATCCCGTCCACCAGACTTCGGAGCCGCTCGCGCATCCGGCTTCGAGCGATCGCCATGTCTACGATCGCTATTGGTTCAATGGATATCAGGACGACGGCGCCTTCTACTTTGGCATCGGAGCGGCCCTCTATCCCAATCTGGAGATCATGGACTGCGCGCTTTCGCTAGTCATCGATGGTGAACAGCACTCGTTTCACGCTTCGCGTCGCGCGCCGACCGAACCTACCGACATTTCCGTGGGTCCATTCGAGATCGACATCCAAGAGCCGATGAAACGACTTCGCGTGAGTGTCGACGACAACGAAACCGGAATCTCGGGCGAGCTGCAGTGGATTCCGCGGACCGCGAGTATTGAGGAAGGGCACCAACTCGCGCGCAACCGGATCGGGCGCATGGAAGCCACGCGCTTCAATCAATTTGGTCACTGGGAGGGAGAGATCCGCTACGAGGGAAAGTCACTGACGATTGACCCGGCTCGGGTGTACGGCACCAAGGACCGCAGCTGGGGAATTCGTCCGGTAGGCGACCCCGCACCGCCCGGTGCTCCGCCTGACAGGAATGGCGGCTTCTTTTTGTGGGCACCGCTGCACTGGAAGGACCGTTGCACCCACATGTGCTTGTTCGAAAACCAGCACGCTGTGCAGTGGCACTTCGATGGGATGATCTGCCCGGTTTACGACGACCCCGACGATATTCCCGGCGTCGAAGATCCGGCGACCGAGTCCTTGGCGGGCGTGGAGCACAACCTGACTTTTCTACCCGGAACGCGCCGGGCCAGCGCCGCAGAGATCACCCTGCTGACCCTCGATGGCAAGCGCGAAGAAATTCAGCTCGATCCCGTCCTGTGCTTTCGCATGAAGGGCATCGGCTATCTGCACCCCGAATGGGGCCACGGACGCTGGAAGGGAGAGCTTGCGATCGGCGGAGAAAAATGGCGATGCGATGAGCTGGACGAAAACGCAATCGAAAATATCCACATACAACAAGTGATGATGGCCACGAGCGGCGACGAAAAGGGAATCGGCGTGCTCGAGCAAGCTCACATCGGCCCGCATTCTCGCTACGGGTGGAAAGGGATGCTCGGCCCGGGATAAGGAGCGGGAACGGAGCCTGCAATGCAGATCTCGATTGGTTGAACGACCACACGGCGTAGCCTTCGGGAGACGATCCATCGCTTGTCATCCAGCAGCTAACATCTCGACGTTCAGTGGACGCTGAAAACTATGATACTATTTCTTAGCGATCAATCACGCCTCGACACCCGCCCCGGTCACCATCGAACGGGACAGTCGAGCCGAAGCATCTACAACAGACTCAACCTCGGTCGGCGACTCTTTTAGCCTCCGACTGACCTTCCATACAGAGGACGAACGAAATGGCGGAAGCAAAGGACGATCTCGAAGAATTTGTAACCGAGGTGCGGACGTGGATCGCTGAGAATTTTCCGCCGTCTCTGAAGGGACGCGGTGCTGAGCTGATGGGAGCGGAAACGATCGACTCGGCGGAGAGCGACGCGCTCGCGTGGGGCAAGCGCCTCGGTGCAAAGGGATGGGCGACGCCCACCTGGCCCGCCGAGTATGGAGGGGGTGGTCTCACGCAACATCGGGCGCGCGCCCTCAACCAGGAACTGGACCGCGCGGGTGCCTTCAATCCGTTGGTGCGGACGGCCGGCATGGGAATCACGATGGTCGGCCCGACGATTCTAGAGTACGGCACTGAAGATCAGAAGCAGCGTCATATCCGCCCGATCTGTCGCGGCGAAGTCTTCTGGGCGCTCGGCTACTCCGAACCCAACGCGGGCTCCGATCTGGCGTCGCTGAGAATGAAGGCTGAAGATGTCGGCGATCACTGGCTGGTCAACGGTCAGAAGACGTGGACTTCGGGTGCGGATATCGCGCAGTGGATCGGTGTGCTGGTGCGGACCGACTTCGATGCTCCAAAGCGCGATGGCATCAGCTTCTTGATGATCGACATGAATCAACCCGGCATCGAGACGAGACCCATCCAGTTGATTGGTGGTGCATCGCCCTTTTGCGAAACGTTCTTCAATGATGCGCGCGCCGAGAAGAACGAGATGCTCGGCGAGCTGAATGCAGGATGGACGGTCGGCAAGCGACTCCTTCAGCACGAGCGTCAGAGCCAGACCGGCGCTTCGTCGGGGACGGGCGGAGAGGGCAAGCGAAAGTCACTCCGGGACATCGCCAAGGAATATGCGGGCGTCGATGCCGAAGGACGCCTTGCAGATTCCGATCTTCGCTCCCGGCTGACCGCTCACATGATGGACGCCAAGGCGCACAAGTTGACGATCGCTCGCATCACAGCTGAAGCCCGCGGCAACGCCAAAGTGAGTGCCGCGGCATCGATTCTCAAGAACGCGGCCTCGAGCGTTTTGCAAGACCGGGCCGAGTTGATGATCGAACTGATGGGCTACAACGGTTTGGGATGGGAAGGCGAGGGCTTCACGAAGGACGAACTGGCGGCAGTACGAGGCTGGCTGTCCGGAAAAGCGATGTCGATCTATGGCGGCTCCTTCGAGATCCAAAACAACATCATCGCAAAGAACATCCTCGGCTTGCCCGAGAACACCCAGCGCGGCTGAGCGCGGCCGAAACTCGACAGGTCTGAGAAGGAAACGATTGCAATGGCAGCTCTCACGGAAGAACAAGCTCTACTCAAGGAACAGGCAAAGTCGTGGGCTCAAGAAGAGGCGCCCGTCGCCAAGTTCCGGGAAATGCGCGACAGCGGCAATGAGTTCGGCTTCGACAAATCGACGTGGTCCAGCATCGGAGAGATGGGATGGGCGGGCATCGTCATCCCCGAAGAGTTTGGCGGCGCCGACGCGGGGTACCTGACGTTTGGCGTCGTGCTCGAAGAACTTGGTCGACAACTAACGGCTTCTCCCCTGCTGGCCTCTGGCCTTGTCGGGGCAACGGCGCTTGCGGTGGGCGGTACTGACGCCCAAAAGAAGCGATGGCTTCCGAAGATTGCAGATTCGACGACCATCGTGACGTTGGCGATCGACGAGGGGCCGCATCACGCACCGGCGAGCATTGCGCTCGAAGCCGAGAAGACGGAGAACGGTTTCAAGTTGAGTGGCCAGAAGGTTCATGTGCTCGAAGGCATGTCGGCCGACATGTTCATCGTGGCGGCGCGAACGAGCAGCACGCCAGGTGATGGGGCGGGAATCAGTCTCTTTCTCGTCGAAGCCAACGCTTCGGGCGTGAGTCGCCATCGGCTGCGAACGGCGGACAGCCGTGGTTATGCCCATGTGACATTCGAAGGCGTTGAAATTTCATCCGAGGCTCTGCTCGGCGCCGTCGATCAAGGCGATGCGATCCTGCAGGCGACGCTCGATCGCGGCCGCGCCGGACTCGCCGCGGAGATGTTGGGGACGGCCTCGCAATCGTTCGACATGACCCTCGACTATTTGAAGAACCGCGTCCAGTTTGGCCAGTTGATCGGCTCGTTCCAGGCGCTCGGGCATCGCGCATCTGGGCTCTTCACTGAGATGGAAATGACGCGCTCTTGCGTCGAAGCCGCGCTGCAAGCCATCGACAGTGGCGCCGAAGACATCCAGCCGCTGTGCTCGCTGGCCAAGTGCAAAGCTGGCACTTTCCTGCACCACGTGTCCAACGAACTCATCCAGATCCACGGCGGTATTGGGATGACCGACGAGTTCGACGCCGGCCTCTATTTGAAACGCGCGCGGGCAATGGAAGTCACCTGGGGAAACGAGGCCTTTCATCGCGATCGTTACGCGACATTGCTGGGATTCTGAGGACTCGACTAATAGGCGCCGGCCGGCGCAACGGGGCTACTCGCCGGCGAGATGGTCGCGGTCGCCTATCGCGCACTGCGCGCGTTCGACTGGGTCGATTGACGCGTCGGTCCTTCAGCGCGGCGGGATAGGCCAGAGTATTGCTTCTCTGCGTAGTGGCTCTTCGACTCGAATCTCCCTTGAAAGCTGCTCGAGGCGCTCGGTGCATCGGCCGCGGCGAGGACCCTGGCGAAACGATTGCCGAGCCTGGACGTCGTCCCAGTGACCAAAGCGACCTGGCCATCTAGCCTCCAGGCGTTGTTAGGCGTCTGGAAGTCTTGTTCAGACACGAGATCTCCTGGCCCGAGCCTGACGGCGCGGAGCGGTTCCGAATCGAATGCAGAGCGTCACGCGCCTCGGCTCTGAGTGTGCGCCGACGGGCCACTACTAGTATCATAGATAAGAACTGTCGAATAGGAAGCGAAGCCATGACAGATACGAAGACGGGCAAGCAGCTGGTGGACCCAGGCGGATACGGCGCAAATGGCCCACCCCACGAGCTCTTTCGTCGGCTGCGAGCCGAGTCGCCCGTGCACTGGTGCGACATGTCAGCCGTCGAATCATTCTGGGCGATAACCCGTCACGAAGACATCCGGTACATCTCGAGTCACCCCGATCTGTTCATCAACGAAAAGGGCATCGCGCCGACGCCGCTGGATAACCCTCCTGACCCAACCGGGTCGTTTCGGGTCGTGATCGGCACCGACGGAACGGAACACCGTGACCTGCGGAAAGTGGCGATGCCCAGCCTCACGCCGCGGGCACTGGCATCGGTCGAAGCCTCGATGCGAAAGAGCGCGAAACAACTCGTCGACGAACTGGCGAAGGCAGGCGAAGGCGAGACCGATCTCGCCATGGACATGGCCGTGCGTCACCCGCTGCGCGTGCTCTGCAAGGCGCTCGGCGTGCCCGAGGAGCAGGAGGAGACGATCCGTGATCTGTCGAACCGGCTCTTCGCCGCCGACGACGTCGAGTTGGGCTCCGGGGGCACCCCTGAGGAGATGAAGCGCCTCGGTCAGGAGTTTATCGAACTGTTTCTGCCCATCGTGGCGGAGCGGCGTGCGAACCCGACCGATGACATCGCAAGCGTGATCGCCAACGGGAAGATCCGTGGCGAGGCGCTCGGGCCCGTCGAGACCCTCGGCTACTACCTGATCACCTTCAGTGCCGGGCACGACACGACCAAGAACGCACTCGCGGGCGGCTTCCGGGCGCTGATCGAACATCCCGACGAGTTCGACAAGCTGCGCAACGACATTTCGCGGAGCGCAGGCTGCGTCGAGGAGATCGTGCGCTGGACAACGCCTGTCAACTATATGAAGCGCACTGCGACCCGGGATGTAGATATCAACGGCCAGAAGATCCGCGAAGGCGAGGCGGTCATGATGTTCTACGCCTCAGCGAACCGAGATGAGTCGATTTTCGAGGATCCCTACACGTTCTCGATCGACCGAAAGCCAAACCGACACCTGGGCTTCGGCTACGGCGAACACTTCTGCATGGGCGCCCATTTTGCGCGGCGCTCGCAGATTGCGATCATCGAAGAGCTGTCACGTCGAGTCGAGCACTGGGAGATCATCGGCGAACCGGAATGGATCTCCTCGAGCTTTGTGGTCGGACTGAAGCACCTTCCGGTGCGCTATCGAATCTCGGCCTAAGAGATCGGGTCTGTGCCGGGATTCGAGGTGCTCTAGATCCAGCCCTGACTATCGGTCCGCGAGGCATACGATCCACCCCCTTGAGCTTTTGACTTTTTGCACTCACGGGGTGTCTCCGCCATCATGATTCGCCTTCTCTGTTTCCTATTCGAGCACACCAGCAACGGCGAGCTCGGCCATCCTGGCCTCGTCATAGCCCAACAGCTCCGTCAGGATCTCCCAGTTGTCGCGCCCCAGCGTCGGTACGCCGCCGCGGATCCGGGCGGGCGTACGCGACAGCTTCGAGCGGGTGCCCTCGACGATCGTGTAGGCCTCGTGCGACTCCAGCCGGACGAAGTGTCCGCGCTCCCGGAGCTGTGGGTCGGAACAGGCCGCGGCGCTGTTCTGGACTGTGTGACAGGCGATACCCAGGACCTGCAGCCGCGCCTCGAGCTCACCGCCATCGCGCTCTCGGGTGAGCTCGGCGACGGAGGCATCCAGGTCAGGGGCATTCTTCAGCCGTTGGTTCGCCGTCGCGAAGCGCGGGTCGCTGGCGAGCGGGTCGCGACCGAGCACGCGGCACAAGTCCTGAAAGCCGCGGTCGCTCTCGACCGAAATCGCGATCCAGCGATCTTCTCCCGCCACCGGATAGCAGCCGTGTGGCGCGAGCAGATCGTCCCGGTTTCCGCTTCGAGTAGGATCGGCATCATTGACGAGTGCGTCGAGCATGGCCGGCGCCAGAAAATGCAGCGCAGCCTCCGCCTGGGAGAGATCGAGGTGCGTCCCCTTCCCGGTGCGGTCCTTTTGGTCGAGCGCGGCCAGGATGGCCGACGCGACGAACTTCGGACAGACGTAGTCGGTATAGGCCGCGTAGGGTCCGCACGCCTCCCGATCGGGCCAGCCGGTCATTTCGTGGAAGCCCACGATGGCGGCCGATAGGTTCCCGAACCCGGCAAACTTCGCGAGCGGGCCGGTCTGCCCCATCAAAGACGTGCTGAGCATGACGAGGCTCGGATTGACCTCGAGCAGCTCATCGTAACCGAAGCCTAGCCTGGCCATGGTTCCGGGAGTGAACGCCTCGCACACGACGTCCGCCCACCGGACCAGGTCGAGGACGACCTCGCGCGACTCCGGCTTGGCGAGATCGAGCCCGAGCATCAGCTTGCTCGCGTTGGTGCCGTGGAAGATGGCCCCAGTTTCGCTTCCGAACTTCCGGTCGACGAAAGGGCGTCCGCCGCGAATCGCGTCGGGCTTGGACGCAGACTCGACCCGCACGACCTGGGCCCCGTAGTCTGCAAGCATGCGCGTTGCCGCAGGACCCGCGATCGCCCACATGAAGTCGAGAATCTTGACTCCCGCCAGCGGGAGGTCCGCCTCCTCCGAGGACCGGACAGCGGGAGCCGGAGCCGGAGACGTCGAGACCGGCTCTCGACGCTCCGTGAGGAGCTTCGCGGTGTGCTCACCGACCCGCGGCGCACGGCGCGCGGGCGGTTCCGTGCGTCCCAGAGAGCGAACGATCGCGCCGAGCTGCCGCGCAACGCCAGCTTCGTCGGGCCGTTCAAGAGGTTGGAAGTAGCCGCGTTCGGCGAGCTGTTCGCTCGAGGCGACGTCCTTCATCGTCGATGCCGGCGCCACCAGGATCTTGCGCTTCATCGCGATCTCGAGGAGCTCGGCTTTCGTCTTCGAGGCGGTCCACGCAGCGATGGCCTGCTTGGCCCGATCGTGGGTCTCCACCGACTCGCTGCCCTCGGCGATCAGCGAGGCGATGGCGATCCAGTCCTTGTCGCGCAGCGCCTCGTCACAGAAGCCGTCCTCGCATACGACCTGCATCAACCGGGCGGTCGCGGGGCCGATAGACCTTCCGAAAAGATGGGTGATCGAGACGTGTCCGTCACGCGCGGGGTACGAAATGCGAAGCTTGAGACCGCCGATCTTCCTTCCACCGGCGGCGCGGCTCGCACCGGTCGAGTTCACGGCCGCCGACACGATGTCGGATTGAGTGGCGAGCGTGGCGGCCTGTTGGGCGGACACGTCGACGTGTTGACCCCGACCCGAGCGTCGCCGCTCATGGAGTGCAACCAGCGTCGCCGCCGCGGCCTCCGCCCCCGCGTGGAGGAAGGACTGGGGAACCGAGATCCGAACCGGCGGACGATCGTCGTCGCCCATCAACCAGAGCACTCCTGAGGCCGCGAAAACCGTGAGGTCGCTCGCCGCCCAATCGGCCTTGGGTCCCGTCTGACCGAAGGGCGTGACCGACACGTAGACGAGCGCGGGATTCAGGAGCGCCAGGTCTTCGAAGCCCAGGCCGAGCCGTTCCATCTCGCCGGGCGTGCGCGACTCGACCAGGACGTCGGCGCTCTCGATCAGGCGCAGCAGTGCGTCACGGTCGTCGGGCGACTCGGAATCTAGGACCACGCTGCGCTTGTTGCGAGCGTAGGCCCACCAGAAGAGCGAGCACTCGGGCTCCCTAACATCACCTGCAAAAGGACCTTGGCTCCGGGCAGTCGACCCGCCAGGCGGCTCGACGCAGACGACGTCGGCGCCGAGCTCCGCGAGCAGAAAGCTGCAGAAGATCCCGCGGTGGTCGGAGAGATCCAGGACGCGGTAGGGGCTCAACATTTCGACCAGGCTCCCATCAGAGCAGCTCGAGGCTCTCGAGGTCGCGAATCGCTTGGCACGCGCGCGACGACATCGCCATGAACATGTCGTCACCGCGCTCGGTGTGGGTCAGCCCCACGGCCGCGAGGACCGTGATGAGCGGGCCCTGGAACTGCCCATAGCGGTAGTCGTCGAAGCACTCGTCGAGCGAGTAGCCGGCGACATCGTGGTCGAGTAACGCCTCGTGGTAGCTCCGCACCAGCGCCTGCTCGTGCTTCCGCCGATCTTCGGGCAGAAGGCTGTTACCGAGGAAGTAGCCCAGGTCCCGGCCTGGCAGGCCGATCTCGGCGGTCTGCCAGTCGACGATCGCGACCGGGCTCCCGCCGGCGGGCGTCGCGAAGAGGAGATTGTCGAGTCGGTAGTCGCCATGGATCGGCGCGAAGCGCTCGTTGCGCTCGCGCAGCCAGCGCCCCGACTGCGCGGCGAAGGTGCGAAGGACCGAGGCGTCCGCCTCCGAGACGCGCGGACCGTAGTGCTCGATGAAGCGCGCGGTTCTGTCGATCACCAGGGCCTGGACGACCTCGGCCAGGGGCTCCGCGATGCGGCGCATCCAAGCGAGGTCGAGCAGCGTGGGGTCGCACCAGCGTGGGCCGTGGAGACCCGCGAGGTCGACGACGGCGCTCTGGGCCTGATCGATGCGGCAGCCCCGGAGCTGGTCGCCCTGCTCGGCGGGGGCGAGATCTTCGAGCACGAGCGCGAAGCGGTAGTCCTCGTCGGGGCCCACCGCGTAGTAGCACTCCGGCGTGCGCATTGAGAGCGTCGGCGCGAGGTCCGTGTAGAAGCGCACCTCGGTCTCGTACGCGCCGCCCGCACCCGCACCCGCCTCTCGGCTGAGCGGGTCCGCGGCGTGCATCTTCACGACGACGCTGCCCGGCGCCGTCACGCCGGGACCGGTCGCTGCGTAGGAGAGCTCGAGGCGGAAGCTGTCGGCCATCTGGCCGGTGCCGATGGGCGAGAACGCGACCTCGGCGACCTCCACGTCGAGACCGGAGTGCCGGAGGGCCGCCGTGGCCCAGCCCGCGGACAGGTCGTCGGGTCGCTCGACCGGCCCCGGGCCAACGTGTCGCGTGCGAGCGCTCATCGGCTGTGTCCACCGGGACGATTGGTGCGCCCTTCGAAAAGATGGGACGGCCGAATCTTCTCGTATTCGCGGAGTACCGGAGCGAACTCTTCCGGCGTGCTGGCGTGGATGATGATGCCGTCGGCCCCGGCGTCGAACTGATCCACCCAGCGCTGTGCGCAGGTCTTGGCGTCGCCGACGGCGGCCGGACGCCACTCGTCGGGGATCAGCTTCGCGATCTCAGCGATCTGTGCGGTGGACGCGACGCTGTCGATGGCGCCGCCCATGGAGCTCACGGCGCCATGGCTGCGAAAGCGCGCCAGCAGCTCCGGGTCCCAGCCATTGATCTCGACGAGCATGTCTCCATAGCCGGGAACCTGCAGGTAGGTCGCCAGGCGCGCGACGATGAGCTTGAGGTAGGCCTCTTCGCTGACGTCGCAGGCGGTGGCCAGGACGGACCAGACCTTGCCGTGCCCGGCCGGTTTGCCGGCCAGCGCCTCGCCCTCTCGATACTGGGCGACGGCGTTGGCCAGGGCCTGGTCGGACATGAAAGTATGCAGATGCGCGCCGTCGTAGATCTTCCCGGCATGGCGCAGGCTGTTCGGGCCGAAGCCGACGTAGAGGATCGGAATGTCCTCGTCGACGTAGGGCGCCAGGCTCAGCATGCCGAACTTGCCGAGCGCGCCGTCGTGCCCCACCACGCGTTCACCACTCCATAGGCGGCGCACGATGTCGAGGAACTCGCGCTCTCGGGCAAAGGTGGGGTGCGCCACCCCCCAGGCCCGCCAGCGCAGCTCGATTCCCTTGGCCAGTCCCAAGGCGAAGCGCCCGTTGGACAGAGCGTTCAAGGTCGAGCCGATGGAGGCGGTCACCACCGGGTGACGTGTATTGAGATTGGTCGCGGAGGTGCCGATGTAGATCGACTCGGTCACGGCGGCGCAGGCGCCGCAGATGGCCGCGATCTCCTTGAAGTCGGGGCGTTCGGAGAGCATCACGTTACCGATGCCCAGAGCCTCGGCGTCCTGCACCTGCTTCAACACGTCCCGGGGCGTGCGAGTGTGCCCGGGGAGACCGTAGAAGCCCAGCTCGGGGAATCTGGAGGCGGAGTCGGGGCGCTGCGTCATGTCAGGCTCCGGTCGCTGCGGTTGCGGGTCTGATGCGGTAGCGCATCGGCAGCTTCTTCAGCCCGACGACGAATGCAGAGTGGATCTGCTCCGGTTCGCCCGCGAGCTCCGCCCACTCCATGCGCTGTATGAGCTCGTCCAACAGCGCGCGCTGCGAGCGGCGCGCGAGGTTGGCGCCCAGGCAGAAGTGCTCACCGATGCCGAAGCCCAGGTGGCGGTTCGGGTTGCGATCGATGCGGAACTCGAAGGGCGCTTCGAAGATCTCCTCGTCGCGGTTTGCGGAGCCGTAGAACATCACCAGCGTATCTCCGGCCCGAAGCTTCTGCCCGCGAAGCTCGTAGTCCCGGGTCACCTTCCGCTTCATGTGGTTGACTGGTGTACTCCAGCGGACCACCTCCTCCACCGCAGAGTCGAGCAGCTCGGGGTTGCGCTTGAGCTTCTCGAATTGGTCGGGATTCTCGAGGAAGGCCCGCATGCCGCCCACCAGCGCATTCTTCGTGGTGTCGTGTCCGGCGCTGAAGGTGATCAGGTAGTAGCCGAGGATCTCCGTCATCCCCATCGGTTCGCCGTCGATCTGGGCGTTGGCGAGCAGGCTCGCCAGGTCGTCGCGCGGATTCGCGCGCCGATCTTGGATGATCTTTTCGAAGAGCTGATAGAACTCGAGGCCGAGCGCGGCAAGGGCCTGATTCTGATCCTCGCCTTCGCGTTGTAGATCCGGGTCATCGGACGCGAAGAGCTGGTTGGTGAGCCGTAGAATGTCGGGCTCGCTCTCCCGCGGCACGCCCAGCATGGTCGAGAGGATGCGCAGGGGGTGGGCGGCGGCGACGTCGCTCGCGAAATCGCACTCGCCCTCGCCAGTCTCGCCGGCGAGTCGGTCGACGATCTCGCGGGCGCTGGTCCGGATGGTCTCGTCCATGGCCATGACCGCCCTTGGCGTGAAGACCGGACTGGTGACGTTGCGGTAGCCCCGGTGTTCGGGGGGATCCATCTCGATGATCACCCGCATCGCACCGAAGCCCTGGTTCTGCTCCCGGAGCTGTACCTCCTGGGCCTGCTGAATCATCGCGATCCCGTCTGCCGAGGAGAACGTGTCCGGCTGCTTCGAGATCTCGCAGATGTCCGCATGCCTGGTGATCGCCCAGAAGGGCTCGAAGCCGGCCGGGGTGCACCAGTGGACGGGAGATTCACTGCGGAGCCGGGTCCAAACGTCGTGCGGAACGCCTTTGTTCGCGTAGGAATGTGAGCTGACGAGGTCAAGGCCGTCGGTGATCGACATCGGCGTGGGCTCCTGGCTATTGGCGAGTCGGTTTCAAAACCATGATACTAGTTGTAGTTTCGCAGAAGACCGAGGGTGCTGCCACAGAGCCCTCGAAGATTCGATCCATGCACGATCGGGCTTGCTTGATCTAGGAGGAGGTCATCCGGCGCCGTGGACACCCTATACTCCTTGTACGTAGATTGCTTTTTTGGCAAATTCGAAATGGGTTTTGGGTCTCTGTCGAGTCCCAGGGAGCTATCGAGTGGATGCTCCGCATGACGGACAGCGTTTGAATCCCGCCCCCGGCGCGGCACAACGATCCGGCGATGCAATTGGTCGGTCGCGAAAAGCGGCGACCCGATGAGACAACAAGAAGCAGGGGAGTCGCATTGACGATGACGTCTGTGGACGCGACGCGGCCGCTGCCTTCGAAAGCCACAAGTCGCGCGAGTTCCCTGTTACGAATCCTGGGAATGGTCGTGTTCGCGCTGATCGCATTTGGAATCGTCGCGGCTGCGCACCGTTATCTCGCGCAGCGTCTGGTTCTCGACGCCGGCTTGGTCGGAGCGAGCCGACAAGTGCTGCTGGCGGCGCTTGGCATTTTGGGTGCCTCGCTCCTGCTCCAGCCGTTGGCCGAGCGGGTCTTGCGGCCGCCCTGGTCCCGATTCGTCGCGTGGCCGGCCTCCCTTTGGATGGGCCTCTTCTTCTATCTCGTCGTTTTGACGGGTGCCTCCGACTTGATTCTCTCGCTCGGTGAGTCGACGGCGCGCGCAGCCGGCAGCGAGCTGACGAGCGATGGCGCTGCCCGGTTGCGCGCGATCCTCGTTGGACTGGTCGCATTTGTCGCGGTCGCCGTCGGACTACGGAACGGACTCGCGCCCCCGGCGATCAAGCGAGTCGAGCTCGAACTCGATCGATGGCCGCTCGCGAGAGACGGATATCGGATCGTGCAGATCAGCGATATCCACATCGGGCCCATTCTCGGCCGTCGCTTCGCACGTGATCTCACGAACCGCGTGAACGCCATGAATGCCGACCTCGTCGCAGTGACAGGTGATCTCGTCGACGGCCGTGTCGACTGTCTGATCGATGAAGTCGCACCCTTCGGCGAGTTGGCCGGCCGCGACGGCGTCTTCTTCGTCACCGGAAACCACGACCACTACTCGGGTGCGTCGAGCTGGTCAGGTCATGTCGCCTCTCTCGGAATGCGAGTCCTGCGCAACGAACATCTGATCCTCGGTGAAGGCGAGCATGGCTTCGCTCTGGTGGGCGTCGATGATCACCACGCTCATTTCATCCCTGGCGAGCACGGAGAAGACCTCGCGCGCGCGCTCGAGGGCATCGAAGATCCCACGCCGGTCGTGCTCCTGGCTCATGATCCGTCCACGTTCAAGAAGGCGTCGAAATTCCCGATCGACCTACAGCTATCGGGTCATACGCACGGCGGACAAATCTGGCCCTTCTCGATGCTCGTCCGGCTCGTCGTCCCTTTTCTTGCCGGCCTCTACCGCGAGAACGGGACCACGCTCTACGTCAGCCGCGGAACCGGATTCTGGGGCCCACCCATGCGAGTCGGTGCGCCGGCGGAGATCACCGAAATCGTGTTGCGCTCGAAACAGCGCATGAATTGATCGCGAGATCCCTGGACTAATTTTCACGATCTTCGCGCCGGCCGGATTGAGCCGCGCTTCGACGATCACGAGAGGAGAACGACGATGACCTGGGACGGCGACGAAGAGAGCGAAATCATCCTCTACGACCATCCGCTCTCGCCCTATGCCCAGAAGGTGAAGATCGCCCTGCTCGAGAAGGGCATTCCCTTTCGTGCGCTTCGACCGGACGGAATCGGAAGTGGCGTAGCGGGCGGAGGCTTCAGCGACGCCAGCCCGCGCGGCGAAGTGCCCGCGCTGGTCCAGGAACCCGATGTCCGCTTGTTCGACTCGACGATCATCCTGGAATACATCGAGGACCGTTGGCCCGAACCGCCGCTGCGTTCCTCGAATCCGCTCGAGCAAGCCCGACAACGCGAGATCGAGGACGTCATGGATTCGCATTTCGAGGCCATCACATGGGGGCTCTCGGAAATTCGATATTTCGGGCGCGCTTCCGGCGATCTGGCGAAAGCGATGGAAGAAAAGGCCAGCCTACAGCTGAATGGATGGTACGCATGGCTGTCACATCAGCTCAGCGATCGAGAATGGTTCGCGGGGAGTGATTTTGGATGGGGCGACCTCTGCGCCGTCCCCTTCGTGAACGGAGCGGTCGGTCTCGGCGTTCCTTGCGCGGGCCATCTCGCCTCCTGGCTTGCGCGCGCGAACGATCGCGACAGCGTTCGGCGAGCGCGTGAGGAAGCCGAGGCGAACTCCTTCGATAAACCCGAAGTCGATCTCGATGCAATCAAGGGCGCTCTGGCGCAGGGGCTCTTCAAGCGCGAATATCGCGACCATCGGCTCGAGTGGATGATCAAGTCCGGCGGACGATCGATCGTTTCCGACGGAATCGACCAGGACAATATTCGCTTCATTGACGTATTTCATTCCTAGAGCGCGGAGCGGCGCCCGCGTCCACGAGGTCCCTCATGCAGATCTTTCTTCACCACTACCAATCCTCGCTCTTTTCAGAGAAGATTCGCGCGATATTGGGCTATCTCGACCTGGATTGGTTCTCCGTCGAGACATCGATCATCATGCCCCGTCCGCTCTTGATGCCCCTGACCGGCGGCTACCGTCGCACGCCGAATCTACAGATCGACTCGAATGTCTACTGCGACAGCGCGATGATCGGCCGCGCACTCGCGCGCCACACGGGTCAAGAAGCCCTCTTCGCGCCCGGCTTCGCGGCCCATCGCGTTGCCGAATGGGCCGACAGCCAGCTCTTCAGAACGGTCGTCGCGCTGAATTTTGCGCCCGCGGCCGTCGGAGCCATGTTCGGCAATTTCGAGGGGCTGAGCGTCGAAGACTTCGCCAAGGACCGAGCCGAACTCACGGGCGGCCAGGCGATGCAGTCGTTCTCGGCGGAATCCGCGGCTTCGAGCTTCGATCACACGATGGTCGAGCTGGAAGAGTCGCTTTGCGAGCCCTTCCTCTTCGGTGCCAATCCGTCGATCGCGGACTTCTCCGTCTACCACTGCCTGTGGTTTCTGCGTAACAACCCGGTGAACGCACCGCGCCTGGATCGGTTCGCGAACATCCTCGCCTGGTTGGAACGAATCGCGGCCTTCGGACACGGCCGTTCTATCGAGGCAACCGGCGAGCAGGCACTCGCGGCCGCGAAAGCGACGGAACCCGTGCTGCCGGCGATCGCGACCGCACTCCCGCCCGAAGTCTCACTCGGCAGTCGCGTGCATGCGACGCCCGTCGACTATGGCCTCGTGCCGGTCGAGGGAGAACTCGTCGGATGTTCGGCGCACGAGATCGTGCTCCTGCGCGAGACGCCGGAGACCGGCCCCGTCATGACTCATTTTCCGAGGGCCGGTTTCGATCTCACGGCTCTCTAGAAGAAACCTCTGGGGAGGACGTGCAATGTCGTTTGCAGGGCAAGTGGTATTCATCACCGGAGGTGGCAGTGGCATGGGGCGCCTTGCCGCCCAGCGCATGGCGGATGCCGGCGCGAAGGTTGCCGCTGTGGATATCAACGAGGCGGGTCTCAGCGAGACCGCCGAGGGACGCGAAGGCATTCACACCTGGCGCCTCGACGTCACCGACAACCAGGCGGTGTTGGGCACCGTGAAGGAAGTCGAGGACCGGCTTGGCCCCATCGACCGCGTCTACAACGCGGCTGCGATCATGCCCACCGGGCTCCTGATGGAGCAGGACACCGAGACGATCCTGCGCATCATGGAGATCGACTACAACGGCGTGGTCCACGTCGCCAAGGCGGTTCTTCCGGGCATGCTCGAGCGCGGGCGCGGCGACTTGATCAACTTCGCCTCGATTGCAGGCTGGGGCCCGACGATGCACTTCGGTGCCTACAACGCGGCGAAGTTCGCGGTGGTGGCCTTCAGCGAGGTCCTCTACCACGAGAACCGCAACAAGGGCGTGCGCATCATCGCAGTCTGCCCGCCGCCGGTGGCCACTCCGCTGCTCGAGCAGGCGACCTCGAAGCCCAAGGTGCTCGAGACGGGCAAGCCGATCCCGCCGGGCCAGGTCCTCGATGCCATCGAGCGGGACCTCGCCAAGGGCAAGCCTTTCTGCTTCCCCAATGGCCAGACGAAGCTGGCCCAGGTGATGCGGCGCCTGTTTCCCGGACTGGTCTGGTGGGGCGTGCACCGGATCGAGGGCCACTAGCGGGCCGACCTGGGGCGGTGATACACCGCCAAATTCGCTTCATTCGAAGTTATGCGAGTTGAGGGAGAACCAGCTCATGAGTACGGGGACCGACGCGGAATCGAGCATTCTGCTTGAAATGGAGACCGAGCACCGGGCCTTGTTGACGCTGAATCGGCCCGATCGTCTCAATACACTCAGGTTCGACATGTGGCCGCGCATGAGCCAGCTCGCCAACGAGCTCGACGCGAACGAAAGTGCCCGTGTTGCCATTCTCACGGGCAAAGGCGACCGTGTATTCAGCGCAGGCCTCGATCTGGCGCCGAGCAAGCCCGCAGCGGGATCGGGTTCCAAAAAGGGTCCAAGGAGAAGTGCGGCGCAGAAGAACCGTCAGACGGCGCAGCTGATCCAGCGCACTTCGAGCCACTTCACGGCCTTCGAGAACCTGCGAATTCCGACCATTGCCGCCATCAACGGTCACTGTCTGGGCGCGGGCTTGGAGTTGGCTCTCTGCTGTGACATTCGCCTCGCTGTGCGCGGGGCGACGCTCGGCTTGCCGGAGGTCGAGCTGGGGGCCGGCGTCGACATGGGCGGCACGGTCCGCCTGATGAAGGCGATCGGCCCCGGACACGCCAAACGCCTGCTCTACACCGCCGCGCGGATTCCCGCCGAGGAGGCCCTCGACATCGGTCTGGTGCAAGCCCTCCATGATACGCCCGACGAGCTCATGAGTGCCGCACGCGAACTGGCCGACCGCATCGCTGCGCAAGGTCCGCTGGCCGTGCAGCACTGCAAACGCAGCTGCAATCACGCGCTCAATCGCGGGCTCGTCGACGACCTGGAGTTCGAGGCCGCCAGCGCTTCCGACTCCATGATCAGCGAAGATCTGGTGGAGGGAGTGGGCGCCCGCCGCGAGAAGCGCGACCCCGTGTTCAAGTACAGGTGAGAAGAGGGCGGCTCGAAGCTAAACGGCCCGCTGGCTCCGGTGAGCCTTCATGACGCGCGGACAGACACCGGAAGTGCTGAATACCATGGCATCCCGTTGATCTCTTCCAATCTGTCTTCGAGCGGGATCAGGTCATTGACTGACGCACCAATGGATTCATCGGATGAAGTCAGGTCGCCACCTCGGCCGCCCCAGCCATGTATTGTGGATACCACGCCCAGCCGCATATCTCTGTCTTCCGCGACTCTTACGCTGATTTCACCGTGGGAGGACTGGAGTAGAGCGGTATCACCTGGCGCCAGATTGAGCTGCGTCATGTCTTCGGGATTCATCCAAAGCGGATTGGATGGCAGGCGCTTTTTCACAAAAGCCATCTGGCGGTAGCTGGTATTCATTGCGGTCCGATCTCGCCGCACCGAAAGCCGGAGAGGGTAGGCCACTCCGTTCACTTCGTTGACGCCGGTCTCTGCAGCCACGATTGCCAGCTCATCGCAAATATCCTCTGGCGCGACCTGAAATCGGTTTCCCTCGCGTTGGGGGCGGGCTCCAGAAACGTGGAGGGGTTCGAGTTCAACCACCTTTCCTCGTGGGTATTCTTTCAGTTCTTCCAGACTGATCTGGGCATCTCGCATCAATATTTCCAGCAGCATTTCAGACGTGGGAGGCTTGCGCATATCCAGGTCGACACCGGCATAACGCATTGGCAGCCCAAGTCTTTTCGCCAGCGCCCAGAACACATACCAGCTATCCGCAACATCTGATCCCTCCGGAGGGGCGATGATCGCTTCGCTGTATTGGACGAACGGTTCCGGGAACAAGGTTTTCTCAAACAGAAGCGGCGCAGCCGCATACTCGAACATCATGGTCGGCGGCAATACATAGTCAGCCAGCTCTGCGGTTTCCGACATAAATGGATCGATGACAACCAGTAGACCCAACGCTGAAAGGGCTTCGATGGCCTTCTTTCTGTCCGGCAACGAATTAGCCGGGTTGCCGCCATCGATCAACATCGCCCTGATTTGCCCTTCGCCTGGTGTGAGTATTTCTTCCGCAAGAACACCGGACATTTTCTCACCGTTGATCATGCCCAGATTCCGGACCCGACTTTTCCTACCCCCCTCCCAGGGGCGAGTCGGCGCAATCACTTCGGCGCGAACTGCACGCCTGCGGCTCATAGGCCCGGGATTCGCCACCCGTTCGCCTTCTCGGGTAAAGCGCCCGCAAACAACATTCAGCGCTTCGATCAGGTGTTCGGCCAGATTGGAGCGCGGCGCCATGTCCGGTCCGGTGCCGCTGGCAGCAATGCCACGGCTTGACTGATGGGCAAAGATCTCAGCAGCCTGATGCAATAGGGATTCATCCACACCTGCGCGCTGACTGACATACTCCGGCGTGAAGAAAGCGACGGCACGTTTCAGTTCAGACAAGCCATCGACATACTGATCGCAAAATTCCTGATCATGCCAATCATTCTGAAGAATGATGTTCAGCAAGCCCGCCATTGTTGTCGGGTCTTCTCCCGGATAAATCTGCAAATGAACGTCGGCATAGTGGGTCATTTCAGTCTTGCGGGGATCGACGACGATGATCTTCATGCCTTTCGCTTTGGCCTCTTTCAGGCGTTTCGCAGGATTCAGCGCTGGGAAACCGTAAGCCCCGGACAACGACACCAACGGATTGTTGCCGACGAACATCCAAACATCGGCACTTTCAAAGCGCTGCCGGCCCGCAGCCCAAACCCCCAAACGATGATCCGTGACCCACTTGGCCGACTGGTCGATGGTCATGGTGGAGAATCGGGATTTGGTGCCGAGTGCTCTGATGAAGCCAGTCAGCATCTCCAACGCCGCAGAGTTGATGTAGTGCTGGGTGCCGCGGAAGATGGCGATGGCATCAGGGCCTTCTTCGTCGAGGATGCCTTGCATGCGCGCTGCAATACGATCCAGCGCAACTTCCAGTTCGACCTCGGAAAAACTCCCGTCTGGCTGTCGCTCCAGAGGCTTGAGTAAACGCTGGTCTCCCTGGTGTATTTCACCGGCTTCGAGGCCCTTGATGCAGGCGAATCCCTTTGTCATTGGGTTCTCGAAATCGCCACGAATCTTCACGATGCGATCCGTTGTCTCATCAATGTCAACAACCAGTCCACATCTTCCAAGACAGATACGGCAGAAGGTGTATTTCGTTTTCACAAACTTGCTCCTGATAATTCGTCTACAAGAAGACCGCAGTACTTGTTCGTCATCGACTTGAATGAAGGTGCCCGTTACGCGCCTACTCGACCTTCCCGCCAACTCTCTCGAACGACGGGCCTGTGAAACGGGACCTGCGATTCCGGCCGGCTTTCGGCGCAGACGCTTGGGGGCCCGCGGTTGCGCCGCCGTCGACGACTAGCGTGTGGCCGGTGATGAACGCGGCTGCGTCGCTCGCCAGGAACAGCGCAGCGTTCGCGATGTCTTCCGGCTGCCCTACGTGCGGATAGGCCTGAAAATTCGCGAGTCCCGCTTCAACTTCCTGCTTGTTGTTCCCGCCGATGCCAAAGAGAATCGGTGTCGAGATGCCGCCCGGAGCGATGCAATTCACGCGGATGCGATCGCGGGCAAACTCGAGCGCGGCGCAGCGCGTGAGATGCACGACCCCGGCTTTGGCCACGCTGTAGGAAAACATGCCTGCAGAGCCTTCGAGGCCGCCGATCGAGGACGTCGAGATGATCGATCCGCCACCGGACTCGCGTATCGGTGCAGCGGCGTGTTTCATGCCCAGGAAGACGCCACGCAGGCAGACCGCTTGGGTGCGATCCCAGTCTTCGACCGGTACGTCTTCGAGCGGTCCGACTGCGCCGCCGATTCCCGCGTTGTTGAACATGACATCCAGCCGACCGAACGTTTCCGTCGCGCGCGCGACAAGCGCCTCGATATCGCTTTCGACGGACACGTCGGTGTGCTGGAACACGGCTTCGTTGCCGCTCTCGGACGCGAGCTTCGCCACTTCTTCACCACCTGCGTCGTTGAGATCCGCTACCACGACATTCGCACCCGCCTGCGCAAAGAGCAGGGACGAGGCGCGCCCCATGCCGCTCGCGCCGCCGGTGATGATCGCAACCTTTCCGTTCAAGTCATGCATTGTCTTCTCCCGGGATTGAAATGCTGGTTTCGTCACGTGACGACCATACCTTCGAGATCTCCCTGGTCGCGCCACTTGGAAAGCATCTTCCGGAAGCTCCCGGCACCGCCGGGGTAGACAGCATCGAAGAAGCCCCCTCCGCTTAGTTTCCCTTCAGCATTGTAGAATCCAGGAGTACATGATTCTTGATATCGGGTCATCGAAGTCGGTCGGGTCACCAGTTTCAAATACTGCGCCTCGGCCTCGGCGGTGGGTTCTATCATCTTTGCATTCCGTGCATTCACCTCGGTGATGAGATGGGAGATGTGCTCGGTCTGGGTGTCGTACATATTGGTAAAGCTCGGCGAACTGCCGGTCTGGGTGATCCCCATTTGGAAGCAGTTCGGGAACCCGTGGCTGAGGATCCCATGGAGGGTTCGCCTGCCGTTCTCCCAGGTTTCAGTGAGGGACACACCGTCCCGGCCGTAAAGCTCGAGCTGGGACTGTCGGACATAGGAAGTGCCGACCTCGAATCCCGTCGCGAAGATCAGGCAGTCGACCTCATACTCGACGCCGTCCACGATTACAGCATTCCCGGTGATGCGCTCGACGCCCCGGCCAAGAGTGTCCACCAGCTTCACATTGGGCCGGTTGAAGGTGGGCAGATATCCATCATTGAAGGTGGGGCGTTTGCAGAGCTGGCCGTACCAGGCTTTGAGCGCCTCGGCGGTGTCCTTGTCACGGACGATGTCGGCCACCCGCTGGCGCGATACCTCCATCGTCTCGTGGTCGGCGATCTCCGACAAGAGCGCAATGTCTTCGCGGGAAAGGTCGGGCCTCGCTGCCGCCATGCGGGCCGCGTTGCCCAGATGCCGGAAGATTCTCGTCCACCCGTCATTGACCATGTCTTCCTCGACCGGGCGCCCGGCGACCACGGCACTGAAGTTTCGATTCCGTTCGAGCTGCCACCCGGGTTGCAGAGACTTCGCCCATTTCGGGTCAGTGGGCTTTTGCCCGCGTTCGCCCACCGAGGATGGCGTGCGTTGGAACACGTAGAGTTGCTTCGCGTGCTCGCCGAGATGCTCGACACACTGCACCGCTGACGCACCGGTTCCGATGATGCCCACGCGTTTGTCGTGCAGCTTGTGCAGGCCGCCGTTCATGTCGCCGCCCGTATAGTCGTAGTCCCAGCGGCACGTGTGGAACGAATGTCCCTCGAACTGCTCGATGCCCGCGATGCCGGGAAGCTTGGGACGGTTCAGCGGTCCGGGCGACATGATGATGAAGCGCGTCTTCAGGACGTCGCCGCGATCGGTGGTGATCGTCCAGCGTCCGGTCTCGGCGTCCCAACGACCTTCCTTGGCCTGCGTCTGGAAGCAGGCGCGCTCGTAGAGCTCAAAGTGCCTGCCGATCCGCTGCGCGTGCTCGAAAATCTCCGGCGCAAAGGCATACTTCAGCTTCGGGACGTATCCGGTCGCTTCGAGCAGCGGCAGGTAGATATAGGATTCGATATCGCACTGGGCGCCCGGGTACCGATTCCAGTACCAGGTCCCGCCAAAGTCGCCCGCCTTCTCGAGGATACGCAGGTTGGTGATCCCTGCCTGATGCAGCCGCGCCGCCATCATGAGGCCGCCAAAGCCCCCGCCGATGACCACCACGTCGAGTTCTTCGTGAATCGATGGGCGAGTAAATCCCGGCTCTACGTAGGGGTCCACATCGCTGTAGCGCTCGAACTCGCCTGCCACTTCCAGATACTGGTCGTTGCCGTCCGCGCGCATTCGTTTGGCGCGTTCCGTGGCGTACCTCTGACGTATCTCCGCAGGGTTGAAGCCCAGCTCTTCTGGCGTTGGAATTGCGTTGCCCGCAGCCTGTTTCCGATCTTCACTCATCGATAGTTTCCTCAGACGCCGTGTTCATCACGATATTTCGACCAACGCGCGAACGACTCGTCAATCGCCGCTGTGCGCGCATCGACGAACGGTTTGAGGTGGGGGTGACTGAAGATGTAGGCGTCGTCCGCCAGAATTGCCGCAAGCACCATGTCGCCGATGACGGACGCATCAAGCATGTCGTCCATGACGCTCTCGGACAATTTCCCGCCCATACTCAGCTGCGAGGTATCGCTTTCGCGCTTCAGATCCGCCGGGCGATTGCGGCCCGACTTCGCCACGTTGGTGATCACGCCGCCCGGACACAGCACCGAAACGCCGATGTTGTGTCGGGCCAGATCCGTGCGCATCACTTCCGACATGCCGACGACTGCGTATTTGGTGGTGGTGTAAATACTGCCGCCCGGAATCGGCATCTGCCCTGCCATCGAGGCGGTGTTTACAATGTGGCCGCCTTCGCCGTGCGCTTTGATGCGATTTAGAAAGGTCTGCACGCCGTTGATGACGCCGTCCAGATTTACGCCCATCACCCAGTCCCAGTCCTTGTAGTTCATCTTGTCGACTCGCCCGGCGACGGAAACTCCTGCGTTGTTGCAGACCACATGGACCTTGCCGAAGGCGGCCTCGATTTCCTGGGCTGCCTGCTCCATGGCATTGCGGTCGGTCACGTCGAGCTGCAGGAGGATCACTTCGGCGCTGGAACCGGCGAACTCGTCCTTTAGATGGTCGAGTGCGGCTTGTTCGATGTCGGTGATCGCGACTTTCATCCCCGCCGCGGAAAACGACCGCGCCATCCCGAGGCCGATTCCGCTGGCGCCGCCAGTGACGAACGCCACCTTGCCGGAAATGTCTTTCATGAGTCATTCCTCGAGGTCATGTCGCTCACTCCTTTTCGGACGCCACGGACGTCGTCTACTTGATCAACGGATCCCGCGGCAAGCCGAGTAGCCGTTCGGCGATCTGGTTGCGGATGATCTCGGAGGTGCC
>CBFDDD010000041.1:0-39109 GCA_965603475.1 uncultured Myxococcales bacterium
CGGCGTGCCATCGCGACCGGACCCTCGTCCAGGAGTTGAAGATTGAAGACTTCGGGCGCCCAGATCGGGTCGGCGCCGATTTCATCGAGGATCCCAAGAAGCGCCGGCCAGTCGACGTCGCCCTCGCCCGGCAATAATCGATTCGTCATCGACTCCATCATGAGGTCGTCTCCGGCTCCGACTGCCGTCGTATCATCGAGCTGCACACAGTGGATCCGTTCACCAGGGATCGACCGCAGCGTCGCCTCATCCGGTCCGCCCGGCTGACGCAGCCAATGCCACGCGTCGAGGACCAACCCCAGATTCTCGGCCCCTGCATCCTCGACGAGTTTCCAGGTACTCGCGAGATCAGGCAGCCCGGTCCATGGCAGCCATTCGATGCAAACGTCGAGTCCGCGCTCCCCCGCCATCCTCGCCAGCTCAGAAAGGCCTGTCGCTGCGGCGTCGAAGTTGATTTCCGGGGCGAGCGCTACGCCCGCGACCGCCTTCGCGTCATAGAGCGTGGCGACATCGAAGATCGGTCCGCACTGCTCTTCGATTGCGGCCGCATCTCCGCCCTCCCATCCAATCAGGGACTCGACGATCGGTACACTGATTCCGCGGTCCATATGCCAGGCTCGAATCCGTTCTGAGCTCACTCCGTCCGCGAGCGCGGACATATGATGAAAAGCCCAGAGCGACGCACCCGAAAAACCCGCGTCAGCGGTCGCATCGATGATGGCCTTGAACTGATCGCCCGTGATTTCCATCGCTCCACCGACCAATGGAGCGTTACAAAGCACCAGATTCTCTTCTCGTGCGGAACTCATGCAGACATCCTCCCTGGGCTCCGACAACTCGTCGGGGCGATTGTGGGGACAGTGAATTCTAGTCTCTATTCATAGCGTGTCATTGCGTTCCGCAGCCTGCGCCTCGGCAAGCCTGAATGAGGATTTCATCCCTATCCCACGTCGATCCGGGCTACCGTTCTGGCCAATGACACACCGACTCGATCGCCGCGAATTTCTCACGTCGGTTGGCGCTCTGATCGGCGGGACCACGGCGAGCCTCGTCCTGGGCGGATGTTCCGATCCCGATCCAAGCCGATACAACGAAGCCGACATCGCCCTGCTGGCGGAGCAACAACGGCGAGAGCGTGCCCAGTCGGGCAAGGGCCCCTTCGGCATTCAGCGATTCAAAGGCTATCGCGGACTGGCAGAACTCCCGTGGTTCGAACTCGACGCCAATGGGAAGCTTCGCTGCGTCGACGAGAGCATCCCAAGAGCGATCGATATGCATTGCCACTTCGGCATGTCCGTACTCTTCGAGCCCAAACTCGATCTTCAGGCGCGCACCGAACGAGTTCGGCATCTACTCGACTGTGACGCGACCGATCCCGGCTGCGACCTCGATCTCGATATCTACATCAACGGAAATTTCACGGAGCCCGCCCTCGAGGAACTCCGCTACGAGAGCGTCTCGCAGGGCCTCTGGGGCAGCGACTCTGCCCGAACACAAACGATTCCGAATCTACTCGAGGAAATGGATGCGACGCGCGTCGAGAAAGCCATGATCCTTCCGATTGCCTTCAACTTTCCTTTCGGTGACGACCTCGCCGAGAATTGGAGCGACGCTATTCGAGAAACCAGGACCAGCAGCCGGTTGATTCCGGGTGCGTCGGTCCATCCTCGGGACGATCGTCGCATCGAGCAACTAGAGGCCTTCGCGGCGGCCGGGGCTCGCGTCGTCAAGCTCCACCCCACGATGCAGGCCTTCTATCCTGATGAACCGGACGCCATGGAGATCTACGAAGCTGCAGACCGGCTCGGGATGATCATCTTCTACCATGGCGGTCGCGCAGGGATCGAACCCGAATCGAGACATCGCTATGCGATGCCGCGACACTACGAGGGAGCCCTCGCGACTTTCCCGAACCTGCCCTTCGTCTTCGGACATGCCGGCGCACGCGACGGAGAGGCCATGCTCGAACTCGGGCTACGCTACGAGAACGCCTGGTTCGACATCCACGGCCAGGGCGTCACGAGCCTCGACAAGATCATCCGGCGCACCGGCGGAGAGCGCATGCTCTTCGGCACCGACTGGCCCTTCTACCACCTCGCAGCCACCCTCGCAAAGGTCTTGATCGTGACCGACGGCGGGGACCGGAGCGATATCCGGCATGCGATCCTGCGAGGCAATGCGGAACGTCTACTCAGCTGAACCGAATGGAGAATTAAAATGTCAATCCCCGTCCATGGACATTGTGATCCGCGCTTCGAAAGAGTGCGTCAGGTCTTTGTAGATAAACTCGAAAAAGGCGGAGAGGTCGGTGCTGCGATCTCGTTCACGCTGGACGGGGAATCCGTCGTCGACCTCTGGGGCGGGTTCGTCGCTCCCCGGAAGAGCTCTGACGGCGACCGTGAATGGGAACGCGACACACTCGTCAATACCTATTCGACAACCAAGGGCATGACCGCAATCTGCGCTCATCGACTGGTCGAGCAAGGGCTTCTCGATCTCGACGCGCCGGTCGTCGAGTACTGGCCGGAGTTCGGCGCTGCCGGAAAGCAGGACATTCCCGTTCGCTGGCTGCTCTCTCATCAGAGCGGACTACCGGCGATCCGAAAACCCTTGGCGGCAGAGACACTTTTCGACTGGACGGCCATGTGTGACGCGCTCGCGGAACAGGAGCCTTGGTGGAAGCCCGGCACCCAGCACGGTTATCACCCACTCACCTACGGCTTTCTAGTGGGCGAGATCATCCGTCGAGCGGGGGGCCGAAGCGTGGGGCAGATGTTCCGTGAGGACGTGGCTGAACCGCTCGAAGCGGACTTCCACATCGGTCTGGACTCGGTTCACGACGACCGTGTCTCGAACCTGATCGGTGGAATCGCGCCCGCGAAACCGAAGGAAGGTGAGAAGGCGCCGATCATCAAAGGGCCGATGGGGGACTTTCTGCGCGACATGACCGACCCCGATACGATGGTCGGTGCTGCATTCAACAATCCGCGAATGTCACCGGATACCGTCAGTTCCCGCGAATGGCGTGGCGCCGAGATTCCTGCCGCCAATGGTCATGGGACCGCAACGGCACTCGCGCGAATCTACGGTGCGCTCGCCCGCGGTGGCGAGGTCGACGGCGTCCGGATTCTCGAAGCCGACACGATCGACCGGGCAAGAAGTGAGCAGGTCTCGGGCCCGGACGCGACGCTAGGCCGAATGCCCATGCGTTATGGACTCGGCTTCATGTTGCGAAGCGACTTCATGCCGCTCTCGCCGAGCCCCAATGCCTTCGGCCATCCGGGGGCTGGTGGCTCGATCGGAATGGCCGACCCCGACAGCGGCGTCGGCTTCGGCTACGTCATGAACAGGATGCAGATGGGACTCGTGGGCGGACCGACCGCGTTCGCGGTCATCAAGACCTTCTTCGAAGAACTCTGACCGGAGGTCCGTTCTCCACCAGACAAAACAGCCTACAGAAGTTGTCGTTTCGCACCCCGCTATACTGCAATCTTGTCCGTACAAAACAGGCGGGAGCAACATCATGGCCGAAAATCCGATGACCGAACAGGAAGTCAAACGGTTTCGTTTATTTCTCAAACCCTTCTCAAGATTCAACAGCTTCATGTACAAGCTGACGGGCGGCCGAGTCATGGGGACGCTTCAGGGGCGACCGGTCATGCTCGTGACGATGACAGGGGCCAGAAGTGGCAAGCCACGCACGATCCCCCTCATGTACGTCCCCTACAAGGACGGCGTGATCGTCGTCGCATCTCAAGGCGGAGCGCCGCGATCACCTGTCTGGACGAATAACCTGATCGAAAATCCGGATGTCGTCGTTCAATACAAGAGCAAGAAGATGAATCTACGCGCGCGCCGAGTGGATGATGCCGAGAAAGCCGAAGTCTGGCCCGTCTGCGTCGAGCACTATCGCGAATACGACGACTACCAGAAACGAACGGACCGGAACATTCCCGTCTTCGTTTGCGAACCGAGCTAGCACGCCACGTAAGCCGACGCTGCCTAACGTGATGCGGTTCGGCGCGGATTCTTTCGCTTCAAATGGGCGGGGCGTCCGGGACGCTTGGCGTTCGGGTGACGTGGCTCTCGTGAGGAACCCGACGGTGACGCGGAGAACCCAGCACCCTTGCCTTTTCCGCTGCTCTTCTTCGAGAATGACGACGGCGAACCTGGCCGAGCCTCGTCGCGCCGGACCATGATGCCTGGATCCCGGCGATCGGGGCGTCGAGCGCGCGTTTCAAAGGCATCGGCCACATCACTGGCTATATCGACCGTCGACGATTTGGGCGAAATCTGGATCGAACCGACCTGATGGCTTTCCAGTCCGCCTCGGCGACAGATATGGGACAGCAATCGACTCGGGGAGGCACCGGTCTGCTCGCCCCAACTCACCGTAAAACGCGTGAACGATTCGGGTCCACGACTCGAAGGCCTGGCACCACCGCCGCTCCCGACACTCGCCCGGGCGGCATAGCCACCACGCCGTGTGTCCTGACCAGCGCCGCGCGGCTTCGAACGGTTATCAGCAAAGGGATCGAGCCCAACGACATTCATCGGATCCCTGGGCGGCTTCGACTTCGCCATTTCGAGCAGCGTCGCAACGACGTGGGTTGCGTCCTTTTCCTCGATCAGTTGTTTGGCGTAGATGAGCTGTGCCTCGGTTGGCGCGCTCTCCGCGAGCCGGGCGTGCATCTCCCGCCGGGCCTGCTTGACGAGTGCCTTCTGGACTTTGTCAGGCGTCGGTACCGGCTGCCATGAAACTTCGATCCGCGCGGCCTGAAGCATCCGCGCCACCTTTCGGGAATCGGGACCTGCGACGAATAGAATGCTCTGTCCCGTGCGGCCCGCCCGACCCGTGCGGCCGCTGCGATGGATATAGGCATCCGAATTCCTGGGCGGATCGATATGAACGACGGTCGAGATGTCGGGCACGTCGATCCCGCGTGCAGCGACATCGGTCGATACCAGGATATTGAAGGTTCCCGACCGAAAGGCAGCCAGAGTTCGCGTTCGCTGGGCCTGGGGAAGTTCCCCGCTAAACGGTGCAGCGCCAAATCCATCGCTTGCGAGTTTTTCCGCCAGCTCGGTCGCGTCGACGCGACGATTGACGAAGAGAAGACAACGCGAGTCGCCCGCGAGGAGCAGTACGTTGACGAGCGCTGCGTAGGTTTCGTGACGACGAATCGCGTAGGCTATGTGGCGAATGTCGGCATTCGCGACACCCAGTCGTGTCCCTTCGATTTTGAGCACGTTCTTCTGATATCGATTCGCCAGGCTGACGACTGCCCCGGGAAAGGTGGCCGACATGAGGTGGCTCGCGCGGGATTCGGGAAGTTGTTCGAGTATGCCCTCGAGTTCTTCGCGGAAGCCCATGTCGAGCATCTGGTCCGCTTCGTCGAGAATCACGTGTTCGATCGAGTCACAGTCGAGCGCGTGGTTGCGCATATGGTCGAGCAACCGTCCCGGCGTTCCGACGACCAACCCGGGTCCACGCGCCAGAGCGCGACGTTCCATCTCGATCGACGTTCCGCCCGTGACGACCTCGACTTTCAGACCGCGAAGATTCGCATACAGCCATTTCAGCTCTTCTCGCACCTGGGCCGCCAGTTCACGAGTCGGCACGATCACGAGCGCGGACGGATGGGCAGCGCTACTTCGCGGCTTCCGGGGGGGCCCGGATTTCTTTGAATCCTTGGCCTCCGCGCCCTTCTTTGGAACAGGGTTCTTCAGCCTTTCGATGAAATGCGACGCCAGGGCGATGCCGATTGCAACGGTCTTGCCGGATCCCGTCTGAGAGGAGATCCGCAGATCCCGCCCCTGGGATTCGGCATCGACAACCGCCTTTTGAACAGCGGTCAGCTCGGTGAAGCCGCGCTCCGTCAGGGCGGAGGAGATCGGGTCGGGAAGGTTCGCGAAAGAATCGTTCGTCGTCATAGAATTGTCGCCGGGAAGGGGGGTTACCGCAGAAGCCGGATCAGGTCTGAGGGGTCGTGGAGAAATCGTTCGCAGGCCTCAGTCGTGTGTCATTCACACGGATTGCGCAATTTGCGCGGCCTTCGTCACGTACAAAATGTCGCTGTTCCGCTACCCAGCTTCTCCATATCCCACTATTCCAATATTCCGTGGGGAGAACGAAGCGAGCGGGTTGATTCACGAGGCCCGGAATCGAGTCTCGCGCTCGACGGGTACATTTGTTTCTTCAGGGGTCAGGGGTTGTAGCCAGCGCAGCTTAGCACACCCCACGAAAACCGGCGCGCCAGAGCAAAACCGGGTCTACGACGGGATCGCGATCCGGGCGAATGCAACTAACTCCCCTCGCCGCGCCCCCCGGAGACCGCCTTGCGTTCTTCCAGATCCTCCCAGCGGGCCGTCAATCGCGCTGCTGTCGCCTCGGCCTCCTCGAGATCGCTGCGCACCGCCGCCACGCCCTCACCGGGCCCCTGATAGATCTCCGGGTCGGCTAGTCGCACCTGCAATTCTGCGATGCGGAGCTCGGCCGCTTCGATTTCGCCGAAAAGTCCGTCGAGTTCACGACGTTCGGCCTGGGTCAACTTGCGGGCCTTTTTCGCGATTGGCGTCGGTTTCGGTGGCCTAGGTGTGACTTCTTCGCCGACATGATCAGGCGTTCGGGGTTCACGACGCATCTCGCGAGCACGCCGATCGCGATAGTCCGAATATCCGCCCGCATGAAGCTCGACGCGACCCGCTTCCTCGAAGGCGAGAATCGAAGTGGCGACGCGATCGAGCATCCATCGGTCGTGGCTCACCAGGATTACACAACCGCCAAAATCGAGAAGCATGGATTCGAGCGCACTCAAGGTCGCGACATCGAGGTCGTTCGTCGGCTCATCCAGCAACAGGAGATTGCTCTTCTGGGCGAGCAGGCGGGCTAGACAAACGCGCGCCCTCTCGCCGCCGGACAGCTCTGAAATGCGCAAGCGCTGCTGAGGACGACGAAAGAGGAAGCGTTCGAGATAACTCCCCACCGAGAGTTGCTCGTCACCAATCACGACCTCATTGGCTTCGCCGACCGCCGCCTCTCGAACGGTCGCCTTGTCGTCGAGGTCCGCACGAGACTGGTCGAGATAACCGATCTTCGTGTTGCTTCCGACGACGATCGATCCTTCAGCGGGAGCAAGCTCGCCTAGCAACGCGAGTAGCAGGCTCGTCTTCCCGCAGCCGTTGGGTCCGACGACGCCGATTATCTCTCCGGGTCGAAGCGCGAGATCGAGCCCATCGATGAGCCGTCGTCCGTCGCGTTCGATAGTGAGGCCTGACGTCTCGAGGATTGTCTTCCCGAGGCGCTCAGAACGGAGCTTCAGCTCCGCCTGTCGCTCTCGTTGTGGCGCAGTCTGGTCTAGTGCAGCCTCAGCCCGTGCCGTTCGTGCCTTCTGCTTGGTGCCCCGCGCCTTCGGCGCTCGCCGAAGCCATTCGACCTCGCGCCGAAGAAAATTCTGGCGATTTCGTTCGGTGCGCTCGACATGGGCATCGCGATTGGCCTTCGCAAGCAGGTAGCGTGCATAACCGCCCTCATAACCATCGACGAGGCCATCGTGAATCTCGAGGGTTCGCGTCGTGACAGCGTCGAGCACACGGCGATCGTGACTGATCAGGAGCAGCGCACCCTTCCAGCGATCGCGCAGGAACTCCTCGAGCCACTCGATCGTTTCGATGTCGAGATGATTCGTCGGTTCGTCGAGAATCGCGAAATCCGGTGCCGCAACGAGCAATCGCGCAAGGGCCACTCGACGCGCTTCGCCGCCACTCAAACGATCGACCGTGCGGTCGGGGTCCGAAATTCCGAGATGCCCCACTGTGGCCTCGGCCTCGTGTTCCCGCTCCCAACCACCCTGACGCTCGAGCTCTTCAGCAACCCTGGCCTGCTCGACCGCCAAGCGTGTTTGATCTTCCAGATCAGTCGCTTCCGTGAGCGATTCGGTCAGCTCATCGAAATGCCGCTTCGTCGCATTCCAGTCGGCAAGCCCTTCGAGAACGACTTCACGAATCGTTCGACCGGGTGCGAAGTGCGGCTCTTGCTCTAGATAGTCGACGGTCGACTCACGCCGTCTGGCGATCTTCCCGCCGTCGGCTTCTTCCAGCCCGGCAAGAACTCGACCCAGGGTGCTCTTCCCGGCTCCATTGTTTCCAACGAGCCCAACCTTTTCGCCCCGTCGAATCGTCAGAGTGACGTCCTCGAAGAGCGTTCGATCGGCGACGATCTTGCGAAGCTGAGTGACGTCGAGGATGGGCATGGCCGGGGAATGTCGCGCAAGTCAGCGGATTCGGCTTGCGAACGCCGGGCCGGAAGATCCAGAACGCCTCGAACCTTCGAGATCAGCCCCTTCCCGGGCTTCTAGAGACCCCTACATAGAGCATCTGGGGCATGAGCGGGCGGGTCCGAGCTGGGAGACAGTATTTTCGGACGTCCTTATGGCGGGACGCACGACGGGCGGTGTTTTCGATAGAGTCTCGATCGACAACACCGAAGGAGTTCGAGCATGATCGAGTGGAGTGAGTCACAGCTGATGATCCGGGATGCGGTTCGTCGCTTCATCGAAGCGGAAGTCGCGCCGCACGTCGAGGAACTCGAACACGGCGACCTCCCTCCCTACGACATTCTCCGAAAGATGTTCGCTGCCTTCGGAATGGACGAAATGGCGCGTGCGCGATTCGAAAAACAGATCGAGAAAGAGAAAAAGGGCGAAACAGCCAGGAAGTCGTCGAGCGGAGAGGCCGATCCGGCAGCCCGCGCGGACCAGGCGGCCGCAACGCTGATCCCCATCATCGAACTCTGTCGCCATTGCCCAGGCATGGTGACGGCGATGGGTGTCAGCGTCGGACTCACGGCGGCCGCGGTCAACTCGAAGGGCACAATCGAGCAGAAAGAACGTTGGGGGCTCGAACTTCTGACACTCGAAAAGGTCGGTGCCTGGGCGATCACCGAGCCCGGCTCGGGGTCCGATGCCTTCGGCGGAATGCGCGCTTCCGCTCGGCGTGAGGGCGACGAGTTCGTATTGAACGGCTCGAAGACCTTCATCACGAACGGGCCTTTCGCAGACACCACGGTCTTCATCTGCAAACTCGAGGAGGACGGTGTCGATCTGCGAGATCGCAAGATCCTCAACTTCGTCCTCGATCGAGGGATGCCCGGATTCGAACAGAGCGGACCGCTCCGAAAAATGGGGATGCATTCCTCACCGACGGGCGAACTCTTCCTGACGGATGTCCGGGTGGGAATGGATCGACTTCTCGGCGGCGAGGACGCATTGAACAAGAGCGCGGGTGGACGCGAGGGCGCCAAGGGCACGTTCCAGACCGAACGTTCGGGCGTCGCAGCCATGGCGCTCGGGATAGTTGATCGATGTCTCGAACTCTCGCTCAAATACGCACGCGAGCGAGTCCAGTTCGAGCGGCCGATTGGTGAGTACCAGCTCATCCAGGACAAGCTGGCCCGCATGGAAGTGGCCCGCATGAATCTTCAGAATCTGGTGTTTCGAACGATCGAACTGTCCGCGAACGGCAAGTCCATGTCGTTTGCAGAGGCCTCGGCGATGAAACTCTATGCAGCACGAGCGGCGGTCGAAGTCGCCATGGAGGCAGTGCAGGTCTACGGCGGCAACGGGTACATGTCCGAGTACAAGGTCGAGCAGCTTGCACGCGACTCGAAGGTTCTCCAGATCTACGCAGGCACAGACGAAATCCAGATTCGCGCAATCGCGAAGGATCTGCTGAGGGGCTAGGAATCTGATGTCGCCCAAGCCGATCGAAAACCCGCTGATCGTTTGCCTGGGCTTTCCACCCTTCGCCGAAGCGAAATACGTCGAGCGCCTTCGCGGACTCGAGGGGGTCGAACCGGTCGTGCTCCCGATCGACCCCGATGCAGACTGGGGCCCCGCAACAGCCCATGTCGCCTACCCAGAACCACCACCCTGGGCGACCTCGGTCGCACGCGAACGCGAAACCATCCTTGCCAGAGCGCATGTGCTGATGACGCTCCATACACCGGACCGACTCTCGGATCGCGCACCGAACCTACAATGGATCCACGGTTCTGGCGCGGGCATCGAACAATTCGCCCAGGCAGGGGTGGCACAAGACCGAGTCGTACTGAGCAATTCCGCAGGGGTCAGCGCAACGTCGATGTCAGAATGGGTCATCGGGCGACTGCTTCAAGTCTGGAAACGTTTCCGCAGACTGGACGAGTTCCAGAGCGCCCATCGTTTCGACCGCAGCTATGGACGTACGTTCTCGGGCTCGACGATCGGCATCGTCGGCTTGGGGCATATCGGGCGGGCCGTGGCATCCCGTGCCCGTGCTTTCGGATGTCGCACCCTCGCAATCCGAAGAAGCGCGCGCCCGGGAGACAAATCGCCTGACGTCGACGGTCTGTATCCCCCAGCCGAACTCCACGCGATGCTCGCTGAATGCGATGCAGTCGTCATCGCCGCACCGGCCTCGCCGGAAACCCACCATCTGATTGATGCCGCAGCACTCAAAGCGATTCCGCGCCACGCGATTCTGGTCAACGTCGCGCGCGGATCCCTTGTCGACGAACAGGAACTCGCCCGGGTCATGCGCGATGAACCTCTGGCGGCCGCGATCCTCGATGTATTCGATCCCGAGCCGCTCGATCCAGGCAGTCCGTTATGGGACATTCCGAACGTCTACATCTCTGCGCACTGCTCAATCTCGCTCGACCGGTACGTCGACGACGTATTCGATCTGTTCTTCGACAATCTCGAGCGATTTCTCGCCGGCAAGCAGCTAAATAATGTCGTCGACATGAAGGGTCACGGATTCGGATAGGCTCTGATCTGGAAATCGGGCCAAGAATCGGTTCGAATGGATCAGCCTTTGACGGGGATCACGAGATCCAGCAGCGTCGTCGCGTGCGTCTTCTGGAACTCCCGCTCGACCGCTTCGTCGACCACCCGCTTGACGTTCGAGCGGCAACCACCGCATCGCAGACCCGCGCCCGTCGCGCGCGCCACATCACGTGTCGAGCAGGCACCGTCTTTGACGAGGCGACGAATCTGCCGATCTGTGATTCCGCGACAATGACATACGAGCATTGGATCTCTCTCTCGGGGTCCTGAGAACATCGGCATTCTATTTCTATAGAAAATGAAAATCAATGTCATTTTCATTATTGCCGACGAAATGCATATCCCCAGGCGCTCCTCCATTCCGCCCGAATCGGATTTTGATCAGTTTTTTCAAGTGGTTACAGACTTTTCGGCGCGCCCCTCAGGGGAACTGCCAAACCGCCTCGGCAACAGCTCATGCCGGCAACCAACGCTTGCCGACTCGCTGGAAAACCGGCGAAAGGGACTCCAAATCTTCTCGGATCGGAGCTTGCCGACGCGTTGCCGACGTCATGCTAATCGGACCGAAGAATCTTCCAATCCCGATGGAAGAACGTCTCAAGCGTTCCTTGAATCTTCCGATATGGATCACCAAAGGAGCCCCCCTGCTATGCGATCCCTATCACGGATTCTCTTCGGAGTATTCCTCGCAATCTGCTGTAGCGGTGTCGCCACCGCTGACCCACAAGACCCGACCCAGTCGTTGGATCCATCCGCACTTCGTGCCGTCACCAACCTGCAACTCGACCTCGCCTTCGAGAAATTCGTTTCAGTCGAAGCGACCGGGGCACTGCAGGGCCTGGCCGGTCCGAGCTCGATGGAATGTACCAACGCCGCGACGCATGACGGAATCGAGAACTGCATCGTGACGACCATTCGTCTCGCTGCTTCTATGCCGGCCGCGCTCGCTCAGCGCTAGACCGAACGCGAAGTTCCTAACCGCTGGTGGAGCTCGTGGGGCTATGACTGCGTAGTTCCAAGCGTCGGGCCTCCAGCTCCACGACGATCTCCGCATGTCGTTTGCGATCCAGGCGATAGCCCCTCAAAACGAAGAGGGCTACGAGTCCCAGGACCGCCGTACCGGGCCCATAGACGATCCCGAGCGCACGTACCGTCTCTGGGGATACGCTTTCAGGCGTGGCACCGGCGGATAAACCGATCGCGTCGATGCTCACACCGGCGACAAACTGCCCGACGCCGACCGTCGCCTTGATGGCGAAGGCCAGGGCAGCGAAGAAGATACCCTCCTGTCGACGCCCAGTACGCAGCTCATGCTCGTCGGTCACGTCCGCAATCATCGAGCCCGCATTGACGCTCCCCGCGGTGGCGCCAAAAACCGCAATCACAGCACAACCGACCAGCACGCCCATGTAGGCGGGGCTCTCGGGCAGGGGGTACCAGCCAATGATCTGCAACAGCGGACAGATCATCGAAAAGACCGTGAGTAGCGCGATTCCTATGAGAAAGGACAGCCCCTTGTCGATGAAACGCGTCATCGCCACCCAGAATGGCAAGCCCAATATGAAGGCCGGTATGGCTGCGGCCTGCAGCAGCTGGATCTGACTCGCCGAGAGATTCCAAAAATAGGTGCCCATGTGTACGTTCAACGCGTCCTGGACACCGCGCGTCGCAAAGAAGAGAATCAGACCCACTACCAGGGCGCGGAAGGAACGGTTCTCGAGAGCTTCCCTGAACTCGCCCACCAGGCGTCTCGGATGAAAGGCCTCGGCATCCTCTGGCGCCTTCGGAAGTGAGGGGATGACCGATCGGGTCCCCCATGCGGAAAAAACAATCGAGATCAGCATGATCACGCCGAATACCCAGCCAAAGGATCGGTAGGCAACGGGATCGAACCGTCCCAGCTGGCCATTCGCGTCGGGGAAAAACACCGTCCAGCCCAGACCGAGTACCAACGCGATACCAAGCGCACCAAATCCAGAGCGATAGGCGACAACGACCGTACGTTCGTGGTAGTCCGAGGTCAGCTCTGCTCCGAGCGCCATATGAGGTACGTGATACAGAGTCATCGACGCACGGACCAGGATCGCAAAACACGTCAACCACAAGAACAAGCCGATTTGCCCGAGTCCTGCCGGTGGACTGAATATCAATCCAAAGGTCACTGCGAGCGGAATCGCGGAGGCGTACATGAACGGGTGCCGTCGTCCGAGCCGATGCTTGAAGGTATCGGAGAGCGATCCCACCAGCGGATCGGTCACAGCGTCGAAAACCAGGGCGACGAGCAGAGCAGTACCGGCGTAGGTTCCAGAGAGCCCGAGTACGGAGTTGTAATAGAAGAGCAGGAAAGTCGTGAAGCCGGTGTTCTTGACGCCTTCCGCGATCTGACCCACCCCGAAAGATGTCTTGATCGAGATCGGAAGTCTGTGGCTCGCCGTCGTCACTGACCGCCTAGGCTAACTCGTCCCAGCCACGGGCGGTATCGACCGTTCATCGCCGCTTTCCGGATCGACCCACTACACCGCCACAACGAAGAGCTCGAAGGCCGCGTGGTTTCCAGGTGCGACTTGAGGCATGCTGCGCCGCTGATTCAAGACACTCGCAATGTGCATGCAAGGAACACACGATGTCGTTCGTCCCGGTGGCACGACTCTCCGAGATCCCAAGCAAACGTGGACTTTGTGTCCGCGTCGCTGGCATCGACATTGGTCTGTATCTCGTTGGCGAACGGGTCTACGCGATGGAGGATACCTGCCCACATGCGGGCTTCCCTCTCTCGAAGGGCGAGCTAGAAGGCTGCGTGATTACCTGCCAGGCTCATGGCTGGCCCTTCGATGTTCGAACTGGTTTCGATCCCGAGAACGCCGACGGCTTCCCCATTCCGTGCTTCGCCGTTTCCATCGAAGATGGCATGGTCCACGTCGACCTCGAACGAAGAATCAACGACCCGCGTCGATCACCTACCAGAAATGAGCCTGGGTGAGTTCCGGCGGAATCCGGTGTTTGATCTCATCATGAATCTTCGGAAGCAACGACCAATGAACACCCGGTCGTTTGTGATGAGCGGTGTGGTATCCGAGATTGCACGTGATGTAGTTGAAGAGAGGATTCGTGTTGTTCCGGCTCGCATCGTAGTGGCTCGTCGTGAACTGGCCGGCATGATGATCGTACGTAATCCAGGATGTATGGGCGAGCGTGATGAAACCGGGAAGCAGGATCACCAACACGGCGTTCATCGGATTGATGAAGAGTGCAAGACCGATGATCGACCAGAGCGGCAGCTTCATCCACAGGAACATGCGGAGGTACTTGGGATATCGGAGACCGACACGGATGATGTCGATCTGATGATGCAAGAGCAGGTCGATCGTGTACTCGAACCGACCCATCTGCGATCCGTCGCGTCGCGTCCATTTCGATTCGTCGGATTCGGCATGGGGGCGTTGATTGAGATAGTTGACGTGGTGCCCCAGATTGTGATGCAGAACCCAACCAAAAGGCGCTATTCCGGTCTGGAGTGACAAGCTGATTTCGAAGAGTCGGTTCATCCAGTAGGAACGGAAGGTATTGAAATGCTGGTGGTGATGATTGACCGCGGCGACGAGTATGCTGCCAATGGCAAGCGGGAGAACAAAAAGCGCTGCAACCCAGGTCGGCGCAAGAAAGAATACCGCCACATGCACGCCCAACATCGCGTGCACATAGACTACCGCTCGTCGATCGGCTTTGTAGCGTAGCCAACGGCCCGTTTGAGACTCAACCCTGGCTTCGACCTCGTCTTTCACATCGACGGAAGGCGTTGGAAGCTCAAGGGGATCCAACTCGATCGCTGCATTCATGTTTGGCGTCAGACTTTCACAAGGGGGCGGTGTTGACCGGACGCGTAGCGCCCGAAGGCTTGAATCTGATTGCGACCAGACGCGAGCGCAGGTGTAGCCGAAAACGATGATCCAGAGAACGCAGTAGGTATGCTCAGTGCGTAAAAGCGATGTAAAAACTCGTAGGCGGCGTTAGAACCGCGCGAGGCGACAGAACGAATCTCTCTTCTGCTAAAGGTGACGTTGGACACGACGCCTGCTCTCACATGAGTCTTCGGCGACCCTTCGAGCGTGCTAGAAAGCGGCTGTGGAAAAGACTCCCCGAATCGTCGGCATCGTCAACATCACTGAGGATTCGTTCTCGGACGGAGGGCGATATCTTGCAATGGACGCCGCTCTCCAGCATGCGCGACAACTGGCCGAAGGGGGCGCGGACATCCTCGAGCTTGGACCTGCCTCGAGCAATCCCGATGCGATACACGTCTCGGGCAAAGATCAGATCGCGCGCCTTGAACCTGTGATCGAAGAACTCTCCGCCTGCGACGTTCCCATCTCGATAGACTCGACGGACACAGATGTCCTCAGATTTGGAATCGAAGCGGCCGTTTCGATGTTGAATGATGTGCGTGGATTTCCCGACCCTCGGATTCAGGAAGAACTCGCCGATAGCCAGGCTTTGTTGGTCGTTGTTCACTCGCTTCTCGCGCTCGAACGCGCCGCGCGAAACGATGCGACGCCCGAACAGGTACTTGCGTCGATCGATCGCTTCTTCGAAATGCGGCTGAGCGAGCTCGTGCGGTCGGGCATCTCCGAGGATCGACTCATCGTCGACCCGGGGATGGGTTTCTTTCTTGGGAGCAATCCAGAAGCATCGATCGCCGTGCTTCGACGGATCCCCGAGCTTCGAGCGCGCTTCGGTCGCCCGATCTTCATCTCGGTCTCGAGAAAGTCATTTCTGCGCGCGATCACCGGCCGAGCTGTCGAGCAGATCGGCCCCGCTACCCTGACCGCGGAAATCCACGCCGCGCGTGAGGGCGCGGACTATGTCCGCACACACGATGTTTCGGCACTGCGTGACGCTCTGAAAGTCTCAGAGGCGCTGAACTCATGAGAGTGAGTCGACTGCGCGTATCGGCCTAGCGAGTACGGCGCACCTGGCGGCTTCTCGAGGGCGACACGAACCACGCGACGAGCACGAACCCAACGAGCGAACTCAAATGGCTCCAGCTCCCAGCTGGTCGCATCGCGCAAGCAACTATTTCGGTTGGATCGAATCCGGGAGTCATCTTCTTCGCCTCGCTCCTACACTTCGGAGAATATCGCATCGACGATCGTACTCAGACACAGGGCGCGATATCCCCTGGGCGTCACGACTCGCGCGCCAGGAGCAGCACTTCACACTCGATCGAGCGTTTTCGGCCAGTCGAATTCGACGATCGCAGCCTCGGCGAGCACCCGCACCTCGCGCCAGCTCGGATCCTCTCGACACGCCTGAACTGTCCAGAGCGCCGCATCCTTCGCGCGGGCCATGGCCGCAAGTTTTGTATCGACCGCCTGGAGCGCCAGTAGTTGGGATTCTCTCGGCAAATGATCGAATCCTTCGACAAACTCCGTGTACGCCTCGTCGAACTCGACTGCCAGGTTCTCGGCATGAGTCGAAATCGTGGCCGATTCTCCGGCTGGATCCCCTTCTCCCGATGAATTCTCGGGTGGCGTCGCGAGCGAAACGACCACTCGCCAGAGTCTCGCCGAACGCCCGTCGACCGGGAGTGCATTCCGGCCGCCCTGTGTCATACAGCAGCTCCTCCAGAACGATTCGAATCGACGCTCCAATTTCCGGAGCCATGCGCAGCAATGAAGAGGAATACAAAGCAGTAGATCACTGAAAGTTCACCGCCATTCATGATCGGAAGAACGGCCTTGGTCCCATGAGCCATCCAATAGGCTGACGCCATCAATCCGCTGCACAGGAATGCCGCCCAGCGGGTCATCAATCCGATCATGACCAGAATTCCGCCGATCAGCTCGATCGAGCCTGCAACGTAGATCACGAAAGCGGGAACGCCCTCTGGCCCAGCGACGGGAAATTCGAATAACTTCTGGGCGCCGTGCCAGAGAAAAGTGAAGCCGACGACGATTCGCAGGACCGCATAGAAATGGGTACTGAAGGGTGCCATGAAGGAAGCCATTGGCGCATATTCCTTTCGAGATTCGGGTAATTATCCTTCAGTAAGCTTAACACGTTCGGCAGCCACCTCCGGCGGGACACGTCGCACAGGGAATGACGACAGATGCGCGCGTGCCGTGACCTTCGACCGATTCGATTTCGACCCGACCACCCATCGATTCGACTTGCGCACGGCACTCCGAAAGCCCCAGTCCCGGCGAGCACGAGTTCTTGCGGGACGAGAAATAGGGCTCGAAGGCCCGCATCCGAACCAAGTCCGACATTCCCGCTCCACGGTCGTTCACATCTATCGCAAGCTCATCGCCGTCCAGCCGTATCTGGATCGTGACCGGCTGACAGCGATCGCTAGCCCGAACCGCATTGTCGGCAAGATTCACGAGAGCCGAGAATGTCCGGCCGGGACGCTCGATCTCGACAACGGGAACAGGTCCTATGACCGACAAACGGCACCCGGGATGAAGCCCCTGGACGACAGCAACAACACGCCCCAGCGTCTCTCGAAGCAAGCCAGGCTGATCGTTTTGCGGTTCATCGGTTCGCGCCGATTCCATCAGACAATCGACCACTCTCAGCGCATCATCAGACAATGCGACAATCGCCAATGCCAGTTCTCGAGTTTGACGATCCAGGACGTCTGCCTGAGCGAGTCGTCGCCCATGGCTCCCGATGACCTGCAACGGTTTCCCGAGATCGTGCGCCCAGCCTGCAAGAACCCGACTCTCCCCACGCGCTACGCGCATCCCTGCCCCTCCGTTCCGAAGCAATTCGGGATAGCATCGCCGCCCAAACAGCAACAATCGAATTCTCGCGGACTGCGCCGGAATGACATGTGCCTGAACGAATGCTGAGGGCCGTGCGCTATCGGAGTTCAGTGATCTCTTCGAGTTCGCCAAGCCCCTCGTAGGGGTTCGTGGGATTTCGATCCGCTTCGATATCGGCGAAGCGAGTGGAGAGTGCCTTTCTCGTCAGCTCGTGCGTAAAGATCCAGAACTGATTCGCGCGGAGCGCATCAATGATGTCACCTGCAACCTGGTCCACGCCGATTCCCATCGACGACACCGCCTCACGAAGAACTCCGATCGTCGCCGTCTGCGACGCCTTCATCTCTACTCCGTCATCACGATTGCGCTCGGATTGAAAGATCTTCGTGCTGACCAGGTTCGGACAGAGACAGTGGACGCCAATTTCGCTGTCCTCGAGTTCGCGGTAGAGCGACTCGGTCATGCCAACCACGGCATGTTTCGTTGCGGTGTACATGCCTAGAATCGCGCTACTCACGAAGCCCGCTTCGGAAGCGGTATTGATGATGTGCCCTTCCCCCGCGTCGCGAAGAATGGGTCCAAACGCCGCAATCCCATAGGCGACACCGAGGACATTCACGTCCACGATCCAACGCCAATCCGCAGGTGTGGCATCGAGCATCGGACCCGCCGGCGCGACACCTGCGTTGTTCATCACGACATGAACTCCGCCAAAATGGGAGAGCGTCCGGGCTGCGAGGTCGGACACGGAATCAGAATCCCGCACGTCGCAAACCACGCCTAGAACTTCGCCCCCAGCATCAGAGAGGCGCGAGACCTGACGATCGAGGCCCGCCTTCTCGATATCTGCCATCACGACCTTCATTCCCTCTGACAGAAACCGCTCGACGGCGCCGAGACCAATGCCACTCGCCGCGCCGGTCACAACGGCGACCCGACCCATGAAATCCTTCATGTCGAACCCCTTCGAGCAGAACCGGCCCGGGCTCTGCTTCATTCCGTGATTTCGAGCACTCCGCCCGCGATCTTCTCCTCGATCTCGGATGCATCGAGATCGAGGAGCTCTCGAGCGATCTCACGCGTGTGTTCGCCGATCAACGGCGCCTGCCAGATCGCCACATCGTCCATCCCGCTCGCGCGAAACGCCGGCCCCTCGAAGGCGATCCAACCTAGACCCTGTTGGTCGACCCAGCGGCCATAGCCTCGAGCCTGAAAATGCGGATCTCTCATCTGGTCGCGCGCAGAGAACATCGGCGCTGCCGGGATATTGAACATCTGAAGCGTCGCGGTGAGCGCTTGTGTCGTCTGCGGACTCGTCCACTCCCGTAGCCTTCCGTCGATCTCGTCATGCGCGGCGAAACGACCTCCTACGGTCGAATAGGAATCATTCCGTGCCCATGAGGGATCGCCCATCGCGACTCGTAGTTTCTCCCAATCCGAATCGTCTCGAATCGTAATCGTAATCCACTGCTCGAAACCGGAACAGGGATACGAACCCCAAGGCGCACCCCGCTCGTTCCGATTGCCGCGCGGCACGACACTCCCGGGCTCGACGCCTTCCTTGAGCAACTGGTCGGAAAGGATATTGACGACGGCTTCGGCCTGAGCAACCGACGCATGTCCGCCCTTTCCAGTACGCAGGCGCCGGATGATACTCCCCAGAGCGATCACGGAGAGCAGCCGTCCAGCCAGATGGTCCGGGAAGATCGAGGTCGAGCCAGCAGGCTCTGCACGCTCCGCCTCGCCTTTGGCCTCTTCGGCCTCTTCGGGATAGTCCCAAAGATGCACGAGGCCACCGATCGGTTGAGTACTCGGTCCGTAACCGACCCAATCTGCCCAGGCACCGTGATTGCCTAGTAGTTGGCTGCTCGCCATAACGATCCGTGGGTTCAATCGTTCGAGTTCTTCGAAACCGATCCCCATCGACTCCATCGTGCCGGTCGAACTGTTCTCCGTGATGATATCGGCTTGCTTGACGAGCTCATGGATGAGTGCGCGACCCTCATCGGATTTGATATTCACGCCGAAACCTCTCTTCGACCGACTCGAAGAAGCGAACGACGCACTCATCTCCGTCGACATCACGACCCGAATGAAATCCGGATAGCTCCGACTCTCGACCTTGATCACGTCCGCACCGTATTCAGCGAACAAGCGAGCAGCCTCGACGCCCACACCGCCGATTCCGAAATCGAGAACCCGCAGTCCCTCGAAGGGCGGCGATGGCCCGGGCCGTTCGCCGTCGGGTGCGGAACGCACATCGCTCCAGATCTGTTCGATAATCTGGCCCGCGTGCTCGTCGATCTCGGGAGGACGAGTCCGATAACCCATGCGCTCGCGATCGAGTTCGAAGAAACCGGACGCAATGGGCCCGACTTCGCCGGGCGCAAACTCAGCCGTCACGAATGTGTCACGGGATCGAAAATGTTCATTGTTCAGAACTTCCGCGGGCGAGAGGACCGGCGTACAGACGATGCCGCGTTTCTGCGCTTCGCGTGCGACGTCTTCGTGGCCCATCGTCGAGAAGAGGTCTCCGACCATGACGGCAAGCGCATCGGCGATTTCGATCCGACCAAGAAAACTGTCGTATTTCGGATCCTGGAGATAGTCCGGATCCCCCAACCATTCACGCATCGCATGCCACTGGCGAGGTGCCAGGATGACGAGGCGCACAAAACCGGACTTGCACCGAAAGATCCTGTAGACCGGCCCCGACCCACTTCGAATCGCCGTGCTGTCCTGTCCTTTGGCTTCGAGCATCGAGCCGTTCGCGTACGACCAATCCGTCTGCTGCGCCACCGCCTCGAGGACCGAGAGGTCGATCGTCTGTCCGAAACCGGTCTTCTCACGTTGGTAGAGCGCAGTCATCGCAGCAAAGGCACTCATGATGCCGGCGATGTCATAGGCCATCGCGCCGGGCGGGAGGAGTGGCTCACGATCGGCTGTGCCCGCCTTGCATTGCATCCCGGCGATTGCGTTCAGGGTCGAATCCGTCCCGACCCAATCGCGGTACGGACCCGTTTGCCCGAAATCCGTGATCGACAGAACGGTGAGATGCGGGAAGCGCTCGGAGAGAACGTCAGGCGCGAGCCCCAGGGCGGCCATTCGACCCGGTGCCTCGGATTCGATCAACACGTCTGCGCGCGAGAGAAGGTCGAGAAATCGTTCTCGGTCGCCCACGGCTTCGAGATCGAGAGCAAGTCCGAGCTTGTTCGCGTTTCGCGTGGCGAAGTACAGACTGCGGCCGTCTTTGAATGGCGGCAACTCACGTGAGCGCGCGCCAGTCGGCGGTTCGACGCGAACGACCTCCGCGCCGAGATCTCCCAGTATTCTGCCTGCCAGCTCGCCCTTCTCGTCGGCGAGATCGACGACCCGAAATCCTGACAGGGGATATTGGCCAGATGCGCTAGACAAGGGCTGACAACGCTTCACGGACACGCATCTCAGGCTCCTCAGGCTCATGGGCAGGGGACTTCACGGACCCATGATGCGAATCGCTGTAGCGGCGATCTCTCGTCGAACTCGACCCGCACTAATTTCAACCAGCTATGCAATCCATTGCGGATCTGCACCCGAACGGTAGTCCTCCGCGCTCACGCGAGCGACGGTTGCTGGGAACTTTGAACTCACGGGCTCAAGGCAACGCCCCGAAGATCCGACTGGATTCCTACTGGTCTGACCTCTGTCGGCTTTTCGAGCCCCAGGGGATACGCACCCAGGACCCTGAATCGGAGTGAGACAATGGGAACCGCGGTCTGGATTGAAAAAGCTGAGTTTCGAATGAGCGCCAGCGGCGAAGCCGCTGCAATCACGACACTCAAATCAACCTTCCCGTCTGAAGCCGTGTTTCTCGCACGCGGCATCCATGAAAAGCCCACGGCCTATGGCGATCTCGGTTCCGCGACGACGCTCGCCGGCGCGATTCGCTCGGTCATCGGGCTCGGCGAACACATCATCGTTCACGAGATTCCCGATGGTGGCGTCAGGGCGATCGGTCGCGAAGGCATGATGGATGAATTACCGGCACGTGCGATGGCTCGCTTCTTCGCGCCCATCGCTCGCTTTGTCGAGCCGGGAAGCTTCATCGAATTCGAATCCGATCACGGTGGCAACTGGACCCGATTCGAATTTGGCAATGGTGTCCTTCGCGTCGTGGAACGCGAACTAGGTGCTGACGAGCTTGGCGACTGGGGCGTGATCGAACACGATCGAACCGAAGTCCTCCTCGATCCCATGCTCTAGATAGACGCGCGACGAAGATTTCGAGCCCGACTTCCACGCCCCCTTCCCCATTTCGCCCGCTGCGACCACGTCCGAGTTCGTGTGCCTAGCCAGCAACCCGGGCCGCTTTGTCTACAAGGGTACGTGGTCGAAGCTAGACGCACTCGCCGATCGCCATGCACGACCGAAGGACGGGGGGGGCTCATCCAGGAGCAGCGCACCCGGTTTGAGGTAATCGAAAATCTCACCGTAATGAAGCGTTTCGAGCTGTGACACGCGCCTGATGACATGCCAGGGACGTAGCTCACCAGGCGTGGCCAATCCCGCCGCAGCCATCAATTCCACAGCTGCGTGAATCGTCTCCGCATGATAGCGCCCAACGCGAATCGCCTTTGTCTCGACATCCAGGCCTGCGGTCAATGCGGGATTCTGGGTCGCGACGCCAACAGGACATTCATTGCTATTGCATTTCCTGGCCTGAACACAACCGATCGAGAGCATCATCGATCGAGCGGCATAACAAAGGTCCGCACCGAGGGCGAGCAATCGCGTCAAACCGAACCCGCTCGCCACTTTACCTGACGCGAGAATCCTGATCTCGTCACGCAACTCGACTCCGACGAGTGCGTTGTGCACAAAGGTCAGGCCGTCGACGAGCGGACAGCCGAGCGAATTCGAGAACTCGAAGGGGGCCGCACCGGTTCCGCCTTCGCCTCCGTCGACCGTAATGAAGTCGGGTCGCAGACCCGTCTCCAACATGGCTTTACAGATCGCCAGGAACTCGCGGCGCTTCCCCACACAGAGCTTGAAGCCGACGGGCTTGCCACCGGACAGCTCGCGCAACTGTGTAATGAATTCGAGTAGTCCAATCGGTGTCGAGAAGGTCGAATGCGCCGAGGGTGAAACCGCATCGGCTCCCATCGGTACACCACGAATCTCGGCGACCTCTGGCGTGATCTTGGCGGCGGGAAGAATCCCTCCGTGCCCCGGCTTGGCACCCTGTGAAATCTTGATTTCGATCATCTTCACCGCGTCGAGACCGGCGCGCTCTGCAAACTGATCAGGATCGAACGCGCCGTCCGCGGTGCGGCAGCCAAAATATCCTGTTCCGATCTGCCAGATCAGATCGCCACCCTGGAGATGATGGGGGCTGATCGAGCCCTCTCCCGTGTTGTGCGCGAAGTCGCCGTCGCGCGCACCTCGATTGAGGGCTTCGATCGCCCTCCCCGAAAGAGCTCCAAAACTCATTGCCGAAATATTGAAGACCGAAGCGCAGTAGGGCTTCTCGCAGTGCCCCTCGCCGATCATCACGCGAGGATTCATATCCTTCGGCCTGACTGGGACAATTGAATGGTTGATCCATTCGTAGCTGTCCGCATAGACGTCACGCTGGGTACCGAAGGGCAGTGTATCGCGCGCCCCCTTCGAACGCTGATAGACGAGAGAGCGTTCTTCCCGATTGAATGGCCGCCCTTCGATGTCGGACTCGATGAAATATTGTTGAATCCCGGGACGAACCAGCTCGAACAGGTATCGAACATGTCCGATCACTGGAAAATTTCGTCGAATAGCCCTCTTCGTCTGAAGCATGTCCACGGTACCGAGCAGAATGATCGGCCCGACGAGGACGGCTCCATACCAGGCCGCCGGCCAGAAATAACTACTCGCGACGATTCCGACACCCGCGGCGGCAGAGGTCGTGACAAAGATCGTCCTTGCCGAAACACCCCCACCCGATGCACCCCAGATGCTGAGGACTGAAAGTGGTCCGACGATCAAGAACGCGAAGAGCGCCGGCGGCCACTCGTATCCAAGCGCCCCAAGACCGGCGAGAAGGACGATGTTCAACGTGATGAGAATCGGATTCATAGTCACTTCCATAGCCAAGAGGACATCGCAGAACTTCCCAATCGTTCAGTCCATCACGACCTCCGCAATTTCCTGAAGCTTCGCCGGGTCGGCGGCGTGGAGCAAGATCGTCTTCACACGGCTGTCATTCCAGGCCTGCAATCGATCCCGAATCCGCTCTTTCGAGCCGATCAGCGCAATCTCGTCGATGAACTCGTTCGGAACCGCTGCGATGGCCTCCTCACGATTGCCTGCCAGGAAGGCCGCTTGAATCTTCTCCGCCTCTTCGGGAAAACCCAATCGTCCCATCAACTCCTTGTGGAAATTGCGATCCTTGGAACCCATTCCGCCAACGTAGAAACCCAACATCGGACGAAGCGCATCGTAGGCTCTCTCGAGATCCTCGGTGACCGTCACAGACACGCCTTGCACGATGTCAAAATCGTCCGGGGCCTCTCTCAGTGAATCCGCATAGACATCTTCCCGGTAGGGGGAGTACCAGAGCGGAAGCCAGCCATCACAGAGTTCGGCCGCGAGAGCGACGTTCTTTGGGCCCTCGGCACCGAGATAGATCGGTAGATCCGAGCGAAGCGGATGTGTAATCGCCTTGAGCGGCTTCCCCATGCCCCATGCACCTTCTCCGAAATAGGGCAGCGGGTAGTGCGGCCCGTCGTTCTTGACCGGTCGTTCCCGGCGCATGACCTGACGTACGATGTCGATGTACTCGCGAGTTCTCGAAAGCGGCTTGCTGAAGGGCTGGCCATACCAACCTTCTACGACCTGCGGCCCCGACACACCGAGCCCCAACATCAGTCTCCCTTGGCTGAGATGGTCGAGGGTCAATGCGTGCATCGCTGTCGAAGTCGGCGTTCGAGCGGAGAGTTGTACGATCGACGTACCCAGTTTGAGACGTGTGGTGTGAGCGCCGATCCAGGCGAGCGGCGTGAAGGCGTCGGACCCCCAGGCCTCGGCAGTCCAGGCAGAATGAAACCCGAGGCGCTCGGCCTCCTGGGCGACCTCGATGAAATTCGTCGGCGGCGCTGCCTGCCAATAGCCAAACATCACACCAAAACGAAGCGAAGAAGATGTAGACACGGATTGACTCCTGATCCTGAGGGTGAACTCGATGTGGATCAGCATAGCCTCTCGGGCCCGTGCTCCGGAGCCCGCCACGCTTCGCCGAATACAATCGAAATTCGTGATCTCGGGCGAGCCGAACGGCCCCTAGAACCGCCGATCCAACGAGCGCAAGTCGATCGACCCAGGCAATGTGCGAGACTGATGGACCGGCGAATCGAATCAAGCGGATGAAACCCTGATGTCCTCGAATCTTGTCCCCCAGAATTTCTCCTCTGGCACTCCCGAACACGTTTTCGGCGACCGCAGGCCCTTCGCTCAATGTCACGCATCGACGCTCGTCTCCCTGACGGACGGACGGATTCTCGTCGCCTGGTTCGGAGGTACCCGAGAATCCCATCCCGACGTGGGCATCTGGGCCGCCGAGCGGGTTCCCAGCCCGCCCGTCGACTCGGACAGCGCTGCAGCCATGCCCGGCAGGCACTGGAGCAGACCACGTCTGATCGCAAAAGCCATCGACGAACCCCATTGGAATCCCGTGCTCTTTGTGCTCTCGCCAGGCGGAAAGGATCTCGTTCTCCACTTCAAGATTGGCTCGCGGATTCGCCATTGGCAGACCTGGGTACAGCGATCGAGTGATTACGGGCAGAGCTGGTCGACCGCGACGCGACTCGTACCCGGGGACCGCGGAGGCCGCGGAGCGGTGCGCAACAAACCCATTCAGCTTTCGTCGGGTTTCTGGCTCGCCGGTGCATCGACCGAGCGGTGGCGAAGCTGGGACGCCTTCATCGATCGGAGCCCCAACGGTCTCGACGGCTGGGTCGCCGGTGAAAAAATCCAGATCGATCGACGCAACTTCTCCGGCAAGGGCCTGATCCAACCCACGCTCTGGGAGTCGGCACCCGGAATCGCGCACGCCCTCTTCCGAAGCACGGACGGCCGCACGCATCGCAGTGACTCCGAAGATGATGGCCGAAGCTGGTCCATGGCCTATCCGATCGATGTCCCGAATAACAATAGTGGATTGGATTTGACGAGAATGCATGATGGAACGCTCGCGCTGATATGCAATCCCGTTGCCGGAAACTGGGCCGCCAGAACACCGCTCTCGGTACTCTTCTCGAAAGACAACGGTAGGAGCTGGCCCGAACGCATCGACATCGAAACGGAGCCCGGAGAGTTTTCCTACCCCGCAATCATCGAGGTCGAGGACGGACTGATGATCAGCTACACCTGGAATCGACGTCGTATCGCCGTCGCCCGAATTACCGATACCAGGAGAACAAAATGACGACCCCCTTCGGAGCCGAAACCAGCGCAGAAGAAGCCGCTCGAAACATCGATCTTTCGGGCCAGACGATCGTCGTCACCGGCGGCTCTGCCGGCCTCGGCGTCGAGACCGCCCGTGTCCTTGCAGCCTGCGGTGCTCGAATCGTCAGTGTCGTTCGCGACGAAGCCAAAGGCGCGGCCGCCGCAGAAACGATCCGACAAAGCGTTCCGAGCGCCGATATCGAGATTGCGGTCCTCGATCTCTTCGACCTCGACTCAGTCCGCCGCGGAGCCGACGACATCGCAAAGCGTTTCCCCCGCATCGACCGACTCATCAACAATGCCGGTGTCATGGCCTGCCCTCTCGGCAGAACCGCTCAAGGCCTGGATACTCAGCTGGGCACAAATCACCTCGGCCATTTCGTCCTCACCGCACGTCTCATACCGGCACTTCTCGCCGGCGCGCCCGCCCGGATCGTGAACCTCTCGAGTGCCGGCCACCGCATGTCACCCTTCCGATTCGACGATCCCTTCTTCGAAAAGGACGACTACAACAAGTGGGTCGCCTACGGCCAGGCCAAGACAGCCAACGTGCTCTTCAGCGTCGCACTCGACAAGCGATTCAAGGACCGTGGCATTCGTTCCTATGCCGTCCACCCGGGCGCGATCCAAACCGAACTCGGTCGTCACATGGACGAGAGCGACTTGAAAGATCTGATGGACCAAAGAAAAGGTCGATCCCCAATGATCTTCAAACAGGTGCCGCAGGGAGCCGCGACGACGGTCTGGGCTGCAACTGCACCCGAGCTCGATGGACGCGGCGGTCTCTACTGCGAAGATTGTGACGTCGCCGAACCGATCGAAGACCCGAGCATGGACCAGGGGATCATGTCCTGGGCCCTGGACGAAAAGGCGGCAGAGCGCCTGTGGGCACTGAGTGAAGAGTGGTCGGGCGAGGTGTTTCCGGCTTGATCTATCGATTCAACTCGCCGACCGCGTCGTCTTCCACTCCGCAGGCGAGCTTGTCAACGATTCGCGACGGTGTGTGCTCAAGAGGAAGAAGACATGACCCTGGGCTCGAGATCGAATATCAAATGGATCCGCCTGTGCTCACTCGAATTCCATGCTTCGTGGACGGCCTTGTTATCGAACCACCATAGTTCGCCCGAGCGCATCGAAACCTCTTCATCACCAGCTCTCATCCAGGCCTCTGCACTCTCTAGCACGAGGTGGTAGCGATTCCGACAGGCGTAGTACTCCCCGCGATCGCGATGGGCCAGGACCCGTTTGCCAGGTGGCAGATTCACTATCTTGGCGCGAGCAAGCTTGGCATCGATTTCCATGGCGAACTCTTCGATGAAGCGGCGCACATTCTGGAAAGATCGGGAGATCGTCGTGTATCTCGACTCGTGGACATCTCTGCGCTTTCGTCCTCGGATCTTCGACTTGCGCAATCCGCGAATCGGAATTGCCAGCGCGGCAGCTTGTACGCGAATCGCCTGCCGACCGGTCTGTTCGAGCCAGGCTTCTGGCCTTTGATCGATCTCCGCGAGAAGCGGCGTGACGTCGACGCCCTTCCGAATGAGTCTGAAATTTTTCATGCTCGCCGCCCCTCTTCAGCGAGGGACAGGGATCGAGGTGAGAGGTTCGTCAGTGTCGCGTCTCGGCCTGTCTCGAGTGCGGCCTCGAGGCCGGGCCTTGTCAACTCGACGATTCGATCCGCAATAGGCTTCGGGCCACGCGCGGAGCAGACAACGATCGACGTCGCGCCGGTCAGCGCAAGCACCTTGTCGAGCGCCTCCAACGCGCATGGATCGCCTAGAATTGCGGGATCATCGACCAACAAGACTCGGGGTCGCACAGCGGCCGCCCGCGCGAGGGTGATTCGTGCTCGCAGGCCGTGCGGCAGATTGGCTGCCTGCTCTTCGACTCGCGTGTCGAGTCCATCGGGAAGCAAAAGCGGGTCAGAGGCGAGCCCACACTCTTCGATCACAGACTCGATCCAGTCGGCGTCCTCCTCTCCAGCGGCAGCCGCATAGCCAATATTCTCGTCGACCGTGCCGCGCAGGAGCGGAAGCAGGGGGCTAACGAGCTGAATCGACTCATGAAGCGAGTCAAGCTTGATCGCAGCGAGTGGCAACCCTGCCAGGCGTACCTCACCAGCGTCCGGCTCGAGCAGTCGCGCCACCAGCGAAACCAGTGTCGATTTTCCCGAACCCGCAGGTCCGATCACAACGACGCGCTCACCGGGCCGGATCTCGAGGTCAACCTGACCCAGCGCATCCGCCACGCAGACACCATCGAGGCTGACTGCCAGCGGCCCCTCGCCGGGCAACTCGACGGCCGTGCGCGACTCGACGATACGTGGTCCCGTGAGTACATCCGCAATCCGTGCGCGGCCTTGATCGAAGGCCAAACGATAATCCCACGCCCGAGCCAGGTCTCCAATCGCAGCAGCGATCATTCCCACGAGCATCACAGAGACGACCAATTCGCTTCCCGATTGCGTACTGAATGCCGCGGCAATCGTGATTCCAGAAATCGCAGCCGGTCGGGCCATGTCGGGCAGGGCCCGCAGGATCGCACTCGTTCGGACTCGACGGACGAGAGCATCACGGAGCCTCATACTCTGCTTACGAATTCGTCGGCGCTCACTTTGGTAACGACCCGATTGCCGCACAGTGTGTGCTGCGAAGACCTTCTCGCCAAGATTGTTCGCTAGACGCCCCCGCCGACGGCGGGCCTCCCGAACGTAACCGCGCAGCCGTGGCGTGAGCGCCGCAACTGCAAGACCACAACAGCTGAGAACGACGACTGCGGCCACTGCCGAAAGAGGGCTGAAGTAATAGAGACTCGCCAGCAATCCAACGATCGTGACCGCCGCGACGATCGAGCGGGCGATTCCGAGACTCACCCAGTTTCGCAACGAGTTGAGATCACTGATCAGTCGGGTCATCGTGACGCCCCAACGGCGATTCCCTTCCGCTCGGACAGGTCGTTTCGCAACGCGATCAAAAATTCGCAAGCGAACTCGCATCACGTAGTCCTGACCTAGATGCTCGGCATCACTGGCTTCCTTGACGCGAAGCACGAGCATGATTCCGCCGAGTACTGTTATCGCCATGGCCAGATCCCAGGGTGGCGAACCGGCCCGAGAAGCTTCGAGTGCATCTCGCAGAAAATAGGCGACGAAGAAGCCACAAACAGCCTGAGCTACGCCGTTCGCAACGAGCAAAGCGATCCAACGCTTACGATGCCCTGCAGAAATTCTCGGCATACTCATACTAGACAATCCCCCGCCTCTTCCGGTCGCACGCGAACTAGAAGAAGAGCTGGAAGCGAATCTGGTAGACCTGCGGATCGTCGGACCTCGGTGATGCCCCCCGGCGTTTTCCGTCCACCTTGGTGTAGTTGAACATGACGCGAGCATTCTCTCGCAGATACCAGTTCAGGCCGAACGTCAGGTCCCGTGCTTGTCCACCGGAGACGTCATCGTCGTCCAGGTCGAGCGAACTGAAACGCGCCGCAACTTCGAAAGCGCCCCAGACATGGCTCGGCTTCAATCCGCGTATCACCCCAAGCGTCCGACTATAGCGGCGACGTTCGCCAGTCAGGACGTAACTCACCTGCACATAGCCTCCATCGAAGCTGAGGTCGCTGCGGCCGCTGTCTCGATGCAGAAACGAGCGCATGTATTCAGCTTGAACAGTGAATGGCCCGATGAGTCCCGCCCCTTCGAATCCTACAGAAACGACTGAATCCACGTCCCCGAGTGTCCCCGTGCTCAACAGTGCCGGATCCATTCCAGACTCAGGACGCGCTCGAATGCGATAGCCACTCCCATTCACGAGCTTTCGGTATTCCGTCGCGATGCCAAAATGAAGGACCCGCCGATTGCGCGCGATCGGCGCAAATGTAGCCCGTGTCGCGAATCCTACGTGCTCCGACCGATGCTGATCGTCGCTCGACTGACCGAGTGGGTTAGTCAGTGCCGCCAAGGACCACGTCCAGCGGTTGCGACTCCTTTGTTTTCCGATCTTCCCATTCAGGTCCAGGCGTATCCCGGTCTGGTATGCCGGTGCGAGGCTACTCGAGATCGATCGCTCCATCAGGGTCGAGTAGTTCGATGAGTTGACGTCATCAAGACCGAATGGGGCAACGAAATTTCCACCCTTGAGAGAGAAGGATCGAGTCGGCTTGTATCGAACCCAGAGGTTGCGCCAACCCTCGCGATGATTCGCAAACTCCCGCTCGATCTTGAATCCGAAATCCTCGAATAGACGACCTCGGAGATAAATCCGCCCCCGACGAACTTCACTATCAAAACTCTCGTACTGCGTCCGATCGTCTTCGATGAAGTTCAGATCCCCATGGAGGCGTCCCCCAACGCGCAGCTCGATATCCGGATCTTCAACCCGCAGTCTCAGTCCGCGAAGCGTTGAAACGTCAAAATCATAGGAGTCGCCCTCGAGGATCGTGTAACGCTTTGATGCAGCGGGATCAGCCGCGACAGCGAGCAGAACCAAGGCACATAGTGCTGTGCGGACGATGACGAGGGTTCTCCAACATTCAGCATTCTTCGCTATCAGTTTCACAGATGTGTCTCGTATCTCTCGATGAACGCGAAGAGCCGTTCAGCGAGTCCGGCGTTCATGCAATCGGAAAAGGAATGCCCGGCGCCCGGCAGTTCGGCGAATTCGTGCCGGCCGTCTACGCCGATACGTTCGGCTGCAACCTGCATTAGCTTTGTCCAACGTTTCGCGCGTTCGACCCGTGAGCGTCCTTGTTCTCGATCGAGCCATGGCCTTACGCGAACGCTCGCATCCCGACTGACATCACGATCTCCAACGAGGGTCAGAATCGGAACCTGTAGAAAGCTCTCGGGTTCGAGGCGTACTCCCGGCAGGTCGCCCGCCACGCGAATTCCTCGCGGATACCGCCGCCGGGAATCCGGTGAGGTGTACCACCCGGCCGCCGCAACGATCGCAGCGCTGACTCGCTCGGGGTAGGCCATTGCATAACGATGCACGAATTGGCCACCACCCGAGAATCCGAAATAGAATTGACCGTCGAATTCGATCCCGCGACTCCGAGAGAATGAATCGACGGCTTCATTGAGCGCGCGATCCGCGCGGTGACCGTGGCCCATCCGGCCGAGGCGCTGATAGTCGTCGAATTCTCCTTCTCCGAACTGAGGGGCAATTACGATGAATCCGTGTTCCTCAGCATGAGGCGCGAACTGCGTGATCACCTCGAGGGCGTTGCGCGAGATGCCGTGGACGGTGACGAGCAGTGAATGTCGGGTCGCTTGAGAAGCAGAACGGGGCGTGTACGAATAGAAAGACACGCCGCCTGCATTCGAAGCGAGTTCCTCTCGAATGCGGCCAGAATCCGAAGGCGACTGCGACGCGGTCGAGAGATACGCAGGCCGCCCCGACTCATTCGAGCGGAACGTTGGCACGCCAGGCCCAAAGTCTGTAGAGGCAGTCGTTACCTCCGACGAGGAACGCAGGCTGCGGTCGCGAATAATGCCCCTCATCGCGCCGCAGGCTCTTTCATCGCGCGCTTCTCGACGATTTTCGCCGCAGTCGGCGGATCGAGAAGATCGCTCAAACCATAGACGGGGAGTCCCGTCTGCTCCGTGACTTCACGGACCTGCAATGGTGAGGACGCCATCACACCAGCCAGGGCCCGCAGAGGCAGGTTCCGTTCGCGAAGCCAACCGCAGCCGGCAACGGCACCCATCGACTCCGGCGCCGCGAAGATCACTCCGTCGACCAGGCCTCTGAATGTGTCGCTCTCGAGCAGCGCCGAGGTCTCTGATTGGAAGAGGCCATCTGCCACCTCGACCAGAATCGCATCGACGGAAGCCTGCGCCAGGTGACCGACGAGGTCACGAAAGATCGCCTCCACGGTTCGAGGCGGTAACCGATAGGTCGAGGCAAAGCCTGCATCTGTAAAGTCGAGTACCGGATCCGCGCCGGCGTCGATCATGAGACTGGGGTCGCCCCCTGCGGCTGTTCCGGTCGCCTTGGCATATCCCACACGCCAGCCCAGGTTTCTCAGCCCACGCGCAAGGTGGGCGGCCGTCGTCGTCTTCCCGGAGTCCATGGAGGTACCCACCACCGCCAGCACGGGGATGTCGGATTCATCCTTTGCAGCGGGCGGGTTCATCGCCCAGCCCGCAACATTCAGCGGCGGCGCCTCCGGCCCGCTCGCGAGCAAACCGAGTGGACGAAGCACAGTCGGGGATCTTCGAATACGACTGTGTTTGGAGATGACCATCGATGCAATCCCACCGGCGGCGGCAAGATGGCAAGCGCGCAAGTCCGATGGAACGATGGCCTCGAACTGATTCGGCGCATAACGATCGGCGTAGGCCACGATAACGAGATCGCCTACGAACAGGTTTCGTTTCGAGCCGTTGGGCCGATGAAGGCGCTTGTGGTATCCGATGGACTCGACCCGAGCGAGCACGAGATCTCCCGGTGCCGGCGGAAAATGGGGCAACACGTACGCCATCGCTTCGCGAGGCACGCGCCGCGTGGAGTAGGCCCGAGTCGCTTTCTCAATCAGTCGATTTCCGGCGTCTTCTTCGAACTCGATTTGCATGTTCAACCCCAATACCTTCACCTTCGTCAATTGATGCACTCTTTCCAGCCCCCGATACGGATCGGCCGAACAGCCAGATCTTATACCAGAATTTGGGCTAAAAATCCCAAACTGTGACGGATGGCCGATCTTTAGGATGCTTTGAAGGTGCCCGACGCCCCAGCCGCTCCCTGTGGGGCGACGATTAGCGTCGATTCGCGTATCCAGACCCATCAGACTGCTTGCGAGTGGTGCCGATCGGTGATTCGCTTCCGGCTCGATAGCGAGTTCATTAGGTCCGTTGAGTCAGTCAGGATTTATGCAGACTTTCGAGCACACTCGGGCTTTCGTATTGACGCGGTTTGCATCACTCCCAACTTTTCGATGCGTCATGCCATGAGACCGTTCCAGAGGAGGTACCCTGTTTTGGTGAACGATCGTCCAAACACAGAGCACCTACACGAACTCGACGAACTCGTCCATGTCGACGAGCTCCCGTCCTAGCGATGGGTACGATCCAGGAGCTCAGCACGGCCGCGAAGCGTTGGTGGCAAGTACAACGTGGTGGAAAGTCTGCGAAACCCGACCACGACGCGTTTCGGAACGGGTTTGCGAAACTCTCAAACTCGCCGGCCATCAAAAAGCTCTCGATCTGCGAAGTACCCTCAGACCAACCCCCCTGGTTCGATACGGAGATCGATCTCGTGCCGGGTGAGGAAGTCAGTCTCTTCGCGGTCGGTCGCACCATTCTGTCGAAACCACTCGATGTCTGGGTGGGGCCCCAATTCCAGCTCTGGGCACGCATTTCCGAAAACGGCGACGTCTTCAACGGAACGCGCACTAGCAACAGCTTTTCGGCCGGGGCAGGCGGGCGGCTCTTTCTGTCCAGCTATTTCCCCGGTCAATGGGGCGATCGACATGGCCGTCTCGCCACTGAGTTGTCCCAGTACGCTGGCATAGGCGGCGGCCTGACGGTGGCCGTCATTCGCTGGAAGGCATCTGCGGCAGCGGGGCTGAACTCGCTACACAGCGAAGCAGAGCAGATGGGCGAGTCCGCGTTGGCCGAGGAAATTCTCGCGGAGTCCGGCCGCAAAGCCGATCCTCCGCGCGAACCGAGTGGCTGGTCCTACCTCTGGTTTCTAGGACGGTCGGATATCTTCGCTCGCGACAAAGACGAGATTCGCTGCCATACCCGCGAGAACGCCGGGATCCTGCAGACCGAAGTCCCGTGCGCGCTCACGCCTGATATGCGTATTGCGTGGGACTGGAAGATCGAGGCCTTGCCATCGACCATGGCGGAGAACGCCGTCTTGTCTCACGACTACCTGAGCCTGGCCGTCGAATTCAACAACGGTCGCGACATCACCTACTACTGGAGCTGTGATCTCGACGTGGGGACCGGTTATTGGTGTCCGCTGCCAACCTGGAAGGACCGCGAGTTTCACGTCGTGATTCGAAGCGGTGAGAAAGAACTCGGGGCCTGGCTCTCCGAGGAACGCAATCTGTACGAGGACTACCAACACTACATCGGCGAGCCACCGTCGCGTGTCGTTCGCGTCTGGTTGATCGCGAACAGTCTTTTCCAGCGGAAGGACGGAGTTTGCAGCTACCGTCGAATTCGACTGTCGGATGGCGATCATAGAAGGGAATTATTGTGAGATCCCGTAGGCCAGCAATCATTCCTGCATTCGCTCGAGACGAGGAACCACAATTTGATCGGACGCATAGCAAGCCTGTCTAGAAGCCCCGTTCACGAATTCTCGAAGGACGTGGAGGAGACATTGCGCCTGCTGGCGGGATTCGGCGTCGACGGCGATGCACACGCTGGCGATCGAATTCAGCATCGCTCGCGGGTCGCAGTCGACCCGACCCAACTCAATCTCCGCCAGGTCCATCTATTGCACGCGGAGCTGCTGCGCGAGCTCACCGAAGACGGATACGCGGTCGGGCCGGGCCAACTCGGGGAGAACATCCTGACCGACGGCCTCGATCTGCTGGGTTTGCCGACCGGTACTTGCCTGATGCTCGGCGAACAAGCCGAGATCGAAATCACGGGACTGCGCAATCCCTGCAATCAGATCGACTCGTTCGGACCGAACCTGCTTCGACGCCTCGCCTATCGCGACGAGGCCGGAGAGTTCGTTCGCCTCGTGGGCATCATGGCGGTCGTTCGGACGACGGGGAGAATCAGAACCGGCGACACGATTCGCGTCCGACTCCCGGCTGAGCCCCATCGACCGCTTGTCCCCGTCTGAAGCGTACCGTCATGAGTGATCCCACCCGGATTTCACTGAAAGTCATTCCAGGGTCATCACGAGATGACGTTGCCGGATGGCTCGAAGAGATCGCGCAACCCGATTCGATTGCGATCGCCGCCTCCAAACCGCTCATCGAGCTGGCCGATGCGCAGCTCGAATGGTCCGATCAGCCAACATTCGTCCTCTTCGAGCAATTCGAGCGGTGGACCTCCATCGAGATTGAGGGAGCAGATGTCACGACGCTCCTCGATCTCACCCACTTCGTTCTCGAAGATGATTCGAAGCGGTAGTCCTTGGGATCGGCAGACATAGGGCCGGTCTTCATAGATACGGCAGGCGCCCTGGCCATCCAGAAACGCACATCGACCGACAGGATGCGCTTCCCCGTCCCGCAAGAGATCTGCATGCGCACGACGAATCCGCTCGGCCTCGATTCGGGTTACCGTGAGATCATCCAGACAACATTCCGAACATCCCCGCCGACACTGCAGACGATTGGAGTGGATCACCGCGAGCGCATTCGCTTTGCTGTCGATCTCCGCGTGTAGACCGTGGAGATCCCGGAGGACTTCAGAATCGCCGGGCGCAGCCAGGGCCTCTTTGGCCGATTCAGCCAAAGACACCCTTCTCCTTCAACTCTGCGATCCGGACCTCGTCGTAGCCGAGGACTTCGCCTAGCACTTCCGCATTCTGCTCACCGACCTCCGGTGCCTTCGTCGGCGCGGCAATCGACTCGTCCTGGAACCTGACCGGGAAGGGCAACATGTCTGCACCGTGTTGCTCGTGTGGATAGAGGGGGAAGCGGTCCTTGAACTGAGGGTCGTCGACAATGTTCTCCGGCGTGTTGACCGGCGCCATCGGAAAATTTTTCTCGTTTCCGAGCTGGATCCATTCTTTGCAGGTTCGAGTCTTGAAGATTGCTCGAAGATCCGTCTGCAGCTCGCGGTTGTTACGCGCGTGATCGGCATATTTTGACCCAGGCCACTTTTCAAACAGGTCCGATCGATCGATGGCCCTGCAGAAATTTTTCCAGAACGCCTGTTCGGAACACATGATCATGACGGAACCATCCTTCGCGTCATAAATCTGGTACCGAACACCTTCTTTCATGCCTCTCGTTCCGACGGCGCGACGCTCGTAGTTGTCGGCCGCGTTTCCGGTCACGACGTCTTCGGGGCGACGGTAGGCAAGATACGATTCCGATCTGTACCAATCCATGTAGGCGGCCGCGTCGGATTGGCCGATCTCGAGAAACGAGCCTTCGCCCGTCTCACGCGCCCGGATGATCGCGGCGAGAATTCCGAAGGCGCCGAAGATCGGACCCGCATGGATGCCGATCGATGCGTGTTCTGGGATGTAACAGAATCCTTCTTCGTCGTAGGCGGGGTTGATGATTCCCGCCCAGGTATCGAACGCGATGCCATGGGCGGGAAGGTTCTGGTAGGGACCCGTCATGCCGTACCCGGAAAGATTACAGAAGACAATTTTCGGATTGATCTCTTTCAGGTCGTCGTAGCCGAGGCCTCGCCTGGCAAGCGAGCCCGGCCGCATCGCCTCGACGACACAGTCGGCCGTCTTGACGAGATCTTTGTATATGGCGACCGCATCGGAATTCTTTAGATCGAGAACAAGACTCTTCTTGCCGCGATTGAGATGAAGATGCATGAGGGAAACGCCCTCGATGATCGGCCAGGTCATCTGCCGGATATAGTCGCCGGCGGGGGGTTCGACTTTGATGACGTCCGCACCGAGATCGGCCAGATGGGTCGTGATGCCAGCAGGTCCCAGCATGGAACTCTCGATGACCCGTACGCCTGCAAGCGGTGCCGGTCGGGAATTCGACATGAACAATTCCTATCTCAAATTTGCCTCAGCGCGCGCAACGTAACCCTCTCGCACCTCGACCGACAGGGCTCCACTGAAGACTCTGTCGCCCAAACCCCTCGGGATGGTCGATCCGAGGAGGACCTGTAACGAAATTCGAATGTGGCCCGTATTTCGGAACCATGACGAGCCAAACCGACGTTCACGCCCAGGAGTCCCAAGCCCTCGACGGCATGTCCGCCTCGTCCCCATTCAGCCAGCGCCCCGATTCGTCGCACCACCCGCCGAGCCCCGCCGATGTCCTGAATCGCGGCCTCGTCAAACGACGCCCCAATTCGGAAGACCGCCGATCGGTCATCCCGGAATCGACGCCCAGCGCATCGGAAGCCCTGCTTCGATATCGCGATGGGATGCGGAGTTTTGTTCGACATCTCGGAGCATTGCTCGACCAGAATGAACAAGAGCAATTCATTCATCTGGCCCGGAAGATCGAAGAATCGCTCCAGCGTGGGCCGAAGAATGGCGCGTTCGATCGCGAAGCCTGATCAAGCCGGAAACTCAGGCTGACTTGATCAGGCCTGGCTCATAATCATCCGGAGCGTTGTAGCCCATCAGGTAGAGAATCGTGCTGGCCAGGTTCCCCAAGCCGGGAGCCGCCGCCACCCGCCCACCGAGGGGTTTGTCGGCCCGATGCGCCTTGTCGGAGATCAGCTCCAAAGAAGTACCTGGGGCGAAAATATGCAGCGGAACGGGATTCAGCGTGTGACTCGTCTTGGGCTTGATCGAGCCCCTGGCGTCAACGATCGGCTCGTTGGTCTTCTTGTCGATTTCATACATGCAGTCGGCATTTCCGTGGTCCGCAGTGATGATCAGCGCACCTTCGAGTGCCTCGATCACCGGGAGCAAGCGCGCCAGCTGAAGGTCCACGGCCTCGACCGCCTGAATCGCCGCCTCGTGATGACCGGTATGTCCAACCATATCGCCATTGGCGTAGTTCACTCGCGCATGCCGATAGCGCCCCGTCTGAAGCTCATCGATCAGCCTGTCGGTAATCTCGGCGGCCTTCATCCACGGTCGTTCCTCAAATGGCCTGATATCAGAGGGAATTTCGACGTAGGTCTCGACGTCGGCATCGAATGCGCCACTTCGATTGCCGTTCCAGAAATAGGTGACGTGTCCAAATTTCTGGGTCTCACTGATCGCGAGTTGTGGAAGACCGGCGCGCGCGATGTATTCACCGAGTGTTCGATCGATCTTGGGTGGCATCACGAGATAGAGGGACGGTAATCGTAGGTCTCCGTCGTATTCCATCATGCCGGCAAAGAGCACGTCCGGAAGGGGACCCCGATCAAAACCCGAAAAATCGTCCAGCTCAAAGGCCTGGCTGATTTCGATCGCGCGATCGCCTCGAAAATTGAACAAGACGACGGCATCTCCGTCGAGAATCGGCCCGATGGACTTCGCATCGCCCTCGACGACAACGAACTCCGGCAACATCTGATCACCGATCCCGGGATTCTCGTCCCTGAACGTCTCGATCGCATGCCGACAGGACAAAAAGCCGCGCCCTTCCCCTCGAACATGCGTTCGCCAGCCGCGTTCGACCATCGACCAGTCGGCCTCGTAGCGGTCCATCGTCGTCGTCATCCGGCCACCGCCCGACGCTATTCGATAGTCGCGGTTCGGCTTCCCCGAGATCGTTTCGAGCAGTTCCTCTAGCGCATCGACATATCCCAGCGCACTGGTCTCAGATACGTCCCGCCCATCGAGCAACACATGAACCCGGACACGCATGACAGACTCTCGATCGCAGCGTCGCAACATCGCGAACAAATGATCGATATGGCTATGCACATTGCCATCGGAAAGAAGTCCCAGAAAATGCAATGTCGAGCCCCGCTCTCGAACACGCTCCGTCACTTCCAGCCAGGCACGTGCCTGCTCACCCTCGAAGAGTGAACCGTCCGCAATCGCCCCGGCGACGAGCTTGGCCCCCTGATCGAAGATCCTTCCCGCACCGATCGCGTTGTGACCGACCTCGCTATTGCCCATGTCGTCATCATCCGGCATCCCCACGGCTCGACCGTGTGCGATCAACTCTCGCGTCGGCATCGATTCGGCAAGCCAGTCGAGCGTGGGTGTACGCGCGAGCCAGACCGCATCAGAATCGTCTCGACGACCACTGCCGACACCATCCATGACGCAGACGACGACCGGTCCGGAAACCCCGGGGAACTGCGTATTCTTTTCGAGTGTCCATTCAGCCATTCGTCGCTCGTTTTCCCTTGTCTGGTCTGGATTTACAGCTGGCCACGCGCTCGCGGCCGGCATTCGCAGCCAATGATAGACTCGACCAACGATCCACCCAAGGAAGAGCCTGAGACGTTGATCGAGAAGCTGTCGAGCATTGTCATTCTTACACTTCTCGTGG
>CBFDDD010000042.1:0-38170 GCA_965603475.1 uncultured Myxococcales bacterium
GACGCGCGGGGTGGAGTTCTTCATCGAGCCAACATAACCGTTCGAATCGGTTCGCGTTCCTGCCTCGGGTCCGATTCGTACGCATCGGACGAAATTTCGTTGCGAGATCGGTGGGAGGCGATCTCTATCCTGAGCGGGACCGGGTCGCAAGGACCGTCCGCCCAGGATAGGGTCTCGCTCGTGGAGATCCCTACCCTGCCGCATAGTGTCCGCCGAACGAGGAATGAGCCGTGACGGCGACTGGCTGCGGAGGACGAGCACGATGACGCCCGCCGTCTCCGAGATCGAGATCGAAGCGCCGGCCTATCGGGTCTGGTCGCTGCTCACGGAGTTCCGGTACTGGCCGGCCTGGGGGCCGAGCGTGCGCGCAGTGGATTCAGAAGCCGAGGCCGTCGCGCCCGGCGTGAAGGGCCGCGTGCAGACCCCCTTCGGGCTATGGCTGCCCTTCGAGATCGGGGACTTCGAATCGCAACGGTATTGGGACTGGACCGTTGGTGGGATCCGCGCGACCGGCCACCGGGTGACGCCGTTGTCCGACGCGCGTACGAAGGTTGCTTTCACAGTGCCCCGGCTCTTTATCCCCTACAGACTTGTACTCGCCAGATCACTACGCCGGTTGAAATCGATCGCGTGATCAAAGAAAAAATATGGAGCCGACGATCCGACTCGAACGGACGACCTGCTCATTACGAGTGAGCTGCTCTACCAGCTGAGCTACGTCGGCCCCGGTGGTGACCTCTGACTCTCTTCTTTCGGTCGGCTTTGGCTTGCGCCATCGCCACTCGAAGAGTGCCATCGCCCACCGATGGGCGGCCCGCGTTCCAGATGCCTTCCCAAACTGGGCTGGAATCCGATGGGGCAGACGACCTCTGGGGGTCGCCGGGCGCAGAATGTAGCGCGGGGGCTTCGCGGCGCCATCGGTGTCCTGCGAGGCGGCAAATCGTCGGCAAACGGGCAGTGGACGATCGGCATACCCGTGTGGTCGGATTGACCGGACGGGGGCTCTCAGATTACGATCTTGGCAACCGCAATGGAGTGTCCGAGATGCCGGTGCTGCCCTTGATCGATCTGATGCTCCTGTCCGGATGGACGGCTCTCCTGGTGGGGTTCGTTCTGAAGGTGATCCATCTGACGACGAATTACCGGCCAACGGTCCTCGGCCTGACTCCGCTCGATTTCATGTTGATGGCGGCGATGGCGATGCTCTTCGCGCTCGCGCTTGCCGCTCGCACATGGGTGAAGTCACAGGAGCCGGCCGCCGCTGCGATTCGGCGGCGTGACGAGACGATCGAAGCCTGGAATGCACTCAAGGGCAGCGAATCTTCCGGGCCCGGCGGCGTGCCGGAAGACGTGATTGAGGCGGGCGATCCGGGAACGGATCGCTTCTCCTAGAATCTGCCTGGGGGCCGCGGAGCGCGGGAGGGGGCTCTATCTATCGGTTGAGGACCCGCCCGATTGGATTTGAGAGCTCTACCGGTTGGAATAGGTGCCGGGGCGAAGCAGGTCACTCGCGGAGATGGCGAACTCCCTGTACAGCCGGGCGGCAGTGACGATGGCGTTGCTGGCTCGGCTGATTGCAATACTCATGATGGGCTCCATCGTTCGGTCAGGGTTCGATCGGGTATAACTTCGGGTTACGCGCCGGCGACGAGCGAAGTGTGGATGTCGCTTGCCTGGGGAAGTGACAGGCAAGGCGGTCGGGGTGGCAGGAAAAAGGCAACGACCTCGAAATTGTCTGATACATTTCTGCCCGTGGGAAAGGCAGCCTCAGATTCAAGCGCTTCGAGGAACTCGACCGACCGTCTGGTCTGGGTAGACGGATCCTTGCGGCCATGGGCGGATGCGACCGTCCACGTCTTGTCCCATTCGCTGCAGCGCGGATCGCTGGTCTTCGACTATATGTCGGTACACGATACGCCCCGAGGGGCAAGCATTTTTCGGTTGGACGAGCATATTGGCCGGTTCTTTCAGTCTTGCGAGATGATGGGGCTTCCGGTCGAGCCGTCGATCTCGACGCTTCGCGAGGCGATTCGCGGGACCGTTCGTGCGAATCCGGGCGCGAGCGCGGTGAAGATCAGTGCCTACTTTGCTTCGGTCGAAATCGATGTCGTTCCGGTCGATACGCACGTCACTGTCGCGATCGCCGCCTACGACCCCAAGCTCGACATAACGGATCGTCTGTCGCGGCCGTCACCGCGGAAACCGCAGTACTTGAAACTCTGGATCGAGAAGGTGCGCGCCAACCGACGCGACGACATCGTGTCGCCGCAGGTGAAGGTCTCTGCAAACTACGCCTCGCCGATGACGGCCAAGGTGCGCGCACGGGCTGAGGGGTACGACGAGATCGTGCTCGTCGATGAGAACGGTCATCTCGCGGAAGGCCCGACGACAAACCTGTTTCTCGTCGACGCCGAGGGCGACCTACTCACACCGCAGAGCGAGAAAGTCCTGCATGGCGTCACCCGCGCTGCGGTCATCGAGCTCGCGAAGGCGGAGGGGATTGCGATCCGCGAAGCCCCGATCAAGCCGGAAGTGTTGTTGAACGCGTCGGAGGCTTTTCTGACGGGTACGACGGCCGGTGTCTGGCCGATCGAGTCGGTCGACGGTCGAGAGCTTGGCTCTGTCTGTCCCGGTCCTGTCTCGACGAAGCTGCGCGATCGGTTTCGGCGGGTATCGACCGGAGAGGATCCTGAATTCGAGTACTGGCTGACGCCCGTCGAAGACTGATCAACCCGCTGATTCCCTCGAACCCCTCGAGTGTTCGTTCCCTCTTCAAGGAAAGATCAAGACCAGATCCATGTCCAGCAAATCTGACACTCGCCCCAGTAAGGACTCGGCAAAGCCCCCGAAACGGGCCTTGCGCGTCCTCTCCGGGACAAAGCCGACGGGCGAGAACCTGCATCTCGGCAACTATTTCGGTGCGCTGCGACAATTCGTCGAGCTTCAGGAAGTGCACGACACGGCGCTCTATTTCATTGCGGACTACCACTCGATGACGACCGTGAGAAACGCTGCCGAGCGCCGACATAACACCCAGGCGGTGGCTCTCGACTATCTGGCGGCGGGCCTCGATCCGGAACGTGCGATCCTGTTTCGGCAGAGCGACCTGCCCGAGGTGACAGAGCTGACCTGGATCTTGACTTCGATCGTTCCGATGGGAATGCTCGAGCGCGCCCATGCCTACAAAGCCGCGATGGACAAGGGCGAAGACGTCGATCACGGACTCTTTACCTATCCGGTCTTGATGGCGGCAGATATTCTGCTCTATGGCTCGCATCTCGTTCCGGTCGGTCGTGACCAGAAGCAGCACATCGAGATGGCGCGGGACATGGCTCAGCGATTCAATCGGATCTACGAAACCGATGCGCTCGTTTTGCCCGAGCCTTATATCCTCGAGGATACGGCGACGGTCGTCGGGACCGACGGTCAGAAGATGTCGAAGTCCTACGGGAATACGATTTCGATGTTTGCTGCGAAGGGCGCTCTGAAGAAGTCGGTGATGGGCATCGTGACCGATTCGACGCCCGTCGAGGATCCCAAGGACACGACCACGGCACTCTTCGAACTCTGGAGTCTCTTCGCGACCGCGTCGGAACGCGAGGAGATGTTCGCGCGTGCCGAGGCGGGCGGCCTCGGCTACGGCGACGTCAAGAAAGACCTGCTGACTCGACTGATGGACTACTTCGAGCCGATGCGCGCGCGGCGTGCCGAGCTGGAACAGAAGCCGGACGAGATCGAGGCCATTCTCCGCCTCGGCGCCACGCGGGCGAGAGAGCTCGCGATCCCCGTGCTAGAGGCCTGCAGGGCCGCGGCGGGACTCGGTGTGCCGCACGTCTAGATAGAACCAAATTCCGGGTATAGAGACTCAATCCGTTCGCTGATCACGCCGATGACGCAACTCAGGACGCAGCCGTCGATGGGCTGGCCGGAGGTCTTGGGTATGTGGATTCGGGAAGCGGCGCGATTTCGGGCGAATTGGGGCAAGACGACGCGAATCATGCTCCTCATGATCCTCGCGAGCGGGATGAGCGCGTGCAATGAGATCGACGTGGCGCCGAGCGAGGCGGCTCTCGGCAATGAGCTCGCGCCTGAGCTCGTCGAACGTGCCGATTCGGGGGATGTGGAGGCGCAGCTCGCGGTTGGAATTTTCTACCGGGATGCTGCCAATCAATCAGAAGGCTCGGATCGTGCGCGGAATCAGGCCGACGCGCTTCAATGGTTCAGCCTCGCCGCGGAACAGGAGAGCCCGATCGCCCAGGCCGAGTTGGGTCTGATGCTGGTGACCGCCGAGGATGATGTTCGCAACCTGACCGAAGGGCGTCGCTGGTTGTCTCGGGCGGGCGAAGCGGGGCAAGCGCCTGCCTTGTTCATGCTAGGCGACTTGTCGCAGCGGGGTGAAGGCGTTCCGCCCAATCCGGTGGAGGCCGTATCCTTCTGGCGCAGGGCAGCAGATCTTGACCATGCCGGCGCGCTTCATCGGCTGGCACAAGCGCATGAAGAAGGTCTTGGCGTCGATCCCGACCCAGAAGCCGCACTGGGTTTCTACCGCGAGGCTTCCGATCGGGGTTATCAGGTTTCTCAATATCGCCTGGCCGTCATCTATGACGAGGGGCTCCAGACGCCACGTGATGCCCGAGAGGCAGTGAAGTACTACCGACTTGCCAGCGAGCAAGGCTATGCGCCAGCGCAGGCCCAGCTGGGATATCTCTATGCGAGAGGGGACGGCGTCATTCAGAGTTACGAGGAAGCGCTGCACTGGAGTCGAACGGCCGCGGAGCAGGGCGACGCCGACGGCTGCAACAACCTTGCGGTCCTCTATTTGAAGGGACTCGGCGTCGAGCAGAGTTTCGAGGAGGCCCTGCGCTGGTATCGGCTGGCTGCGCAGCGACATCATCCCGGTGCGCAGAATATGCTCGGGACGATCTACTTGACAGGGCAGGGCGTCAAGATCGATGCGAAAGAGGCAGAGCATTGGTGGCGAATGGCGGCCGAACAAGGCTACGCCCCCGCGCAATACAATCTGGGTGGCATGTACTCCCGAAAGATCTCGAAGAATGTCGCAAAGGAAGAAGCACTCGACTGGCTGGGACGCGCTGCGGAACAGGGTCATCGAAGCGCGGTCCGGGAACTGGCCGAGTTGCAAGCCACGGTCGAAGCCTCGGCAGTCGGGGATTCGGGCGTGACGGCCTCCGCCGAGCAGCCCGCGCGAGCCACGCTCTAGTCCATTCCCAACGTCTATAGCGCCCAACTCGAACGCCTAACGACTCGGCCAAACTTCCCGGCTATCTTGGCCTTAGGCGTTCCCGGACCATTGAGCCAGAACATCGGCGACAGCAGCTGCATTGTCGGGTCGATCTTCCGGGGCTTTGGCCATCATCTGCTGGATCAGCTGGGCAAGCGCCGGCGGATAGTCGGCGATCAGGGCAGTGGCGTCGGGCGGCGCCGCATGTCGATGTTGATCCGCGACATCGCCTTCGAAGAAGGGCAACCGGCCCGTCGAGAGCTCGAAGAGAGTGACGCCCAGGGCGTATAGATCGGTTCGGCCGTCCGTGACGTTTCCCGCCGCCTGTTCGGGCGCCATGTAAAAGGGCGTTCCCGCGATCAGAGTCGCGCCCTTGTCGCGAACCGCCTCCAGGATCTTGGCGAGTCCAAAGTCCATGATTTTCAGCATGGGTTCGCGCGTAATGAAGAGGTTGGCGGTCTTGATGTCGCGGTGGACGATTCCCTGGTCGTGAGCGAACTGGAGTCCGGCACAAATCTGGCTGCCGAGACGCGCCGTATCTTGCGGCCCGAAGCGAGCTCGCTTTTTCAGCATCGTATTGAGCGGGAGTCCCTCGAGAAGTTCCATCGTGATGAAGAAGTGGCCGTTCTCCTGGTCGGCATCATAGAGCGTGACGATATTCGGGTGGTTCATACGCGCCGCGGCTTGGGCTTCACCCAGAAAGAGCTGAACCGCGTCCGGATGATCGCGTAGATTCTCCGGCATGCGCTTCAAGGCGATGATACGTCCGAGCCGTCGGTCTCGCGCCTTGTAGACCAGGCCCATTCCGCCGCGTCCGATTTCTTCGATGATCTCGTAGCGTTGCTCGGCGACGAATGCGGTTGAGCCAGCGGGGGGGGTGAAGCCCGCCGTATCTACGCCCGACGGGAGTTCCGTCAATTTCTTGCGAAGGCTTTCGATTCGCGATGCGACAGTCGGGTATGTGGGCTCACGGTCGCGCAAGGTTTCGAGCACGCGAAGCGCGCGCGGCCATTCGCCGGTTTCGTCGAGTAGTTCGGCGAGATGAAGCTCTAGCTGTGCTGGACTTTCGCCGGGCGTCAGGAATTCGAGTCGGCGTTCGAGCTGGTTTGCAGCAAGGTCGAGATGTCCTTCCTGCTCGAAGGCGAGCGCCAGCAGCTCGGCGGCGCGACCGAATTCGGGATCCGTGTGACTCACCTGCTGGAGCAGCCGGATTGCGCGGGCTCGATCATCGTGTTCCGATGCGATCGCGGCTGCGCGGAAGAGTTTGCCCTGTGCCTCGAGGGCACCGATCAAGGCATCGTGATCGCCTGCCCGTTCGAAACAGCGTGCGGCCTCCTCCCATTCTTCGAGGGCGGCGAAGGCCCGCGCGGCTTCCGCCCAGGATTCGGCTGCGTCATACATTTCGGCTGCGTGGCGAAGATCGCCGGCGTTCTCGAATAGCAGTGCGGCTCGATCGAAGTCGGAGATCGAGCGTCTCAGCTCGGCTGCCTCTCTGTCGCGTCCAGCATTCTCCAGTTGTTCCGCGGCGCGTTCAGTCTCCCCCTGCTCCTGGTGGAGGCGGGCGAGCAGAAGTGACGCGAGGGTTGACTGGCCGTCGCGTTCGAGAGCCCGGGCCGCATCGGCCAGGTCGCCTTGTAGAAAGGCTGAAACGGCTGGAGGGCAGCCTTTGAAGACCAATCCTGCAGGCACGGCGAGGTCGACCTGAACAACGCACGGCTCGTAGCTCGCAACCTGAATCGGCTGCTCGACGACGCGATCGCCTGATCCGATCAGCATGACGTGGTCACCCAGCGGGAGGGTCGTGTGGCTCCGGCCGTGGGCTGCATAGCGCAGGGACTCGGGTTGGCCGCGCAGGCTGATGCCGACATCGCGAGCGGATTGGCGATCCCATTGAACGCGAAATTCGATCGGCGTCTCGACGGCCGGCAGTGGATGGTTGATCGAGGCACACTGATTGGCGGCGATCGTGACTTCGATCTCCTCTGAAATCGTCGCGAGAATTGCTTGGGATTGCGGGGGTCGAATGGTGCCGTCGATCGCCAGGAACCAGACGCCCGCCGGAATTCGATCGAATTGCGTTTCCCGATGGACACTCGAGCGTGTCATTGAGGTGGAAGCACGCTGGTTGCTCGCACGACCACGACGCTGACTTCGGCGAAAGAGCTGGACGTCGAATTCGCCTTCGATCTCAGCCGGGAAATCCAGACGAAGTGTGAGTTCGCCGGTACCGCGGAGGCGTCGGCTCGCGAATCCCAGAACCACGACGAAGCCGAGTGCGACGCCAGCGAGGGCCAGCATGCCGTCACGACTCGTGGCGAATTGCTGGAAGCCACGTGCCGTGGCCGAGTCTGCGAGAAGGGATTGGTACGCGTCGACCACTGGGGCTGCGATCTCGGCCCAGCGATCCGACTCGCTGATCTCACGCAGCCATTGATCGACCGGACCCGCAGATGACGCGGAAGCGGAGAAAACCCAGACGCCGCATATCATTGCGGTCAGAATTGCTCGATTGTGGCGGCACATACCCGTTGTTTGCATCGGCCGAGTTGCGCATGAAATTGAGCCTGTGGTAAAAAGGCAACGCAAGAGGCTGCCGCAGTCTCGCGGACCGCTCGCTATCGGCGTCTCAGAATCCAATATCGATTGAGATCGCCCTCTGCGCCGTCCGCGCGATAGTCGGCCAGCGGCTCGAGGCCGAGTTCTTCCGGCCAGCCCTCGAACTCGCGGTCCGCGACCTGATGGCAGTATCGCGGCGGAGTCTTCTCGTCGTTTCCGAAGCGCAAGAGTCGATCACCGCTCTCGAGATCGTCGAGATCGATCGGCTTGTCGAGTACGAAATCCAGCGACGACCAGGCGACCGTGCGCTTCGCGAAGCGTTCGCGATCCGAGAATTGCCAGGCTGCGAGCGCCAGGAGTCCACCGCTGGCAAGCCGCTCGGCTGCGGCGCGTAGTAGGGCGAGGCGCCAGTCGTGACCCGGCACGTGATGCAGCACGCCCATCACGGCGATCAGATCAAAGGGCCCGGAAGGAAGCTCCGAGCCCGGGCGGGCCGAGAGAAGAAAATTCTGCTGGGTGAGCTGACAGCGATCTTCTAGATCGGGCGTCCAGCGCGCACGCGCCGAAGCCAGTAGCGCCTCGTTTGCATCGACACCGACATACCGCAATGGGAATCCGGCATCGTGCAGGAAGCGCGCGAATCGCGCGTTTCCACAGCCGATATCGAGCACGCGGAGTGTCGACCTGGCAGGCGAGCCAGCGGGTGGATCGGCTGGCGGGAGCCATTCGAGAAGCCTCTGCCAGCCAGGCCACGCATGATGTCCACGGCTCGCATCGAACGCCTCCGCATGCGCACGGTAGAAAGCATCGCTCAACGCGAGAAGCTGGCTACGAGTCAAATCGTCCATCGAGGCCGCCAGTCTAGCCCTCACCCCCTCCCATCACCTTGCACTCCCAACCATCTCCCACCCCCTCGCTCAACCTCACGGTGGACCTGCGTGATGGGTGAGGCCTGGGACGAAGTGGATGAGGCGGCCTAGACTCGCCGGTCGAGGATCGAAATTTGGCCGAGACCGAGAACAGAGAGAAAGGGATCTCCGCGCCGGGTGCGCGAATTCCCGGTCGCTTTCGGGGCAAGGGACCGGATCGTGCATTCGACCCGAAGCCGGTCCGAGATGCACTCCTCCCGCTTCTCTACGCGATCGAGGCCGTTCCGGACTCGACGCCGGACCCTCTCACGTCCGAAGTGATGGATCCGCTGCTGCGACGCCATCCGAAGCCCGGTGGCGGCTTCTTCTCTCGTAGCCAGCTCATCGCAGGCTTTTGCGCCTTCGCCGAGGACAACCTCTTTCGGTTCGACGAGGCGCGCTTTCGCAGACGCGTTCAACGCAGGCCCGTGCGCACCCAGAGCGGTGTCACTCCGCTGACGGTGTTGACCAAGCCCTTTCCGTGTCCAGGGAAATGCATCTTCTGTCCGAACGATGTGCGGATGCCCAAGAGTTATCTCTCGGATGAGCCCGGCGCACAGCGAGCCGCAAACAATCGATTCGATCCCTACCTCCAGACCTGGAACCGTCTGGCCGCCTTTGATGCGACGGGCCACCCGACGGACAAGATCGAGCTGATCGTGCTGGGTGGAACATGGTCATTCTATCCGGAGGCCTATCAAATCTACTTCGTGAAGCGCTGCCTCGAAGCGATGAATGACTTCGGCGCTGGGCGCGATGGGCGGGATGCTTTCGAGGTCGCGACGCCCGATTTCGAACAGATCGACGCAGGCATACGAGGCGATCAATTCGAGAAGAATCCCTATAACCAGCGAGTGTCCCGGTTCCTCCAAGATCAGCAAGCGGGCCTGTTGGTGGTGTCCGAAGAAGAGTCGGATTGGGAATCCCTGTTCGAAGCACAGCGTCGGAACGAGACGGCGGGAGCCCGCTGCGTCGGACTCGTGCTCGAAACACGGCCGGATCACGTCGATGAAGACGAAGTACTTCGCCTTCGAAGGTTGGGGGCGACGAAAGTTCAGCTGGGCGTGCAGAGTCTCGACGATCGAATTCTGGAAGCCAATCGTCGAGGACATGATGTCCGGGCTACACGTCGTGCCTTCGATCGACTGCGGCGTGCCGGGTTCAAGCTGCATGCGCACTGGATGGCCAATCTGTTGGGGGCGACGCCGGCGACGGATTGCGAAGATTTCCGTCGGCTCTTCGAGGACCCGGCCTATCGCCCCGACGAACTCAAGCTCTATCCCTGCAGTCTGGTCGAAACGGCGGAGTTGATGGGTCCCTGGCGCCGTGGTGAGTGGCGGCCCTATCGCGACGACGAGCTACTCGACGTCGTCGCGAGTTCTCTGCCGCGGGTACCGCGCTGGTGTCGCGTCACACGGGTCATTCGAGATATTTCCTCCGACGACATCGTCGCTGGGAACAAGCGCACGAATTTTCGTCAGATCGCGGAGTCCGAGATCGCTCGTCGTGGAGAGAGGCTCGTCGAAGTGCGTCAGCGCGAGATTCGCGGCGAGACCTTCGACGAAGCGTCCCTCGAGCTGCTTCGAACCGAGTACCAAGCGGGCAGTGGGAAAGAGGTCTTCATCGAACTGGTCACGGAATCGGATCGAATCGTCGGGTTTCTGCGGCTCTCCCTACCGTCGGAAGAGTCCTTCATAGAAGAACTCGGCCCAAACGCGCTCGTGCGCGAGCTGCATGTCTACGGCGGCAGCGTCGCGATCGGCGCCGACTCGGCGGGTCGCGCCCAACATCGCGGCTTTGGCGCGCGACTCCTCGACGCCGCCGAAACGATCGCACGTGCAGCCGGCTACGAAACCCTGTCGGTCATCTCAGCGATCGGCACCCGCGACTACTACCGCTACCAACGCTTCAGCGACGGGGATCTCTATCAACACAGAGTCCTTAACCCAGATGGAGTCCTCGACCCAGATGGAGTCCTCAACCCAGATGGAGTCCTCAACCCAGATGATGGAGTCCTCAACCCAGATGGAGTCCTCAACCCGCCCGCTTGAGCGGGACGAAGAGCGTATTCTGCCCACGTCGTACGAGCACGAGTACACTTTCTTTGGTGTTGTCGAGCTTGCTCGCGAGATCACCGACGTTCTTGATGGCCTTGCGGTCGAGTTCGATGATGACATCGCCACGTTGGATGCCCGCTTCGGCGGCAGGTCCGTTCGGCGCTATGTCCGTCACGATGACACCGGTTGCGTCCTCGAGACCGAGTTCGTCTGCCAGCGCAGGCGTGAGATTCTGGGCACGGAGTCCGAACGCTTCCGCTCCAGCGTCCCGCTTGTTGGTCGAAGCGATCTGCTGGGGATCGTCGAGGAGTCCGATCTGAACCTGGAGATTCTTCTTCTTGCCGTCTCGGATGACGACGACCTTCGCCTTGGCATCGACCGGGGTGTTTGCCACGACGATCGGCAAATCGCGCCATTCCTCGATCTCTTCACCGTTGAACTCGATAACGACATCTCCGCGCTGGAGTCCGCCCTTTGACGCTGGGGTATCGGGCAGAACCTGTGAAATGAGCGCGCCGCTTGCCTTGTCGAGGTCGAATTGCTTGGCGATGTCCTTGGTGACGCCCTGAATCTGGACGCCCAGCCAGCCGCGCGTCACCCGGCCGTCGGCGCGTAGCTGCGGTAGGATCCGCTTTGCCTGGTTGATCGGAACCGAGAAACCGATCGTGTTGGCATTGCTTCGAATCGCCGTGTTGATCCCGATGACACGACCCTGAAGATCGATCAGGGGGCCACCTGAATTGCCCGGGTTGATCGCGGCGTCGGTCTGGATGAAGTCCTCGTATGACTGGTGGTTCATGACGTCTCGTCGGTTCTTTGCCGAGACAATGCCCGCTGTGACCGTGTGCGCGAGGCCGAAGGGATTTCCGATCGCCACGACCCAGTCACCAGGACGTGTGCGGTCAGAATCGCCAAGGGCGATGGTATCCAAGGATTTTTTGCCGGGGTCGACCTTGAGGAGGGCGATATCGGTCTTCGGGTCCCGGCCGACGACTTCCGCTTCGAGTTCGTCGCCGTCTAGGAAATGAACCATGATTTCATCCATGTCTTGAACGACATGGTTGTTCGTGACGATGTAGCCATCTTGAGAAATCACGAACCCCGATCCCTCACCGCTGCTCTTGTGCGGCTGCGGTGTGCGACGCTGATGCCACGGGCTACCTCCTCCGCCGAAAAACTCTTCGAGCCCGGGGGGTAGGCCCGGCTGCTGGCTCATCTCGACGGTGCCGCGCGTCTGGATACTGACGACGGCGGGTGCGACCCGCTCGGCCAGGTCGGCAAAGCTCGTTGGAATGCCAATCGGCTGAGTCTCCTGGATTCCACTGTCGGAGCGCCAGAACGCGTTTCGATCGGCCGATTCAGCGGGTTCGCTGTCGTCGTCGCCTCCGAAAAAGTCGAGCGCCTGCGCTGCCTTCGGCCCAAAAAGGGAAGTTTGATCGAGCCCCCCATCGAGTCCGTCGAACGTACAGAAAAAGCTGATGGCGGCGAGCAGCGTTGAAATGAGAATGGATCGCATGGTTTGGGTCTCCTGGTTCCGGAATATCTCGGATCGGTCGGACGGACAATTTTCAGAATCAATTTCCAAGACGGATTCTCAGAACAGAGGAAGGGTCAGATGGTATCGGCCTGGTCCTCTTTGAACCACGATGAGCGCTCGCTCACGGCCTCTGAGCCGCGCAACTGCGCGACGAAGATCTTCGTTCGAAGTGAGGGCGACACCGTTGATGCCGATCAGGAAGTCGCCGGACCTGAGTCCGATCGTTTCGGCCGCCGAATTGGAATCGACGTCGGTCACTTCGAAGGCACGATGGGTATCGGAGAGTTTCAGCTCCAACCCAAGCATTCGGCTCGCAATGTTGCGGACCATCGACTGAGGTAATTCTTCGGCGGTCGCGGTGACCTTGCGAAACGCTCCGTTGCGATACAGCTCGAGTCGCAACTCTTGGTTGGCCGTCATCCCCTCGAGCATCTCGAAGAGCTGCTGGGCATTGTTGACGGCACGGCCATCGAGTTCAGCCACGATATCCCCGCGCTGCACGCCCGCGCGCGAGGCCGGGCTGCTCGGATGCAGACGATTCACGAGCACTCCGGCCAGTCCATTGGGTAGATCCAATACCCCGCGCAGCGGGGGATCGATGTCTTGAAATTCGAGGCCGAGCCAGACCGGATGGACTTCGCCGTAGAGCAGGAGCTCGTGAATCACGCGGCTCGCGACGTCGATCGGGATCGCGAAACCGATGCCCTGGGCGTCGGCGTAGATGGCGGCATTGATTCCGATCAACTTGCCCTCGGCGTTGAGCAGGGGGCCTCCGGAATTTCCCGGATTGATCGAGGCGTCGGTCTGGAGCAGGCCGTGGAACGTGAAGCTGGTGCCCTGTGCGTTCACCGATCGATTCGTCGCGGAGATGACCCCGGTCGTCACACTGTTCGAAAACCCGAATGGATTCCCGATCGCAATCACAGGCTCGCCGACCATCAAGTCATCAGAGGTTCCCGGCGGCGTAAAGGGAAGTTCCTCGTCCGTGAGAATCTTCAGGACCGCAAGATCGTTGTTGGGATCCGCGCCAACCAGCTCGGTATCGAATTCCCGACCGTCGGCGATCAGAACGCGCACGCGGTCTGCTCGTGCGATCACGTGTTCATTCGTCAACACGTGACCCTGGCGATCGAAGATCACGCCCGAGCCGAGGCTCTGCACCGTGCGTGAGCGTGGCTCGAAGAAGTTGCGGAAGAAGCTGTCGACCCTTGGGTCGATTCGCGTCGGGCGACCAAAGGGGTTGGGGGGGTTCGTGATGCGCTCGGATGTAATGTTGACGACGCTCGGGCCGACCTGCTCGACGACGTGGACGGTTGCGGTACGCCGCAGAAATGGATCGGCGGCGTGCGTTTCAGCGGCGATCACGAATGATCCGATCGCGGCGACGACCACGAAGAATCCATTGGCCGCGAGCCGCATTCTCGAGGGCGGCTTGTGCGCCTGACTGTGTCGTCTCGAAAACATTCTCATTCCGCATTCACTCCATCCCGGGGGCGCACCGGAACCAGGAGCCTTGGCCGCCGGTCGCCCCGCGAGGCATTGCCAACGGACTGGAGACTCTGAAGCCGCTCCGGCCATTCTGGTTCACGACTCGGCCCGACTCCGATTCGCTGGGAGTCTACCCCTCGGGCAGTATTTGTCTGTCGAGCGAGTCACGGAGTCGCCGTACGGCGGAAATCGGGTTCCGGGAGGCCGTCAGAAGCCCGGTCACGGCGATGCCGGCGGCACCGGCCCGAATGGCCTGTGCGGCACGAGTCGGGTCGAGGCCACCCTGTGCGAGGATGCGAGGTCCTGAGTCACAGGCGTCCGCAAGCCGATCGAGGCCAAGGGCCGGTCGAGAGGCCGGCTTGGACCGGGGATCCCAGATCGGTGCGAGATGCGCATAGAAGCGGGAGGTGCCCTGCGCAATTTCTGCGAGCCGCTCGACTTCGCGGACCGAATGAAGGGACACGCCGATCAAGCTGGTCTCGGGGAGCAGGTAGGCAGCCGTCGCCGGATCGAGCGCGTCGAATCCGAGATGCACGCCGTCGGCGCCCGTAGAGAGCGCGATGTCGATCCGTCTGTTCACGACCACCAGGCAGGCATTCTTCGTTCGATCCATCGCGAGATCGCGGGCCTCGACGAGCGTGCAAGTCAACGCCTGGAGCGCATGCGTCTCGAGCGATCGATCGCGCAGCTGGATCCAATCGACGCCGGCCTGGAAGAGCGCGAGCGCGGCATCAGCCGGCTTCGCCCCGAGCGCGGCGGCGTCCAGCACGGCACAGAGAACAGCACGTGGGCTAGAAGATCGCGGTGCCATCGAGGGGACTCGACGCCGACGCGTAGAGGCGCTTCGGCATCCGCCCGGCTTCGTATGCGGCACGACCGGCCAGAACACCCTGTCGCATCGCCATGGCCATCTTGAGAGGATCCTTGGCATGCGCGATCGCCGTGTTCATCAAGAGCGCGGTCGCGCCGAGTTCCATCGCGACCGCAGCATCGCTCGCCGTGCCTACTCCGGCATCGACGATCACGGGAACCTCGACGGTCTCGAGGATGATGCGCAGGTTGGCGGCGTTTCGGATTCCCATGCCCGAACCAATCGGAGCCGCCAGCGGCATGACAGCCGGACATCCCATTGCTTCGAGTCGCTGGCAGGCGACCGGATCGTCCGTGATGTACGGGAGCACGGTAAATCCATCATCGATCAAGCGCTTGGCAGCATCGAGGGTCGCCGGGACGTCGGGGAAGAGGGTGCGTTCGTCGCCGATGACTTCGAGCTTGATGAGGTCGGTTTCGAGCAGTTCGCGACCCATTTGAGCCGTCGTCACAGCATCGTCGGCGGAGTAGCAGCCAGCTGTGTTCGGAAGGATCACGAAGCGTTCGGGAGAGATCACATCGAGTAGGCGCGGCCCCTTCGCCGCATCGAAGTTCACGCGGCGAAGCGCGACGGTCACCATCTCTGCTCCGGCCGCTTCGGCGCAGGCGAGATTCTGCTCGAAGCTCTCGTATTTTCCCGTGCCAATGATCAGGCGCGATCGAAACTCGAACGATCCGACCTTCCAGGCCGGACCACCCTGTTCTTCATTCATTTCGACTTCCGACCCCATCGCTAGCCACCTCCAACTGCTTCGAGAATTTCGATTCGGTCCCCGTCCGCCAACTCGGTCTCTTTATATCGCGAGCGAACCACGACCTCCCGGTTCACAGCGACTGCTACTCGCCGACCGCCCATCTCGAGTGCCGCGAGCAGATCCGCGACGCTGCACGGTGGCACGAGCGACTGTGGCTCGCCGTTCACGAAGAGCGTGAGTTCGACGGGTGAGCCCGACAGGGAGGCGTTCATATTGCGATCTTCCGGAATCCCAGGTTCGGGGCTCCACTACGGCGAGCGCCCGGGTTGGCTTTCGCGTGCAACATACCCGACGGACTCCCGCACCGCTGCCGATTCGGTGGCGTTCCGGGTTCGGTATTCTCGCCGCCGCGAGGGGGAGAGTCGATATGCGTGAACCCGGGGAGGAGCGGCCGGTCTGGGCCTGGATTGATCTCGATGCGCTGCGCCACAACGCGCGCCGGGCGATCGATTGTGCGGACGGCCGAACGGTCATCGGTGTCGTCAAGGCGGACGGTTACGGACACGGGGCGGCTGACATTGCCGGGGGCCTGATGGCAGAGGGCGTTGCTCGGCTGGCGGTGGTGAGCGTCGGAGAGGGGGCGGAGCTTCGCCGGGCGGGAATCGTAGCCCCGGTCCTGCTGCTCGGCGGATTCGACAATGTCGCGACCGCCGAGCGCGCGCTGAAATGGGGCCTGACCCCTGTTCTTCATGATCAGCGGAGCTTCGAGCTGGCCCGTATTGTGGGTCACAGTGATTCTCCGCTCTCTGTCGAGGTCGAGATCGACACGGGAATGCGCCGCATGGGGGTTGAACAGCGTACGGCCCGTGATCTCCTGGGCCGCATCGAGGAGACCCCTCAGCTGTCGCTTTCGGGCGCATTTACCCATCTGGCGCGTGCCGACGAATCAGATCTCCGACCGAGTCGAGCGCAGGTCGTGGATTTCGCCGGCATTGTGCAAGATCACGGTGCCGTTCACGCGCGCCCGATGGACGCCCATATTGCCAATTCGGCAGGCCTGCTGCGACTGGCCGACATCGAAACCCCCGAATCCGGTTTGATGACGACGGCCGTCAGGCCGGGATTGATGCTCTACGGCGTGTCCCCCTTCGCGGATCGCAGTGCGGAAGCACTCGATCTCGAGCCTGTGATGACGCTCGCGGCACGCGTCGTGGCCATTCGTTCGGTCTCGAAGGGCGAAACGGTCGGTTATGGAGGCGAATGGCGCGCCGACCGTGGAACGCGGGTTGCCACACTGCCGCTCGGCTATGCCGATGGCATCCCTCGTTCACTGCTCGGTCGAGGCGAAGTCTTTCTGGCTGGGAGAATGCGGCCGATCGTGGGACGGGTGTCGATGGACTATATCGGGGTCGATGTCGGAGACGCCGAGGTTGAGGTCGGTCAGCTGGCCACCCTCTTCGGGCGGACGCCGGAGGGAAAGCGCGTTCCCGTCGAGGGTCTGGCCGCGGCAGCGGGCACGATCGGCTACGAAATTCTGGTGGGTGTCGGTGCCAGGGTGCCCCGTCAGGTGGGTCACGGGCTTCCACCGGGTGACGAGAACGATAGACTCGACGTAGAGTCTGGGCGGTCAAGCCGGACAGTCAGACGCTAGAAAAAGGAGAAAGATTCGATGCCCCCCAATGAGTTGCCGCGCAAGGTCGCGCGCGCCCTTCTCTCCGTGTCGAACAAAGCGGGTCTCGTCGAACTCGCCAAGGATCTGGACTGTCTGGGCGTCGAACTCGTCGCCTCCGGTGGAACCGCGACCGCGATTCGCGACGCGGGGCTTCCCGTGCTCGATGTGGCTGAATTGACAGCGAGCCCCGAGATGTTGGGTGGACGGGTGAAGACACTGCATCCGAAGATTCACGGTGGAATCCTTGCGCGTCGAGATCTCGAGGAAGATCAGGCCGATCTCGAGGCCAACGCGATACGCGAGCTCGATCTGGTCGTCTGCAACCTCTATCCCTTCGAGGCGACGGTTGCGCGACCCGATGTCACGCGTGCCGAAGCGGTCGAGAAGATCGATATCGGTGGGCCCTCGATGATTCGATCTGCCGCCAAGAACCATGCCTACGTGGGCGTCGTATGCGACCCGACCGACTATGAAGTCGTCGTGACTGAACTCCGCGAAGAGGGCGGATTGCACGCTGCCACGCGCCGTCGACTTGCGCTCAAGGCTTTCGAGCACACGGCGAGTTACGACGCTGCGATTTCGCAATGGCTCAGCGAAAACGATCCCGAGGTCGAGGCAGAGGTGTTTCCGGAATCATTGATCATCTCCCTCGAGAAGGCAGACGAGCTTCGTTACGGCGAGAATCCACATCAGAGAGCGGCCCTCTATGGCGGTTTTCTGGAGATTGCGGAATTGCTGCATGGCAAGGCGCTCTCCTACAACAATCTGATCGATGCACAGGCCGCGCTCGCGTTGATCATCGATTTTGATCCGGCCGATCGCGCGGTCGTCGCGATCCTCAAGCACAATACGCCCTGTGGAGTCGGCGCAGGCGAAACGCCGCTCGAAGCCTATGGAAATGCGTTTGCGACCGATCCCGATTCGCCTTTCGGGGGAATCATCGTGTCGAACAGACCATTCGATCTCGCGCTGGCCGAAAAGGTCAACGAGATCTTCACCGAGGTTCTGATCGGACCGAGCTTTACCGACGAAGCCCTCGATCTCCTGAAGAAGAAAAAGAACCGCAGACTTCTTGCCTTCGATCGGGAGAGGATCGACCCGGGTCAACTCGAAGTGCGGCGCGTATTCGGCGGACTGTTGGTCCAGGAGTCGGATCCGGCGCCCGATGAAGTGGCGGCTGCGACGCTGGCGACTGAGGTCGCGCCCTCCGACGAACAACGCAGGGCAATGGAATTTGCCTGGCGTGTCGTCAAGCACGTGAAGAGCAATGCGATCGTCTTTGCCGCAGCGGATCGAACCCTGGCGATCGGGGGTGGGGCCACTTCGCGTATCGATGCGGTCCATGCGGCGGCGGCGAAAGCAAAGCGCGTCGGACTCTCGCTCGAAGGGTCAGTGCTGGCGAGTGACGCATTCTTTCCGTTTGCGGATGGACTGGAGATCGCGGTGGGCTCCGGTGCCGGGGCCATCGTGCAGCCCGGCGGCTCGAATCGCGACGAGGAAGTCATTGCTGCGGCAAATCGGCTGGGGATTCCCATGCTGTTGACCGGTATGCGCCACTTCCGTCACTGATTCGTGAAGTTTGGATTCGCGCCTTTTTTCCGACATTTCATTTCCGACATTTGATTTCCGACAAAGGAGGACAACCCTTGAAGGTCCTGGTCGTTGGCAGCGGCGGGCGCGAGCATGCGTTGGTCTGGAAGATCGCGCAGAGCCCCCAATTGACAGCGTTGCATGTGGCACCGGGAAGCGCAGCGATCGCCGAACTCGCGACGTGTCATCCGGAAACGAAGGCGACCGATCTGGCTGGCATCCTTGCACTCGCCCGGCACGAGGGGATCGACCTGGTCGTGGTCGGCCCCGAAGATCCGCTCGCCGCCGGGATCGCAGATCGTTTGCGAGAAGTGGGGATCGCGACCTTCGGCCCCTCTGCGGCCGCCGCACAACTCGAAGGCAGCAAGGCCTTCGCCAAGGATTTCATGCAGAGGCATGAGATCCCCACCGCGGCCTACGCCGTTTTCGACGCCAGGGACGCGGCGCATGACTATGTCGACGCCCTGGCAAGTCCCTGTGTCGTCAAGGCAGATGGTCTGGCCGCGGGAAAGGGTGTAGCGATGTGTGCCGACGCAGCGGCGGCGCATTCGGCGATCGATGAAATGATGGCCGACAGGCGATTTGGTGATGCGGGCGATCGCATCGTCATCGAGCAATGGCTTCAAGGAGAGGAAGCCTCGTATTATGTCATTACCGACGGAGAGCGGATCGTCACCCTCGCCGCGGCTCAGGACCACAAGCGGGCTCTCGACGGGGACGAAGGCGAGAACACGGGCGGGATGGGCGCGTATTCGCCGACGCCGGTCGTCAGCCAGGCAGTCGAAAAGAAGATTCTCGAGCGAGTCGTTCATCCGACGATTCGTGGAATGGCGAAGGAGGGTCATCCCTATCAGGGCGTTCTCTTCGTGGGGTTGATGATCGACTCGGCTGGCGATCCCTATGTCATCGAATTCAACGTGCGTTTCGGAGATCCGGAAACGCAGCCGCTGCTGGTCCGAATGGAGGGTGATCTGCTGCCCATCCTGAATGCATCGGCACAGGGCTCGCTCGACGTAGCGACGGCAATCGGTTGGGGCGAGGCCGCGGTTTGTGTCGTTCTCGCGTCGGGCGGCTATCCGCGCAGCTATGAGACCGGTCGCGAGATATCCGGGCTGGACGAACTGACGGGCGATGGCGATGCTGGCAATGCCGACAATGCCGACAATGCCCACAAGGTCGTCGTGTTTCATGCAGGTACCCGGCGCGGAGCGTCGGGCACGGGCTATCAGACCGCCGGTGGGCGGGTGTTGGGAATTACCGCGCGCGGCCAGACCGTGGCGGAGGCTCGTGAGCGTGCCTATCGCGCGGTCGAAAAGATCTCCTTTGCCGAGATGCATTTTCGGCGCGACATCGCGTCGCGCGCGCTCGAGCGCTGAGGCCGTCGACGGATGGATTTTCAAACGACGATCGGCGATGCGATCACACGCCTCGCGGCGGATGGCTTCGTCGCCTATCCGACCGAAACAGTCTGGGGTCTGGGCGCGTGTGCGGATCGACCGCTGGCGGTCGAACGTTTGATGAGATGGAAGAGACGGTCGATGGATGCACCCCTCGCTGTGCTCTTGCCGTCGGCCGCCGTGGCACCCGAGATCGGGTGCCTGATCGAACCGCGAGTAGAACGATTGATGGAGGCCTTCTGGCCCGGGCCGCTGACGATCGTGGTGCCGTGTCGGAAGCAATTCGCCAAGGGCGTCGCGCGCAGCGACGGCGCGCTCGGGTTACGATGCAGTTCACACCCCCTGGCCCAGGCGCTCGCAGTTGCGGTTTCGGAGGCCGGTCTCGGCCCGCTGACCTCGACGAGTCTGAATCGTGCGGGTGAGTCTCCTGCCCCGGACAGAGCGGCTGCCTTGGCGATGATTGATGTGGAGCCTGAAGACGTCCTTGCCAGCCCACTCCTCATTTCAGCATCGGGCCATGACGCGGGCGGTTCGGCAGCGAGCAGTGTCGTGGACTGCACGGGCGCTATACCCAGGATCGTCAGAGTGGGCGCGATCGAACGTGAATCGCTCGAAAAATTCTGGATCCATTGAACGGCGCGCGAAGGCCCCGCGCGAGGAGAAGTTGATTCGATGACCGTCGTCCGTCCGTTTCGAGCCGTCCGATACGACACAGAGCGTGTCGATCTCTCGAACGTGATCGTTCCACCCTACGACGTGATCGCGGCCGATGAGCGTGGTTCCTACTTCGATCGCGATCCGCATAACGCGATCCGTTTCGAGTTGACACGCGATGCGGCCGATGAGGCATCGTCCAATTACGGCTGGATCCGGGAGACTCTCGACGCATGGCGGGCGAGTGGCGTGTTGATCCAGGACGATCAGCCCGGCTACTACGTGATGGGTCAACGCTATACCGCGCCATCGGGCGAGGAACTCGAGCGCGTGGGTTTCTTCGGTGAGCTCGCGCTCGAGGATTATGACGCCCGCGTGGTGAGGCCACACGAACGGACCCTGGCTGGTCCGAAAGCCGATCGATTGAAGCTGTTGCGCGCGGCGGAAGCGAATCTGTCGAGTGTGTTTCTTCTCTACGAAGATCGCGAAGACGAGCTCGGCAAATTTCTGGCCGAGGCGCTCGAGGACTTCGAAATCGGTCGGGCGACCGATCAGACAGGTGTTGACTACCGACTTGCCCGTTTGACGGATCCCGCGAAGATCGAGCGACTGCAGGATTTCCTCGCCTCTCGGCCCGTCGTGATCGCGGATGGGCACCATCGCTACGAAACCGCCCTCGAATACCGTCGCCAACAGATCGAGGCTCTGGGTAACGACGTGACCGCAGCGTGGCAGTCGACGATTGCGTATTTTGCGAATGCGTATGCGCCGGGGAGTCTGCTCCTTCCGATTCATCGTGTCGTTCGCGAAGTTCCGGCTCCGAGTGAAGAGCAATGGCGCCAGCAGCTTCCGGATTGGACGATCAGACGGCTGCCTGCGGTGACACCGGATCGGATCGAAGCGCTGTTGGCCAGTGAGCTCGCGCCGATGGCCTCTCGGCCTGCCTTTGTTGCGCAATCGGCGAACGGGTCGACCCTGTTGATCAGCCAGCCGGGTATCGATCGAGACGAGTTGATGGTCAGGATCGTCGAGCAGGATGTCTTCGGCGTAGTCTTCGGCCTCGATCCCGAGGCGATTCGCGGGGGCGCGATCGGTTTCCCGAAAAGCGCCGAGCGCGCCGCAAAGGAAATCAAAGAGGGGCAGGGGACCGTGGCGCTCTACTTGAACCCGATGACGCCAGACGATGTCTTCCGCGCAACGGCCGAGGGCGACGTCATGCCCCAGAAATCCACTTTCTTCTATCCGAAGGTCCCGACCGGCATGGTGTTTCGAGACCATCGAGAGACTGGGGGAACGACCGGATGAGTCGGCGACCCGGTCGACGCAAGGGAACCCCGACCGCAGTCGGCGATCTCATCGGTCGAGTTCTTGGAGATCTCGGACTCGACGGTGTCGCGAAGGCGCATCAAATCGGTGCACGCTGGGAGGAGATCGTCGGGCCTCAAGTGGCAGCCCACTGTCGCCCACTGGGCTTGCGGGGCGAAGTGCTCGAACTCGAGGTCGACAGCCCCGTTTGGTCACAGCAGCTCCAGCTCAGGAAGCCCGAGCTCTTGGCGGCCCTCGAACGGGCGTTCGGCGCAGACGCACCCCGGGAGCTTCGCTTTCAGGTCGGCTATGCTCGTAGCCGTTAATCGGGGGATCACGATGCAGGCACGACACCAAGAGACCCAGGACGACCCGGGAGACGCTGGGCGTCTATGCGACTTCTGTGGGGACCGGGTCGGCACTGTGCGGCGTGTGGCTCTCGATTGGGAATACGACCGCCTCCAGAAGGTTCATCACGAGCAGTACTCGTGTTCGAGCTGCTTCGAGGCGAAGGAACAGCGACGTCTCGGGCTCGGGCGCCGCTAATTCGACGCACCCAGCGCCTCGGCAGGCGGATTCCGACCTCCGGCTGGCGCACCCCCATGGGCCCGTTGACCGGCGCGGGTGATTTCCCTAAGTTGCGCGCCTGCTTAGGGCCGGTGAGCCCTTGCCGGCAGGCTGCTGATAGACTGTCGACGGACGAGTCGACGATCTCGGAGACACAGGGCCGGCGACTCAATCAGTCTGGACCGCAGATCCAGGTACCCAGGTCGACAGACGGCGAGAATTGGCGCGCAGATTCGGCGCGAGAACAAAAAAAGAGGTCGCAAGCAACATGGTCAAGATTCGAATGATGCGCATGGGGTCGAAGAAGCGCCCTTTCTATCGCGTGATGGCAATCGACGAGCGCAAGCAGCGGGATGGTCGTCCGCTCGAATTCCTCGGTACGTACGATCCGCGGATCGAACCGCCGGCAGTCAAGTTGGACCTCGAAGGGATCGACGGGTGGATCGGGAAGGGCGCACAGCTCTCCGGTACAGTTCGCAGTCTGGTCAATGGGATTCGCCGCAGCGGCAATACCGCGGTCGCGGCCGCTGCAGGGAGCACCGAATAGCAATGTCTGATGAACGTGAGCGCGGAGATGATTCGGCGGATCTGGTCGAGTTCCTGGCAAAGGCGATGGTGAGCCAGCCGGAAGAAGTGAACGTCGCCATCGAGGATGACGGAGAGCTGCTCGAGCTCGAAACCGCGGACGGAGATCGTGGTCGAGTGATCGGGAGGCAGGGGCGCGTTGCGAAGGCCTTGCGCGCGATCCTGAACGCAACCGCCGACGGTGACGGTACCCGGCTCGACATCGTCGACTGATGGCATTGTCGACTGAAGATGTCGGCTGAGACGGTTAGCGTGGCCGATGGCAGGCCATGACCGCAATCCAGCAACAGCAAAAGATCGTACTTGGCGAAATCATGGGGCCCCATGGCCTGCAGGGTGAGGTTCGCGTGCGGATCGCAAGCGACGATCCGGAGCCGCTTCTCAATGCTGAAGCGGTCTGGTTGGGCAAGAGCTCGACCGATCCGGAGGCGAGACGCTATCGCGTGCACGGCTGTGGACTAGGACGCAAGGGCGAAGTTCGAGTGCGCTTCCAGGGTGTCGAAGGTCGAGAAGCCGTTGCACGATTGATCGGTCTGATCGTGACTTCGCCAGCGACACTGCTTCCTGAGCTACCTGCAGGGGAGTTCTACTGGTACGAATTGATCGGCTGCCAGGTCGAGTCGGAGAGTGGCGAGCAGGTCGGCAGCGTTCGTGAGATCTGGGAGACGGGCGCGCACGATGTTCTGGTAGTCGAAGACGAAGATGGCGTGCGGCGATTGATTCCGACCGCCGCAGAGCTCATGACAGACGTCGACCTGGTGTCGCGTCGAATCGTGGTCGTGGATCTTCCCGGTCTTTTCGATCCCGTCTGAGGCAAACGAGATGCTGAGGATCGACATTCTGACCATCTTCCCCGAACTTTTCGGGGTTTTCCTGGAGACCGCCTTCGTCGCCCTGGCTCGCAAGCAGGGGGCTGCGACGATCGCGGCTCACAATCTACGAGACTGGGCCCAGGATCGGCATCGATCGGTCGACGACACGCCCTACGGCGGTGGACCGGGCATGGTCATGACGCCCGAGCCGCTGATACCGGCCATCGAGGCGCTGGCCGGTGTGAAGGGGCCTGAGCGAAAGGCCCGTGTGGTTTGTCTCACGCCCCAGGGCGAACCCCTGACCCAGGGAAAGCTTGCGGCGCTGGCGGTGGGACCGCCGCTTCTGCTCGTCTGTGGGCGATATGAAGGGATCGACCAACGGATTCTCGATCTAGGCGTCGACGAGGAAATTTCGATCGGGGACTACGTACTGTCCGGTGGGGAGGTCCCGGCGATGGTGCTGATCGAGGGTATTGTTCGGCTCTTGCCGGGAGTTTTGGGAAATCCGGAGTCGATTCGAACAGAATCGTTCCAGGGGGGAGCCCTTCTCGAAGGTCCGCAGTACACTCGGCCGCCGATTTACCGAGGCCTCTCGGTGCCAGATGTCCTGCGATCGGGCGATCATGCCGCGATCGACGACTGGCGCCGACAAAATGCCAAAGCCAGAACGCGTGAACGGCGGCCCGACCTGCTTGCAAAAGCCGGTTCCAGTACGGCCGTGGACTAGCGTGATTAGGATTAGAGGATAGAACGATGCGAACCCTGGACTTCGTCGAAAACGAGACTCTTCGACGTGATCTACCTCCCTTCAAGGTCGGCGATACCGTGGCTGTCCATGTGAAGGTTCGAGAGGGCGACAAGGAGCGAATTCAGGTCTTTCAGGGCCTGGTGATTCGCCGCCGTGGCGGAGGCGTCGGGGAGACCTTCACTGTTCGAAAGATTTCGAGCGGCGTCGGCGTCGAGCGTATCTTCCCCGTGCAATCGCCGTTGGTCACGAAAGTCGACATCAAGTCGCGTGGTTATGTCCGACGGGCTCGGCTCTACTACCTGCGCGACCTGTCCGGCAAGAAGGCGCGCCTGCACAGCAAGGTTCGCGATCTCTCGGGTCTGATCTCCGAAGAAGAGGCCGAGGCTGTCGCGAACGCGAGCACACTCGAAGAGTCGGCACCTGAAGTTGCAGAGGTCGCTTCCGAGGACACGGCGGTCGACGACGCGTCTCTCAAGGGCAAGGCGCGCAAGAAAGCGCGCGCGGCCGAGAAGGCGAAGCGACGCGTCGAGCTCGACGCCGAAGCAAGCCAGCGTGCAGCCAAGAAGGCCAAGGAAGCCGAAGAAAAAGCCGCGGCGGAAGCCAAGGAGGCTGCGGAGGCTTCAGCGGAATCTGAGGCTCCGGCCGAGGATGCTGAGAAGAGCGAGTAGCGCCATCGTCCCAGTCTCTCTGTCGCAATGACCAATCGGGCCGCGGCTAGAAGGCTGCCTCCCAATGTTCGATCGACCACCGCGCCGCTTCCGGCGCGGTGGTTTCGTTTCGGGCCTGCCCTGACGCGACAAGGGACCCCGCGACGCGACTGGTCTCGAGGATGGCGTCGACAGTATGGGTGTCGACATTGGCGTGGATCCTGGCGTGAACATCAGGGTCGAGAAGGCACGTCACGACGTCGAAGCGGCGGCTGTGCGTTCGTCGAGCTTCGATCGGATTCGAGGCGAGCCAGGCATGCGCGCCGCGCCGCAAGCGACGCTGTTTGCGTTCGTCGACCGCCTCTGCGGCATGGCTGTGTTCGCGCGCACGCCGACTCTTGACCTCGACGAAAATGAGTAGCCCGCCGCGGCGTGCGATCAGGTCGATCTCTACGCGATCCGCCCGGACGTTGCGTGCGACAATGCGATACCCTCGCGACTCGAGGAATCGGGCGGCCCGAACTTCGCCCGCGCGTCCGAGCCATTGACGGTGATTCGTCATGTTTCGACTCATAGGTCGGCTCTCATATGTCGACTCTCATTTTCCGGGCAGGGTAGGGGATGGGAACGCTTCACATCGTGGCGACACCGATCGGTAACCTCGAAGACGTGACCCTGCGTGCACTGCGGGTTCTTCGCGAGGTGGATTGGGTGCTTGCCGAAGACACTCGCCGGACTCGCGTCCTGCTCGACCATTTCGAGATTCCCCAGAAGCCGACGTCTTTGCATGCGCACAACGAAGCGGGTCGCATCGAGAGCGTGATCGAGGCCCTCGACGATGGGCGCTCGGTGGCTCTGGTATCCGACGCCGGTACGCCCCTGGTTTCGGATCCCGGAGCGAGGCTCGTCGCTGCCGTTGCAGAGGCGGGCCACCGGGTCGAAGCGGTCCCCGGTCCCTCGGCGCTACTGACGGCCCTCGCGGTCGCGGGTCTCGACACGGAACGCGTGCTCTTTCTCGGATTCCTACCTCGAAAGCCCGGTGCACGACGGCGTCTGCTCGAATCGCAGAGGGGACGGCCGGAAACGATCGTGCTCTTCGAATCTCCCCGTCGAGTGGCAAAGACCCTCGCGGAGATTGCGGAGATACTCGGAGATCGCGCAGCCTGTCTGGCTCGCGAGCTGACCAAGAGACACGAGGAAGTGGTTCGTGAATCGGCTTCGGCATTGGCCACCCGCTTCGCGCAGTCGCCGCCACGAGGCGAATGCACCCTCGTGATCGCCGGCGCGGGCGCAGCTGAGGAACAGGCCGAATCAGAGTGGAGCGACCTGGAACTCGATGATGTCATTCGCGCAGAGCTGGCCGAAGGGGCATCGATTAGAGATCTGGCCCGGGACCTTGCGGGTCGAAGTGGGCGTGTTCGTCGCGAGGTCTATGCGCGCGCCGTCTCGCTCAGGGAGCAGCAGCGCGCGGCTGAAATCGAAATCTCGGCCGGGATGGGGCGAGACGATCCGAGCGATCCCGAATGAGCCGGATCGGGACGGCCATGAGCTTGATCGGGCGACTCCCCACCGTGGTGCGCACGCTCGCGCATCTCCAGTCGGCACAGATGCGTGCCCAGATACATCACGCTCTCTTCGGTCTGGCCGCCCCTCGACGAGCCTCCGGGTTGGTCCCAAAGCTGGCCGTCGCCAGTCCCCAGACTCCGTTTCTCGAACCTCCCGGCCATGTGAAATCACTCGGCGGAACACGAATGGAGTTGCTTGGGGAGACATTCGATATCGCCGAAGGAATCGAGTGGGAGACGAAGGAGCAGGGGCCGCTCTTCGCCTATCACCTACACCAACATGAATTCCTCCGCCTTCGTGATCTCACGCCGGCAGAACGCGCAAAGGTTCTGCTTGACTGGATTCACAACAACCCGGATGGCATCGGCTGGGATCCCCATCCGATCTCCCTACGGCTGATCTGTTGGGGGAAAATGCTGCTTTCACCCGGGGCTCTAGATTCTGACGAACACTTTCGCAAAGAGATGCTCGGCTCGATGTCCGATCAGGCGGAGACCCTGATGCACGGCCTGGAGTTCAGACTTCAAGCGAACCATCTTCTGTCGAATCTGATTTCAGTCGTGTTTGGCGGTCTGCTCCTCGATGGGAGTTCGAGTGGTACCTGGCGTGGCCGAGCGGATGCGCTTCTTCGGGAACTCGATGCGCAGATTCGGCCCGATGGTGGGCACGAAGAGCGCAGCCCGATGTACCACTCACTGCTGCTCGAGAATCTTTTGGATCTGCTCAATCTATGTCTGGCGGAGCCGGCACGTGCACCAGCGGGTCTGGCGGATGGGCTGCGTGAAGCGGCATCACGAATGTTGTCTGCGCTCGAACTCTGGACGCAGGTCGATGGTCGAATCGCGCTCTTCGCGGATTCGGCCTTCGATATCGCGGCCGAGCCTGAATTGTTGCGGGAGTACGCAAGTCGCCTGGGAGTTTCTTCTTCGGCGAATCTTCGATCGGGCTTCCTCCCGCAGACCGGCTATCTCCGCTTGCGCGCCGGCGCCTTTGATCTGATCGCCTCAGTGGCGGGACCGGCGCCGGCGCACCAACCAGGCCACGCACATTGTGATGCGCTCGCCTTCGAACTCTCCATTGCGGGCAAACGGCTCGTGACGGATGCAGGACTTTTCGAGTACCAGCCCGGCCCGCGCCGCGATCGTGCCCGCTCGACGGCAAGTCACTCGACGCTTCAGTTCGATGGGGAGGAGCAGGCTGAGATCTGGGCGGCTCATCGAGTGGGTGGCCGCCCTCTGGTCGAGCTGACAGCCTGGGACGAGTCGGGCTCGGCCGAGGCGACCTGTCGAGGATGGTCGCCGCACGCGCCGCTGCATCGCCGATTTTTCTCGGTCGAGAGCGACGGTGTCACGATCGTGGATCGCGTGGAAGGCCCTTGCCGCGAAGTGCGCTTCTGTCTTCCCATCGAACCGGCGTGGCAGGTCGAATTGTCTGAAGGTCGTGCGTGTGTGACGCGTGAATCCGAGAATGCTGAGCCGTGTGCAGTCGAAATCGAGCTGGCCGACGTCTTCGAATGGACCCTCGAGCGTCAACCCTACTATCCGACCTTTGGATGCGAAGTCGACCGTTTCGTTCTTGTCGGTGTCGGGTCACATTTTGACGAGGGCATCACGCGCATTCGCTGCGTCGGTTGAGCCAGCGGATTCAGTCGCTGGCTCGGGGAGCTGAAAACAGCGCTTCGAGTCCAGTCTCGTCCAGGATCTTCACGCCGAGCTGCTTCGCCTTCGCGGCTTTACTGCCGGGGTCGGAGCCAGCGATGACGTAGCTCGTCTTGCGCGAGACTGATCCGGTGACCTTGCCGCCGGCGGCTTCGATTCGGCTCTTCCACTCACCTCGCGGTTGGCTGAGTGTTCCGGTGAGCACGAAAATCAGGTCATGGAGTGGCTGCGAGCCGGTGGCCACTGCATCGGTCGTGTTCTGCCGAGGGACTTCGACGACGAGCCCCAATCGGGCAAAGCGAGCGATCTCTTCACGATTGCTCGGATTTTCCATGAAGCGGCTGACACTCTCGGCGATGATCGGCCCGACGCCCTCGAGCGCCGCGATCTCACTCTTGCTCGCCGCCAGCAGACGCTCGAGCGTCTCGAAATGGGAGGCCAGTAGTTCGGCGACGGTCGCTCCAACGTGCCGTATCCCCAGGGCGATCAGCAGCCGGGGGAGGGTCGTCTTGCGGGCCCGATCGACTGCGGCGATCAGGTTGGACGCTGATTTCTCGCCCATTCGTTCGAGGCCGGCAATTTGTGAAAGCTCGAGTGCAAAGACATCGGAGAGTCGGGTGACCAGATTTGCCTCGACGAGTTGGTCTACGAGTTTCTGGCCGAGACCGTCGATATCAAGAGCCCCTCGGCCAGCGAGGTGACGAAGGTTGTTCTTCAGCTGGGCGGGGCAATCGATATTGGCGCAACGCGTCGCGGCCTCACCTTCGAGCCGGACCGATCTGGCCGAACAGACCGGACAGTGCGTAGGCTCAGGCTGTCGCGCGAGTCGGTAGCCGTCTTCGAGCGCTTCGCGCCGCAGGTCGAGGCGTACGCGAACGACCTGGGGGATCACGTCACCTGCTCGCTGAATCACAATTCGATCTCCGACACGGAGATCCTTGCGCTCGATTTCGTCCTGATTGTGCAGCGAGGCATTCGAGACCGTGACACCGCCGACGCGGACCGGACGAAGGCGGGCGACGGGAGTCAGCGCGCCGGTGCGACCAACCTGGATCTCGATGCCTTCGAGAACGGTCTCCGCCTGCTCGGGTGGGAATTTGAAGGCAATCGCCCAGCGAGGTGCGCGTGCCAGGTTCCCGAGCTCGGTCTGATCCGCGAGGAGGTCGACCTTGAAGACGGTTCCGTCGATTTCAATCGGGAGCTTGCCGCGCAACCCGAGCAGTCTCTGGTGATAGTCGATCGCTTGATCGATGCCGCGACAGGTTTCGATCTCCGGACTGACGATGAAACCCCAGTCCCGCAGCAGGTCGAGAATCTCGGATTGTCTCGCGACGGAGTCAGGGCGGCCGTCAGCGAGGGCATAGGCGCGGAATTCGAGACTACGAAGGCGTTCGTAGTCGATGTCGTGGATCTGTCGCAAACTGCCGGCGGCGGCATTGCGCGGGTTCTCGAATGCGCGTAGTTCGCGCTCGGCACGGCTGGCGTTGAGGGATTCGAAAGCCGCCAGCGGGAGCACGATCTCACCGCGCACCGACGCGACCCCTGGGAGATCGTCTCCCTTGATCATGGGCGGGATCGAAGCGACATGGCGAAGATTCTTCGTGACGTCTTCGCCGGTCCGTCCGTCACCCCGCGTCAGCCCCTGGACGAAGCGACCCCCTTCGTAGATGAGTTCTATGCCTGATCCATCGAGTTTGGGCTCGGCGACATAGTCGACATCGTCGATACCCTTCGAGTTCTTGTGGGCGAGTCCCCTGGCGACCCGAATCGCGAACGCACGCATCTCATCCGCCGTCATCGCATTATCGAGCGAGAGCATCGGCGATCGATGATCCGCCGTCGCGAATCCGACCCCCGGTGCAGTGCCAACGAGTTGGGTCGGGGAATCCGGATGCAGCAGACTGGGAAAGCGGGTCTCGAGTTCGATCAACTCGCGGCGCAACTCATCGTATTCTTCGTCACGCAGTTCCGGCGCATCGTCCTGGTAGTAGAGTTCGTCGTGGCGGCGGATTTCCGCGCTGAGCTCTTCGACGCGGGCGCTTTCCTCCGCCGTCGGTTTCGTTCCGCTTTTCTTGCTAGGTCGGCCGGGCACGACTCCAACAACCTCCTTACGTGTGTTCTTCCGGTGTCCTGCGCATTGGTGGATCAGGGGATGGTTGGAAATCCCATCAAGGGGCCTCGATGACGCGCCGATGAACTCCAGAGTCCTTCGAAGAGCGGCGGACCCGACTGACGATACCACGCTGTGGATCGGGCCATGGCACGATTCCTTCGAGTGCTGGAGCGAGGCTGCGATGGACCTTCTTCTCGATAAACCGCCGGACGACAACAATGGAATTTCGTCCAATGTGAGCGAGAACCCGGTCGACGTTCTGCGGCAGGAGCTCGATGAGGCTCTGATGCGGGTGGCCGCGCTCGAGGCCAAGCTCGCCTGCCATGCGCGTGAGCGGACAGAACTCGTCCATCTGGTGAGCCATGAGTTGCGAACCCCGATCACCGTGATTTCAGGCTTTGGTCGCCTCTTGCAGAACGAGGCTCACGGGACACTGAATCGGGAACAGACCCACTATATCGATCAGAGTCTCAAGGCGTGTCGACGCCTTGATGAATTCGTGGTCGATCTTCTGGATGCGCAGCCTGAGTCAGGCACTCCCCTTTCGGTCGAGATCGCGGAGGCGGATCTGCATGCCGTGATCCGAGCCCGACTGGAATCCCTGGCGCCCCTACTCGACGAGCGCGGGATCCAGATCGAACTCGATCTGGACGCCCGGGGATCTCGATTGCCCTTCGACGAGCGGCGCATCGAGCAGGTGATCACGAACCTGATGACGAACGCGATCCGATACGGACGTGAACAAGGTGTGATTCGCATCGCGACGAAATCCATGCGGGACGGGGTCGCGGGCAGCGTCAAGGTGGCGATCGAGGATGATGGCCCGGGAATTCCTGTCGAAGACCGCGAGCATCTTTTCGCTCCCTATGTTCGAGGTGAGGGGCAGACCGATTGCGAGGGACTGGGAATCGGTCTGGCAATCTGCCGACGCGTCATCGCATCGCACGGTGGAGCCATTCACGTCGACTCCGGAGAGCTGGGCGGGGCCCGTTTCGAGTTCACGTTGCCTCGCAAAGATCCGACGAATCGGGAGGTCTGACCGGTGGCCGCCCGTGCCAGGAAGGCAAACGCGCAGCGGTCCGGAGCGTCGGATGGCGATGAACGTCCGTACTCTCCTCGTGTGCTCATCGTCGACGATGCTGAGGGCATGCGTGCATATCTGACGAGCTTGTTCGAGGTGCGTGGTTTCGATGTGGATACCTGCGACGATGGTAGGCGGGCGCTCACGCTACTCGAAAGTGGTGCGGACCCCGACGTCGTGTTGCTCGACGTGATGATGCCGGGGACCGGCGGGATCGCGACGCTGGCCGCGATTCGCAAGAGCTGGCCGAAGCTTCCCGTGTTGATGGTGTCGGTGGTGGGCAAGGCAACTACGATCGTCGAAGCGATGCAGCTCGGGGCAGCAGATTATCTGACAAAGCCCTTCGAGGAAGCCGAACTCGACGTGGCGCTCGATCGACTTGGGCTACACAGCGCATTGCCTGGAACCCGTACGGATGGTCGAGGTACGACAGTGGCTTCCGGCCAGACAGTATGGGTCAGCACGGCCATGCGGGAAATTCGGGCGGTGATCGAACAGATCGGCACCACCGATGTGACGGTGTTGATCCAGGGTGAGAGCGGTGTCGGCAAGGAGATCGTCGCTCGCGAAGTCCACGCGGTTTCGAATCGCGCGAGAGGCTCCTTCGTGAAGGTGAATTGTGCCGCGCTACCCACCAACCTTCTCGAGAGTGAGCTCTTCGGGTACGAGAAGGGCGCGTTTACCGGTGCCAACGGTCGGAAGCCGGGAAAGTTCGAGCAGGCGCACGGGGGAACGATCTTTCTCGACGAGATCGGTGAGATGTGTCCGTTACTCCAGGCGAAGCTCTTGCAGGTTCTCCAGGATTCGGAATTTACCCGGCTCGGGGGCAACCGCGAAGTTCGCGTCGATGTGCGTGTGGTGTGCGCGACCAATCGATCCCTCGTGGAAATGGTTTCGGCCGGAGACTTTCGGGAGGATCTCTATTTTCGTCTAAACGTGGTCGCGATCGATATTCCACCGCTGAGAGAGCGACGAGAGGAGATCCCGCTGCTCGTCGAGACATTCCTCATGCGTTATGCCGCCCTCTATGAGCGACCGCAGCACGGTCTCTCGCAGAGTCTGATCGAAGCGATGAAGGAGTATGTATTTCCGGGCAACGTGCGCGAGCTCGAGAATATGATCAAGCGCATCGTTGTGCTCGAGAATGAGGATTCTGTGCTCGCGGAGCTTCGCCGGCCACGGGCGAGCCGTTCCCAGCGCCGCGCCGAGCTCGACGCGATTTTGAGTGAAATGGAAGACACGGCGGGTGAACTGCCTCTACGTGAAGTCGGGCGAAGATTCGCAATGGAAATCGAACGGGAGGCGATCGAGCATATGCTCAAGCTGACCGGTTGGAACCGAAAGCAGACAGCCGCACGACTCGGAATCAGCTACAAGACACTGTTGCAGAAAATCCGCGACTGCGCGGTCGAGCTTCGGGCCTGAGTCGCCTCAGCTTTTAATTGACTTGTGTGATTCGGCGAGAACGGGTTCGATCGCGTTCGGGCTCTGCGGACTCGAGTAGAAGGTCCTCGGGCTGAAACCTGCTAGTCAGGGATGTAGTCGGAAAGAAGCGGTGTCACCGATTCTGCCATTTCGTGGAAGTGCGCTTCGGCGCTTTCGATATCGCCATTGCGGATCGGGATCGTAAACCGAATCAGCGAGCCATCGGTCCGGCCATGACGCGCGCGATCGAGAAACATCCACATAATCTTCTGGTAGTTCCGTGCGATCACGTGGCCGCGTGAGTGGTACCAGAAATAGACGAGCGAACGATCGTTGCCTTTGGCAATCACGAACCGTTTGGCTTCGCCTCCAGGCCCGACGTCGATCGGAATGATTTCTGAATCGATGACATCCCATCCGCTGCCCGGAAGACAATGCTCTGGTGGATGGATGACGGCAGCCCTGCCCGATTCGCGATCGCGAGTCTGGCGTTCGTGGTAGCCGATATAGAGATGGGTGAAAGCCTCTTTCTCGGAGTTGATATAGGCACATGAGATGTAGTCGGTGACTCTAAGGTTCGCGAGGATCGCGTCATCCATTGTTTCGCGGTTCAGACAGCGCCAATCGCCGAATTGGTTCGGAAACTCAGCGAACTGTGATCTCGGAGGTAGGATCTCCTCACTACCCATATACCAGTACACGTACCCGTTCAGGCCCAGAATGATGAACGCTGCGATGAACTTGAACATTCTGAGTACCCTTCTACGCGCCGTGTTCAGGTTCTGTCGCGCCACCCGAGAACCGGCGCAGGCCCAGGTCGATCAAGCGTCCCTCACCAAGAAGCATGAAGAATGCCACGCCGAATGTGAAGATACCCTGAAAATCGTGGATCACTCCGCCGGCCGCTTCTTCGCCGAAATGATGGGAGAGGAAACCAGTGAGCGCAACGCGGAAGGCGTTGACGAAGATCGCGATCGGGATCGTCGACGCGACCAGCAGCAATCGAGTCCAGATTGCGCCTCGCTTGAAGAAATACGCAAAAACCACACCGAGCGTGATCAACGCCATCAGGCTGCGAAGACCGCTACAGGCTTCGGCCACAAAGAGCTGGGTATGGGCCAGGTGGATGATGTTGCCTTCGACCAGCGCCGGGATACCGATCTCCTGGAGACTCCAGACAGCGAACTTCGCGGCGATCAGCTGAAGAGGAAACGCGATCGTATTCACGAGTGATTGCGGTAGCGGTACCATCAGGAACAGAAAGAAGAGTGGAAACGCGAGAATCTTGAAGATTTCGCGTCCCAATAACAGGAGCACGAGTCCGATCAGGGTGAACACGAAGCCGCTGCGCATCGTCATGAGCTCGGTGCCGAGGCGTCCAATCATGAGCGAGGTGAGCCCGATGAGCATCGGAATGAGGCCGAGCCAACTACCGCTGATCGGCGCATCCTCGAGATCCCAGCGACGTTCGTACGCGAAGAAAAGGGCGAGAGGCACGACGATGAAGCCATGCTGGTAATCCTCGACGACGCTCCAATGATGGACCATGATTCGCAGGATCGGAAAGTAGACGCCAACCGCGAGTACGATGAACCCACATGCCCCGTAAACGACGGCTCGACGGTCGGGTTCGGTAAGCGAGTTCGCGCCGGAACTCCCGGCCGTCACGTTCGATGCTTCCGTCATCTAAAAATTTCCCAGATCCCTTTCGAGAATATCAACGATACGAGTTGCTGCGTTTCCGTCCCATAGCGCAGGTCTGCGGCCGGTAGGCGGTGGCGACTCGCGAAGCTTTCTGATCGCTTTCTCGATGGCGCCTGGATCGGTCCCCACGATGGTATTCGTTCCCTCGGTCACTGTGACGGGACGCTCGGTGCTGTCCCTGAGTGTAAGGCAAGCGACGCCCAATGCAGTCGTTTCCTCCTGGATTCCTCCTGAATCGGTCAGCACCATTCGGGCATCCATGAGAAGTCGAAGGAAGTCGAGGTAACCCAGGGGCGCCGTCATCTTCAGATTTGGCTTCGCGCCCCCGATGGTCTCCTCGATCGCCTTGGCCGTTCTCGGATGAACCGGGAAGACGACCGGCAACTCAGCATTCAGACGCTCGAGAACTTCGAAGAGCCGTCTCAATTGATCGGGGGAGTCGACATTGCTGGGGCGGTGGAGTGTGAGAACTGCATAACCTCGAGGCGAGAGTCCGAGACGCTCGACCGTATCGAGCTTCAGCGCGTGCTCACGATGTGCCAGCAGCGTATCGATCATGACGTTGCCGACGAAATGAATCCTTTCTTTCGGCACGCCCTCGCGAAGCAAATTTTCTTCCGCCGCAGCTTCGGTTGTGAAGAGCCAGTGGGAAACTGAATCCGTCAGAACACGATTGATTTCCTCGGGCATCTCTCGATCCCAGGATCGCAGGCCGGCCTCCACGTGGGCTACCGGGATATGCAGTTTGACGGCGGCCAGAGTCGCGGCCAGCGTCGAATTGACGTCTCCGACTACGAGAACGACATGCGGTTTTCGTTCGATCAACAGCTGCTCGATCTTCATCAGGACCTGCGCCGTCTGCTCTCCGTGAGATCCCGAGCCAACGCCCAGGTTCACGTCGGGTTCAGGGATTCCAAGATCCCGAAAAAACGAATCCGACATGGCTTTGTCGTAGTGCTGTCCCGTATGCACCAGGATGGGCTCGAAGCGCGATGGCCGCTTCGCGAACTCGTGCATGAGAGGTGCGATTTTCATGAAATTGGGACGCGCGCCAGCGACGGCTAGAAGTCGGATCGGTTCGTTTGCCTTGCTACGCGTCAGGGGGGGCATGCGGTCTTCCTTGAGGGAGGGGAGGGGTTACGCGAATTCACAGCCGGTGGCCAGCCCAATGCAGGGGGCACCCATTCGGAGTCTTGCGAACAAACTGTTCCTCGGGGGATATTCGGGATCTCTGAGATTCTTCTTTAGCATTCGAGCGGCTGGAGCGGATCGTATATCTAGCTCGAAGATATTACCCGGGGGGATGATCGGTGGAATTGGCTGACTCAGCGACGGCGTTCGCCCTCGCAGGACGGCGAACGCCCAAAGGGTAGAAGCTGGTCGGCCGATGAAGGAAGAGAGTTTCCTATCGGTATGGTAAGTATCTATTTTCGGAAACTTTTTTCATATTCTGAGGAAAAAGTCGTCCACCAAAGGCTAATGTCTGGACACTATCTGGGTATGGGTTCAATATGCCCATTTCTCGAACGTGGTTTGATATTTTGACGAGAAGAAATGTGGCGAAAAACATCCGATTGGGATCGCCCCTGGGAGTTCAGCTAGATCGATGACAGAGCAATTGACTGTTCTCGTGATCGATGATGATCCCGGGATTAGAGACTACCTCGAGACGCTCGCGACTCGGCAGGGCTATGGGGTCTACACCGCAGCCGATGGCGAAACTGCGTTGGCCGGCCTCGAGAAAACCACGCCCGATCTGATCACCCTCGATGCCGTACTGCCCGGCATGGATGGACTCGAAACCCTTCGTCGTATCAAGCAGCGCGTTCCTGAGGTTCCCGTGATCATGCTCTCCGGTCATGGCCAGGCGCGTACGATCGTCGAGGCGATGCGGCTTGGCGCGACCGATTTTTTGCGGAAGCCATTCGAGGTGGAAGAACTCGAACTCGCGTTCCGAAAGGCGCTCGAGAATCGAGCACTCGAAGAGGAAGTCAAGAGTCTGCGGGGTCGTGTACGGACCGAGGTCGACGGCCTGTTGATGGGCGGGGACAACCCGAAGATGCGCGAAGTTCGTGAGATCATCGAACAGGTTGCGGACACGGATATTACGGTGCTCGTTCGGGGAGAGAGCGGAACTGGGAAAGAGGTCGTCGCTCGCGCGCTCTTTCAGCTTGGCAACCGTCGCAGTCGACCCTTCGTGAAGGTGAATTGCGCTGCGCTGCCCTCCGAGTTGCTGGAGAGCGAACTTTTTGGTTTCGAGAAGGGCGCATTCACGGGTGCCCAGAAACGCAAATTGGGAAAATTCGAATACGCCAACCAGGGCACGATCTTTCTGGACGAGATCAGCGAAATGGCGCCCGGCCTTCAGGCCAAGTTGCTCCAGGTTCTGCAGGACGGTGAATTCTCGCGACTGGGGGGCGAGAGTGACGTTCGGGTCGACGCGCGAATTATCGCGGCAACGAATCGAAACCTGGAAGAAGCCGTTCGAAAGGGCGAATTTCGAGAAGACCTCTATTACCGCCTCAATGTCGTCACGATCTTGATTCCGCCCCTGCGCGACCGCATCGACGCCGTTCCGCTTCTCGTCGAACATTTCCTCCAGATGTACAACGAGCAGTACAAGAAGAGCCTCGACAAGCTTTCGCCCGAAACGATGAAACTTCTGATGGACTATCACTGGCCGGGAAACGTTCGTGAACTCGAGAACATGATCAAGCGAATGGTGGTTCTCGGGAGTGAGCAGACGGTTCTCCAGGAGCTCAGTCAGAGCAAGCCACAAGATATGGTTGATGCCGACCAGGCGCAGCTCGATCTCGCATCTCTGGGAGCTGATTTTTCGAATGATCAGGAACTCGATCTCAAGGCGATATCGAAGCGGGCATCGCAGATCGCCGAAAAGAAGGTCATCGAACGCGTGCTAGGGCAAACTCGATGGAATCGCAAGGAAGCGGCCGAGCGCTTGAAAATCAGCTACAAGGCGTTGCTCTACAAGATGAAAGAAAACGGATTGAGTGAGGGGCGTTAGTGCGCTCTCGCTGGAGATTTGAAATGAGCTCTGTTCGGAAATATTCAAGACAGATTGCATTGATGGCGATGATCGTCTCTGTAGTCGGTTGCGCCGGTACGGGCGCTCTGCCGCCGCCCGAGCCTGCAGCGGGAGAGCGTGAATCCTATGTGATCGGGATCCCCGACCTACTGAAGATCGTTGTGTGGCGAAATCCCGATCTTTCGGTCGAAGTCCCGGTCCGTCGGGATGGCAAGATTTCGGTTCCGCTCGTAGACGACGTTCAGGC
>CBFDDD010000043.1:0-37653 GCA_965603475.1 uncultured Myxococcales bacterium
TCGCTCGAGAATACGCGGAGCTCCAGGCGGAGTTTGCGAAGGCTTCGAATCGCGATCTCTAGCGGGTTGGGGGAAGGCGGAATCTAAGGGGGTGCCAGGTGGAGCGCTCTTGCTGTTACTTCAACCTGGCGGTTTGGCTGTGCGGACGTCGAGCTTGGTCTGAACTTGATCAGTGGACGGCTGTCTGGTCTGTCTTCGGCTCTGAGGTGGGGATCGAGAAGTTGCGGGTTCCGGGGGATTTGAACATTGGGTTGTCGGGCGGCTGATAGGTCAGCACGATTGCGCGGCGCGATCGGTCCGAGTGATTCGGTTGGCTGCCGTGAACCGTATGGGAATCGAACACCACGAGGCTACCGGCCGGTACTTCGGCAAGCCATTGCACGTCTTCGTCGAAGCTCCCCGGATCGGTGAACAGCGGCCCGAGGCGTGTTCCGTCGTTCATCCCCGGAAGGAAACCCTTTCGATGGCTGCCCGGAATGAGCCGAAAGCATCCGTTCTCCCTATCGGCGTCATCGAGCGTGATCATCACGTTCGGCAATTGATCGCAATGTCCACAGACGTGACCCCAATAGGGCGAGTCCTGATGCCAGCGGAAACCCGAGCCCTCGCGCGGTCGTTTCAAATTGAGCTTGTCGGTCCAGAGCGCCACGCGATCGAAACCGAGAACACCACAGATCGGTGTCACGATACGGGGATCTTCAACGAGGTCATCGAATACCGAATCGAGATGATGGAAGGGTTCGATGACTCGAATCGTCTCTGAACCCGATCTATGTTCGAACTGAACGGTCGCCTCGGCGGCGTCGACATAACGGTTCCCGTCGATCCGATAGTCCACTTCGCTCTCGGCCGCTTGCGGCGATGAAGGAGCTTCGGATTGTACGATCGCCATCGAAGCTTTAGTGGCAGTCCCAACGACCCGCTCTGCCGCAGCTCGAAATCGCTCGAGCTCCGCCCCGTCGAATACGCTCTTCCGAACGAAGAATCCTTCGTCCTCATACTGACGCCGTTCCGATTCCGAGAGTCTCAACCTCACGACCGTCTCCAATTTTCCGTGGCCCGCTAGCGCTTGCGCAACGATTTCGAAAGTACGCGCTTCCGGAGCCTCAGCTCTTTGGGCGTCACTTCGAGCAATTCGTCATCCTCGATCCAGCCTAGCGCTTCTTCGATCGAAAACTTTCGGTGCGGCGTGATGATCACGTTCTCGTCCCGTCCCGAAGCCCGCATGTTGTCGAGCTTCTTCGCACGGGTCAGATTCACGTTCAGGTCACCTTCTCGCCGGGCCTCCCCGATGATCTGACCCTCATAAACGTCGACACCGGGCGGCACGAACATGGTTGCGCGATCCTGGATCTTGAAGATGGCGTGGGGCGTAGACCGACCCATATCGGTACAGACGGCCGGACCCACTCCACGACCGGGAAGATCACCGGCATAGGGCTCGAAACCTTCGATGGTCCGAGACAGAATTCCCTCACCGCGCGTATCCGTCAAGAATTCGTTGCGATACCCGAATAGACCGCGGCTCGGCACGATGAAGCGCATCTGCACACGATCGCCGTGATGTTCCATCGTGTCCATGCGGCCCTTGCGCTGCGCCAGTTTTTCCATGACAGATCCGGCAGACGTTTCGGGTACATCGATGACGACTTCTTCGACGGGTTCACAGGCCTGCCCATCGACCTGCTTGACGATGATCTCCGGTCGTGACACCGCGAACTCGAAGCCCTCGCGACGAAGCGTCTCGATCAAAACCGCCAATTGCAGCTCTCCACGACCCGAGACCGCGAACGTATCGAGCTTCTCCGTGCGATCGATCTGGATCGAGATATTCGATATCGCTTCCCGGTCGAGTCGTTCGGCAATCTGCCGGCTGGTGACGAATTTGCCGTCCCGGCCAGCAAAGGGCGAATTATTCACAGAGAGATGAACGCGAATCGTCGGCGGATCGATCGCGATTCGCGGAAGCGCTTCGAGCGTGCCCGGGTCACAGACCGTGTCGCCGACGTCGATTACGTCCACCCCCGCCACAATCACGATATCGCCAGCGCGAGCCTCCTCGAGATCCACACGGTCGACACCACGCGTACCGAAGAGTTTGGTGATCCGGAAGGCATCGGGCGAGCCCTCTTCGCGTACGCGAACGACCTGCGAACCCCGCTTCATACGCCCCCGCACGACCCGCCCGATCACCAGGCGCCCGACGAAAGCGTCGTATCCGAGCGTGACCGCCTGGAACTGCAACGGGCCGGACTCATCGACCACGGGCGCGGGCGCGTATTTTAGAATCGTGTCGAGAACCGGAATCAGATCCTTCATCTCACCGCCGTACTCGGTCGAGGCGACGCCCTGCTTCGCCGACGCATAGATGACCGGGAAATCGAGCTGGCTGTCGTCCGCACCGAGTTCCACGAGCAGATCGAAGACCTCGGTCACGACCTCCTCGGCGCGTTCCTCGGGCCGGTCGATCTTGTTCACCACGAGTATCGGGCGGAGTCCGTGGGCGAGCGCCTTGCGAAGCACGAATCGCGTCTGAGGCATCACCCCTTCGTAGGCATCGCAGAGCACCAGTGCCGTCTCGGCCATACCCAGCACGCGTTCGACCTCGCCACCAAAATCGGAGTGACCCGGCGTGTCAACGAGCTGAATCCGCACGCCCTCGTATTCGATGGAAGTACTCTTGGATTGGATCGTGATCCCGCGTTCGCGCTCGAGGTCCCCCGAATCCATGACCCGCTCATCCACGTTCGCATTCTCACGAAATGCACCGCATGCACGCAGAAGCCCGTCGACGAGGGTGGTCTTGCCGTGGTCGACGTGGGCGATGATCGCGACATTGCGCAGGTCGTTTCGGACTGCGGTCTCAGACATAACTGATTCTCGGTTCCAATTGAGGTTTGAAGCAGTAGCCACCCGACGAACGCGACCTGTTTCCGGTCGTGCATTCGATGCAACACACTCGGGGATCGGGAGCCTCGTTGCCCCCCGGCTGAGGCGCGCGCAGGCTAGCGCAGAAGATGGCAAATGCCCGTTTTGGTGGAACTTTTCCGGTCTCCTCGCCCCTCTGGGCGGGTGGCATTCCGAGACCTCCCGGGCGCTTCGGGGTAGCGCGCCTCGACCCTGGGGTTGCGGGACCCGGCTTTGCTCCGTGTCCCACGCCCCGTACAATGCGCAGATACGCACCCTCCGAGGTGGCGTCGGTCAGAGAACAAACCTCCCGGGTCGCACTCAGTGGGCCACGGGATCGCTTGGAGCGAGCTGAGAGCGGAAAGGCGCCACCCACTTCCCATGCCGAATGAAGCACCCGCAGCCGAGCGCCTCGAACGCATCGCGACCAAACTCCACCTCCGCGACTATCAGCGACATATCTTTCTCTGTGTAGGCGGTGACTGCTCCCCGGCCAATAGACAAGAAGAGGCCTGGCAGTTTCTCAAGAAACGCCTCAAGGAGCTTGGACTCGTCGACAGCGAAGGCGCCGTGTTTCGTTCGAAAGCAAACTGCTTGCGGGTCTGTACAGAGGGACCTGTCGCCGTCGTCTACCCGGAAGGAACCTGGTACCGACATTGCGACGAGGCGAATCTCGAACGCATCATCCAACAGCATTTGATCGGCGGCCAACCCGTCGAGGAGCTGGCCATCGCACATAACTCCGTATGCGGTGGGCACACTGAATCCACCAAGGCTGGGAGTCAATAGCTCGCGATGAAGACTGCCTTCCTACGCGGCCGGGACCATCATTGGGTCGGTGGGCTCGAGCTTACAGGCGTCGGTCCGGCAGCAATCGCCATCTCCCGCGGCGGAGCACGCAAGACCTATTCCTACACCGATCCCAATGAAGATTGTGTGGCCTTCGCGGTCGGCGACGGAGGGCAGTTGATCGTCGCAGCGGATGGACATCACGGCGAACTCGGATCCGAAGCGGCCGTCCAGACGATCCTCGATGAATTCGCTGCTGACTGGACGGCGGCAAGGGCCCCCGCTGAAGGAGAGGCAGCGTGGCGTGCTCTCGGAATCGATGCACTGCTCCGCGCGAACCGTGCCATCCTCGAGGTTGCCGGTCGCAACCAGCTCCCCCCCGCGCCCACGACTTTCGTGCTCGCCCTGCTACGACCCGCCGACGATGTCCTGCTTCACCTCTCGGTGGGAGATAGCCATATCTTCGTGATCGATGGCGGTGAAGCGATCGAACTCGGCGGGCGGAACCCCGATTGGAAGTTCACGCCCTTTCTCGGTTACGAGGAAGCGCGGCGCGAGCTGATGGAAGAATATTCGATCATCGGATTCCGTAGTCTGAAAGACCTTCGCGCCGTCGTTCTGGCAACCGACGGCCTCTCCGAGCCGGGCATCGGCGTGACGGATCCCTCCGGTGCGGTCTATAGCACCGTCGCACGGGTCGAACTCGACCAGCCGGACGATCGACGGGCCGTCGAGATCTGCCGCGGTGTCGTCGAGGTTGCGCTTCGAGCCCATCGGCATCAGAAAGCGGGCGACAACATGGGCTGCTCGGTCGTCTGGCTCGGAAATTGAACGGAGGCTTGATGGGGGGCGTGGAAGATTGAACGAGCGGACGCTCTCCCGCCCAACCGAACAACCTCAGACCGACGCCCGTTCGGTCACTCGTTCGGCGATTGCCAGCGACGCCGTGAGCCCGGGTGATTCGACTCCAACGCAGGCGATGAAACCCGGCGCGCCATGTGCCGATGCCTCCTCGATCACAAAATCCCGAAAGTCCTCGCCGGGTCCGGCCAGCTTGGGACGAATCCCGGCATAATCAGGAATCAGGTCCGACTCGGTGATTCCGGGTAGGTAGCGACGGATCGCCTCGGCAAAACCTCGCGCCTTTGCTGGATCAACGTCGAAAGAGAGCTCATCGACATACTCGGTATCCGGTCCGAACCGGATTCGCCCCGAGAGATCCAGAGTCGCATGGATCCCTAGACCTGCCTGCTGCGGGACCGGATAGATCAACCGTCCGAGGGGGACTCGTGTAGCGGGGGCGAGCGAGAAGTAGTCGCCCTTGCACGGATGCTGACGCCATCCGAGTCGGTCGACATCGAGACCAGCGAGTTCGGCAACCCGATCTGCGTCGAGCCCTGCCGCATCAACGACCAGGCCGGCGTCGATACGCTCGGTTGGCTCGCCCGCCGCTGCGACCTCGATCTGCCATCCGAATGAACGCGGTTCGAGCGATTCTACGCTGCGCCCGACGGAAAGCACGGCTCCTCTGGACTCGGCGGCAGCGAGCAATGACAGACAAAAGCCCTGACCATCCACGATTCCCGTTTCGCGCGAATGGAGCGCATGTTTTGCCGCGACCTCCGGTTCGAGGCGCGCGATCTCCGCCCCGTCGATCCGCTCGAGACCCACAACACCATTCTCACGCCCGCGCGCGAGCAAGTCATCGAGGATCGATTCTTCCCGAGCGTCCGTTGCGACGATCAGCTTTCCGAGACGCTTTGTCTCGACCCGCTTGTCCGCGCACCATGCGTAGAGTCGCTCCCTCCCACGCACGCACAATTCAGCTTTGAGGCTTCCGGCCGGGTAGTAGAGGCCTGCGTGAATGACTTCGCTGTTTCGACTGGTAATGCCACGAGCGATGCCTGAATCGCGCTCGAGGATCAGAACCGATCGGCCGGCCTTCGAAAGCGACGCGGCCGCGGCAAGCCCGATCACGCCAGCCCCGATCACGACAATGTCAAAGCCCGAGTCCGGCACGCGCGCGCGTGCGACCATCTCCCTGCCCCTCCAGTCCTCTAGAAGGACTCCCCAAATTCACTCTCGAATTGTTCGCGAATAGCGGCCAGATCGAGATCAATACTCTGGGGTCCGCGCCGCGCGACTTTGAGTGAACCCATTAGACTGCCAAGACGGGCTCCCGTTTCGAGGGGGAGCTCATTCGCGATCGCATAAAGCAGTCCCGCTCGATACGCATCGCCGCAGCCCGTAGGATCGACGGCCTCCGTTGCCTTCACCGGCGAGATCTCGACGCGATCGCATTCCATCCGCAGGCCCGCATCGTGACCGCCGCGCCGAACGAGCGATCCTTCCTCGCCTCGCGTCACGATCAGCGCGCCAACCCGCTCAGCAATCGCGTCTTCATCGAGGCCCGTCTTCTGACACGTCAACTCCCACTCATAGTCGTTCACGATGTAGACCGATGCACCCGTGAGCGCTGTCAAGAGTTCGTCTGAATCGAGAATGGGAAGCCCTTGCCCCGGATCGACGACACTATGCACTCCGCGTTCTTTCAGGTCACGAGAATATTCGATCATCGCCTGCTTTCCGTTAGGCGACACGATTCCAACGGAGAAAGGCTCGGTGACCTCCGAGATGCGTGCTTCGTGTGCGCTGTCCATCGCACCGGGATGAAACGAAATGATCTGGTTGTTACCCGCGTCGGTCGTGATGAAGGCCGCCGCCGTATACTGGTCTTCGAGTACGAGAAGATGATCCCGACGTACGCCATTGTTGTCCATCCAATTTGCGTAGGCCCCGAGATCGACCCCGACCGAGGCCAACAGAATCGGATCGATTCCGAGTCGACACAGGTTGAAAGCGATGTTGGCGCCCGTGCCCCCGAACTGCTTCGACATCGAAGGCACATGAAAAGCAACGTTCAGCTTCTCGAGCTTGCCGCTGACAAAATGGTTCCTGAAATGATCCTCGAAGATCATGATGTGATCGACAGCGACCGATCCGGTCACGAGCACTGACATTTTCGACTCTCCATTATCGATTTGGGGCTCGCAGTCTCGCTGCTGGGCCCGGAAGCGTCAACGCCCGGCGACGAATTCTCCATCGTGGCGGCGGCGTCTAGCCGTCGAGAACGACACGGCTCGGCTACTCTGTTGCACCAGAAGCATCGCGTCTCGTCCCAACCGCTTCGAATGGAGTCCGCGTGTCGATTCCGAAGATCGTACTCCTCACGAACGACTGGACCGGCGGCCAGTACAGCGTCTTGCGCGCACTCTTTGGCGCAACCCTTTTTGTGCATTTCATCCAGCTTCTATTCTTCGGCGATGAGCTTCCCTCGGCCGCCGGTCCGCTCGCAGACGTCACCGCAAGCCCCTTGCATCAACTCTTTCCAGAACTCTTCTTCGTCTGGGACTCGCCTACCGCCGTTGCGACGCTGATCGCCTTCGGGGCGGCGGCAAGTTTCGCCCTGCTGATTGGGTGTCGGGATCGAATCGCTTCGCTGGTCCTCTGGGTTGTCTGGGCGTGTCTCTTCGTTCGAACCCCACTGATCGCTCATCCCAACCTTCCGATCGTTGGCCTGCTCCTGCTCGTCCATGCGGCTCTCCCGGCGCGACCCTTCGGATCCTGGGATGCGCGGGGCCGACTCGATCCGGATTCGGGATGGCGAATGCCTTCTGGGGTCTACACGGCCGTCTGGATCGTAATGGCCCTCGGATATTCCTACAGCGGGGCGACGAAACTCCTCAGTCCCTCCTGGATCGACGGCAGCGCGCTGGCGTACATCCTCGACAATTCAATCATCCGTCCGGCCTTTTTGCAGGAGACCTTGTCGTCGATGCCGTCACCCCAGATCCGCATTGCCGCCTGGGGGGTGTTGACTGTCGAGCTGCTTTTTGCACCGCTTGCACTGAGCAGACGCGTCAGGCCATGGCTATGGCTGACTCTGTTAGGCATGCATCTCGGACTGATGTCCCTCGTCGAATTCTCGGACCTGAGCATGGGAATGGTTCTGCTGCATTTTTTCACATTTGATCCTGCATGGGTCGCACCCCGGCTTTCTGAGCGCCAGAAAGGGGGCCACCACACCTTTGTCTTCTATGACGGCACATGCGGACTCTGCCATCACACGATTCGTTTCCTTCTTGCCGAAGACGCCGCTGGCTCGAGATTTCGCTTCGCCCCTCTGGATAGCGAGCCGTTTCGATCGGCATGCGCCCAATCTGAGAGTGGCTTCGAAGGGAGCGAATCGATTCCCGATAGCGTGCTGGTTCAGCCGCCCGGAGAAGCAATGCTCACACGAGCCGAAGGTGCTCTCGAGATCGGCCAGCAACTCGGGGGAATTTGGCGGCTACTGGCGATCGTCGCCGGCTGGATTCCACTCGCAGTCTTGAATGCCGGCTATGACTTCATCGCGCGATTTCGCGACCGCCTGTTTAGACGGCCGGATGATGTGTGTCCGATCCTGCCGACACATCTCAGAGATCGGTTCCAGCTCTGATCGCTCGAACCTTCGCGACGAACACAGGCCTCACGCCCAGCGACGCCTCAGTCCCTCTCCTCAGATGCTCGACCGCGGCGTAGGTGCGCATCCGGCACAGTTGATCCGGTATCGCTTGTCGGAGGAGACGATTGAAGCGTACTCGGACCTCTCTGGCTGCTATGATTTCTGCCGGACATTCAACCATCGTCAGGTGTGAATATGACTTCGAAAAGAACGATCGTCACGACCCTACTGGCAAGCTTGTTGACTATCCTGCTGGTTGCTGCTGGTCCGGCATTGGCGGAGGATGCGACTGCGCCTAACACTGATTCCGAGGCGATGGACGAGACCGATCAGACCGACAATGACGGATGGCGCTACGACACCTACTACATCTTCCCGCTCACACGCCACATGCCGGACTCTGAGCTTCCGATGGCCGGACAGATCGCGCTCTATCCATTCGCGTTCGCGATCGATCTCGTCCAGTGGCCATTCGGCGTGCTCGTCGGACTGGGCGGGGAATAACGCATCCGCGATCCGTGTTGCAGCCGACTACAGTCACGGGCTGCAGTCACCGGCTGCAGTAGAGATGGACCGACTCGCGTTACCCTCGAACGACGATGGCTTCGTAGCGGTCCATCCGTCGCGGGTCGCGTCGCGGTCGCTCCGTGACGAGGCGCAGGTCGGGATAGCGCTCCATTAGCGCGGAAATTGCAACTTCCCCGACCATCCTCGCCAGATTCGCCCCCAGACAAAAATGAGCGCCTCGTCCAAACGAGAGATGCCGATTCGGTGTTCGTCCGATGTCAAAGCGTTCCGGATCCGGAAACTGATCGGGGTCTCGATTCGCGGCGCCGAGCCCGAAACGTACGGTCTCGCCGCGCAGTAATTTCTTGCCGGAGAGTTCCAGGTCCTCGGTCACCCAGCGGGGGGTACTGGTCGACTGATCTGGATGATGGAAACGTAGGATCTCCTCCAGGGCGGTCGGCATCAAGTCGCCGTCGGCTCGCAAACGAGCCCATTCTTCTGGGTGCTGAAGAAGCAATAACAAGCCACTCGAGATGAAACGCTCGGTCGTTGTCCCGGCGGCTGTAAAGATCGTCACAATGGCCGCGATGGCCTCTTCGGCGCTGAGTTGTCGACCCTCTTCCTCCGCCTCGACGAGCGCGCTGAGTAGATCGTCCGTCGTGCTTGCGCGACGCTCCTCGAGAAGGCCTCGCATGAAGCCCACTTGCCAATCGAGCGCGGCCAGGCCGCTCGCATGTTGGTCGGCGCTACGCCCCGGCATCCCGAGGACCGCGGCATCCTCGAACGAGCGCCGGAATCGCTGACGACTCTCTGGAGGAATCCCGATCATCTCGCAAGAAATCTGAATCGGAAGCGGAAAGCCGAAATCTTTCACGAGATCGAAGGAATCGCCGTGGTCCGGCAAGAGGTCCTGGGCGAGTGCTTCGAGGCGCGGGCGCCGGTTTTCGAGACTCGCCTTCGAAAAGGCTTGATTGACGAGGCCACGGATCCGCTGGTGTTCCTCGCCGTCTCGCATATTGAAGGAGGCAAGGATGAGTTCGCGATTTGCGCGGTCCCGATCGGTTTCGGAAAACGAGGAACGGATTGGACCGCCACCGCCACGCTTCGCCCAGTCACTGCTGAAGCGAGAATCCCGGAGTGCAGCCTTGACGTCGCGGTAGCGGGTCAGGAACCAATAACCGTGCTGGCTGCGATGGACCGGATCCTCAGCCCGAAGGCGCGCGAGAGTCGGTGCGGGATCCTCCTGATATTCCCGGCAATACAAATCGGGCGCGGCTTCCATCGTTTTTCCTTCCAGGCGCCCGCTGGGCTCGCATTGCGAAAAAGCGTATCCCTTTCACATTTCGAGGCCAGCCCGTTTGGAGACACGAATCGCTCGCAAAGCGCCTTCGACTCTACCTCCCGAATCAACCGAGGACGCAGGAGAATGCGCGATCGCCTTGGACTTCCCGAAGAATCGATTGTGATCGAGCCCCTCGAGGATCTCCTATCCGAGCCCTCTAAACGCTAAGCTCCCCCTATGGGCATTGCCGATCTCTACAAACAACCCGACCCAGTCATCTCCTTCGAGTTCTTTCCTCCAAAAACGGACGCCGGTTATCGCTCGCTCTTCCGCACGATCCAGGAGCTGAAAAAGCTCTCTCCGGGCTTCGTTTCCGTCACGATGGGTGCCGGGGGAAGCACGCGTGCCAAGACCGTTGATATTACGATCGAGATCACACGGGAGATCGGATTGGTCGCGATGTGTCATCTCCCCTGCACGGGCTTTCGACCCAGCGAAGTGGGCTCGATTCTCGACCAGCTCGACGCCGGGGGTGTGCACGACGTGCTCGCGCTGCGTGGAGACCCGCCAGCCGACGACCCCGACTTCGTTCCACCGAGCGACGGCTTTCAATACGCCAATGAACTCGTCGAGTACATTGCCAATCGCGGTGGTTTCTCGATTGGCGCGGCTTGCTGTCCCGAGGTCCACCCGGAGGCACCCGACGCCGCGACCGACCTCGTGAATCTCAAACGCAAGGTCGACGCGGGGACGAGTTTTCTCGTGAGTCAGCTCTTTCTCGACAACAGTAAATTTTTCGACTTCGTCGAGCGTGCGCGTGCGGCGGACATCACAGTCCCGATCATCCCGGGCATCATGCCGATCGCCACGGTCGCCGGCATTCGCCGAATGGCCGGAATGAACGATACGGCGTTTCCACCCGAACTCGAAGCCGAGCTTCAGCGCGTCGACGGGGATGACGACGCCACCTACGAACTGGGCGTACGCTGGGCGACCATGCAATGCGAGGAACTGCTGGCGGGCGGCGTCGACGGAATCCACTTCTTTACCTTGAATCGCTCGCCAGCGACCCGCGAGATCTACCAGAGCCTCTTCGGCGAGTGAGCGGTTGATGGACAAAACTGCCGGAAGAATCCGGATCGCAGTATTGCTCTCGGGCAGTGGGACGAGCCTCGAGAACATCTTCGAACACATCGACGCAGGCCTCCCCGCCGAAGTCGTCTGTGTCCTCTCGTCGAAAAAGAATGCGTTCGGATTGCAACGAGCCGAGAAGCGCGGGGTCCCCGCCATCGCGATTCCACGACGCGAGTACGAAGACGTGCGCGCGTTCAATGATGCGCTCCACGAGGCGCTCGCCCCTTTCGATCCCGACCTCGTCTGCCTGCTCGGTTTCCTCTCGCCTTTCGAGTTGCGGAGCCGGTATGCCGGCCGCGTCTTGAACGTCCATCCGGCCCTGATTCCGGCCTTCTCGGGCAAGGGCTTCTACGGCCATCACGTGCACGAGGCGGTCCTCGAGGCGGGCGTGAAGCTGACGGGCGCCACGGTCCATTTTGCGAGCGATGATTATGACGAGGGGCCGATTCTTCTTCAGGGAACTGTGCAGGTCGAAGACGGCGACACGGTCGACAGCCTCGCTGCCCGCGTTCAGGCTCTCGAACGCGAACTGTTGCCGGAGGCAATCAGACTGATCGCGGCCGGGCGGGTGCGGATCGAGGCAAGGCGAACCCGAATCCTGCCGGACGAATCTCCTCGAAGTGGCGGGTGATCAATTTGGCCAGTGCCTTCAGTACCACCGCGCCAGGCTCCTCACGGTCCGTTTTCAGATCAAGCGTATTGACCTACACGACGGGGTCGCACGGCGCGCCTCTATCCAAGGGAGCGAGTGGCTGATCTCCAGCGGACTCCAAGGACCACCCCGGTCATCACCAGACCGAGAAGAACCAGCCCGCCAGCCGAGAAGCTCGGCACGGCCGCAGGAATCTGTCCCCAGGCAACAAAGAAGTGCGTCGACGTAGCCGAATCCCCGCTGGAGACCCGACATGACCTACGAGAAATCAGTATCCGACCACTACGCTCATGGAACACTTGTCGAGTCAATTCGAACTGCGCTCGATGCCCTGGGCAAAACGATCGAAACCGTCACCATCGAAGATCTGGGCCCAGTCGATGAATTCCATATCGGCGGCCGACCAGCGACGAAAAAACTGGTCGAGCAGCTGGGTCTGGCTGCCGAAGATCACGTCCTCGATGTGGGTTGCGGATTGGGCGGGGCCGCGCGCTTCGTAGCGAGCCAATTTGGAACGCGTGTCTCGGGCATCGATCTCGCGCGGGAGTACGTGGAGACCGGAAACGCTCTGTGCAACTGGGTCCGGCTGGCTGACCGGATCTCACTTCGGGAGGGAAGCGCATTGAACATGCCCTTCGAGGATGAAACCTTTGATGGCGGCTACATGCTCCACGTCGGCATGAACATCGAGGACAAGGGGAAGCTCTTCGAAGAGATCGCTCGGGTGCTGAAGCCGGGCGCTCGCTTCGGCGTCTACGACATCATGAGGCAAGAGCAGGGGGACCTGACCTTTCCAGTGCCCTGGGCGGCAGATGCGAAGACGAATCAGCTGGGAACCGCGTCGCAGTACAAGCAAACCTTGCGCGACGCAGGCTTCAGGGTGTTGGCAGAGGAGGACCGTCGCGATTTCGCCATTCAGTTCTTTCAGGCACTGCGCGCGAAGGCGGAAACAGGTGAGGGTCCTGCGCCCCTCGGACTGCACACCCTGATGCAGGCAAGCACGGGCACGAAGATCAACAACATGATCGCGAACATCGGAGCAGGACTGGTTGCGCCCGTCGAGATCATCGCGCAGAAGCCCTGACGGGATTCCCTCCGCCAGCCCCCACGCCTCGACCGCGACGACAACCCACCCGCTTCGTCGAGATCGATGCTCTTGAACTTCCTCGATCGATCGAGTCATAATCAAAGCCGGAGACACCTTGGACAACATCTACGTCATGTCGATCGAAGCCCGCAGCGGCAAGACGCTCGCCGCCCTCGGGCTGATGGAGCTGGCATCGCGACGCGTCGAGCGCGTCGGATTCTTCCGACCCGTGATTCGCGACGGCGATCAGCCGGACCCGATCATCGAGCTCATGCGTGCACGATACGGGCTTGCGAAGGGTCCAGAGCAGCTCTACGGGCTGCGCTACGCCGACGCGCGCGAACTCGCCGAGAGCGGACGTCGAGAAGAAGCGCTGCAGCACATCCTCGAACGATACGAACAGGTTGCGAGAGACTGTGACGTCGTGATCTGTGACGGCACCGACTACAGCGCGGTCAGCGCTCCCTTCGAGTTCGCATTCAATGCACAGATCGCAAGCCACCTCGGTGCATCCATCTTCTTCGTGGCCAACGGACATGATCGACAACCAGACGCACTGCTCGAAGGCGTTCAGATCGCCCGTCGCGCGTTTGACCGGGAAGGCTGCTCGATCGTCGCCACCCTCATCAATCGCGTGCCGCCCGAGGACGTCGACGCGGTCCGCCAGCTTTGCCAGGCTCACTGGCAGTTCGAAGATCCTGTCTATATAGCGCCCGAAGACGGAATGCTAGGCAGACCGACCCTCTCCGAACTCGTCCAGGCGGTGGACGGACGTGTGCTCTACGGCTCCGAGCAGCTCCAGAACGTCGCGCAGAGCTATGTCGTAGCGGACATGCAACTCGCAAAGTTCCTCGAACGAATCGAGCCGGGATCGCTCGTGATCACGTCGGGAGACCGGGCCGACATCCTGCTCGGCTGCGTCGCATCTGTGCGTTCAGGCAGCTGCCCGAACCTGGCAGGGATCCTCTTGACCGGCGGACTCGAGCTTCCAGAGTCGATCGCGCACTTGATGGATGGTCTGCGGCTCCCCGAAATTCCGGTCATCAGTGTGGCCGCCGAAACCTACGCGTGTACGAGTACAATTGAAGGGATCCATCCTACCGTCCGCGCCGACGACGAGAGAAAAGTCGCGACCACCCTGGGGCTCTTCGAGGAGAACGTCGACCTCGACGAGCTCGAAGACCGCGTACGCTTGACCCACTCGACGACCGTGACACCGCTTCGTTTCGAATACCAGTTGATCGCGCGAGCGAAGGCGAAGCGTCAGCGCATCGTGTTACCGGAGGGGAAGGACGAGCGGATCCTTCGTGCGGCCGAGATCCTACTGCGCCGCGGAGTGGCCGAAATTACGCTGCTCGGCGATCCAGCCGAGCTGCGGGAGCTCGAAGGATCGCTCGGGCTCGACCTCGGCGGGGCGGAAATCATCGACCCGCAGAACTCGGAGTTGCGCGCTGAATTTGCCACTCTGTACGCCGAGCTTCGAAGCCACAAAGGGATCACTCTGGAGATGGCCAACGACATCATGACCGACGTGAGTTATTTCGGAACCATGATGGTCCACCAGGGGCGTGCGGATGGAATGGTTTCCGGCGCCGCACACACGACAGCCCATACGATCCGCCCCGCGCTCGAGTTCATCCGAACACGAGAGGGAATCTCGATGGTCTCGAGCATCTTCCTGATGTGCCTCGAAGACCGCGTGCTCGTCTATGGTGACTGCGCGATCAATCCGCGACCCAGCGCGGAAGAATTGGCGGACATCGCGACGAGCTCGGCCGATACGGCGGCACTCTTCGGGATCGAACCGCGGATCGCCATGCTCTCCTACTCCACCGGCGAGTCGGGATCCGGCGAAGAGGTCGACAAGGTCCGTCGTGCGACGGAGCTGGCTCGAAAGCGTCGCCCCGACCTCTCGCTCGAGGGGCCGATCCAATATGACGCGGCCGTCGACGCCAGTGTGGCCAGCAAGAAGCTGCCCGAGAGCGCGGTTGCCGGTCGCGCGACGGTCTTCATCTTCCCTGACCTCAATACGGGCAACAACACCTACAAGGCGGTACAGCGCTCTGCGGGGGCAGTCGCGATCGGCCCCGTCTTGCAGGGCCTTCGTAAGCCGGTCAACGATCTGAGCCGTGGATGCACTGTGCCAGACATCGTGAATACCGTTGCCGTCACGGCGATCCAGGCGCAGGCCGTGGACCCTTCGACAGGCGGTCCGACTTGAGAATTCTCGTTCTGAACTCAGGAAGCTCCTCGATCAAGTACCAGCTCTTCGAGATGCGCGACCGCAGTGTGCTTGCCCGGGGATCCGCGGAACGAATCGGCGAGACCGGGAGCCGTCTGGTTCACCGGGAACTCGACGGAGCCGAACTCATCGAATCAGACGCTCCGATTGCCGACCATCGCATGGCCATCGACCGGATCGTGACGATCCTGAACGAGTCGGGTGTCTTGTCCGACGGTGAGGGGCTCGCCGGAATCGGGCATCGTGTCGTGCACGGTGGCGAAACCTTCTTCGAACCGACACGGATCGATGACGACGTCGTGACGGTCATCCGAAGTCTCTCGAGCCTGGCGCCGCTCCACAATCCGGCCAATCTGCTTGGTATCGAAGTTGCGCGGGAGCGCCGACCCGACCTGCCCCAGGTCGCCGTATTCGACACGGCCTTCCACCGCAGCATTCCGCCCCACGCCTACCACTACGCGATTCCACGCGAGTGGTATGAAAAGCACGGAGTACGCCGCTACGGCTTCCACGGAACTTCGCACGCATACGTCGCGCGCGAGGCGGCCACGTTCCTGGGTCGTTCTCCGGATGAGCTGAACCTGATCGTTCTCCACCTCGGCAACGGTGCGAGCGCATGTGCCATCGCGGGGGGAAGAAGTATCGATACCTCGATGGGACTCACGCCGCTCGAGGGTCTCGTGATGGGAACCCGAAGTGGTGATCTCGATCCCGCCCTAATCTTCCACGTGGCCCGTCAGAGCGGCGCTTCGCTCGACGAAATCGACAAGGCGCTGAGCAGCCGTAGCGGACTCGAGGGTTTGTGCGGTTCGGCGGACCTGCGGGACGTGCTGGCCCGCGAGCAGGACGGCGACGAGCAAGCCGCGATTGCCGTCGGGGTCTACCTCTATCGCATTCGCAAATACATCGGTGCCTACACGGCTGCGCTCGGGCGAGTCGACGCGCTCGTGTTTACCGCCGGAGTCGGTGAGAACTCGGCCGAGATTCGTGGGCGAGTTTGCCAGGGGCTGGACTCGCTCGGGATCGAGGTCGACAGCGAGCGAAACAACTTCCGCGACAACACTCGCGGCCAGGGCCCTCGCGCGATTCACACCGAAGGGAGCCGGGTAGATGTGCTCGTCGTTCCCACCAACGAAGAGTTGGAGATCGCCCTACAGACTCTCCACTGCATTCAGGAGACATAGAAGACCATGACTGAATCCCCGAGTGAGTTCGACATCAAGATCGTCTCGATGTCCCAGGCGGCAGCAGCGATCGAGTCGGGAGATCGGATCTTCGCGGCTGGCTTGAGCAGCACGCCGATCGAGTTTCTGATCGAGCTGTGCAAGCGACGCGAGGAACTCGCGAACGTCCAGCTCTTCACGGCCATCTTGACCTACCCGTTTGAGTTCTTCAAACCGGAATTTCGCGGCCACATCACCAACAACAGCTTCTTCCTCGGACCGCTGGAGAAGAAGGCCTACGGACTCGGGAACATCGTACCCAGCTCGTACCATCTCTCCGAAAGCCGTGAGGCGATTCGGAACGTCCACAGGCCGAATGTCCTCGCCATCACGGTTTCGCCGCCCGATAGCGAGGGCTTCATGAGCATGGGACCCTGCGGTGGCGTGGGATGCTTCGCCGCACTCGAAATCGCGGAGAAGGTCATCTTGAGCATCAACGAGTCGCTTCCATGCGTACGCGGGGAGCGGAACCGCATTCACGTCGACCAGGCGACCCATATCGCGCGAACGGATATAGCGCTCGCAGCCCTCCCCGCGGCCGCGCCCACCGATACCGAAAAGGAAATCGCTGCCCAGATTCTCCCGTATATCCAGGACGGAGACACTCTCCAGATCGGCATCGGGGGCATCCCGAACGCGCTCGCCTACGGCCTGGACTCGAAGAAGGACCTCGGCATTCATACGGAGATGCTCACGGACTCGATCGTCCACCTCGCCAAGCAAGGTGTAGTCACCGGCCGCTTCAAGAACCACCAACCTGGAAAGATCGTCTTCAGCTTCGCCTCCGGGTCGCAAGAGCTACTCGACTTCACGAACGAGAACGATGACCTGCTCATCCTTCCTGTCGAGGAAGTCGTCAGCACGTCGGAGGCGGCGCGCAATGACAACTTCTGCGCGATCAACACCTGCATCATGGTCGACCTCACTGGCCAGGTAGCGTCGGAATCGGTGGGGCTGACCCAGATTTCGGGCACCGGCGGACAGCTCGACCTGATTCGCGGAGCGAAACTCTCAAAGGGAGGACGTGCGTTCGTCGCGCTCACTGCCACCCGTGATTCCAAGGACGGACTGGTGTCCAACATCCGCCTCACCCTCCCTCCCGGTACCGCAGTCACGACCCCACGATCCGACGCCCAGTACATCGTCACGGAGTACGGCGTCGCCGACATGCGGCAGAGAAGCCTCGAGGAGCGGGCCCTATCTCTCATCGAGATCGCAGGCCCTGACTTCCGAAAAGAACTTATGAATGAAGCACAGAGCGCCGGGTTGATCCGAATCTGAGAGCGAGGTGCAGCATGATGAACAACTGGTTCGACCGGCCCATTGAAGAGACACTACACGCATTCAACGTCGACCTGGACCGTGGTCTTCCCGCCGACGACGCGGCAAAGCGCCTCACTGAACACGGGCCTAACGAGCTCGATGAAGGCGAGCGAACCTCAGCACTTCGACTCCTTCTCGAACAGTTCAAGAATCCCCTTCTGATCATTCTGCTCGTCGGCGCCGGCATCTCCCTATACGCCGACCACCCGGTGGATGCGATTGCTATCGTGGTCATCGTGTTCATCAACGCTGGGATCGGCTTCGCCCAGGAGTTCAGCGCGCAGAAGTCGATGGACGCGCTGAAGGACATGGCCGCTCCGGACGCCTACGTGCGCCGCGAGGGAGCATGGGTGAGCGTACCAGCGCGTGATCTCGTCACAGGTGAAGTGCTGCGGCTGAACACGGGCGACATCGTGCCGGCAGACGCCCGACTAGTGGAAGTCCATCGCCTCGAGATCGACGAAGCGGCGCTCACGGGAGAGTCTGAGCCGGTCGAGAAGACCACCGACTCCATCGAGCTGAGCGAGGTTCCGCTGGGCGACCGGACGAACCTGGCCTTCATGAGCACGATCGTCACGGGAGGCAACGGCGTCGGCGTGGTGGTCGCCACCGCAATGGACACGGAAGTGGGCCGGATCGCTCATCTCATGGCATCCGCCGAGGAGCCGAAGACACCCCTTCAGCAACGGATCGACAGCCTGGCCCACGTCCTCATCGGGGCCGCCCTGACCGTGGTCGCCGGAGTCATCGGCATCGGAATCCATCACGGGATGGATGCCCTCGAAATGCTCAATACCGCCATCTCGCTCTCGGTTGCGGGGATTCCGGAAGCTCTCCCCACGGTCGTCACCATCGTACTCACCATCGGCTCCAGACGCATGGCGCAGGGCAACGCACTCACGCGGCAGCTCGCCTCGGTGGAGACCCTCGGCTCGACTTCGGTCATCTGCTCCGACAAGACAGGCACCCTCACCCAGAACCAGATGCAGGTGATGACGCTCTGGGCGGCCGACAAGAACTGGGAAGTCAGCGGGCAGGGCTTCGACCCGAACGGCGCGTTCCTCGACGAGAACGGTGAGGAGACGGACGTCTCTGCAGACGATGATCTGCGCCACATGCTGATGATCTCGGCGGTGTGCAACGACGCGACGCTGGTAGATAAGGATGGCGTAGCCGGTATCCAGGGCAATCCCACGGAGGGGGCACTCGTGGTCGCGGCCGCCAAGGCGGGGATCACTCGAGAGACGATCGCCCGCGAGGGCTACGAGATTGTCGAGCGCTTCCCGTTCGACTCGACGCGAAAAATGATGAGCGTGATCGTAAAGACGCCTAACGGCGACTTTCTTCTGGTGGCCAAGGGCGCGCCAGACGTGATCCTCGCCCGTACCGTCACGCTCCGCAGCCACGGCGAGGAACTCGCTATCACGGACCAGACGCGCGCGCACGTCGAAACGGCGATCGCCTCGTTTGGTGAACGAGCCCTCCGCACGCTCGCCATCGCCTACAGGCGTATCGATCCTGACCAGCTGGAGCTCGGACCGGAGCGCCATGAGGCGGACTTCGTGCTGCTCGGTATTCACGGGATCATGGACCCGCCGCGTCCCGAGGTGATGGATGCTGTCGCCGAATGCTGGAGCGCCGGGATTCGTACGGTGATGATCACTGGCGATCACGCGGCCACCGCCCAGGCGATCGCCGAACAGATCGGCATCAAGCGAAGCGACGACGATCGGGTCGTGACCGGCTCGGAGTTGGACACCCTTTCGGACGAGGAGCTCCGCAAGTTGGTTCCGCACGCCGCCGTCTTCGCGCGCGTCAGTCCGGAACACAAGCTGCGGATCGTGCAGGCGTTGCAGGACAATGACCAGGTGGTGGCGATGACCGGCGATGGCGTAAACGACGCTCCGGCGCTTCGCAGCGCCGATATCGGCATCGCGATGGGAATCGCTGGCACGTCCGTCGCGAAGGACTCTGCCTCCCTCGTGCTCCTCGACGACAACTTCTCGACCATCGTGAGCGCGGTGCGCGAGGGCCGGCGCATCTATGACAACATTCGTAAATTCATCCGCCAGGGCCTCACGGCCAACGTCGCCGAGGTCTCGGTCGTCCTGATCGCGTTCCTGTTGATGGGGGATGCTCCCCTGCTTCCGATCACCGCCCTGATGATCCTCTGGATCAACCTGGTCAGCGACGGGCTTCCGGCGCTTGCCCTGGGAATGGATCCGCCGGAAGACGACCTGATGGAGCGGCAGCCGCGTGAGCGGGACGAGAGCTTCTTTGCCGACAAGCTCGGGGCCCGCATCGTCCTCCGCGGGCTCGCCCTGGGCGGACTCAGCTACTTCATGTTTGACTTCGCGCTCGAGAAGGGTTGGTCACTCGGCTATGCCGAGACACTGGCCTTTTCGACGCTGATCTTCGCCCAGCTATGGCACGTCTTCGACGCGCGTACCTTCACCACCGTATTCGAGCGGAACCCCTTCACGAACAAGCCCCTGCTCGGCGCGGTGGCCCTGTCGGCCGGTCTCTCACTCGCCGTGATCTACCTCCCGGTCGGTAATCTCGTCCTCGGCACTGAGCCGCTCGAGCTGACCCATCTGATCATGGTGATCGGCATCGCGGCGCTACCGACATTTGTCCTGTCCGGCGTCAGAACGATATTCGGCTTCCGGTACCTCTGATTTCGAAGCGCCTGAGTGATCGACGGCATACTGGCAGTACAGGAGGCGAAGGTGGCTGAATCCTCGACCGAGTCGACACCATGGGAGTTCTCTCGTCCGGAGGTACGTGCGATACACTCCGAAGGGAGTCCGGTAGACGTGCGCGTCGTGCCCAGCAACGAAGAGCTGGAGATCGCCCTACAGACTCTTCGCTGCATCGAGGAGGACACGCGGGTGTCGCAGTCTCCGCGATGAATACTCGCACGCTACGCACGACCCTTCGAACCCTGCACGTGCTTGCCTTCGGCGCCTACTACGGCGGGCATATCTTCCAGGTCTCTACCGAGCGACTATTTCCAGCCCTGGTCGCTGTCATCGTGACGGGTGGACTCTTCGCCCTGTTCGAGGCATGGAGCAATCCCGTCTGGCTCCATCAGCTTCGCGGCGTGTGTACCTACGTCAAGATCGTCCTGCTGGCTTCCGTCGCCGTTTTTTGGGAACAACGCATCTGGATCCTGACGTTCATCGTCGTTCTGGGTGTCGTCGCGGCGCACGCACCGAGCCGCTTTCGATACTACTCGCTGCTGCATCGGCGCGTCATTGACAGCCATGGCAAGGGCTGATCACGCCCGGCGTGCAAGACACTTCAATACGTTCAAGCGCCAAATGTCGCACTGCCCCGTATTCCCGTGCATTCGAGTTCTGGCACCCCCGTTTCGAATGAGGTGTCTGGGCCCCGAATCAAAAAACAGACTGCGAGGCCGCTCCTATTCACCGCCCCAGGGTCTGTGATGCGCGACACACTCTGGGCCGAAGGGAGATGTTAGAAATCAAGCAGACGCTAGGAGCAACGAACGCACGAAAGGAATTCGCAGATGATTTCCATGGACGCTGACAGAGCCCTTCGATCCAACGATGGCCGTCTCTATCTGCTGCGCGACTCGGCCCGGGGTCCCCGTCCGAATGAACGCCCACTCAACGACGGCGTCGGACCGATTCAGGTCATCGCCCCCCAGAGTGAAGCGACGAGCGGCCCAACCAACAAGTCCGACCCGCCGATGCATGACGACGGTCTCTCTGCCGTGCGAGGAATGCTTCTCGGCGTCGTACTCGGCACCGGCTTCTGGGCCTTGATCGGCGGCCTCGTCGCAATGTTGATCTTCTGATCGAAATCGCAAGGCTCCCTAACCCCGCGCACGACTCCGCCCTGTCCCAAGCGCGGCGAGCCCGAGTCCCAGCAGCAGGGCCGTACCCGGTTCGGGCGTCACGAGGGTCATCGCTGCGGGGTTGAAGGTCAGCTCGGCGATGTATTCGTCGCCGATCGTCGCGTTGACTTCGACGCCTGTGAAGGGGTTGATGCCCCCCGTGTTATTCGAGTTACGGAGCGATCCGGTCCCATCGCTGAAGAGTTGCAGGATCGGTGGGTGGTAACGCCCAGTGCCCAATTCACGCCCATCGAACTCGAAGACCAGCCCCGAGCCGACGAGTTCTGAAACCTGGAGTCCGTCTGTCAGGTCAGCCCCGCCCGCGATTTCGAAGCTCAGCGCATTTCCCAGATCGTAGAAATCCTGCCCACGAAGCGTCGCGAGATCATCCACGGCGAAGCCGGTGAACAACGGGTTGGCCATTCGCGCCGGCGTCGTCGGGTCGAGGGTTCCCCGAATCAGGAACTCGATGTCCCCGAGTGCGGGGTTCACGAAGGCGCCCGAGGCGAGCGGCTCCAGGACTTCGATTGAAATAGAGAAGCTCGTGACGCTGCTGTAGACGTTCGTTTGACCCGTGAACTGACCGCTCGAGACTTCGACTGTAAAAGCCGAGGAGTCGCGGGGAGCCATAAAGCCGATACCCATGACGGCAGCGACCGCGATCGGCCCCCAACGATTCGGAATCGTTCTGTTTCTGGTCTGCCTTCCGGTCTGCCGATCTCGTCGCATCTCGCTCTTCCTCTGTCTCGTAGTCCGGCAGAAAACCGAACCGGATAGAGTCGAGTGGGGCTGGAGACGCGAGTGTGTCGAGGCAACTCCCTGACCGGGCCGGGGATGCGCCAGACTCATTCCTCTATCCCCCTAACCCTTGGGAGGTGGAAAGAAGAATGGGCCTGTGTGAGCGGCTCAATCTGAAGGCCGGCCGGGCTGCGCCGCAAGCACTCTAACAGCCCCAGGGCGGCCGAGAGAGCCCGGGCCCAATCGTCTGTCCACCACTCAAGTCTTGACATAGGCGAATAAAAGACGAAAGTAGTGCGATGCCCCCCGCGCCCCCCGACCCCTCGGTTGGACGGACATGCGGTCCCGTAGGCGCTGCTCGTCGAATTCAGAAGCCCCGCCCTCCCCAGGCTGGCCTCTCGATTCCCTCGACACAGAGCAGTGCTCTCGAGGCCCTGCTCGTCGACCTCGGCTCCCAGATCCATAAAGGCAGCTCCGTCTCGCAACAGGAGGAGACAGCAGAGGCCCTTCGCTTCTGCCCAACCGGCCTTCCCGCGCTCGACGCACGCCTGGGAGGCGGCTTTCCCTACGGCCGCCTTAGCGAGATCTGCGGCACGCCCTCTTCGGGTCGAACCTCTCTGGTCCTCAGCTTGCTGGCCGAAACCCTGGAGCGGGGTGTGCTCGCCGCCTGGATCGACCTGGCAGACGCTTTCGACCCGGCCTCCGCCGTCGCCGCGGGCAGCGACCTTGAGCGCCTGCTCTGGGTCCGCGCGCGCTCCGAGGACGAAGCCCTGAGGAGCTGCGAACGATTGCTCCAGACGGAGGGGTTCGAGCTGATCGTTCTCGACCTTGCCCTTTACGAGGCCCGTCACGAGACCCTCCCGAAGACCTGGCAAAAAACACGACCGAAGAGAAGCGGCGTGACGATTCGAGACGTGAGCTGGCTACGACTGGCGCGCCTCGCCGCGAGTACGCGTGCAGTCCTCGTCGTACTTTCAAATGCCTCGATGACAGGCTCACAGGCCGAGTTGGTACTCGAGATGAAGCCCCTGGGCGCGCGCTTTGTCGGCCCACCGAGTCTGCTCGATGCCCTCGACACGACGGCCGTCCTACGACGCCACCGCAAGCGCCCGATCGGCCAGGAAGTTTTGCTTTCCATGGGTGTAGAGCCAATGGATGCCGAGCCGACCCATGCGGAGTTCGGTCCGAACGTAACCCCCGATGACCTTGACGATCAGTGTTAGTCCATGCGGATCGCGTGCCTCCTCGTGCCAGACCTGCCCCTTCACGCAGAACTTCGAGCGAGCCCCGAACTCAAAGGACTTCCCCTCGTCATTACGAACGGCCATGACTTTCGCGCAGAGGCCCTCGCCGTTTCACGTGAAGCCTTCGCCCAGGGAGTCCGACCGGGCCAGAGCCTGCCCCAGGCTCGGGCGGTCTGCCCCGAAATCGAAGCCCGCATCGCCTCCCCTATACTCGAAAGGGCCGCCCGCGAGGCGATGCTCGACGTCGCCCTATCCCTGGCGCCCCGCGCCGAATTGGCGGAGCGAGCCTCGGGCCTCTTCCTCTCGGAAGGCGCGGTCTACGTCGATGCTGGCGGAATCGAAGCCCTGCATGCAAGCGAGAATGCCTTCGCTTCCGTACTCCATGCCCGAGCCGAACGCGCCGGAATCCGAGGGGTCGTGGCCCTCGCCTCTTCTCGTGGCATCGCCCGGCTCACCGCTCGCCATCTCGCCCATTTCCCCGCCTCGTCATCCGGCTCATCATCCGCCTCGTCATCCGAAGAGGCGCCTTCCGAGACGACCCGGATTCTCTCGCCGAAAGAGGAACACGCTTTTCTCTCCCCCCTCCCCATCGACCTGCTCGATCCCGATGACCGAACGGCACAGGCTCTCACTCGCTTTGGCATCCATTGCATTCGCGACCTGCTTCGCCTGTCCCGTCGCGATCTCGCCGCAAGGCTTGGCCCGGGACTCCTGACGCTCGTCGCACGGGCGCGCGGAGAAGAGCGCGAACCTCCACTCTCCGAACCACGGACTACATCACTCGAAGAAGGCATCGATCTCGAGGCGCCGATCGAAAGCCTCGAACCTCTAGCCTTTGTATTCCGCGGATTGGTCTCGCGATTGGCCGAGCGCCTGAGGTTGCGGTCGCTCGGCTGCGTGGAGCTACGCCTGGCCCTGCAGCTTGCGAACGGGGCGAGGGAAAGTCGGCGGATCGGAGTGGCATCGCCCTGCCAGGACGAACGCGTACTGCTTCGACTGCTGCGTCTGGCGCTCGAATCCAAACCACCCGTGGCAGCGATCGAGCAGGTGACGCTCACCTCCCTGGGCGTGCCGCTTCGTCGGGAACAACTCGATTTCTTCCTTCCCCGAGGTCCAAGCCCGAGTGAACTCGATCAGACACTGGCCGAGCTCGCTGCGATCTGTGGGACCGAGCGTGTAGGCACACCCCTCACCATCGATGACCATCGTCCCGACGCATTCGCCTTGAAGCCATTTTCAAAAAACAAACTTCGTTCTAAAGTTCACGCCAAGACCAATCAACACTCTCAGAGATCTCAGAGAGAGCCTCGATTGACGCTACGCGCCCTCAGGCCGCCCCTGCGAGCGGAGGTGCGGATCGAACGGGGCAGCCCGGTCTTCCTGCGCAGCGCAATCAGTCAGGGAGAGATCCTCAGCGCTGCGGGGCCCTGGCGAACAACGGGAAATTGGTGGGAGAAATCCACCCATTTTGCGGTCGACCACTACGATGTCCAGATGAGCGACGGCAGCATTCTTCGGCTCCGCTTCGATTGGAAGACGAAGCGGTGGCAAGTCGATGGCCTCTATGACTAGAATCGCCCCACCCTATCGAGGAGATCGAGTTGCCCGAAGCCAACCCCCTGATCCGCCAGCCCGACCACCCGATCGCGTTCCTGCGCGGATTCCTCGAACGCCCGAAAGAAGTAGGTTCGATCATCCCCAGCTCACGCTGGATGGAGCGCCGCATCACCCGAACGGCCGAGATTGCGAACGCCAACCTCGTGATCGAACTCGGCCCCGGAACGGGTGGCACGACCAAGGCGCTTCTGAAAGCGATGGCACCCGGAGCCCGCCTGCTCGCGATCGAGATCAACCCGCGCTTCTGTGATCTGCTCCGAGAGTCGATCGACGACCCGCGACTCATCGTCCACGAAGGCAGCGCTGCAGAGATTCCCGAAGCACTCGTGAAACACGACCTCGACGCACCCGATGTCGTCCTGTCCGGCATTCCCTTTTCGACGATGCCTCAGGAACTCGGCCTCTCGATCCTTCGATCCGTGCGCAAGAGTCTCAAGCCGGGTGGGCGCTTCGTGGCCTATCAGTTCCGGGACGTCGTCCACACGCTCGGCAAGCGGGTCTTCGGTCCGGCCTCGGTACAAATCGAACTCTTCAACATGCCACCGATGCGCGTCTATCGCTGGGACGTCTGAACTCTTCCGAGTTCATCCTCTACTGAACCCAGCCCCCACTGAACGGAATCGACTGGCCGACGAAGAAATCACTTTCGTCCGATGCCAGAAAGAGTGCAAAGAGCGCATCCTCGCGCGCCGTCGCCAGGCGACCTAACGGAACCTGTTGGTCGAGAAGCGTCTTGAACGCCTCCCGCTCTCTCACCTTGGGTGGATAGTACTCTGGGTTCTCGACCCAGTTCTGGGCGATCAGATTGATCTGCACGTTATGCCGTGCGGCCTCGGCACCCGCCGTTCTGACGTAGCCGACCTGCGCTGAACGCGCCGCACCATAGGCAGACACGCCTTCATACGCCTTGAGTCCTGTCGCGCTTCCAAACACGACGATCTTGCCCTTGCGCCGGGCGTACATGCCCGGCAAGACCGCGCGAACCAGTCGATGGAGAGGATGAACCATGACATCGAACATCTTCGCCCAGGTTTCATCGTCCGTTTGGTCCGCCGTTTTCGGTGGATACGCCGTAGCGGCGAGATTGACGACGAGCACATCGAGTTTGCCCGCCGCTTCGATGATCCGCCCTGCAGCGGAGAGATCGCGCAGGTCGGTCTCATCGGTGATGACGTGTGCGCCCTGCTCTCTGAACAGCTCGATCGTCGCTGGCCCCATGAAATCCGATGCCTGGGTGACGAGGATCCGCTTGCCTTCGAGTCTCTTGTTGCTCATCTATTTCTCCATGCGTTCCGACATTCGAGTTCGATCGACGACTCGAGGATCCTAGCGCCCACGACACGAAGGACACGTCTACGTGGCTGCCAATTCTGATCTCTGCCTTCGGATCGAATCCGCACCCGACGAGATCCAATCCGGATCGCTAAGCTCTGGCATGCCGACCCACCACCTTCGTTTTGGCATTGTGATCCTTCCCGAGGACCGTTGGTCCGTGACGCGTGAGTGCTGGCGCGCCGCCGAAGACTACGGTTTCGATCACGTCTGGACCTACGACCACCTCACCTGGCGGACCTTTCGTGACCAGCCATGGTTCGGCGCGATTCCAACCCTGACCGCCGCCGCCTTGGCCACTTCACGAATTCGCCTCGGAACGCTCGTTGCTTCGCCCAATTTTCGACACCCGGTTCCCTTGGCAAAAGAGCTGATGACACTCGACGACATCGCCGGAGGACGCCTCACCCTCGGCGTCGGAGCCGGCGGCGAGGGGTGGGATGCGACGGCCCTCGGCCAGACCGAGTGGACGGCCGAAGAGCGTGCCGATCGATTCGAAGAATTTGTCACGCTTCTCGACGGACTCCTCACACAACCACGCACGAACCATACCGGGCGCTTCTATTCTGCCGAGGAGGCGCGGGCTCTGCCCGGCTGCGTCCAACAGCCGCGCGTTCCCTTCGCGATTGCCGCGGGCGGACCGCGTGGCATGCGATTGGCGGCTGGATACGCCGCGACCTGGGTGACCCTGGATGATCGTGGGCTGGAGCGAGACCAGCTCGCGAGACTCGAGGAGATCTGTCAGGAAGTCGGCCGTCCATCGGAGAGCCTCGAAAAACTCGTGCTCACCGGGTTCTCACGGAATCCTCTTGGCTCGGTCGCGGAATTCGAGGACATCGCCGAACGTTATGCGGAAATGGGTTTTACAGATCTCGTCGTTCACTGGCCGCGCGAAAACGAACCCTTTGCCGCCGATCGCTCGACGCTCGAACGCATCGCGGCCGACTTCTTGCTGACGTCCAGCTCCAGCTCCGACTAGTCCTGGTCCGATTCGACTTCGGGGCCGTGTGTGTCGCGGCTACCCTTCTTCCATTGCCCCGAGAGGGTCGCGTGTCGCGCGTCGGCCTGGCTTGCTCGACGCACGACGTCATCACCGAATCGGTCGGCCAGTACATCGAGTGCACGGTTCAATCGACGACGCCGAGGCGGCGCCTTGGCTGAAGCGCCCTTCCCATCGATCGCGTCGACCCCATCGAAGAGGGAGAGCTGTGCGGAACTTCCTACCTCATCGACGAGACCACTGACACCCACACCCAGAAGTCGCACGGGTTCGACGAGCGCGTCGGTCAGGAGCGACCGAGCAATCTGGGCCACGATCTCTCCATCATCGGTCGGTTCGATGAGCGTCTGCTGGCGTGTCCGAACCGGATAGCCCCGCGGACCCTGCTTCGTCCGCCGACCGATGCGCCATTTGAGAACGACGGTTCGGGCCAGAAAGCCCTGGCGGCGAAGTCTGCGTGCGACGGCTTCGGCATGGGTCAGGATCGTCGCCTCGAGAAGCGCGCGATCGCTCACGTCATGCTCGAAGGTGTTTTCCTCGGAGATCGAAACTGCCTCTCGATGTGGCTCGACTTCACGAAGATCCTCGCCACGCGCGAGGCTCCCGATTCCGGTGCCCCAGTCGCCGAGGTGGCGCCGCAGGGTCTCTGGATCTGCCCGTGCCAGATCCCCGATCGTTCGATAACCCAAGCCTTCGAGCTTCTCGCCCGCCACGGGTCCAACACCCCAGATCTTTCGGATCGGAAGCGGATCGAGAAAGCCGCGAACATCCTCCGGCCGAACCTCGACCAGGCCGTCAGGCTTCGCTGCGCCACTCGCGATCTTCGCCACCATCTTGATCGGCCCGATCCCAACCGAGATCGCCAACTCCGTCGTCTCTCGAACCTGTCGACGAAGGCGCTCGCCGACTTCGTTCGGATTGCCGAGGAGTCTTTCGCTCCCGGTGAGATCAAGAAAGGCTTCGTCCAGCGAAAGGCCTTCGACGAGTGGCGAGAAGCTGCGAAAGATCTCGAAGATTCGCCGCGACTCGATCGCATAGCGCTTCATGTCACCCGGTATGAAGATGAGCTCCGGGCAGCGTTTCTTCGCCTCGACGCTCGACATCGCAGAGTAGATCCCGAAGGTGCGGGCCTCATAGCTCGCTGCGGCGACGACACCGCGCGGACCGGCCCCACCGACTACGATGGGGCGGCCTCGCAGTTCGGGTCGATCACGCTGTTCGACCGACGCGTAGAACGCATCCATATCGGCGTGCAGAATGCAGCGAGCGTGGGAGTGGGACCGTTCCAGGAGCATGGCCGTTCAGCCCGACGAACGCGGCAGGACCGGTGAAACCGAAGGGGAGACTTCACGGCAGAGCATCTCTTTCACTTCCATCGCCGCACGCATCCCAGCCGTCACACGACCTTCGAGGTCGGGCGTCGTCATCGCCTCGGTCGCAAACGTGAGACGCGGTGTTCGCTCCGCGCGATCCACGAACCGCTCCCGTCGCGCAAGCGCACCTCGCCCCTGGACCGAGATGATTTCATCCAGGCGCTCGACACGAGACGGACCTTCTGGCAACGCACCGAGTGGGGATCCACGGAAAGTCGTATCGACCTTGTGGATCAACGCCTCATCGGAATCATCCCAGTGATGATCAACCGACTCGTGCTCGAGGGAGATACGGACCCAGAACGGCTCGGAAGCGTAGGGCTCGGAGGGTGGGCCGAGGATCCGCAAATCTCGCATATCAGGAAGTTCGCCTGGCACAAAGGTCACGCCGGCAAGACCTCGTAAGAGCCAGGCCTCCTGACTGATTTGTCGATGGATCACGATCGATCGACGTGCCTGCATCGACTCGAAATGCCCGCGCTCGATCGGCGTGAGCTTCGGGCAGACGCGCAGAATCTCACTCGGCGGGAGCGCCATGACCGCTCCATCCGCAAGTGCCACCCCCTCGCGTCCGCCCACCTGATAGCGAATTCGGACGCCGTCCGTCGTGGTCTCGAGATCGAGCGCGCGGCAGCCAAGTCGCAGACGCAGCGGCTCGGCCAGAGCATCGACGAGGCCCGCCAATCCTCCTTTGAGCGGAACCGACCGGCCGGCTCCGGCCAGTAGACGGCATACCATAGGAACGACCACGGCAGCGGATTCCTCGGAGAGGTCGACGCCCGTGCGCGCCAGCAGTGCGGGCGCCAGGCGTGTCGTACACCAGCGCGTTCCGAAGGCGCGAATCGATGCGCGAGACCAGGAAGCATCATCGAGTGTCCGAACCGAATCGGGGACCGCCGGACTCGATCGACGCAATGAATCCCAGAGCGCCCGCACAACGACCTTCCGGTCCGGCCAGCGGGGCGGGCGACGAAAGACGGCATCGATCGGGCGATCCATGCGCGGAGACAACCGGGGAAAGAGGAATTCGAGGGGCCGCAGCGGCGGGGGTCGATGGAGTCGGCCACCCAAAACGAGCGCGTGCGGACGTGTGGTTCTTCTCGACTGTGAGGATTCGAGCCCCAGGCCCGACACGAGGGCACGCAGGTTCGCGTCACCCCAGCCGACCTCCCCCACGGCGGGTGTGAGCAGACCATGCTCGGTTTCGACGGGTCGCAGTCGGCCGCCGACTGCGGGCGCCATTTCGATGATCTCGACCTCGTGGCCGGCCCGCAGCAGGCGAGTACCGCACACCAATCCGGCGAGCCCACCCCCGACGACGACGATCGATGCCATCTAGACCATCCCCAATCCGGTCTGTGCAAGACACGTGGCTTCGCCGGCACCCGCGAGCCCTCGGACCCTCATCCGGAGCAGTGGGTCTTCGTCGATGGCGATGAGAGTGGTTCTAGGCTGATTCATGGGCGACTCGGGAGCAGAGAATGAAACAAGTATAGGATTGAAAAAAGGCGAAAATAAGACGAAAATGAAATATGGCCACTCCCCAGGACTACATCGAGTTGCGTGTCCGAAGCGCCTTCTCCTTTCTCGAAGCATGCAGCAATCCGGAAGATCTCGCCCTGGCGGCGGCAGAACTCCAATACCCGGCTCTCGCGCTGGCCGACCGCGATGGCGTCTATGGCGCCCCCCGCTTCCACCGCGCAGCCAAAGCCGCGGGCATCCGTGCCCTGGTGGGTGCCGAGATCACGGTCGGCACTCATACCCCCGGAAGTACCTCCGGAAGCGCTCCCGATCCGCTCACCCGCCCGGGGCGGCTGCTGCTACTGGCGGAGTCCGCCGAGGGTTGGCGACGTCTGTGTCGTTTGCTCTCCCTCGCTCACTCTCGCCGTAACAAGGCTCTCGAAGCGCGTGATCCACGTGCCCGGGATCGGATCCGGGTTCATTGGGAAGAGCTCGAGGCCCATGCCGGACATTGGAGCGTGCTGCTGCGTGGTGATGAGTGCTTCCATCCCGCCCTGCTCGACTCCGCGATCAAGGTCTTTGGCGATCGACTCTCGGTCGATGTGTCGCATCTCCTCGACCGGCGCATCGAGCGAGCCGGGCGCCGCGCGGCCGCAATGGCCATGTCGCGCGGCGTGCAGGTCGTCGCCACCGGTGATGTGCGCTGCGCCACTCCACGGGATCGACGACTGCTCGATGCGCTCATTTCTTTGCGTGAGCGCAGGACGCTCGATACCGCGGGGCGTCTTCTACCTCCGAACGGCGAAGGACATCTCCATTCCCGGGAAGAGATCGTGCGGCGCTTCGCCGATCGACCCGAATGGATCATGGCGACCCGCGCCATCGCGGAACGCTGTGAGTTCACACTCGAAAATCTCGACTATCGATTTCCCGAATATCCAGTCCGTCCAGGCGAGACCCAGATGAGCCGCCTACGCGAGTTCGTTCGAATCGGTGCGCGAGAGCGCTATGGCGAGCACCCCGACCCGCGCGTGCCAAAACAACTCGCCCATGAACTCCGCATCATCGAGAAACTCGATCTGGCAGGCTATTTCCTGATCGTCGAGGACATTGCCCGCTACGCACGCAACCAGAGAATCCTGTGCCAGGGACGTGGATCCGCTGCCAATAGCGCCGTCTGTTATGCACTTGGAATCACCGCCGTAGACCCCGTACGAATGGAGCTCCTCTTCGAACGTTTCCTGTCCGAAGAACGAGGCGAGTGGCCCGACATCGACATTGATTTTCCGTCGGGGAAGCAGCGCGAGAAGGTCATTCAATACGTTTTTTCGAAATACGGCCATTCGGGCTCGGCAATGACCGCAAACGTCATCACCTACCGGACCAAAATGGCCGTGCGCGAAATGGGCAAGGTCCTCGGTATGGATCCGGAGGCGATCGGTCGCCTGTCCAAGCTCATGGCGCGACTCGATTTCCCGGCGGAACCCAGAGGCAACGCTTCGGAGCGAAATGGCGAACATCTTCAGTTCGAAGCAAAACGCGAACTCAACCAGCGCCTGCGTGAAGCCAAACTCGACCCCGAATCAAAGGACGTACAGCATTGGACCGATCTGATCGGTGCGGTCCAGGGGCTCCCGCGACATCTAGGCCAACACAGTGGGGGAATCGTGATCGCAGCGGGTCGCCTCGACGAGGTCGTACCCATAGAGCCCGCGACAATGGTCGATCGACACATCGTACAATGGGACAAAGACGACTGCGCCGATCTCGGAATCATCAAGATCGACCTGTTGGGCCTTGGCATGCTCTCCGCTCTCGAAGAAACGATCCCCCTGATTCGTCGCCATGAAGGCCAGGAGGTCGATCTAGCAAAGCTTCCGCCCGACGACCCCAAGACCTATGCCATGATGCGTCGCGCCGACACGATCGGCGTCTTTCAGATCGAAAGCCGCGCACAGATGGCGACGCTTCCGCGTCTGAAACCCAGGACCTTCTACGATCTCGTCGTCGAGATCGCGATCATCCGACCGGGTCCGATCGTCGGCAAGATGGTGCACCCCTATATCAATCGCCGAGCCGGCCGCGAACCGGTCGTCTATCCCCACGAATCCCTGCGACCGATTCTCGAGCGAACTCTCGGCGTCCCGATCTTCCAGGAACAGCTCTTGCGAATCGCGATGACCGCGGCCGGTTTCAGCGGTGGCGAAGCCGAAGAACTCCGCCGTGCGATGGGTTTCAAGCGCTCGACCGAGCGGATGGCTCGAATCGAAGAACGCTTGCGTAGCGGCATGCGTGCCCAGGGTTTTTCGAAAGAGGCCGAGGATCAGATCGTCCTTCACATCACTTCGTTCGCGCTCTACGGCTTCCCAGAGTCCCATTCCGCTTCATTCGCACTGATCGCCTACGCCTCGGCCTACCTCAAGCAACATCACCCAGCCGCCTTCCTCGTCGGCCTACTCCGTGCGCAACCCATGGGCTTCTACAGTCCAGCAACGCTCGTCAAAGATGCCCAGCGACACGGCGTCGAGGTTCGTCCCGTCGATGTGGTCTTTTCAAAGGCCCAGGCCGATCTCGAAAAAGTTTCGAACTCCCAGAGCATCGGGCCGCGGCTCCCTCCAGCCGCCCGTATCGGACTCGACTCCGTGGGAGGACTCGACCGGAAAACAGCGGAACGCGTCGTCCTCGAACGAGAGCGCCACAGCTTCGAGGATCTCGGTGACTTTGTTCGGCGGGTGGGTCTCGATCGTGACGAACTCGATGCCCTGGCAGAACTCGGTGCGCTCGCTCGCCTGCCTGGAGCCCCAGAACCCCGGCGCAGCGCACTCTGGCAGGTGGCCGCCCTCGAGCGCGACCCACGTTCGCTCTTTGCTGGGCGCGCGATCGCGCGATCAGCCTCTGCCTCAGCCTCGAACCCATCCTCGGAGTCACCGCAATCGCCGCTACCCCCCATGACCGAGATCGAGGAAACCCTCGCCGACTACCGACTCTCGGGACTGACCACGGGGGTCCATGTCATGGCCCATCTTCGCGAACGCCTCGATCGTCGCGGCATCCTGCCCGCCGCAAGACTCCGCGAGATACCCGATGGGACCCTTGTCCGCACAGCGGGACATGCGATCGTGCGACAGCGACCGGGTTCCGCAAAGGGCTATTGCTTCGTGACGCTGGAGGACGAGACCGGGCTATCCAATGCCGTGCTCACACCCGACATCGCAAAACGTTTTCGGATTCCTCTTCACCAGGCATCGCTGCTCGAAATTTCGGGCCCCCTGCAGCGAGTCGATGGCGTCATCCACGTCCGCGCGCGAGAGATCGTCCCGTTGGATCTCGAAGCAGAGAAGTTGCCCGCATCACATGACTACCGATGAGTCGCAATCCGCTTTCAAGGGGCGCAAACAACGAATCCCGATGGCCTCGAGCTAGCTCGTACCCAGCCGAGCAAAGATCGCTTCGGGTGAATCGTTGGCATCAGCCGACCCTTGGCTGGGAATCGAATCGACGAGAGACTGGCAGACCCCATCCGGCGCCGGAATCCCTCGCTCACGCAGATGCTGCGGGAGAAGCCTTTCGATCACGACTCGGAGTTGGTCGGGAGCGACGGACTTCGCGTCAAAACCGGAGTCCTTCAATGCGATACGCAAAGTCCCTCGCGCTTCGAGCCGATTGAGCGCAGAGCATTCTTCGAGTTTCTCCGCGACCAGATCGAAGAGGGATGCCTCTTTCACAGGGCATACTCCCAGCCTATGACGAATGCGATCAGCCCAGCGATCGCGATCACGTCGAGTTCTCCATCGTGTCTCCATCGTCGAGGGGTATTCTTGCGTCTCGGTTGCCAGCTCCACAACCATGAGCCATCTCAAGAGTCTCGAAGCCAATTCACATCAGATCGACCACAGTCCATTCTCGATCACGGCCGTCTACGATGATCTCGAAGGAGTCACCCGGTCGAGCGTGCAATAGTGCCTTACCCACGGGGGATCGCGGTGTCACCACGACCACGAATCCATCGCCACCCGGTCCATGCAGTTCGGCGCCGGCCCCGACCGGCAGGAAGAAGAGTGTCCTCTCGTCCTCTCCCTCCTCGTCCTCGATCCGAACATCCACCAACGCGCCCACATCGACACGGTCGCTCTGCTTGAAACGCCGCATGCCGCCCGCAGCAAAATCGAGGAGGCTCTCCATTTCAGCAACCGCCTGCTTGCGACGACGGCCATGCCCCTTCGCCAATCGTCCCTGATTCGCCGCGTCCTTGGCGTCCTCTCGACGCCGCGCATCGGATCGCACTTGATCCGCTTCCTGGTCGGCCTCGGACTCCGCGCGGGCCGCTGAGGCAATTCGTTCCTGATAAATACGCTTCAGCTCATCGACAAAGAACGCCTTGATGTCCACGCTCATCACTTGAATCCCTTTTTCATTTCTAGCCTTCAGACCGCCACTAAAGCGTTACAATTCGCGCCCCACGAATAGCGGCAAGGCATCCAATATTGCCCGCGACCGCACGGAGAACAAGATGACCACCGCGACAATTTCGACCAGCAAGGGCCCCATCAAGGTCGAGCTCTTTACTGAACAAGCCCCCGAGACAACCGGAAACTTCATCAAACTCGCGAAGCAGGGCTTCTATGACAATCTCGTCTTCCATCGCGTCATCGCGGACTTCATGGTCCAGGGCGGATGTCCGCAGGGAACGGGCACCGGCGGCCCCGGCTATACCTTCAATGATGAGGCCGGCGCGTTGGCATTGCCACATGATGCACCCGGTCGACTCTCGATGGCGAATGCCGGACCGAATACCAACGGCTCCCAGTTCTTCATCACCCACGTCGCGACGCCCTGGCTCGACGGAAAGCATGGCGTCTTTGGCGCAGTGCTCGAAGGACAGGACATCGTCGACGCGATCGAGCAGGGCGACGCCATGGAATCGATCGTCATCGAGGAATAGTTCGGATTCGGACCGCGAGGAATGCCGCGGCGTTGAGGAGTGCCGCGGCGTTGAGGAGAGGCCGCGGCACTCCTCGTCGTACCCGCTTCACGACGCCAGAGCGTGCCACTCGCCGTCAGACGTGGGCTTTGACTCGGCTAGCGACGCTCGAGGCCGTGAAGCCGAAGTGCGTAGCCAGATCGGCGTAGGGCGCGGAGGCACCAAAGCCCTCCATTCCGATGACGAGGCCGCGACGGCCGACGAAGCGTCGCAGGGTCTCACCGCGACCCGCTTCGATCGCCACGATCGGGGTGCCGTCGTCTGGAATGATGGCGTCCTGATCTCGATCGGATTGTTCGAGAAAGAGCCCCAGGCAGGGCATCGAGACGACCCTTGCAAGGATCCCGTCGGTCGCGAGTTCCAACGCCGCCTCGACCGCGACACCCACCTCGGACCCGGTCGCGAGCAGGACGACATTCGCCTTCTCGTCCGGTTCCGAAACGATGTAGGCGCCTTTCCAGACGTCCGAAGGGTCGAACGTGGCTGGCCTTTCGAGTGCCGGCACGGTCTGACGAGTCAGAGAAAGGAGAACAGGGCCCGCGCCCTCCAGAAGGTGGTAGGCGTAGGCCATCGCCGTCTCGATCCCATCGGCGGGACGAAAGACTGTCAGTCCCGGCACGACACGAAGGCTATCCAGCTGTTCGACGGGCTGATGCGTCGGGCCATCCTCTCCAACGAAGATCGAATCGTGGGTAAATACGAAGAGCGTCCTGGTTTTCATCAATGCGGCCAACCGAATCGCCGGCCGCATGTAGTCACTGAAAATCATGAACGTGCCGCAATAGGGCAGGAAGGTCCCGTCGAGACCGATGCCGTTTGCGATCGCTCCCATCGCATGCTCGCGCACGCCGAAGTGGATATTGCGACCGGCGAAGTGATCTGCGCCGGCACCTGCTGCGGGGCCAACGACTCCGACGCTCTTGACGATCGGTGGCGCGGCAGATCCTGCCAGATCGGCGGATCCCCCGGTCATGTAGGGTACGAGGTCGGCAAGCTTCTCGAGCATGGCCGCCGAGTGCTTGCGCGTGGCAGCATCGACCCCGTCCATGCCGTCGATCAGGCGCGATACCAGATCCGAGGGGAGCTTACGCTCGCGGGCCACATCCCAGGCTGTCGCCAACTCTTTGTTGGCTGAACGCCAGGCTTCCAACCGCTCGTCACTCGCTAGTCGCTCGGCATGTTTCGCAAGACCTCGCTCGGAGCAGTAACTTCGCACGTCATCGGGCACGATCAGATCGGGCTCTGTCGGCCAGCCGAGGCGCTCCTTCGCGAGTTTCGTCTCGTCGGCACCGAGTGGGCCGCCGTGCGCCTTGCTCTTGCCTTCGAAATTCGGTGCCCCACGACCGATCAATGTCTTGAGGATGATCAGCGTAGGCCGCTGCGTCTCTTTTCGAGCCGCTTCGAGCGCGGTCGCGAGTCCACTGCGATCCTGCCCATCGATCGAATCGATGACCTGCCAGCCGTAGGCCTCGAAGCGCGCGGGGACATTCTCGCCGAAGGTGATCTGGGTCCCTCCGTCGATGGTGATCTGATTGTCATCGTAGATGTAGACGAGGTTTCCGAGTTCGTGATGGCCGGCGAAGGAGGCTGCCTCCGAAGAGACCCCTTCCATGAGATCGCCATCGCCCACGAACCCATACACGAAATGCCGGCCAGGACGGTCGCGATCCGCGGCATCGGAAGCCTGCGGGGCGCCGCCGCCGAATTGCGATGCAGTCATCCGCCCCGCGAGCGCCATTCCGACTCCGTGCGCGAATCCCTGACCGAGCGGCCCCGTCGTCAGTTCGACACCAGCCGTCTCTCCGTACTCGGGATGACCGGGTGTACGCGAGCCGAGCTGACGGAACTTCGAAATGTCCTCGATCGAAAGATCGAATCCAAACAGGTTGAGCAGCGCGTATTGCAACATCGAGGCGTGGCCATTGGAGAGAACGAAACGATCCCGCAGCGGCCAGGAGGGATCCTGGGGATCGAAGCGGAGATGATGATTCCAGAGTTCGAATGCAGACGCGGCGAGGGCCATCGCCGCACCGACGTGACCGATTCCGGCCCGCTCGACCGCATCGACGGCCATGAAACGGATTGTGTTCTCGATCCGCTCGAGCAGTTCGGGAGTCTCTTTGGCGGGCATGTCGCGCGATTCCTCAATGGCCGCGCGACGCGTGTCACACGGTTCTCGGCTCGTGGGGGGTGTCCGCGGGGATGCGCGGACCCGAGATTCGCCGCAGACAGTAACGCGGGTGGGGAGCTGCGGCGAACGCGGGTGGGGGTTGTGCTGGGTGTCCCGGGAGATTGTCGTGTCGCGCGCCGGGCGGCGCGGGCGGGGGGGGCGGCATGATGCCTCGAGACTCTGGTGCGCCGCCGGTCGCCGCCAGGCGAGCGCCCCCCAAATCAC
>CBFDDD010000044.1:0-36954 GCA_965603475.1 uncultured Myxococcales bacterium
TGACCGACCGCGAAACGCGCATCGAGTTCCAGACCGACGATCCAAAGCGAGAGCTACTCGAGCGAATCGTCGATGAGCATCTGCTGCGCGACGTCGGGATCGAGTTCGATCAGATGAATTTTCAGCGAAAAGACGACGAGACGCCCGTGATGCCAAAGGTCTTCGAGACCCACGAGGACGTGGTGAATGGCTTCCGTGCGCTCACCGCCCCGGGTACCGAATTCATCAAGCATCACAACGAGTCGAGCGCGAATGTGATCTACGTCCGCGTCAAGGATTACCAGGGCGTGGATCGTGCCTTCTCGATCGTGATCAATCGCTGGCACGACAACGTCAACGCGATGTTCGGTGAGGAGAAGCGGTTGGACCCTTCGAAGGACACGATCGATTTCGTCCTCGGCAGCGTCGGGTCTTATCCGAACTATTTCATGGTCGTCGAAGCGGAGGAGCTGCCTGATTTCTTCGACATGCTCGAGAATTTCGACGGCTCGGAGGTCTACCAGGCAAAGCTCGACAAGTTCGGCGTCAACCGGTCGGAGCCAGGCTTCTGGGAAGCATACGACTGGTTCCAGAAGCGGCTCGACGAGTCCGATCCGCTGCAAGCCGGACTCTACGACCTGAACCGCTACTACCCGCTCGCACGCTGACGTTCGCTCGGGGCGGGCGACTACCTAACTGGTCGACCCCTTCGATCAGTCTGGACTTCGTCTTTCTGGATCGCCCGATACCGCACAGTCGAACACCGACACGCTCGTGCGATCGCTTCAGAAGTCGATACTCAATCCGACCGTAAGTCGAAAGTCGTCCTTGTCCGGGCGATCATCATTGCCAGACCGCTGCGGGCTTTCGATTCGATCCCAATAGGCGCCGACGTCGAGGTCGAGCGGATCCCAGATCTCGAAGCTCAGAACGGCGCTGGTCGTGTGGCTGGTCTTGTCGAGATCCGTGACGATCAGCTGAAGCTTGTAGGCCAGGTCGAGGTCGATGTCGCGAGGGAACTCGAAGGACAGTTCCGAGGTAATGAGTAGAGCGGCATCCTCGTCCTGGACCCCTCCATCGTATTGGGTGATCTGGGCCGCCCCCCCAATCGTCGCGATATAACTGACTATGCGCGTGTCGATGAACTCGTAGCCAACACCGAGGCCTGGGGTATAGCGTGCGTCGATGTTCTGGAATTCGTCCATGAAGAATTCAAAGCTCGGCACGCGTACGAAAAAATGCTTCGTCACGAGGAAATCGAGCGCGCTGGTCGCGCGATGGTTGTTGACCGTCCTGTCTCCATCCACCTCACTGAACGTACCAATGTAGGTCGTCAGCCAGCGATGAAAGGTGGTATCCCTGCTGATCGTGGCACTCGAGGACAAATCCTGTTGATCCGTGTTGCCGGACCGCGCGGCAAGGGAAATCCCGACGTTGAGGTGCCAGTTCCGGATCTCGGCTTCTTCGGTATAAACGATGCCGACGAGTTCGTCCCTCGGAAAGTCGACGTGCTGCCCATTCGAAGTCACGATCTGGACGACGCCGTCCTTGATCCGACCGATACCGGCGTAAGTACGCCGCCCCTTGCGGCGGAAGATCCGGGGGCGAGAGAGACGCAGTTCGTCTACATCGTCCCAGTCGATCGTGAGCTCATGGAATTTGTCGCTATCGAAGTACAGGTTATCCCTGCGCATCACGAGCATCTCGCCCTTGAGCCATTCCTCGGTATCGAGCATGACCCAGTCCCACTGCTCCTTTGATGCCTCGGGTGGTTCCCAGCCCTCGACCGCGAGACTCGTCGTCGACGCGAGTGAAAGGGCCAGGACGAGTATTGATGCGCGGAAGCTGAACGGGTTGAGTGGGTTGAGCGGGATGGGAACACGCATCACGAAACAGGCCTCAATCTTATACCCTTCGGAACAGGACTTTCCGCTTCAGCCAGCTCGCAGATTACCACTGATCCCGGTCCCCAGAAGTACCATTCGCCGACCTGACCCGCTTGTCTCATCCGGCATTCGTGAGCCGGACAACGGGTATTCAACCTACGCCGACGTATAGTTGGAAGCTCGGCGACACCATACCGGAGAATCCCGCATGACCGAACCGATCACCTCGCGCCGAATCGCCGAGATGGATATCGCGCTGCAACCGCTTCCCGATCTCCACCAGCTGACACATGAGATCCGAAACCGCGGGCGCATGTCGATGGTTAAGATTTTTGGGGCACCAGCAGCCATCCTGACCCACTACGAAGATGTCATAGCCGCCTATCGCGATGAAGAGACCTTTCCAGCCAAAGCAGCCTACTCGGTCATTGCCGGACCCGTGATGGGACACACGATCCAGTGCATGAGCGGCGAAGAGCATCGACTCCACCGTGCCCTGGTACGCTCCGCCTTCAAGCCCTCTGTAGCCCGCGATTACGTGCCCACGGTCTTTGCCTCCGCAGCCCACAGCATCATCGACCGGTTTGCCGATCGGGGGCAGGCCGAGCTGATCAGTGATTTCTCCAGGCGCTTCTCATTCGACATCATTTGCCGTGTCATCGGCATCACCGGTGTGGCGAACGACCAGCTACACGAGTGGGTCTCCGGACTCTTCGGATATCAGTCCGATCCCGAGTCTGCCATCGCCACGACAAAGATATTCAACGAGTACATGACTGGACTGCTCGAAGAACGCCGGCACAAGCCCCAGGACGACTTGCTGACGGGGCTTCTCAATGCTGAGATCGAGGGCAGCAGGCTCGATGAAGAACAAATTCTCTCCTTCATCCGACTGCTCTTCCCAGCCGGCGCCGACACGACCTTCTATGCCACGGGAAGCCTGCTGTACTACCTGCTGAAAGACCCGGGGGCCATGGAGCGCGTACGCGCGAATCCGCAAGACCGTGAACGAGCCATCGAGGAGACCCTTCGCATCGAGCCTCCGGTCACAATGCAGCCGCGCATGAACCCGAAGGCAGTGAGCTGGCGAGGGCTCGACATTCCCCAGGGCTTCCTGATCTTCGGAACCAGCGCAGCCAATCGCGACCCCGCGTTCTTCCCGGACCCCGATCGCTTCGATCTCGACCGTCAATACGACCACCAGCTCGCCACCTTCGGCCAGGGGCAGCATTTCTGTCTGGGCTCCCACTTTGCACGGGGTGAGATGAAGGCCGCCCTCGACACGCTGCTCGAACGGCTCCCCGGCCTTCGGCTGCTGAACGACGAGGGTGCACAGGTGCTAGGCGGAACACTCCGTGGACCCAAGCGACTCAACGTCGCGTTCGACACCTGAGCGGGGTCGGGGTCGGGGTCGGGGTCGAAAAATGGCCCCGTGCTCCAGGAAAACTTGAACGGTCGCGGCCCATACGAGAGCCGGCGTGGAGAGGCGAGATGGATCTGGAACTCACGGGAAAAAAGGCACTCATCACGGGTAGTTATCGCGGCACCGGAGCGGGCCTCGCACGTGTCCTCGCGCGTGAAGGCGCGACAGTCTGGGTCCATGGATTCGAAATCGAGGCCGCCGAAGAGGTCGCGCGATCGATTCGCGAAGAAGGCCACGACGCCCATGCCGTAGCAGGCGACATCCGAACCGACGATGGCGCAAGCGACGTAGCCGCGACAGTCGGTGAGATCGACATCCTCGTGAACAACTACGGCGTCGCCGAAGGCGGTAGCTGGGAAAGCCCGACCGAGGATTGGATCGACATCTACCAGAAGAACGTATTGTCCGGCGTGCGACTGGTTCATGCACTCAGTCCTGGAATGCGGTCGCGCGGCTGGGGGCGAATTCTGTTCCTGAGCACTGTCGGCTATGCCCGACCGAACTCTCGCATGCCTCATTACTATGCTTCGAAGACGGCGCTCGTCAACATGACTGTCTCGCTCGCCAAGGAACTCGCCAATACCGGAATCACAGTCAACTGTGTGAGCCCCGGCATCATTGCGACTGCGGAGATCAAGGAAATGTTCCGTCGACGCGCGGCCAAGTCGGGAGAGCCGACCGACTGGCCCAGCCTCGAGAAACAGATCGCGAGTGGCGACATGGCGAATCCAGCCGGCATCGTCGGCGAACCGGAGGATATCGGAAATCTGGTTGCGTTCCTGGTCAGCGATCGAGCGCGCTATATCAACGCGGCCAATATTCGAATCGATGGCGGTACGGCCGACTCGGTTCATTGAGCCAATCGATGGCGGTACGGCCGACTCGGTTCATTAAGCAAATCGATGGCGGAACCGCCGACTCGATTCAATAGGTAACTCGATCGGCGCCTTCGACACCGAAGCTTCAGCCGACGGAGGGCGACGTCTCTCTAGCGACCCTTCGCTGATCCAGTTCCTCGAGGATCTCCTGATGACGGAAATAACCGAGCGGGTAGCTCCGCGCGGCCCATGCGCTCGCAATCACGAAGAGGACCGGCACGAGCGCTGTCGCACTGCGGAGCACCCACAAAACACTCGTGCTGTTCTTCTCTCCTGCCTCGAAGCCTACGAGATCGAGAGCCAGGAACGCGAGCGCCACTCCGGCGGCTCCAGACAGCTTTCGAAGAAAAGTAAAGACGCCCACGTAGAGCCCTTCGCGACGCTCCCCGGACAAGATCTCGTCTTCGTCAGCGATGTCCGCGACCATCGACCATGGAATCATGTCGGCTGCCGAATAACCCACACCGGCTAGTCCTGTTGCAACGAGCGTGATCGCGAAGGGCCATTCTGGCTGATTCACGAACAGACACATCAGACCGAAGACCCAACCAACGCAGCCATAGAGATAGGTCGTCTTCTTGTCACGCCCTCGTGAAAAGCGGAGCCACAATGGCATCGCCGCGACGACCGCGATCAAGAAGACGGCCATGACTGGCTCGAAGTCCTCCGGTCGTCCGATCACATAGGTGAAGTAGTAGAGGAAGAGCGCCATCGGAAGGTCGATCGCCATCCGACCCAGAGCGAAGAGCGCGATCAGTCGGCGAAACGTCCGATTCTCGGCAAGCAATCTAAAATACTCACGCGTCGAAACGACCTGTTCAGATTGTCTTCGCGGCTGCTCGTAGGTCACCCACCAGATTGGAAACCAGGGCCATAGAATCCAGAGCCCAAATACGACTCCGGCCATCGACCATGCATTCGGATCGCCTCCGAATACAGCCACGATCTTCCGGAAGAGCATCAGGGTCACGAAGGTTCCGAAGATCGACGAGATGGAGCGGAACGTCGCGAGTGAAGTGCGTTCGTGGTAGCTCGATGTCAACTCCGGGAGCAGGGCCTGGTAGGGCACGGCGACGATCGTCATGCTGATACTGAGAAGAATGTAGGTCCCTGCGTAGAAGGCGAACTCGAGTGCTGCGTTCTCGATCGACGGTGACGACCAGATCGCGGCAAACGACAGAGAGAACGGAACAGCACCGATCAAGAGGTAGGGCCGACGACGTCCCGCCTTCCAGGTCGTCCGATCCGATATTCGCCCCATCCAGACATCGGTAATTGCATCGACGGCTCGGCCAATGAGTGGCACGAGCCCGGCGAGTCCGATTCGCATGCCAACGACATCGGTCAGATAGAAGGGAAAGATCGCGGTCAATGCGACGAGCGCTACGTTGACCGAGTGGTCGCCGAGTCCGTAGATCAGCTTCAGATGGAGCGGCAACCGTTCATCGTTCACCGGAAGGAGCCTACACAACCTGATGCATTCCCTCACTGGCCGAGCCCAGGCTTCGGAGAAGATCGTCAGCGGCAAACGACCGGTTCTAAGACTATGCTCCGCCGGCCATGACAGACAGCTCTCCGAATCGGATTGCCGCGATCGACTGGATGCGCGGATTGGTGATGATCCTGATGGCGATCGACCACGCGTCGCTCACCTGGAACGCCGGACGTCTCGCGTCGGATTCCGCATACCTGCTCGACCCCGAGAACGGCGGGCCACTCTGGGTCCCCGGTAGCCCCCTCGACACGTTCCAGTTCTACACACGCTGGATCACCCACATCTGCGCCCCGACCTTCCTCTTTCTATCCGGCACGTCTCTCGCCATGAGCTTCGAGAAACGTCGCGCTCGCGGAATGTCCGATTTCGAGCTCGATAAACACCTGTTGATCCGGGCGGTCGTCATCTTCGCTTGCGAAGGCCTGCTCTCGCTGATGTCCGGAGTGGCCGCACCCTTTCTTCAGGTGCTCTATGCCATCGGCGCGTCGATGATCGCGATGATCTTCTTTCGGCGACTGCCGACCAGTCTGCTCGTCGCTCTCGGCCTGGCCTGGCTCGCGGGAAGCGAACTCGTGCTGTCGCATTTCTTCCCGATCGAGCAAGAGGGACGTTCTGTCTTCGAGCTTCTCTTCTTTACGGCAGGAGAGCATGGATCGCTTCTCGTCTACTACCCGATGTCACATTGGCTGGCGATGATGCTGATCGGCTGGGCCTTCGGTCGCTACCTGCTCGCTCGTCCGGCCACCGACAACGCTCGCCAGGATACCGAGAAACTGCTGCTTCTATCGGGGCTCTCTGCCCTGCTCTTCTGGGCGTACATTCGGAGTGCCAACGACTACGGAAACATGGGGCTCCTGCGTGATGATTCCAGCGTCATCCAGTGGCTTCACATGAGCAAATATCCGCCGGCTCTCGTCTATTCGCTGATGGAACTCGGGCTGATGGCGCTCCTGCTCGTCGTCTTCATGCGCTATGAGCGACGCATGCAGGGATCGCCCAATCCGCTCAACCCGCTACTCGTCTTCGGACAGACCTCACTCGTCTTCTATATGCTCCATTTCGTATTGCTTGGCGGGTCGGCGTTCATCATCACGGGCGGAACGAACCTCCGCGGCCTGCCAGAGACCTACATGGCAGCCGGCGCGACGATCATCTTCCTCTACCCGGTCTGTATCGGATACCGCGCACTCAAGCGGAAACACCCCAGGAGTTTCCTCCAATACATCTAGTGTGGCTATCGCTCCATCTTTGAAGAGCTTCGGCGGACGTAGCGCGCGGTCGCGATCGCCAGGACAACGCCGACACTGATCAGCCCGACATGAAACGGCTCCGTGAGGTAGTGGGCAACGTTGTACACGCCCGTCAAATGATCGGGATGAGCGTTTGCGATTCCGGGAATCAGAACCATCCCGATTGTCGTTGTGAGCTTGGCCATCTGGTCTCCAATCATTTTCTACTCTGCGTAGTCAGCGTAACGAGCTTCAACTCGCCACGATTTTCGAGACGATCTCCACGACGGCTTTATCCGCTATGGCCTGCATCTCTTCATCCGTGCGGTCCTGAATTGGATGCTCGACATAGACCGCACTGGCGATCGTACCGAGCGCTTTCGCCTGTGCGTCCGCCGCGTCGATGAACTCGACGGTCGAGACGAAGACGCTGGGAATGCCGCGATCTTCTAGATCCGTCATGTCGTGCACACTGCACGACGTGCAGCTCCCTCAATCGGCGAGGGCTTCGACGACGGCATCGCATTGTTCGGCGATTTCGTGTCGAAGGTCGATCGGCGCTGGCTTGGTAAAGGTCGGCTTCTTGTAACGGATGACCTTCGCGCCTTCCCCGACGAGCTTCTCTTCGAGTCGGTCGAGAAAAATGTCGCCGCGCATCTTGGCGATGTCGAGGAGGCCCACCGTCTGGCCCGCGAGCCCGGCGAGACGTTCGGCGCGTGGCCGCTCTGCCGGAACCCGTTCGCTGGTCGGATCGAGAAGAATCGTCATGACTGGATCTCCCACGAGACGGTTTGGCTGCCCATCTCGCCATTTACCCACCCTGCGATGATCGCAGAGAAGAGGCCTGCCCCGCCACCGGCATGCACGATGTGCAGGCCATCGGGGCGGAACTTCGGAATCGAACTGCCGCGGACGCTCTCGGGCAGGCCTTCGGCCATTCCCAGCGCCCCACGGACGAGTTCGTCACCCGGTATCAGCGTCAGTTCGTGTAGCTTCGCCCGAAGGTCCTCCTTGGACCAGCCCGCTTCGCGAAAAATGCGCGAATGCTCGGGCGAGACGATCAGGATTACCTCGAAGGCCATCACCGCTTTGGGCGAGTACATCGTCCGAAGGCTCGCGGCCAAGCTTCGTGCCAGCGATTCGGGTTCGCGCGAGAGTTGATCGACGATGGTTCGTGGGCCCTCACCGGGGAAGAGCGTCACGGTATCGGTCCCGGCGTCGAATCCAAAGTCAGTCGAGAAGGGCGTCCAGGGCGATCCTTCCTCGTCTTCCGCGAAACAGAAGCCGACCTTGCCAGGATTGCCGAGGGTGGCCCGATCCACGTCTCCGGGTCGACCGCCACCGACATTGCGAATCACGAGCTGGAGTGCACGGCCGATCGTGCTATTCGCCCGATTGCCCTGACCCAACACATTCTTTCCCGAATTCATGCCGATGCGCTTGCGAATCGGACCGTTCACGATGAGCACGGGCCCGGCCGACATCGTCGTCGCGAGCAGTCCGTGAATATTGAATTTGTCCGTACAGGCCGCCTCGACGGCAGCGAGTACGACGGGCAGGTACGAAGGTTGGCAACCCGCCATCACCGCGTTGATCGCCACTTTCTCGACGGTGCAGGGTGTGAGATCCGGCGGAACGACCGCAACGAGTTCATCGGGCGACCGCGTCGTTCCTTCGAGCATGGCCAGTACGCGCGCTTCGGTCGGAGGCACGACGGGTAGCCCGTCGCTCCAGCCCCGATCGAAACAGGCCTGCATTTCGTCTTCGAGGCTGGCGATTTCGACGCGACGCGATCCCAGCTTCGAGCCGGAGAAGCGGACGGCGAGTTCCGGAGCACGTGATGGATCGACCGAGAGCGATCCGCAGCCAACGCGAAGTTCGGGAAGACCCGGCCCGAGCCCCTTGACGCGGCTCAGCGCTTCCCATTCCCCGCGATGCCAACCGATCGCCCGCTCGACTTCGCGACCGGACTCGACACGCAGGAGTGTCGGCACGGCCTCGATGTCGTAGTGCCACGAGACGGTCAAATCGGTGTCGTCCAGCGCGTCGATGCCGGCTGGAAATTCTGGATCGTCCTGGGTATAGACCGTGAGCGGAACCTGGCTCGAGATCGCCTCGAGGATCGGCACGACGAGCTCACAGGTCGGGCAATCGCGTTTCACAAAGGCGACGACACCCGAGGGCAGGGGCGGACGCTCGACCGGGGAGGCTTCTGAAGCGGGGCGGGCTTGACTCATGGCCTGAGAATACCCGATTCGAAGGACCCCGTAGACCCACGATTCAGTTGCTAGCGTCTCATGAACCCAGGAGCCCCCCCCGACCATGCCCACGAAACCCGGCCCCCTTTCAGGCTTTCGCATCATCGACCTCACGACCATGATCTCCGGCCCGATGGCCACGGTCCTGCTCGGCGACCAGGGCGCCGACGTGATCAAGGTCGAGGGCCCGGGCGTCGGCGATCTGATGCGACTCCTCGGAAAGCCGCGTGAGGGCATTACGGCATCCTTCGCGACGACGAACCGCAACAAACGCTCGATCGTGCTCGATTTGAAAGACGAAGAAGACCGCGAGGCCTTTCTGAAGTTGGTCGCCACGGCCGATGTCGTCGTACAGAATTTCCGACCGGGCGTCGTCGAGCGCATGGGCATCGGCGAAGACGATCTTCGAAAGCGCAATCCCGACCTGATCTATGTCTCGATCTCGGGCTTCGGCGAGAAGGGACCCTATTCCGGCAAGCGTGTCTACGATCCGATCGTTCAGGCGCTTTCAGGCCTCGCCACCATCCAGGGCAATCGCGGTGTCGGCCGTCCGCGCATGATGCGCCTCGTGATCCCGGACAAGGTCACGGCCATCACTGCTGCACAGGCAATCACTGCGGCGTTGCTCGCCCGTCTGCGAACCGGAAAAGGCCAACACGTCCGGCTATCGATGATCGACGCGATGATCTCGCTCGCCTGGCCGGAAGGCTTCGCGGGTCATACGTTCGTCGGCGAGGAAACCGACGTGCCACGCAATGCACTCGCCCAGGACCTCGTCTATGAAACATCCGATGGCTGGATGACGGCGGGTGCCGTTTCCGATTCCGAATGGCATGGACTCGCGCGTGCCCTCGAGCATCCCGAGTGGCTCGATGACGAGCGATTCAGGACCGCAGGCGGCCGCGTAGCCTACGCCAAGGAACGGCTCGACCAGACGGCCTCGGTCCTCAAGACACGCACGACCGAAGAATGGCTCGAGCGACTCGATGCGGAACAGGTACCCTGCGCGCCGATTCTGCCCCTTTCCGAGGTCATCGATCATCCTCAGGTGGTGGAGAACGAACTCATCTTCGAGAGCGACCATCCGGTGGCCGGCCGAATCCGACAACCCCGGGCTGCCGCCCGCTTCGACGAGACCCCGACTACGTTGGAACGCCCTGCACCGACGCATGGCCAGCACACTGAAGAAATCCTCAAAGAACTCGGCATCGAGCGACCTGCCCGTCAATCGGGCTGATCCGACACGCTGAACCCATCCACCGACCTGATTGGGTCGACCTGGACACATCGTCCCAGACGAGAAGGAAACGAACATGACACGCACAAACGGACAATGGCGACTCGCGAAGCGACCGGAAGGCATGGTTCAAGAATCGGACTTCGAATACGTAGAAGAGCCCGTTGCAGAGCTGAAGGACGGAGAGGTCCTCGTCCGCAACCTCTACCTCGCCTTCGAACCCGCCATGCGTGGCTGGCTGAACGATGTCCCGAGCTACATCCCACCGGTCGGCATCGGTGAGGTCATGCGAGCCTCGACCGTGGGCCAGGTGATCGAGTCGAAGAATCCGGCGTATTCGAAGGGCCAGGTCGTCTCGGGCATGTTGGGTTGGCAGCAATATTTCATTGGCGACGGAACCCCCGGTCCCTTCGGAGGGCTCTCCCTGGTTCCCGACGGTATTCCCCCCTATCGGATGCTGAGCTTGCTAGGCGGAACGGGGCTCACCGCCTATTTCGGACTCAACGCGATTCATCCCGTCAAGGAGGGCGACAATGTGCTCGTCTCTGGAGCGGCCGGCGCAACAGGCTCGGTCGTTGCCCAGATGGCCCGCATCTGCGGTGCGGGCAAAGTCGTCGGCATCGCCGGCGGACCCGAAAAATGCAGCTGGCTCCTCGACAAGGCGAAGATCGACGGAGCGATCGACTACAAGAACGAGGACGTCGGCCGCCGGATTCGCGAGGAGTTTCCAAAGGGTGTGGATCTGTTCTTCGACAATGTGGGCGGAGATATTCTCGACGCCACTCTCCCGCGCATGGTGGACAACGGCCGCGTCACGCTCTGCGGAGGGATCTCGAGCTACAACGAGAAGGAACTCCCACCGGGCCCACGCAACATCATGCAGATCGTCGTACACCGACTCTCGGTTCGCGGCTTCATTCTCTTCGACCACATGGCAGGCGTGCGCGAGGCGATCGCCGACCTGAGCCGTTGGAGCGAAGCAGGCGACCTCGTCGTCGAAGAGGACATCCAGGAGGGCTTCGAGAACACGCCCAAAACGTTCCTACGCCTCTTCCAGGGAAAGAACCTCGGGAAGCAACTGCTCAAGATTGCAGACGCGGAGTAGCCGACCGGATCCTTCGGCCCAGCAGGAGCCTAACCGATCGCGGAAACCTCGACGGGAATGCCGTTCAGCCCGGCATTCCCGCTCGCGACATCCATCAGTTGATCATCGGTCAGCACATTGCTCGGCACACCCGGGTGTGCCGCGGCAACATCCATTCGAATCCCGTCCACATCATGGCCCCAGCCATGTGGAAGTGAAACGACACCCGGCATCATCGTCTCGCTCGTCTCGACCGCGACACGAAGTTTTCCGACGCGCGAACGCACTTCCGAATCGCTTCCATCCTCGAGCCCGAGGCGAGACGCATCATCCGGGTGCATCAGCAACGTGCAACGAGAGCGACCCTTCACGAGCGTTTCGACGTTGTGCATCCAACTGTTATTCGAACGCACGTGCCGTCGACCGATCAGCAGGAGTTGGTCATCGGTGACGGGCTCCTCGAGTCGGGCGCAGACCCGTTCCCAATCCTCGACAAGCAGGGGAGAGGCCAACTCGAAGTGACCGGATTCGGTTTTGAGTCTCGCCGGGAAGCGCTCGACCATGGGGCCGAGATCGACTCCGTGGGGATGCTCCGAGAGCTTCGCGAGTGAGATGCCGCCGGGCTTGGCGCCGAAGAGATCGCCTTGCCAACCCGTGCGCAGTCGAAGGTCGAGCTGCTTGGTGACCGGCGACAGCCCTTCCAGCTCGGCCATGATTTCGTCTCGATCCCGTTCCGCAATCGGACTCGAGGGATCCTTCAATAGGCGATCAACAGCCTCTGAAACCATCTCGTCGTGGAGCGTCGCCGGGTCCGCATGAGCGCCCTCGCCACGCAAAATGAGAATCAATCGCGCGAAAATGTCCTCTTCGGGCGGTCCGTCATGCGCAAAGACCGGCGGCGAATACTTCCCAAAGCTGCGAATGGCATTGCCCATGAACGTCAGCTCGTATTGGTCCTCACAAAGACCCGAGGGCGGGGGAAGGATGACATCCGCATGACGCGTTGTTTCGTTGACGTAGATATCGATCGCGACATGGAAGTCGAGCCCGGCGAACGCGCGATCGAGTCGCTCGCTATTGGGAAACGACCGCACAGGATTCGATGCAACCGTGATCGCGGCCCGAATCTGGCCCTCGCCAGGCGTCTCCATCTCGTCGGCTAGACCGGCGGCCGGGAATTCTCCGTTGATTTCGGGATGACCCTTTACGCGACTCTTCCATCGATTCGTTCGGTAACCACGCCCGCCCGGTTCGCGATCGTCGATGCGGGACGCAATCGGCGAAGAGGTCATCGTACCGCCGGGGCGATCGAAATTGCCCGTCAGGATATTCAGGATCGCAGTCATCCAGGCGCTTGCCGTACCGAACTCCACGGTATGCGCACCCATGCGTCCGTAGACCGCACCCGCCGCAGCGCCGGACAGATCGCGAGCCTGTCGACGTGTTGTCTCGGCGTCGATGCCACAAATCGAAGCCACACGTTCGGGTGTAAACGAAGCAACCAGCGCACGGATCTCTTCGACCCCATCGACCCAGGGCTCGAGGCGCCCGATCGACACCAGGTCTTCCTCGAAGAGCGTGTGAACCAGCGCGGCGAGCCAGAAGACGTCGGTTCCAGGCCGAATGAAGAGATGTTCGTCGGCGCGGCTGGCGGTCTCGCTCTTGCGCGGGTCGACGACGACGAGGCGCCCTCCCCGTGCCGGCATGGCCTTCAAGCGCCCCGGGAAATCCGGTGCGGTGACGAGGCTGCCATTCGAAGCCATCGGATTCGCGCCGAGCATCAAGAGATGGTCCGTGCGATCGAGGTCCGGCAGGGGAAAGACATTCGGGTCGCCCCACAAAAGGCCCGAGACCAGATGTTGTGGCATCTGGTCGACGGTCGAGGCCGAATACAAATTGTACGAACCCGCCGAGAGTACGAGCGGACGAACATAGAGTCCGGTCGAAAGATGGTGGACGATCGGATTTCCGAGCAGCAGCGCGAGGGATTGGCGACTGTGCTCATCGAAGACCCCCTTGAGTCTGCGATCGATCTCATCGAAGGCCTCGTCCCAGGTGGCCACCTCGAGTCGACCATTGCGCCGAACCAGCGGCGTTCGCAATCGGTCGGGGTCGTGGTGGAGATCGCCAAGGGTCGATCCCTTGGGGCAGATGAATCCGCGACTAAAGGGATCTTCCTTGTCGCCTCGAACACGAACGACCTGGTCGCCTTCGACTTCGATCGCGACTCCGCAAGTGGCCTCACACAGCGGACAGGTCCGGTAGGCGGTGCGGGTCTCTTCGGTGTGGATCGTGTCGCGGGGCATAAAGTCTCTCCTTGGCCGCAGTCTACTTGAATCTCGACGCCCGGTAGACCCACAAGCTGAGCATGGATCAATTGACACAGCGTCAGGCCAATTCTAGCCTTGCGAGGCGCCGCGCCCCCCAGGATGAGTTCGTCGGCCGGCGGGCTCGTGGAGGCTGATTTTGCCTCAACGTTTGCCCCACTGTTCGCCACACCGATTGCCTCAACGACTCGAACCACCGCCACGTTCGCCCGGACGGGGACCCGCCGATCTGCTTTTGGCGAGTCCATCTCGCGCTCGATCGCGCCTAAGCGGCAAAGGGACCTGATGCGCTCCTCGAAGATGCTGCCGGTCAAGATTCTGGGTGCTGCAGCCCTGGTTGTGCTGGGCCTCTTTCTCGCCCGCCGAACGCCAGAAGACCGCGTTCTCCAGGACACGGCGCCGCTGGTCCGCGTCATCGTCGCCGAACCGACGCCGTACCAGTTTTCCGTGACCGCCCACGGATCGGTCTCGCCCAGAACAGAGAGCGACCTGATTCCACAGGTCTCCGGCGAAGTCCTCTGGATCTCGCCCTCGTTGGCGGGGGGTGGATTCTTCGAGAGTGGTGACGTTTTGGCTCGCATCGATCAGGCGGACTACCGGGTCGCTCGCGAAACCGCCCGGGCCGCTGTCGCCCGCGCGAAGAGCGAACACGGGCGCGCGGAAAAGGAACTCGGCCGCCAGCGTTCACTCGCCACCCGCTCGGTCGCCAGTGAATCCAGAATCGATGACGCCGAGAATGCCTTTCGAGTCGCCGAAGCCGTTCTGCAACAAGAGCAGGCCCGATTCGAGCGAGCCGCCCGCGACCTGACGCGCACCGACCTCACGGCCCCCTATCGAGGACGCGTTCGAAGCGAGCAGGTCGACGTCGGCCAGTTCGTCACTCGCGGAGCACCGATCGCCCGGCTCTATGCCGTCGACTATGCCGAAATTCGCCTACCGGTCCCCGATCGCGAGCTCGCCTATCTCGACGTGCCACTGATTCCACCAGTTCGGGACCCGGCTGTTGAGGCCACCCCCGTCGTCGGCTCCCGCGTGTTGCTCTCCGCGGAGTTTGCCGGTCGCGATCATCACTGGGAAGCGATGCTCGTGCGTACGGAGGGTGAGCTCGACCCACGTAGCCGCATGGTGCATCTCGTAGCTCGAGTCACCGACCCATACGGATTGGAAGCCGGTGTCGAAACAGAACGAACAACGCCACTCGCCGTCGGCCTCTTCGTGAAAGCAGAAATCGAAGGTCAATCGGTCGAGCGCGCCTTCGTTCTTCCGCGAGATGCGTTGCGTCCGGGAGACCGGGTCTACATCGTCGATGCCGAAGACCAGATCCGCTTTCGAGACGTCGAAGTGCTGCGCACCGAACGCGAAAATGTCGTTCTGGGTGCGGGGCTCGTCGAGGGAGACCGCGTCTGTACATCACCGCTCCAGGCTGTGATCAACGGCATGCGGGTTCGCGTGCTGGATGATGAAGAAAGCAGCGAGCAGAGCGAGGACAAGGCAGGGCTCGCGGAGCGATCCGACGAAACCAATCAGGCCCTCCAATGAACGGGGCGATCGCCTGGTTCGCACGAAACCACGTTGCGGCCAACCTGCTGATGGCGCTGATGGCGATTGGCGGCCTCGTGAGCCTGCCGAATATCCAACAGAAGACCTTTCCGGATATCGATGTCAATGTGATCTCGATCGGAGTGGTCTACCTCGGCGCAGCGCCCGAGGAAGTGGAACTGGGCGTCTGTATTCGCATCGAGGAAGAGATCAACGGAATCAACGGCATCGAAGAGATCACTTCCTCCGCTGCCGAGGGCGCTTGCGGTGTCAGCGCCGAACTCCTGGACGGCTATCCGGTCGACCGCGCGCTCTCCGAAATCAAGAACGCAGTCGACTCGATCACGACCTTTCCGATCGAGACAGAGAAACCCATCGTCAGCCACGTCGAAATCAAACGGACCGTTCTCCAGATCGCGGTGAGCGCGGACGCATCCGAGAAGTCGCTCAAGGTCTACGGCGAGCGAATTCGCGACTCGATCGCGGGTCTCTCGAACGTGACGCAGGTCGATATCCAGAACGCACGCGACTATGAAATCTCGATCGAGGTGGCCGAAGAGACTCTGCAACGTTTCGGACTGACCTTTGACGAGGTCGTTGCGGCGGTTCGGCGCGGCTCACTCGATCGTCCGGGTGGATCGATCAAGACGACCGGAGGCGAAATACTCCTCCGCACGAAAGGTCAGGCTTATACGAGGCCGGAGTTCGAGCAGGTCGTGCTTCGCACAGAGCCGGACGGCACAAGACTCCTCCTTTCAGACGTCGCAACCGTAATCGACGGTTTCGACGAAGAGGATCGATACGCCTTTTTTGACGGCAACCCAGCCATCAGCATCAAGGTCTTCCGGGTCGGTGACCAGAAGGTCCTGGGTCTCGTCGAATCCGTACTGGGCCATCTGGACGAGCTGCGCAGCCGACTACCAGAGGGCCTCACGATCACCACCTGGCGAAACTCGGCCAGCCAACTTCGAGATCGATTGAACATCCTCATCAAGAACGGCGTTGGCGGGTTCATTCTCGTCTTCATCGTCCTCGCGCTCTTTCTTCGACTCCGGCTTGCGATCTGGGTCAGCCTGGGTGTGCCCCTGTCGATTCTGGGCGCGCTCTTCGTCTTCCCCCTCGCGGGCGTCTCGATCAACGCCATCTCTCTGTTCGCCTTCATCATGGTTCTCGGGTTGCTCGTCGACGATGCCGTCGTCGTCGGCGAGAACGTTCACAGACATCAAGAGAACGCCGAGGATCCGCTCGAGGCGGCGATCACGGGTGCACGCGAGGTCGCGATTCCCGTCATCTTCGGCGTACTGACGACAATCGCCGCATTCGGACCCATGATCTACGCCCCCGGCACAATGGGACAGATCTTCGGCGTGATCGGCCTCTCCGCCATTCTATGTCTGGTCTTCTCCGTCATCGAATCGCAGCTCGTGCTTCCGGCGCATCTCGGCCACATGAAGTGGCGCGATCCGGCTGCGACCGAACGAGAAAATTCGGTCGTGGCAAAGTGGAAGCAATTCCAGACGCGCATGGCGACGAGCCTGAGTCGCCTCGCACGCGATCGCTATCGACCCATGCTCGATCGAGCGCTCAGCCAACGCTACGCGGTCATTGCAGGCGGGACGGGCATTCTTATGATTGCACTCGCCACTGCCGCTTTTGGAATTGGCTCCGCCAAGATGAATTTTTCGTTCTTCCCGCCGATCGAAAGTGACTACGTCACCGCATCACTCATTATGCCGCAGGGAACTCCGGTCGAAGCGACCGAGCGTGCGGCTCGAATTCTACTCGCGTCCGCCCACCAGACCCGGACCCAGATGGACGAGGAAGGTCTCGAAGTCGACGGCGAGTCGCTGGTCAAACACATCCTCCTTTCAATCGGAGAACAACCGATGAGTCCGGGCCAACGGCCGGGCGACTCGGCGGGCTCGACCGGAAGTCACGCGGCCGAAGTCAGCATGGCAATCCAATCGGGTGATGACCGCCCGATCAGCGCCGCCGAGATCAAACGCAGATGGCGAAAACTGACACCCGTCATCCCCGGCGTCGTCGAGTTGGCCTTCAGCGCAGAATTCTTCAGCGCGGGTGATCCGATCAACATCCAACTCCGTTCGAACAATGTCGACCAGCTACGCGAGGCCGCGGATAGGCTGAAGCGAAAGCTCCTCGACTACGCTGGCGTGTCCGACATCAACGACTCCTTCCGTGAAGGCAAGCAGGAGATCAAGCTCAACATCCTACCCGCGGCGCAATCCCTCGGGCTGACTCTCGATGACCTCTCGAAACAGGTTCGGCAGGCATTCTATGGCGAGGAAGCCCAGCGCATCCAGCGCGGCCGCGACGATATCCGGGTCATGATCCGCTACCCACAGGACGCCCGTCGGTCCCTCGCGGACCTCGAAGACCTGCGAATTCGTACGCCCAACGGTGGTGAGGTCCCCTTCTACGCGGTGGCAAAAGCGGAACTCGGGCGTGGTTACGCGACGATCAAACGCAGCAATCGCCAACGAGTCATCGAAGTGACCGCGGACGTCGATACCAAACAGATCGCTGCCGGAGACGTGATCGCCGACCTCGAAAAGACGTTCATCCCGCTCCTGGCTGCGGATTATCCCGGCCTGGCCCATTCACTCGAAGGCGCTCAGGCAGAGCAGAAGGAGAGCGTCGTCGGGCTCTTCAAAAATTACTTCGTTGCCCTGCTTCTGATCTACGCGTTGTTGGCGGTCCCGCTCCGCTCCTATGTTCAGCCCTTGATCATCATGTCCGTCATCCCCTTCGGACTCGTCGGAGCAATCTTTGGACACTGGTTCATGTTTTTCACGCGTGAAATCTTCACGGACCAGACCTTCAACTTTTCGATGATGTCGATCTTCGGATTCGTGGCGCTGACGGGCGTGGTCGTCAACTCGAGCCTCGTACTCGTCCACTATATCAACGAGCGGCGCTCAAAAGGAATTTCACTCGAAGAAGCGGTTCGTGAGGCGGGGGTCGCACGTTTCCGACCGATCGTTCTGACTTCGCTCACGACCTTCGTCGGGCTCGCCCCGATCCTTCGCGAAACCAGCGTATCCGCCCAGTTCCTGATCCCGATGGCCACATCGCTTGGCTTTGGTGTCCTCTTCGGATCGACGATCTCACTCTTCCTCGTCCCGAGCGCCTATATCGTGCTCGAAGACATCAGAGTGCTCCTCTCGCGGGAGAAGCCGACCGCGCCCTACAGCGATCCGCTTCATTCTGTCGCCAGCCAGACTTCGGACGGCGGCGAGTTCTAGCAAGCAGACCGCTATAGAAGTTCCGACGCGACGAGTTCGAGTGCTTCGGGTTGCATGCCACCCAACAACATCGTGCCGACCTCGCGGCGCTTCCCGGCTTCCTTCCAGGCTTGCAAGCGATCACGGATCTTCGCCTCCGAACCGACGAGATGGACGGCGTCCACGAGCGCATCCGGCACCGCCGCGATCGCCTCGGGCTTCTTGCCCGCCAGGAACAGATCCTGGATCTTGACGGCCGCTTCCTCGAAACCAAGACGTTTCGCATAGTCGTTGTAGAAATTCTTGTCGCGGGCGCCCATTCCGCCGATGTACTGCGCGAGTCCGGCCTTCACCGGCATCATCGCCTGCTCGACATCGTCGCTGATGATGACCGTGCACGAAGTCATCACATCGAAATTCTCGAGGCTCTTCTTGCCGGCCGCTTTGGCGAAACCCTTCTCGAGATGCGGCTTCAGGATCTCGTCATAGCGCTCCGGGTCACACATCATCGGGATGACGCCGTCGGCAACTTCTGCAGCACAAGCGAGGCCATTCGGACTGATTGATGCTGTGTAGATCGGGATCGACGGATCACCGTGCAGAATACTCTTGAGCGGTTTCCCGAGGCCTGTCGTGCCCTCCCCTTTGCAGGGAATCTCGTAGTGGGTGCCGGAGAATTCGAGCGGTTTCTCGCGCTCCCAGATCTGGCGAACGATCTGGATGTATTCGCGAGTGCGAGTCAGTGGCTTGCCGTAGGGGACGCCGTGAAAGCCCTCGACGACCTGCGGTCCCGACGGACCGAGACCCAGCTTGAAACGCCCTCCCGAAAGTTGATTCAGCGACGTCGCCGTCATGGCGGTCATCGCCGGTGTGCGCGCGGGCATCTGCATGATCGCGGTCCCGACATTGATCGTTTCGGTTTTTGCCGCGATCCAGGTCGCGGTCGTCACGGCGTCGTTGCCGTACGCCTCCGCGGTCCAGGCCGAGTCGAAGCCGAGCTTTTCCGCGTGCTTGATCAGATCGAGATTGAGTATGACACGCGGTCCGAACGTCATGGCGCCGATGGCCAGTTTCATGGGGAGCTTCCTTTCGAGAGTGGCTAACGCTGCAGCGTCTTCTGCGCGTTTTCCGCAAACTTCTTTGCGGCTTCTTCGTCCTTGATCAGGCTCTTCACTTTGAACGGCACTTCGATGCCGCGTTGGCATCCCGGCCGTTCCCGGATCATGTCGAGCCAGCGCCGCAGATTCGGCAGGCCCTCGATCGAAACGCCCGACCATTTATAGGTCCGGACCCAACACCAGTTGGCGATATCCGCGATCGTAAACTCGTCGCCCGCCAACCATTTGCTATCGCTGAGGCCTCGCTCGATGACTTCGAAGAGACGTCGGGTTTCGTTCTGATATCGATCGATGGCAGGCTGGATCTGGGTCGGGAAGTAGCGGAAGAAGACATTGGCCTGGCCCATCATCGGCCCGACTCCGCCCATCTGGAACATCAGCCACTGCATCGTACGACTCCGGCCCTTTTCATCGCTCGGCATGAGTCGCCCGGCCTTCTCCGCGAGATAGACCATGATCGCACCGGTCTCGAAGACGCTGAATGGATCTCCGCCCGGACCCTCTCGATCGACAATGACCGGGATTCGCCCGTTCGGGTTGAGCTCGAGAAACCATTCTTCTTTCTGCGTGTTCTCGGAAAGATCGATCGCGTGGACCTCATAGGGCAGCTCGAGTTCTTCGAGCGTGACCGAGGCCTTGTGTCCGTTCGGCGTCGGAGATGTGTAGAGATCGATCATCCCGATCAGCCCTGCATCGCCGAGAGGCAACCGGCGCGCTCGAGGACCGGATCGAGTTCCGCCTTACCCTCTGCCGCCGAATATTTCTCTCGAATAGCAACGAGCGACTTCGCATGATATTTCTGCGGAATCTGGGTAAATGTCTTGCCGTCCAATTCGACGCTGAACTCCTCTTCGCCCGCGGCCATCGCCGCCGCATTCGCGACCGTCCACGGACAGAAGAGCGCGCCCACTTGACCGGCGAGAAAGGGCTCGAGCGTGGGCTCGAGACTCGACCAGCTCTCGAACTCTCCTTCGGCTTGCGGGTAGAGCATGCGATGGATCCAGTCGAGGACGTTTGGTGCCATGCCTTCGATCCATGCCGCCGCCGTGGGATCGGTCCAGGCGCTGTAGATTTGCCCCCAGAGCCCGAAATCGCCGAAGGCTGGACGTCCTCCGAAGAGATAGGGTCGGTCGGCAAGATGAGTATCCAGAAGAGCGAGCGCGTCGAGAAAGGACTGCTCGATCTGCGGACCTGTCACTTCGTTCGATCCAACAAAAAAGACGCGACCCGTCATTCGTTCGATGACCTGAGCGCGAACTGCGAGCCGTGCTTCTTCGTTTCCCCTGGGCGCCATCGTGGCCGCGATTCGCCCGGCCGCGCTCAGTCGATCCTCTTCACGCGCCCAGCGCAGATGAAACATCCACTTATTTCCCCACTCGTCGCCGAACTCCTCGAGCAAGAGGGACACGAAATTCGAGATCGGATCGCTCGGTTGGGTCGAATGATCCGGGAAGAGTTTCTCCATAGACTCCATGATCGGTGTCGAATCCTGCATGCCCTGATCATCCGGCGTAACGACCAACGGTACGATCGGAATCTTCGCGAATTTCTGGTAGTCGGCCATCGTGTCGGCGTTTCGAACGATCCATTGATGCGGAATCTGCTTGTATCTGAAATACGAACGGATCTTGACCGAGAAAGGCGAGAGTTCCACTCCAAAAATGCGATAGATCTCGGACACGACGGATCCTCCCTGGGAGACATGGACGGATGGTCACGATGGCATATTGGCATGAGTCATGCGAATAGGATGCGGGTAGGCGGCTATTCGCCATTCGCCATTCGCCGGTCGCAAGGACCAGCGAAGAAAATCCGCATCCTCGGCGAACGACGGCGCGAATCAGAGCCTAATCTCGCCGGACTCGATGTGCTCGAACGCGCTGACATCGAGGGGGAGGTAGCGCCCCTTTCCGGGATCACGAAAAAAGAGCTGGTCCGAAAGCGTGGCCGGATCGAAGCCCTCTCGGACCAGGTCGACTTTTCGATGTTTGAAAGTTCCCGTGATTTCCATCTGCGGAAGAATTCGGATGAAGATGGGCCGGGCGTAGGAAGCCAATCCCTCTTCGACCAGGCCACTGAGTGCATCGATATCGAATTTGTCGTTCGTCACGAGTGCCGCCATGCCAGCTCGTCCATCGGTTCCTGAAACCGAAACGCCGTACACGTTCGCTTCCGCGATTCCGGCGGCAGCCGAGACGACCTCTGCGACTTCGCTCGTCGAGACATTCTCGCCCTTCCACCGGAAAGTGTCGCCGATCCGATCGACAAAGTAGAAAAAGCCTTCCGAGTCGAGACGAAGCAGATCCCCGCTCCGGAAATAGGCGTCTCCCTCCTCGAAGGCATTTCGAAGAACCTTTTTCTCGGTCGCGCTCTCGCTGGTATACCCCTCGAAACGAGTCGTTTCGGTGATCCTCATCAGAAGTTCTCCGGCTTCGTCGAAATCACACTTCTGACAGAATCCGTCCGCACCCCGCACGAGCTCATCGGACTCGATATCGAAGCGCGCAAGCTCGATCCCAACCGCTTTCCGCATGAAGCTCGGAAACTGTCCGATCGCGCCGACCTTTCCGCTGAAGTTGATCAGCGCAAAGTTGCCCTCCGTCGCGCCATAGAACTCGACGATCCTCGGAATCTGGAATCGTTCTTGAAAAGGCGCCCAGACTTCCGGCCGCAGACCATTCCCGATCGCAGACCGAATTCGATGGCGTCGCTCGTCGGGATGCGGCGGCGAATTGAGCAGGTAGCGACAGAGTTCTCCGATGTACTGGAACGACGTCACGCCGTGCTGTGCACAGTCACTCCAGAAGCGTTTGGCGGAGAACCGACGTGCGATGACGAGCGTGCCCCCCGAGAGCAGCGCGGCACCGACAGACATCACACCGCCCGCGCTGTGATAGAGCGGCAGACAACAATAGACGCGGTCGCTCGAAGTCAGCGACAGAGACTTCCATGAACTCAGACCCGTCACGAGCGCCTTCGAATGACTGACCCGGGCAGCCTTCGGAAGACCTGTCGTACCGCTCGTGTAGATCAGGAAGAGCCCGTCGCTGCCGAGCCGCGCGGCCCGCAGCGACTCGTCGACAGCGGCCACCGATTGCTTCGCGTGAAGTCCGTCGAAGGCTCGAGGATTGGACGCCACTCGAGAAAGAGACTCGGGGATGGCAGCCGAATCTTCAATCGGCTCAGCAATCGAACCCGTCACCAGAATCTGTGGCACATCTTCAAGCTCGGGCACGGCGGTCGCTGCCGCTTCGGCCAGCTCGGCCCCCACGATCCAGTGGTTCGAGCCAGCCTCTTTCATGCAATGCGCGAGACGATCACCGGTCAAGTTCGTATTCATGAGTGCGGACACGACGCCGATTCTTGATAGACCGAGCCAGACGCCAATGAACTCAGGGCGATTCTCCATCAAGAGCGCAACGACATCTCCGCGCGAAAGCCCTTCCCCGAGCGCCCAATGCGCGGTTCGATTCGCGAACGCATCGAGCTCGCCCCAGCTCATACTCCCGCCTTCACCGATCAGCGCTGGACGATCGGGGCTTCTACGGAAATAGCTCTCGAGGAAGTCGGAGTAGTCGATCGTTTTGTCGGGGGTCGCCTTGCGACCTGCCAGGAGAACCGGAAGGATGGATTTCACGACTCCGAGATCACGGCGAAGGCCAGAAAAAATACTCATGATGTTTTCGAAGCCCCTCTACAGCTCAATTCCCGCTCAAGCGACGTCTTCTCGCTCTGAAAAGACAATCCCGAACTCGTCATCTCTCGCTCTCGAGGATCTCATCCGACCCCGCAGGTAGAGAAAACGATATGCCATCGCGACCCAATGTGACCGGCCCGTCATACGCGTCGTTCACGCCCCCCAGAAAAATCGAGTCGAGGCCGGGAATCGGCATCGGGGGCACGATGTGATAGTAGAGTAGATGGCCCACGCCGGCCGATTGGGCGCTCTCCGCAGCTTCGACCGGAGTCGCATGGTAGTCGAGTACGTCAACGGAAATCTTGGCGATCGCCTCGTTGCCAGCGGCTTCGGCTGCATGCTGAAGAACGCCCATGAGTTCGGGCGACAGAGCCTCATGCACGAGGAGATCTGCTCCGGATGCGAAGCGTTCTAGATTTGCGCTCTTGCTCGTGTCCCCGCTGACAACGACCGAGCGTCCTTTGTAGTCGAATCGGTAGCCGACAGCGGGCACGATCGGGGGGTGCTCTACCTTGAAGGCCGTCACGCGCAGTCCGTCCTTTTCGAACACGACGTTCGATTCACCGGGCGCGGGCTCTCGAAACTCTCGCGCGCGAAATCCTGAGCCGGTGGGCGGCAATACCTCGGGACCATGATGGGCGGTGCGATAAACAGAATCGAGTCGATAAATCTGGTTCAAGCCCCGTGTGATCTCACTGACGCCCTCGGCACCGTAGATCGGTAGCGGCAGCCGATGGCTCCCGCCTACCCATCGCACGACGCCTAGCTCGCCGAGGCCGTCGATGTGATCGGAATGGAAATGGGTCAGGAAGACAGCCTCCACCTGGCCGGGCTGAAATCCGACCCTGACAAGATGGCGTGCGGCTCCGGATCCCGCGTCGACGAGATAGAGCGAAGGCCCCGCAACGATCGCCACACAGGGTGCCGAACGAGCAGGATCTGGAAACGGCCCTCCCGCTCCGCACAGCGTGACGTGCAGACCGTCTGGCAAGTCGCCGATCGGATCGGCGAGCAGGCCATTCTCGACAGCCGCGCTCATCACTCGAACCGCGATTGTGCTCCTGAACAACCAGACAACGAGAACCGCAGCAATGGCGACGACCACGACTGCGAGTAGAAACTTTCGCACGATAGAATTCCCCCTGATCTAATGGCATCTATTATGCCATAATATTCGACATGTCGACCAGTACCGACCTTCCGACCGACGGACGAATCCAGCGCTCGGAGCGCAGCCGACTGGCGATCGTTCAAGCCATGCTCGAGCTGATCGGCGAAGGCTCGCTCTCCCCGACCGCACAACAAGTCGCTGAAAGGGCAGATGTCGGCGTTCGGACCGTTTTCCGGCACTTCTCCGACATGGAAACCCTATTCGCGGCGATGAATAACCAGATCACCGCGAAGGTCAACTCGCTCTTCGTCGACGAGGTGCAGACGGGGCCCTATTCGGACCGCGTCGAAGCCCTGATCCAGAGCCGCATGGCGATCTTCGGAACGCTCGGCCCCTACGTTCGTAGTTCTACGCTCCAGCGCTGGCGGTCGGCTTTTCTCCAGACGGAACACGAACGAACGATCCGCGTCATGCGCCGCGATCTCCGTCGTTGGTTGCCCGAGGTCGAATCGGCGCCGACCGAAGTGGCCGATGCCCTCGAGATGATTCTTTCCTTCGACGCCTGGAACCGCCTACGCGTCGATCAGCGTCTCAGTCAGCGGCGCGCGAGCCTCGTACTCCACCGATCGATTCTCGACCTGATGAGCGCGCACGTTTCAACCACCTAGCAGGCTGCGGAAAAGGCCGTTGAATGGGGTGCCAGGTGGCCCGGACGGTGGAGCCTGCTAGGGGCTCGAAGCCCACCCGCTCTGCCAGCCGCACGTCACCCTAACACGTCAAACGCGAAGCATTTGCCACCGCGTCAACGTCCGGCCATGTTCCTCTGGCTGTTGACGAAGATCGGCGACGACCAGGCGCGCTCTTCGGTCTGCGACAAACACTCGTTGTCGTTCGGCCGGCCAAAGCACGGATCGACCTGCACACATCGACCGCTCTCATCCCGACGACAACCGAGCGGGTCTGCCGCGACCGCGAGGCTCGGCGCCTCGATTGCGCGAGCGTAGTAGAGCGCATCGCGTCCTTCTCGCAAATAGCTTTCATCTGAGAACGTCGCGACACAACCTGCCGGATCCGGTTCACAATCGACCACCCTCCACGGATCCTGTACGAGACCCATGATCTGTTCGTCGGGCGAACGCTGTGGAAGGATACGGACGATCTCGATCCGTGTGATCGAGCGGCGCTCGGCCGACGGGTTGTAGCACTCGCCCTGACAGAGTCGCGCCAGGCGATCGGGCTCCAGCGCCGACGTCGCGTCTGCCCCACATCCCGGATTCTGCTCGAAGGATCCAACGGCCTTCACCTGAAAGATCGGATTCTCCGCGAGCTCGACCTGACTACCCATGGGCGCCGTCCCTCGACCGGGCGGATTCAGTAGATCGAACCACAACAAAATTCGAGGACCACTGGTTCCATAGACTTCTTTACGTTCCATTGCGTCCCAGATCGCATCGCGATCCCGGCCGGTCGAATGGGCCGCCGCGAGGCCACCATTCAGGAAGAACGAAGCGTTCCGCTCGACCTCGAACGCCGACAGTGGGCCGGCCAGTTTGGAATTGAATTCGAAGGGCACCGGTTCCGACGAGAACGATGGCGGATCGGAAACGAATCCGATCGGCGTATTGCCCATCTCACCGAACCGCTGCTCGGTAAATTCGGTGCGAGCGACTTCCTTGTAGCCGGTACCCGGGCGCGCCGAATGATTGTCACTCGAGGCGATGAACCCGAAGTTGAACCGAAACGGGCCGCCCTGCCCGTCGTCGCGACCCAATGCCATCATGTATTGCACGGAGTTCTTCGGGCGGTAGTTGAACGCGGGCTGAAAACAGTCGCGGCATTGACCGGCGTCTTGCCAATCGGCGACCTCGGTCGCCGGGACGACTTGCGTTCCCCCATTGTTGCGTGCTTCGACGAAGAGCTGCCGGGCCCGTCCAGCGCGATCTGCGCATTCGTCTGCCGATTCGTCTTCTGCGAGGCAACGCGCTTCGATGATCTCTCCGGCCCGCCAGCAACTCGGCAAATAGCCATGTGCGGGGGCAGGACACGAGGGTTCGCCGCTTTCATCAAAGACGATCTCTTGGAATGGTCGATACTCCTCGGAGTTCCCATGTCCCGAGAAGACTTCGACGATCTTCTGTCGCTCGGGGTCGTGGTTGTCCGGAGTGAGCTGCTTGTCCCAGGAAGAGCCGAGCGGTGTATAGAATCCCCAGGTCGTCCCGTGCGGAATGACCAGAGAGTCGAAGCCCCAGTCGTCGAGCTTTGCGAAGAGGTCACCCGGCGTCACCGCCATTTCACGACAATCGCTCGGAAGATCCCGGACAGCCACGTTGTCGGGACAGTTTTCGACTCCCGCCAGCTCCGATTGGTAGGCGACGAAGTCGAGCCCACCCCGCTGGCGATCGTAGAGTCCGTAGGCGCCCATGACCATCGGCGAAGGCATCGCGTCCTCGATGTCCTCGATTCCGAGTGGTGCACCCGCCGCGATCGGTCGAGTCGGGATCTCAGCATCGTCGAGTCCGCGGACGATCACATTCTTGTGTCCATAGTGTGTCGCAGGGGTTGCTCCGACCTGTGTCCACTCCCAGCCGAGGTAGGTCACCAGATCAGGATTGGACTCCGATCCGGCGATGTCGTTGCACTGCCGGATCGCGTCGACGGTCTCGGCCCAACGACGAGGCGTCAGTGTGATCGCATGATCGTTGATCGACCAGAAATCGAGAGATGAGCAGTGGCGAGCGAAATCACAAGCATCGGCCACGGGATGCGCACCGTCGCCACCCGACATGGGCAGGCTCAGCGTGAAGGCATCAAAGGAAAACGTTGAATGCACGTGCAGATCGCCAAACAGGATCTGTTTCGGGCGAGCGACTCCGACGTCGAGCGCTGCTTCGTGTACAGCCTTCTCTTTCTCGGCGATGAACCCCGCATCGATCGATCGTGCACTCGGCGATCCGGCGTGCTGAGTGGACGCGAATAGCCCGATACCGGCCGCGTAGACGATCACGACAACCAACGCGATGACCACGATCAAGCTCAATCCGAGTTTGCGAAGCATTGGGACCCCTCCATGCTGACGGCTCGAACCGCTTTCGCGCTCGGCCGGGGCAAGAAGTCTAGCCCGGGATTCTCCGCTGTGGATCGCAATATTCCCGGCTAGGGCGCCATCTTCCCGGGCTCATCGAATCCGTGGGGCTGATAGATCCCGATGCACATGTTCTCGTGCATTCCGTAGGAAATTTCCCCTGTGCTGAGCTCGAACCGACAGAGTGTTTCGTTGAGCACGGCATATTGCGACCGTTTCTCTTGTGTACTCATGTCGAATGTCATGCCCTCGACCACACTCTGGCCCTTGTAGAATCCGTGGCCCCAATCCTCCGAGGGCAGATAGCCCGTACCGGCGGCCAGATAAACCGTACGCTGCGGCAGACTCGTGATCAGAACGTCTTCGCCATCCTCGCTTCGCAGGGTGGTTCGAGCGCTCTTCATCTCTCGCGTCCCGGAGAGATATTCGATTTCGATCTCGGGCGTCCCGAATTTCTGGATCTCACCCGGCTCTCCGAGCGCCGGAATGAAAGCCGCCTCTTCGACGCGCACGTTTCCAGCGTAGTCCGCGTCGTACATGACCTTGAACATGCCACGATCGAGTTGGAGCGGAATCCAGTTGTGATAGAAGCCATGCTTCTTCTGCATGATGTCCTCGATTCCGATTCCCGGCGGCTCTCGTTCACCGACGGGGCGGACACCCCAGGATCGATCCCGCGCCCCCTTCCAGGTATCCGGCGTGACCTCATATCGCTGTCCCGCCACCTCGACGGTCCCCGTGTAGTTTCCGACTTGCGCATAACGGGAAACATCCATCATCACGCGCGATCGATTGCGCGTGAAGGATTTGGGCTCCTCCAGAGCAGGAACGGATCCGTCGAACCGCACATCGAAAGACAGTCCCCACTCATTCTCGTCGCATCGGAGGCGAAGCGACTGGAGCCCTTCGATCACCTCGATCCTGAAGGGCCCCACGCTCGTATCGAGTCGGTCGTGCCCGAGCGCACGCGAAGCGCGGACGACGTATTGATTCGAACCGTGGGAGATCGCCACGAAGGCATCCGTGACACCCAGATTCGGGTACTGGCCCATCCCGGCAACCATGAAGAAGTCGTCACTCGAGTTGTGCATGTTGAAGTAGTAGCGATCGTAGAAATTCCGATCGCTGGTGAATACGTAGTCGAAGGTGTCGGAGGTTTGATGGGCGAGGTACTCGTCCATGGGACTGATCGGCATGAAAATGCTCCTGGCTCGTGGGACTCGACACTGTTCGCTGCGCTCGACTCTAGCTCGACTTGGTACGCCGCCCGAGGCAGGGTTAGAATCGAATCCGCCGCATTCGATCCAGCCCACAAGAAAGGCCGAGCCCCATGTCCGAATCCACTGTGCTCACAGACCTCGACGACGAAGGTGTCTTCACGATCACGATGAATCGCCCGGATCGTCGCAATGCGATGAATCCGGAGGCGTTCCTTGCGACCGCCAGGGCATTCGAAGAGGCCAACGCGAATCCTGCGGTGGCCACGGTGCTGCTCACGGGCGCTGGCGATGACTTCAGCTCCGGGCTGGATCTGACCGCTGCGATGACTCCAACAGACGGGCCGCAGCCCTTCGACCAGCTGATGGATGCGATCTGTGCCCTCGAAAAACCGCTGGTCGCCGCCGTTCGCGGTTGCGGAATCGGCTATGGCATGACCGTGCTCTTCCATTGCGATGTCGTGTATGTCGGCGAAGGCATCCGTCTGCGCATGCCCTTTGCAAATCTCGGTCTCGTGACGGAGGCCGCCGCCTGTTATCTGGCTCCGCTCGTGATCGGCCAGAAGCACGCGGCCGAGCTTCTCTACACCGCTGATTGGGTCGATGCCGAGCGGGCACTCGAGTATGGCATCGCGACCCGCGTCTATCCCGACGATCGAGTGCTCCAGGAGGCCGTTGTGAAGGCGCGACAGATGGCCCAATGGCCGGTGAGCTCACTCGTCGAAATGAAGCGAATGCTCAAGTCGTTCCACACGGATTCGATCTCGCGCGCGCGTTCGATCGAGACCTCGGCGATGGCCAGGCTCTTCGGCGGACCGGAGAACAAGGAAGCCATTCAGGCCTTCATCGAGAAGCGAGAGCCGGACTTCAAGCAATTCAGGAAGTAGAGGGCGGGACCGTCTCCGGCCCCTCGCCTACCAGTCAGCCTGCCGCCTAGTCGACCGCTTAGTCGACGGCTTAGTCGACCGCTTCGAAGCGCTTCAGACTCTGGAAGCGCGAAACATGCCAGTCGGCGTCGCCGAAGAGTCCGTTCAACACGCGCAAGCGCTTGAAGAAGAGTCCCTCGTCCTGCTCGTCCGTGACACCGATTCCGCCAAAGAGCTGGATCGCATTCTTCTGCACGAACCAGCCGCCATCCGCGAGCTGGAGTTTCGCAGCCGAAACTTCAGCCTTCCGTGTATCCGAGTCGGGATTGTCGACCTGGATCGAGGCCAGGATCGAAGCTGAGTTACAAAGCTCCAACTCCGCATACATGTCACTCGCGATGTGCTGGAGAACCTGAAAAGAGCCGATCGGAACACCGAACTGCTCGCGCTCCTTCAAGTAGGCGACGGTGCGTTCGAAGAGTTCCCGGACATGGCCCAGGCCTTCGGCACACGCCGCTGCCGCACCACGATCGATCGCCTTCTCGACTGCCGCCAGTGCATCACCCTCGCGACCCAGGAGTCGGTCTGCGCCGACTTCGACATCGTCGAAGCGAAGCACTGCGGTCCGCTGCCCGTCCATTCCGGGCACGCAGATGCGAGTGAGACCCTTCGCGTCCGCATCGACGACGAAGAGCGAAAGTCCCGCATCATCCTGCTGACCCCCGCCCGTGCGTGCCACGACGATGATCTGATCGGCCGCGTGGCCGTTCAGGACCCAGACCTTCTCGCCCGACAGCGTCCAGCCGTCACCCGACTTCGAAGCCCTGGTCAGACAATCGGACGGGTTGTAGCGACTCTGGCTCTCCGCATAGGCAAAGGCGAGTGTCGTGTTGCCCTCGATCATCGGCGTGAGGAAGGCTTCGCGCTGGGCCTCGTTCCCCTCCTCCGACAGGATGCCACCGCCCAGGACGGCGGAAGCGATGAAGGGCTCCGGTACGAGGCCGCGGCCCAGTTGCTCGAGAATGATGGCCAGATCCACGAAGCTGCCTCCGAAACCACCCTGATCCTCGGGCAGTGCGATCGCAAGCCAACCCTGCTCGGCCATCTTCGCCCACATCTCGGGCTCCCAGCCCCGCTCGGTTTCACGCAGCTGACGGAATCGGCTGACGGGAGACTCGTTCGCCACGAACTTGCCGGCCTGGTCCATGATCATCTGCTGTTCTTCGTTTAGATCAAAATTCATTGTGTCTTCCTCAATCTTTCGCGCTTATCGGGTCGGAGCAGAGAGCGTCAAGCGCTCGGGAGACGAAGCAGATGCTTCGAGATGATGTTCTTCTGGATCTCGTTGGACCCGCCATAGATCGTGGCCGCACGCAGATAATTGAACTGCGAAGCCACCGACTGCTGATCACTCGGCAGTGCCTCCTCCGGTGAGTCGAGCCAACCCATGGCGTTATGTCCCATCGCGTCCATGGTGAGTTCTGCCACCTCCTGCTGGAGTTCGGTTCCGACGATCTTGAGAACCGAACTCTCGGCGCCGGGTGCGTGGCCCACCTGGGCGGCCGACAGCGCCCGAAGGTTGAAGATCTCGATCGCGCGGAGTCGCATTTCCTTTCGGGCGATGCGTCGTCGAAAATCGGCATCATCGAATAGCGTCGTGCTACCGACCGACGTTCGTTGCGCGATCTGCTTGGCGTGTGTGAGTCCACGAGCCGACTCGGCGATTCCGCCGATTCCGGTTCGTTCATGCCCGAGCAGGGCCTTCGCCATCGACCAGCCGCCGTCTTCTGGACCCACCCGATTGGCCTGTGGAACCCGCGCGTCCTTGAACCACGTCTCGGAAAACGCGAGGGTGCCTCCGGTCGTCAGGAAGGGTTTGACCTCGATCCCCTCGGTGTTGTGAATATCCGCGAGCAGGAACGAAATGCCCTCCTGCTTCTTGCCTTCACTACTCGTTCGGCAGAGCACGAAGATCCAATCGGCGTACTGCGCGTAGGTCGTCCAGGTCTTCTGTCCGTTCAGAATGTAGTCGTCGCCATCTTTGTCGGCGCGAAGCTGAAGATTCGCGAGATCCGATCCCGCGTTCGGCTCGGAATAGCCCTGACACCAGATCTCTTCTCCTGCCAGGATCTTGGGAAGGAAGCGCTTCTTCTGTTCGTCATTTCCGTATTGGATCATCAGCGGGCCAACCATGCTGAGCCCGAAAGGAGAAAGCGAAGGGGCATTCGCGCGAACGCATTCGTCCTGGAAGATCGAGCGCTGTGCCACGTCCCATCCCGTTCCGCCATGCTCGACCGGCCAGCCGGGAGCCGCCCAACCCTTCGCATAGAGGATCTTGTGCCATTCCATGACTTCACCGTGTGCGAAGTTGGCGCCGTCTTCGGCATGCTTCTTCATCTCGGCGGGCATCGCCTCAGCAATCCAGCTGCGAACCTCCTCGCGAAACTGCTCCTGCTCCGGGGTATAAGAAAGATCCATTCTATGCTCCTAGTCAATCGATCGCTGGACATCCAAGGGGCCACATCATAACGAGCGGAGTCGAAGCCGAAACCGGCCTCGATCTGACTTGAGGTCAACGATTTCCGGTCACCCTCGAGGGCCCTCTGAGGCGGAATATCGGCTTTAGACTGGCCCGGAGCGCCCCCCATTCCCTTTTCCGGCGAGCCGAGCCCAAGTTCTTGCCCGCTCTGTACGTCGGCTTCGAAATCCCGAATCGGCAGACCAGGCGCAAGACTGTGCCCACGAGTAGGAGTCGTTGGCACCTGCCAGTGACGGCCGTCAATTGACTGGTCGTCAAGAATTGGCTGCGTGCATCCTTACGATTTTCTGGAGTTGGGTGGTCCCCACAACTCGATGGTTTTCTGCTTTTTCTCGATGGGATTCGATTTTTTCATTGCATTCTCAGCCCCTCGTGTTTTGATGAAGACAGATGGACACGGAACTAACAATAATCGACCAAAGAACTTCCGATTATCGGATTGCGTGTTCCGGCGGCCATACAGGCTCGATTGCCCCCCCGGACGAGCCCGGGAGTCGGATCATCAGGGAGCGCGATTCGGATACGACCAGATCGGAAAGTTCCCGCCGGCGACGGTCGTCGCGGCGCGTACAGGAGGGGCGTCCCAATCGACGTGGGCGCGCAAGACCCGGCCCTGGAAGGCAAACCTGCAGACGACCGTCGTCGCATCGTTCGAAATCGAGAAGTCCTATCTCGAAGATCTCGAAGACATCGAAGACATCGAATTCATGTCGACGGCTCCATATGAGACAGTCGGCAGCCACGGCGTTCTCCGACTTCACAGTCGGAGGCGATGGCAGGGATTCTTAGGGAAATCCCTGCTTCCAAGTTGCTCAAGTTGGGCAGCCGCATCCACGGCTCCTCCGTCCAGAGTGCGTTCGGGCGGAGGAGACCGGGGGAGACGAGTTCGTCGAGGATCATCACCGAATCGATTCGACAACTCTGCGAATCGCATTCGTGACCTGGCTCAGATCACCCGATTCGATCACATAGGGAGGCATCGTGTAGACGAGCTTTCCGAAGGGACGAATCCATACGCCCTCTTCGACGAAGGCGGGCTGAACGACCGCCATGTCGACAGGTTCGTTCAGCTCGACCACACCGATCGCACCGAGAACCCGCACATCCGCCACCGTCGACAGATCACGACAGGGCGCGAGTTCCGTGGTGAGCTGTTCGCCGATCGTCTCGACCTGCGTCCTCCAATTCCCCTCATCGAGCAGATCGAGGCTCGCGTTGGCGGCCGAACAGGCGAGCGGATTGCCCATGAAGGTCGGACCATGCATGAAGACGCCCGGGTCCCCGTCACCCAGTGAATCACTGACGGCCGAGCTTGCGAGCGTCGCAGCCAGTGTCATCGTCCCTCCGGTCAACGCCTTCCCGACACAAAGAATATCGGGCGAGATCCCGGCATGATCACAGGCGAATAGCTGACCGCTGCGCCCGAACCCGGTTGCAATTTCATCGGCAATCAACAGCACATCGAACTCGTTGCAGAGTTCCCGTACGCGGCGCAGATATGCCGGCGAGTAGAACCACATTCCGCCCGCGCCCTGAACGATCGGCTCGAGAATCACTGCGGCAAGCTCGTTGCGATTCGCAGCGAGGAGACGTGCAAAATCCTCGATATCCGCATCCTCACACGCTTCGTCGAAGCGGCAGCGCGGACGCTCCGCAAAGAGATGGGATGAAATCGAGCCCTCGAAGAGTCCGTGCATCCCTGTCACGGGATCACAGACACCCATCGCACCAAACGTATCCCCGTGGTACCCGCCTCGAAGAGTCAGCAGACGCCGTCGCTCCGGACGGCCTCGTGAATGCCAGACCTGTAGCGCCATCTTGATCGCCACTTCGACGGCAACCGAACCCGAATCACTCAGGAAAACACGATCGAGACCGGCTGGCGACATCGCAACGAGTCGTTCACAGAGCTCGACGGCCGGCTCATGCGTCAGGCCACCGAACATCACATGAGGCATTCGCTCGAGCTGGGTCTTGACGGCCGCTTCGATTCTCGGGTGGCGGTAGCCATGAATCGCAGACCACCAGGAGGACATGCCGTCGATCAGCTCGCGACCGTCTTCCAGCCTGATTCGCACGCCGAGCGCGCTCTCCACGGCAAAGAGTGGGCTCGCCGACGGCGGCGCATAGGGATGCCAGACGACCTTTCGGTCGCGTTCTACGAGTGTGGACATTCGGATTTCTCAGCTTGGATCATAACGGGCAAGAATAGCGCGATCGCGGTCGAACCTGGATGGAGTCGCTACGCTCTGGGCTTCCTGATCGGCAGAGAGGTCTCGCCCTTCACACGCCCCTACACTCTCACATCCCCTTAGAACAGAAGGATCATCGAATGCGCTTCAACAACCGTGTCACACGAGCTCTCGGCGTCGACATCCCGATCTTGCAGGCCCCCATGGGTTGGATCGCAAGGTCACAGCTCGCGTCCGCCGTTTCGAAAACAGGCGCGCTCGGAATCATCGAAACCTCCTCCGGCGAGCTCGACGCCATTCGCGTCGAGATCCAGAAGATGAAGGATCTCGTCGATGCGCCCTTTGGTGTGAACATTGCGCAGGCCTTCGTCCGCGATCCTTCGATCGTTGAATTCGTGGCCGACCAGGGCGTCAAATTCGTCACGACCTCCGCGGGCAGCCCGACGAAATACACCAAGGCGCTCAAGGAACGCGGGCTCACGGTCTACCATGTCGTACCCACCCTGCGCGCAGCCTTGAAGGCCGTCGACGCGGGGGTCGATGGGCTCATTGTCGAAGGTGGCGAAGGCGGCGGCTTCAAGAATCCCAGCCCCGTTTCGAGTCTGGTTCTGCTCCCGCTCGTCCGATCGCGCGTAGACGTCCCGATCATCGCGGCCGGTGGCATCTGTGATGGCGTATCGATGGCGGCGGCCTTTGCACTGGGTGCCGAGGGGGTTCAGATGGGAACCCGCATGGTTTCCGCCCTCGAGTCGCCGGTCCACGAAGGCTGGAAGAATGCCATCGTCGCCGCCGCGGAAACCGACACGGTCTTCATTCGGTCCGAGGGTGGCCCCGCGCTTCGCGCACTGCGGACGGAACTCACCGAACGCCTGGCGGCGGGCGAAGGAAACGCGATGCAAGGCCTCGCGGGCGGCGTCAAGGCAGTCTATTTCGAAGGCAAGGTCGGAGACGGCGTCGCCCTCACGGGCGAGGTCGCGGGTCGAATCGACGCGATCCGCCCGGTCGCCGAAATCATCGCAGACACCGTCCGTGAATTTGCCGAATCAGCGTCGAGGCTGAACGATCAGCTTCAGGCCTGACCAACTCTCGACGACGCCTTGCGTAGACCGTCTCAACGTCCGAAGACGTTGAGCAGCTTCTTTGCGGCGTCCGCACCTTCTTCGCCGATCTGGCTTTTCAGGATCTTGTCGAGCTGAGCCGGACCAAGCGCCAACGCGGTTTGCCGACCGAGTTCTTTGACGAGGATCGAGCCAATTTCGCCAGGGGTCGTGCCGTTCGGACCGCCGACATCCGAAAGCATTGCCGTAGCGAGCTTGGCTTCCATCCGAACGCCACCGATCGCTCGTATATCCGCATCAACACGCCCATCCGCAAAGCGCATCGTCCGAATGCGCAACCGCAGTGGCGCCTGCGATTCCTTGTCTGTCGCACCGGCATCGCTTCCGCTCGACGCATTCTCGCCCAGAACATCGAGATTCGATTTGCCCGAGGTGTTCAGTTCATAGAAGACGACGGGCGACTCGATTCGAAGTTCGTCGAGTACGATCGGATTCTGATCACGAAGAGATTCAATGTCGAGACCCAGCGTAATTTCAGCAAGTTCGAAGGCATCCTGACCCTCGAAACCCGGTGGATTGGCGACGCTCAGACCGAAAACACTCGCTCGGCCCGCCTCGAGATCGAGCTCGACTCGATCGACCCGGACTGCAACGCCGACCGCGTCGGACCCGATCTGCTCGATGGCCTGCTCGACCAGTACATCGAGATTCGAGTAGAGGTAGTAGCCAGCAATACCGATCGCGATCAGCACAGCCAATCCGATTCCCAGGAGCCACTTGAGCATTCATTTCCCTTTTCGCATTGTGCGCGGCGAACTTTCAATGAGCCAATCGCCACGGTCCCACAAGCTGGACAGATGTCGCGGCGTCACGCAGCCAACTGACGAGCGCCTCGAAAATGTAGCTCGACGCAAAGCGATACGGCGAAGTATGCGGGCTCGAGAAAGCCCTTCGATATCGATCAAGCTACGCTTTCTGTTGATGCATGATTCGCCCGAGAAGACAGGATCCTCCAGTTCAGGCGTCGAACTCGACCCGGAGCAATTGTCCCCCGGCGCACTGCGCGGACTGGTGGAGGAATACGTGTCACGTGAGGGCACAGACTACGGCCATGCCGATTGGTCACTCGAAGAAAAAGTCACCCAGGTCTACCAGCAGCTCGATCGGGGTGAGGCCTTGATCGTCTTCGACCTGGAACTCGAGAGCGCGAGTATCGTCGCGGTCTCGGATCGCTCCACGAGTCCGGCTGGTACCTGACTAGACCTGACTACGGCTCTGTTCTAGGAACTGTCGGGGATGACGCGAGGGTCTCCGACTCGAGCTTTTTAATCCGTCGCCAGAGGACATAGACGAGCGTCCCTATCGCGGTGAGCGGCAACAGCGACATGAAGAGCGTCGAGAGCAGGAAGGCGGTCGCGTTCTCGTCGTCGCGGCCGGCGGTGCAGACGCTGCAGGCATGAACCACCGTTGGCAGGAGCGACACGATCAACCACG
>CBFDDD010000045.1:0-36658 GCA_965603475.1 uncultured Myxococcales bacterium
GTTCGTCGAGCAATGATTCGGCGATGCCCTTGGCGGCGAGTCGTAATCGGATCTGGGCGGCCGAAGCGCCCCGCCTGCGCTGGCGTTGGAGCACGCCGGACGCAAAGCGGCGATCGTCTACGTATCCCCGCTCGACGAGCTGTACGACCAATGCGGGAATCATTTCGAGAGCGACATCGGACGACTCGCCTGTGCGTTCGCATCGCTCGAAGATCTTGCGTTCGAGCAGTTTGGCGGTGCCCTCGGCGCTCGCCTCCCAGCGGGAGGCATACCGCAGCGCTCGCTCTTCGAGCCAGGCGAGATCCATCGGCTGGGTCTTGCGTCGCCTGCGCTTGGGCGGGGGTTTGGGCGGAGAGGGTTCGCCGGATGGCCGGTGCGGCAGCATGAGCTGCACGCTACCAAATCGGTTGCCCATGCGACGCGAGGGTGACTCGACGGCGGCTCGATCGAGACTCCATGGCGCAGCATCCAAAGCCCTGTGTCGGGCGGAGAACATCCCGCAGCCATGCCCGAATTACCCGAGGTAGAGACAACGCGTCGCCAGATCGCGCCGATCCTGGTCGGACGGCGTATCGAGCGCGTCGAGACGACGGCCAACAGCTATTTCTTTCTGACACCACCGGAAGAGCTGCGTCGATCCCTTGAGGGAAAGAAGGTCGTCCGCCTCGATCGGGCTGGGAAATACATCGTCGCGGGATTCGAATGTGGCTCTCGTCTTCTGCTGCATCTAGGAATGACGGGCCAGCTCTTTTCGAGCGAAGCGACGAGCGTACGACTTCTCTCGGCGACCGCGCGCGCTTCGCTTCCGCCCGAAGCGCAGGTCCGCTTCCAGCCCGACGAGCATACACACCTTAGGATCAAGCTCGAAGGAGGTTGGCCAATGGTGTTCTTTCGGGATGTCCGAAAATTCGGGAAGGTGCAATGGCTCGAACCCGGAGAGCACAACGCACGCCTGGATCGACTCGGGATCGATGCGCTTCGCGTGACGGGCGAGCTTCTCTTCCTGGCTAATCGAGGCCGCCGCGTCGCAATCAAGGCGATGCTTCTCAATCAGTCGGTCTGCGCGGGTGTGGGAAATATCTATGCAGATGAAGCGCTCTTTCTCGCTGGGGTGCGGCCCGGTCGTGCGGCGCGGCGCGTGACGCGAAACGAGTGTGAGGCGATTGCAGCGTGCCTTCGCAGGGTGCTCGAACGTTCGATCGAAACTGGCGGATCGAGTATCAGCGACTATGTCACTCCCGATGGTTCGGACGGGGGCTATCAGGATGAACGCAAGGTCTATGCGCGTACAGGCGAGCCTTGTCTGTCCTGTGACACGCCCATCAAGCGAAAGGTGATCGCCCAGCGATCGAGTCACTACTGTTCGCTATGTCAGAAATGAGGGTACGCCGCGCTACGCTTCGCGATGCGGAGGCGGCATGCTGAGTCTGATCGAGCTCGAACGGGTTGCGAGTGTCCTGTTGGAATCCCTCGTTGGGGGACGAATCGAACGTTGGCTCGAGCCTTCGCCAGGCCGGATCACCTTCTCGATCTATCGTCGCGCCGATTCTCGAGCCGAGGACGAGAAACGGAAATGTGTCATCGACATCGATGCGCGACCCGAGGTCGGACATGTGGCCTTGCTCGGCCGGATGCCGAAGGCGCCCGCACAGCTCCCCGCTTTTAGCGCCTATCTGCGTGCCCATCTCGCGCGAGCGCGTCTGGAATCTGCATCGATCCGCGGTCACGATCGCCAACTCGCGCTTCACTTCGAAGCGAAGGAAGGTCGTTTCGTTCTGCTGCTGTGTCTTTTTGGGCGGAAGAGCAATCTCTACCTGCTCGATGCGGAGGAGAAGCTCGTACTCGCGCTTCGGCCGCTTTCCGAAACGCGCCCTGAACTCGAGCTGGGCGCGCCCTATGTCGATCCCAGCGGAGATGCACCTCGGAGCGGAGAGGATCGATTCGAAGCTGCCTCCGGTCTCGGATTGCTCGAAGAGATCGCTGCACACTACGCGGCGGCCATAGACGACGCGCTGGCGGGAAGCGACCGTCGTCGGCTGGTGGCTGCTCTCAAGAAGGAACGAAAAGCAGCCTTGCGCCGCGTTGAAAGAATCGAGGCTGAGCTCGCCGAAGCGGAAGAGGCCAACACGCTCCAGCGAAACGGCGAACTCTTGAAGGCCAACCTGTCGCGAATCGTTCCGGGCGAGGCGTCACTCGTCGTTTCGGATTTCGAGACGGGAGAGCCGGTCGAGATTCGCCTCGACCCCAGGCTGTCAGCCAGAGAGAACCTCAATGCGACGTTCAAGCGCTATCAGAAACTGCTCCGTCGACTGACAAAGGCCGGGGGGCAGGTCGAGTCGGCTCGGGACACCCTGCAGACGTTGGAAGCGCTCGAAGTCGAAATGAAAGAGGTCGAGTCTCTCGATGAGATCCTGGCGCGCGATTTCGTTCGTCGGCTCATGGCGCGTCAGACTTCGCACCAGTCGAGAAAACTCGGATCTTCGTCGTCCGGGGCGATCGGGGCGAGCGAGGCGATTGCAGAGAAGCCGTCGCTTCCGGCGGTCTACCGCAGCATGCCGAGAAAGCTTCATCCGAGGCGCTACCTGAGCGAGGACGGACTCGAGATCTGGGTCGGTCGAAGCGATGAGGGCAACGATTTCCTCACGACTCGTTTCGCGCGGGGCAAGGATCTCTTTTTCCATCTCGATGGCGCACCCGGAAGCCACGTGATCTTGCGGACCGAGGGCCGCGACGATCCGCCGTCCGAATCCGTACTCGACGCTTGCGAGCTGGCCGTTCATTTCTCGAAACAGAAGAACGCGGGTCGGGCGGATGTTCACGTTGTTCCGATCAAGAACGTCAAGAAGCCCAAGGGCGCGAAACGCGGACTGGTCTACGTCACTGGCGGAAAATCGATTCATCTTCGCCGTGAAACGGCGCGTCTCGAACGATTGCAGAAGGCGCGAATCGAAGATTGATTCGAGACGTCGTCGACGTTGTTGTTGACGCTGTTTTTGAAGTTGTCGTCGATGTTGTCAAAGGAGGCACCCGGACGTCATGATCGATAATGCCTTTCGCAACATCTTGCCGCACTTCGCGCGACCGGTCCTGACGCTCTACGCCCATCTCGGTTGGACTCCGAACCATGTGACCGTTCTCGCCTTCGTGATCGCCTTGTTCGCGAGCGCAGCGGTCGCATTCCATTTCTGGTGGCTGGCCTTCGCATTGTGGTGGCTTTCGCGGCTGGCTGACGGAACCGATGGGCTCTACGCACGGGAATCCGGTCAGGCGAGCGATTTTGGCGCCTACTTCGACATGGTGCTCGATATGGCGGCGTATGGGGCGATGGTCCTCGGATTTGCGATCGCGGCCCCCGAATTCCAGGCTCGATGGATGGCGATGCTCTTTCTATACATCCTGTGCATCGCGTCGGCGCTCTCCCTCGGCATGCAAGAAGCCAGGCGGGCGATCCCGCCAAGAGACAATCGTGGCCTGCGTCTGGGAGCGGGGCTCGCCGAAGGCGGGGAAACGGGAATCGCCTACAGCATTTTCCTGCTGTTTCCGGATCGTCTCGAAATCTCGACGACGATCTGGGTCGGGATCCTGATCATCACCGTGATTGCGCGAACTTTCCTCGCATATCGAACACTGCGATCCGAGTCGCCCAATGGGTCAGAATCCACACGTCCTATCGAATCGTCCGAAGTGTGACATCCGTCATCAAGCGGACCCCCGAACCCAACCGATACGTCTCAAAGCTTCGTATGCACAGGCCCGCAATGGGCTCGAGGGGACGGGTAGGTGGGGCGTTGCGAACGAGTTGGGGCCAATCTTTTCCGGATCGGAGTCATGGCGACCACGCTGCTATTGGTGGCTGGCTTTGCCTCCGCGGACTGGAAGGTCTATGTGGCCCCCGGTCTTGGTATTTCTGCGGCGGACGTCGATACAGACGGACAGTCCAGTGTGACACCGGTGACACGCTTGTCCGGCTCGGACGATGATGCCTCACCGCTGCTCGACCTGGCCGTCGGGCTCGAAGTGCCCATGGACGAGCTGGTTCCCCGCGAATGGTTACTCGATGTCTGGCTGCCCGATTGGCCAGTGCGTTTCGAAATCGAAGGGGCCGGTCTTCGTGAATACGAGTTGCGTACGAATGCAGGCGGTGAAGATTTCTTTACCGAATTCAAGGCGCAGACGTTTCTTGTGAATACCTGGCTCGATATTCCGTTCACCGCGGCTTATCGGCCCGTGCAGTACACATTTGGTCTAGGGAGGCAGCCGGGAATCCGTCGTTGGATCGAGCCGGCCAGCTTCTATATTGGTGCTGGTATTGGTGCTGGTTTTCTCGATATCGACGGAACATCCAACGTGCTTTCCGGGGATGATGACCCGATCGACTTCGCCTGGAATGTTGGAGTCGGCATCAACTATGCGCTGACGGAGCAAGTCAGCCTGAGCACGGGCTATCGCTATGTCGGGTTGGGAAAGCACACGATCGATCTTCGGGGTGGTATTGCAGGACCGAATGACGAGGTCGAATACGAGCCGAACATCCACGAATTTCGCTTCGCCGTCCGAATCACGGTCTTTGAATTTCTCAGCCCCTGGCGCTGAGGCCCCGGATCAAGGGGGGAGTCAGCGATTCCTAGCGACTCCGAGAGTGCTCGGATAGCCTACTCCTGTGATACGACGTCGTATTGTAAACGCGATGCTCCCGACACTCGTTCTGGTCCTTGTGGCCAGTCTGGGATTGCCTTCGGCCAGCTTCGGGCAAGAGCGGACCTTCCCGTTGAATTTCAAACGAGTCGGGATCGAGCAGTTGATCGAGCGGGTCTCGGCCGAGACCCGACGCAGCATTATTTTCGACGAACAGGTTCGGGGGAACGTCTCCATCGTAACCAAGCGAGAGGTGACCGAGGGCGAAGCTTGGTCGATTCTCGGCTCGTCCTTGTCGATGCTGGGGTTTACGTTGTTGCCGTCTACTGTCGACAACTGGCGAGTCTCGAAAATTGCGGAGGCCGTCGGCGAGGCGCCCTTCGTCAGCGATGCGAGTACGGCGAATGAATCATTCATTACGACCCTGATTCCGCTCGTGACTGCTGACCTGCAAGCGATCATGAATGTACTCGAGCCGCTTTCGGGCGCACGCGTCACGCTCGTGCCCTTCGAGCCGACGCATAGTCTGATCGCGAGTGGGCCCGAACGGGAGATCGCGCGTCTCACGACAATTGCGGACGAACTGGATCGTGTCGACGAATTCGAGCTACGACTTCGAGTGTTGCGCTACCGCGGTGTCGATGAAGTCGAACCCTTTATTGAGACTCGTCTCGAATCAGAGGGCATTTCGGATCGCCAGCTGCAAGTCTGGAGCGACAAGAGGACGAACAGCATCCTCTTCCGGGGCCTCGAGGACGAAGCGATTCGCCTCGAACGATTTCTGGATCGGATCGACCGGCCCGTTGAAGGCGAGGGCCGAATCCGGGTTTTGCGGGTACTCAATCGGGATCCCGAAGAAGTGGGTGAACTCATTCGTGCGCTTGGGCAGTCGAGCGCATCTACGAGCAAGACGGGGGGATCGAAGCTTGCGGGCATGGACTTCGTCATTGTCGTTGACAAGGCGAGTCGGTCACTCGTTGTGAGTGCGGGTCCTGCGACGCATATCATCATTCGCGAGCTTCTCGAAACGCTCGATGAACTGCCACAGCAGATTGCGGTCGACATCACGGTTTCCGAGGTTCGAACGCCGCGCAGTTTTACGCTTGGATTCGGATTCAGCGTTCCTTTTTCGGCCAGCGATGACGTCAGCGGTTTCATCCAGAGTTCGCCGGTGCCCGGCGGACTCCCGTCAGAACCGCCGCCGGGGACTAGTTTTTTCGGTCGAGTCACGCGAGATACCGGCGTTTCTTTCGCGCTTCCCGGGGGCGGCGGGGTCGAGATTCCGATTCTGCAAACGGGTGTCGTCAGCGCCGGCGATTTTACGGCACGGACCGACGTATTGATTCAGCCGAGTCTGATCGTGACCGCCGGTGAGCAACACGAAATATTCGTGGGTGACAATATCCCCGTGCCCGTGACCGAAGAGCCCGAGATTGGCGACTCCATCAACTCGACTATCGCGGCGCTTTCGCAAACGACTCGCTTTGAACGGACGGATGTCGGAATTCGACTCGGGATCGATGCCAGAGCTGGCCGCAAGGGCAAGATTCAGCTCAAACTCGATGTTGACGTGTCGTCCGTGTCACCTATTCAAGTCGGTGATGTATCTCAGGTGGGGCCGACGTTCGTCAGCCAGACGTTGGAAGCGACCGCGCGGCTCGACGACGGCGAGACAGCGATCCTCGCGATCCATCGCGATCGCGTAGAGGATCGTGGCGAATCGAAAGTTCCCTGGCTCTCCGAGATCCCCTTTATCGGTTGGCTTTTTACCTCCAATCGGGACAATGGCCGAGACGTTCGGCTGGTCATCGCGGCACGAGCGAAACGAATTTCGACGCCAGCCGAGTTGGTCGCAGACTCGATTCGCCGCCGTCTTGCGTTCCAACGGCGTAACGCACGAGACGCGAAGCTTCCCGAGTCTGATGGGCCGCCTTTCGGCGTTCGTGTGACGACGCGTACGCACGAGGAGGATGCGGACGCGATTGCACAGGGACTTTCGTTCAAGGGCTACCAGACGGTCCTTCACGAATGGTCACTCGCCGGCGACACATTCTTCGACGTCTATATCGTCTCGCTGGGATCGATGGCGGAGGCGGCAGAGCTCGCGACGGTGCTCTCGAAGGATGGCTGGGAGGCGGATCTGGTCGTGCTGCCTAGCAAGCGGATCTGAGAGCGCTCATTGGATGCAATCGTCGACGGCCGCGAGCCTCGGGTACCCGGCTCCCGGCCGTATTGACGCAATCGGCGGTCCCCGAAATTCTTCCGGATTGCGTGACGAGTAAATGGGGGAGCCCAACCTCTTCTAGGAAACGCGAGGCGTCGGCTTCGGGTTGCAGCATGGCGATCGTCGAGGTCGACCCGGCGATGAGGCAATGGTCTGCTGTGATCGATACGCAGGCCGGGCCGCCGTCGTGGGGTTCTCCGGTTCGCGGATCGAGCAGATGCGAGTAACGTTTGCCGTTCACGATCATGAAGCGTTCGTAGTCACCGCTGGTCGCGAGGCCGCCAGAGTAGAGAGCGATTCGAGCCATCGCCTCGCCCGGTCTGCGCGGATTGCGAATGCCGACGAGCCAGGGTTGGCCATTCGGATGCGGGCCGACGACAGCCAGGTCTCCGCCAAGATCGATGATTCCAGATCTCAGGCCCCGCTTCCGACAGAGCTCTGCCGTGCGATCCGCCGCATACTCTTTTACGAAGCCGCCGAAGTCGAGTTCCATGCCCGGGATCGGCAGGACGATTCGGGGATTTTCCCATTGTAGCTTCGACCAACCGACGAGTGGAAGGACCTCCTGAACGGCATCGGGGGTCGGGAGGCGACCCGACCTGAGATTCCAGACGCGCCGCAGCACGCCTGATGTCGGATCGAATCGTCCGTTGCTTTCACGATGCGCTGTGGCCGCGAAGTCGAGTAGCGCGGCGGTTTCCGAATCCAGTTCGACCCCGCTGCTGTCGCCGGCGCTGCGGTTGATTCGGGTTGCCAGACTGTCGTCGCGATAGCGGGAAAATTTGCGTTCGAGGCGGTCGATCTCACCGCTGCAGGCTTCCGCGATCGTCGCGACGGAATTTCGCGATTCACCCCAGAGCTGCAATTCGCAAGGACTGCCCATCGCTCGGAAACGAAAGCTTTCGAGACGCATGCTCAAAAGCGCCCGGTCAGGCTCACAGCGAAGACACGGAAACGGACCAGCCCCGGGGCTTCTTCGGATTCGCTCACGGAACGGAGGCCAAAATCGCCGTCCGAGAAATAGCGTTCGTAGGAAAGCGAAGCGATCAAATCCATTCCGTCCGAGATCCCGACAGCCTGAAGCCACGGCGGTGCGTCGTATCTCCACAGATCCTTGAATTCGGCTTCGGCCTTGATCTTGTAGGACACGGCACCGTAGGGGGAGAGTCGATAGTCACTGGAATGATGTTTTGGGGAGATGCGATCTAGTAGCGTGTCATAGAAGTCGGCCTTGCTCTGGCTGTACCAACGCACGCTCGGTGTGATCGTCAGCCACTCCATGAAATTCTGGTACCAGGCCAGATCGACGGTGTGGGAGTTGATGCCCCAATCATCCGCGTAGAAGCGATAGTCGGCGTGGAGGGAGCCAGTGACCGCTTCGAAATGATGCCGATAGCGCGCGAGCAGACTGACTTGATCCTTTTCGTCGGGTCGGATGTCGGAGAGGCGATTTTCCAAGAGCGGATTATCCGCATCAATTTGTAGGATCTCCTTGTATGGATCGGCCAGATAGCCGTCCGAATGCTTGTAGTTGATCGTGAATGCCAGGGTCGATGCACGACTCAAGATCTGTGATAGGCCGGCAAATAGATCGATGGCCCACTTTTCGCCGGTGGAGGGCCGGGCGGCCGAGAACGATGGGTCAGTTGGGTCTATCCAGTCGTACGAGAAGGCACCCGCGGCAGAGAGCGTCGTGTTCTTGTCGTTGTAATTTCGCTCCGTTCCGATTCCGAAATTGATCGAGAGATAGTCTTTCTCCGTCGAGACACCGGCGGAGAGGGTGTCCTTTCCTCGATCGAGGTAGAAGTCGATATCGACGAGCGCGTCGAAGCGATTGTCGTCGATCGTCGCTCCGCTCATGACCTGAAGCCTCTCCGTCGTCTCGTCGGGATCGGGCCGCACGTACCACGGTGAGGCGCCGCTCATTTCTTCGTAGAGAAGGTCGACGCCAACATCGACACGTTCCGCCACGGGGAGATCAAAGCGGAGCTGGCCAGTGAATACTTCGTAGCGATCCCGCGATCCACCGCCATCGTCGAAGAATTTTCCAGGCGAAAGGTTGTCTTCCTTGTAGTAGCTGAATGCGGCAGACGCACTGGCCGATTCGATCGGTGCATCGGCGCGAGCGGAGCCCGCAATACCGGGAAGGGCGAGTGCGCTCGTCGTGAGCGCCGTGAGCGTCTTGCCAGGTCGAGGAAGCGGGAAGGACGCTTGTTCGAGGATGTCTTCGGTCGACTCCTCTCTTGCCCCATCCGGAATGACGCGTGGCATTGAAGTCGATCCCTCCGGATCCGTGCGAATCTTCATTTTGGTGTTAGTTGCAACCACAGCCGCCACCGCCACCGCTTCCGCCCGGCATGGAGGCTTCCTTGCTGAAGTAGATATGCGATTCTCGTTTGGCTTCGAGTCCGTCGGGCTCCCAGGCCATGTCTCGGCGCGCGAGCAGATCTCGCTCCCAGGGTTTGACGCGGACACAACCAACGCTTGCAAATCCAAGAGTCAGGATGACGACACCAATCCAGAGACGCTTCATCGATTTGCCCCCAATAGCGCGCGAATCTGCTTGCGCAGCTCCGAGCTGTCACCGCGCTGGAAACCACGATGCACGTAGCGGATCACACCGTCGCGATCGATGAGATAGGAAGTGGGCATCGTGTCGACGCCGTACTGACCGGGAAGTCGGCCCTTGGGATCGCTGGCGCTCGGGTAGCCCACGGGATTCTTCGAGAGGAATCGCAGCGCCTTCTCTTTCTTCTGGTCGAGGTTCACCGCGATGATCTGGAAATCTCCATTCGGAAATTCACTACGCATCTTTTCGACTTCGGGGATCGCAACGAGGCAGGGTGCACACCACGAGGCCCAGAAGTCGAGGTAGACGACTTTGCCTTGGTATTTGCTGAGCTCGATCATGCCCTTCCCGTCGAGCGCCGGGGCCGAAAACGCGGGCGCACGATCTCCGACATCAAGGGCAAGTCCGACATGAGCGGTCATCAGCAGGATCGAGAAGCTGATCCCTGCCGCGAGCTTATGCAGAGATGATGCGGTCATGTGTTGGGCCTCCAGAAGACTCTTCAGATCCTCGATGCATCGTCTCGTCGGCGACCAGCAATGAGAAAAATGTGATGCGAATCGCAGTCCGGGCCAGCCCCTACGCGCGATCCGGGGGCCCGGCGAGCGCGGCGATGACCTCCCGCCGACTCAGGAGCTCGGACAGGACCTGGGGTCGGTTGGGCGCGTCCGGCGAGTAGACGAGATAGAGGGGAACGCCTGCGCGATCGAACTCCGCGAGCTTCTTCCGGATGACTTCGTCCCTGCGCGTCCAGTCCGCCTTGAAGAGGGCAAAGCCACCTTCGCTGAAGGCCTCTTGGACAGCCCGTCGATCGAGGACAGTGCGTTCGTTGACCTGGCAGGTAATACACCAGTCAGCCGTGAAGACGACGAACGCTGGCTGGCCCGCAGCCAATGCTTCAGCGACTGCCTGCTCTGAGTAGGTGCGCCAGCCCGATTCCGCCTGGGTCTCGTCGGGGCTTGCGATCGGCATGTCGTCGCGATTGAGCGTGCGATCATCTACCTCTGAAAAGTCGATCAGGTTGAAGCCAACGAAGGCGATGCACACGATCGTGATGGCGCTGACCCGTGCGAGCCAGACACTCCGGATCGGCTGGATCTGGCCGAAGCCCCAGAGAAGGAATGCCAGAAAGAGAAGATTCCCCGTCATGGCGGTGACGGCGTTGGCCCCGCCGCTCTGGCCCAATACCCAAAGAAGCCATACGACCGTTGCGAGTAGACTGAATCCGAGACCGGCGCGAAGTTTCATCATCCAGGGGCCGGAGCGCGGAATGAAACGGGCCAGCCTTGGGAAGAAACTGACCGCGAGAAAGGGGGACGCCAGGCCGAGCCCGATCGCAAGAAAGATCACGGCGATACCAAGGCCCGACGTGGCGAAAGCGAAACCGACCGCTGTGCCCAGAAACGGGGCGGTGCAGGGTGTTGCGAGTATGACGGCCAGAAGTCCCTCGAACGCAGACCTCTGGAAGCCGACGCTGCCCTGTCCGACGCTGGCAAGTCTCCCCTGGCCGAATTCGATCTCGAATACACCGAACAGATTCATTGCGAAGGCGACGAGCAATGCGCTGATCGCTGCGACGAAGAGTGGTTCCTGGAACTGGAACCCCCAACCGACGGAATGGCCAGCACTGCGGAGCCCGATCACGATGGCCGAGAGCAATGCCATCGATCCCAGCACACCAGCGGTATAGGCGAGGCCGTGGAGTCGAACCTCGCGTGGGTCTTTCTCGGCCATGTCAGCGACGGCGACGACCTTGATCGCGAGAACGGGCAATACACACGGCATGCCGTTCAATATCAAGCCTCCGAGCAATGCGAGAAGGACGATATGCATCCAACGCCCGGGCGAGACCAGGGGGGGTGAGGCCGATTGGGATGCGGGCTGTGCAGTCAGTGGCGATGCCGCCTGCGATGATTCCGAACGGATCGGGAGATCGATCTCGACGTGACGAGTGCGACCGCCCGGGTCGCGGACCGTGACGAGTCCGCGAAGGCGGTCCTCTCCGGCGTCGAGGCGCGTGGCATCCAACGCGATGGTGAGAGTGCCGACGGCGTCATCGTTAAGGATGAGCTCTGCCCGCGAGTACTCGAAAGTATCTCCTTCCATTGGAATGAAGAGTGCGTCCTCGGAGTCGACGGCGAGGGATTGGCAGGACTCGCCGCCGTGCTGACAAGAACGAACGCTCAGCTCGAGGCGCCCCGTCTTTTCCGCTTCGGGTGTTCCTTCCAACCAGCGGGCATCGACTTCGAGGCCGAGTCTGGCCGCGGAAATCGGCAGCTGCGCGTCTGCATCGCGAAAGAGCGCGTCGATCGTCGATTGCTGTTCTTCGGAAAGTCTCGGATCGATAGGAGTCGATAGTGTGAAGGACGCGGGCACACATTGTGTGCGACACACCAGGACGGACGCGACTGCTCGGATGACATCGGTCGTGGGACCTGCCTCGAGCAAATCGATTGGGGCGGCGAGCAACACCCTCTCTTCGTAGCCATAGGTCGTAAAGAGTCCGTCGGCTTCGCGGAACGTTTGCGGTGCGGGCCAGGCCAGATCTCCGACGCGATGTCGAGGGACTTCGAGATCGAGGTTCGGGGCGATCCCGGTCTCGCCAGGATTTCGCCAATAGAGATGCCAACCCGGAGCCAGATCGAAGAGCACGCCGATTCGAGGGGTCGGATCGTTTGATACCAGAAGTCGCGCCTCGAGCTGGGCCTCGTCATCTTCGAGCACTGCGGCGATGTGCGCGGATTCGGGAAGGGAGAGCGCACGCACCTTGGAATCGCCCCACTCCGCTGTCGCGCTTCCGGCCGCAGCGATACACAGCCAGAGCACCAGCCAGGACAGCCGGGGGAGGAGTCTCATCATGGGGGTTCGCATCGAGAGGTTCCTTCGTTCGGAGACGGACGGGATCGGCCGGCCAAGCGCGTCACGCAGCGTTTTCGCTATCGGCCGCATGGCACTCCGAACCTTTGGTCATTTCGCACAGATCGCCCGCGCATTCAGTGACGGACAGCCCGATCTCCGATTTGGTCGATCCGCGATCGCAAGTTGTCGGCAGCTTGAAAGTCGATGGAGAAAGTCTCCGGCAAATCTGATGCGTAATCGATGAATCGATGCGAAAAGCACACAATAAGGTGAGCTGGGTCACCGAGAAGATCTTGTCTGGGACGAATGGGATATGAGCCCTGGTACGAGCGCCTAGCTGCCTTCTGTTCTCAGTTGGCCCGGGGGGCGGCACCCAGGTGAATAAGAAGAAGAGGTCGAATCCGGATGGCCAGCATGATGAGACGACAACGCAAGGCGACTTCAATTATGACTCCGACCATGTCGACGAGTTCAATCTCGAAGGATGCTGGACTCGTTCGGACCGCTCTTTGCTCCGCGCTGTCGATTGCCCTGATCACCCTGTTCTGCGCGGGCACCGTGAATGCCCAGATGGACGACATCGACCGAGCACGGCGGATGCATGATCGCCTGGCCGGTGTTCCCCCGGACGACACGACGCTCGCGACGATGGCGACCGATATCGGCAACGGGCGTGCAGACCTGGCCGCTGAGCTCGCGATGCAGCACCCCGCTTTCTACAACGTCTCGCTCAAGAACTTCGTGACGCCCTGGACGAATGAAGAGCAGACCGTCTTTGCGCCACTGAACGACTATACGGCGACCATCATCGGGATGATCCGTGATGACGTTCCTTTCAATCTCATCCTCTCAGAGGACATGATCTATACCGGCGCAAACGGAGTCGTGACGCCGAATCATCAGCAGACGAGCAACGCACACTACGAGGCGCTCGAGGACGCGGGCATCGATCTCAGCGACGACACGCTTCTCATTCAACGAACGCAGTCGGGTTTGCCGGGATCGCAGGTGTCGTCCGGCGAGGCAGCCGGCATCTTTACGACTCGGGCTGCTGCCGAGGCATTTTTTGTCGCAGGAACGAATCGCGCGATGTTGCGCTTTACTGCGATGAACCATCTCTGTCGCGACATGGAAGAGCTGAAAGATATCGCGCGTCCGGGCGATCGGATTCGCCAGGACGTGTCGCGCAGCCCAGGTGGTGATAGCGAGATCTATCTCAATACTTGTTTTGGATGTCACGCCGGAATGGATCCGCTCTCAGGCGCCTTTGCCTACTTCGATTGGGATGAGGGCCAGGAGAGGATGACTCATACGCCAGGTGTCGTGCAGGACAAGTACCTGCAGAACGGCAACGTCTTCCCCTTCGGCTACGTGACGACGGACAACAGCTGGATCAACTACTGGCGCGAAGGTCAAAATTCGATTCTCGATTGGCGGGGCGCGAGCGACCGTGGATTCGGCCCGAAGAGCCTCGGTTCAGAGGTCGCGGCTTCGCGGGCGTTCTCGGTGTGTCAGGTCGAGAAGGTTTTCAAGCATGTCTGTTTCCGTGGCCCCAAGGATCAAGATGATCGAGACGCAATCGAAACGATCGCCGATAGCTTCGAAGCCAACGGTATCTATCGCATGAAGGATGTGTTCGCGTCGGTCGCTGAACACTGTATGGATGAATAGATTGAGAGGGCAGCGTCGCGGATGTCGCTCGATGGGGTCGGGCACTTACGAGAACCACGAGGGATCGCTAGGAAATTCGATGAAAGATCTAGAATTCCAGAACCAGTCGTTCGGCTCACTCGAAGGGAACGCCCTCCGGCGCATCGGGTCGGCCGTCTTTGCGCTTCTTGTCGGATTCATGCTGGCCGGATGTGGCGACTACAGTGGATCGGATAGCGATACGTCGATCCTGGGCAACAACAGCCTGGGTTCTGGACAGCCAGAAGGCCTCTCGGTGACTGAACAGGTCACGAGTTTCGAGCAGACCGTCTATCCGGTGGTGCGCGCCTACTGCGACAATTGTCATGGCGGCAGTGGCCCGGGCGCTCCGCAGATCGCGCATCCCGATTCCTCGACCGCCTGGTCTGCGGTCGTCGATAATCAGAAGGTCAACTTCTCCGCCCCTTCCGCATCGAGGCTGGTTAGACGATTGGCGGCGGATTTCCACTACTGTTGGTCCGATTGTTCGACGGACGCCGCCGAGATGCTGGCTCAGATCATCGCCTGGCAAGGGGCCATCGAAGCGGCTGGAGGAACCTCCGGCGGCGTGAACGTCGCCGGGTTGACCAGTGAAACCCGGCAGATTTCGGACGGCGTCGAAGAGGTCGGCAGCGATCGGTACGACACCGGAATCATCGCGCGCTGGGATTTCAAGGAACAGACCGGCTCGACGGCGTTCGACACCAGTGGGGTCACGCCCGCGATGGATCTGGCTCTCGAGGGTCCCGAGCTGATGCCGTCCTACGGGATCGATGTCGCCACCGGGCGGGCCATCGCGACGGTCGACTCGAGTCGCAAGCTATTCGACCGGATCGGTGCGCAGAATGGGGGTTCGCAGGGCTACTCCCTCGAAATGTGGATCGCAAACGCGAATACGACCCAGGACGGTCCGGCACGCATCATGAGTTATTCGCGAAGCAATGGCTCTCGCAATTTCATGCTCGGACAGAATCTCTACCAATACATCATTCGGAATCGAGCGTTTCTAGAGGAATCGAACAACAACGGCAGTCCCGACATGGAGACCTACGACGTCGATCAGGACGCGCAGTCTACTTTGCAACACATTACTGTGACCTACGATCAGCTCGCCGGTCGACGAATCTACGTCGACGGACGCTGGACGGAGGACGAAGATCCGATCGACGCCGGGCGTCTCTGGAACTGGGATCCCAGCCATCGGCTCGTGTTGGGCAATGAGGTGACAAACGAACGCCAGTGGATTGGCCAGATTCGATTCGCTGCGATCTATGAGATGCCTCTCGCTCCGACCGCGATCCTTCAAAACTACGAGGCCGGCATCGGCAAGCGAGTCACGATTGCCTTCGATGTTTCGCAGTGGACGGGCGGGACTTCCTCGATCGAGTTCGCGGTCACAGAGCTCGACCGGTACAGCTATCTGTTCTGCCAGCCCACCTTCGTCACGGATACGAGTGCTCCGATTCGAGTCCAGGATCTGCAGGTATCGCTGAACGGCGTGATTCCTGTGTCGGGTCGAAATTTTGCCAACATGAACGCCCTCGTGACCAGCGGCCGCGAGCTCTTGTCGCGCCAATGCTCGATCGTGGGTGGTCTCGTCGATTCGAACACGGACGTGTTCCAGCTCGTCTTCGAGCAGCTCGGCATCTTCCAGGATCCGGTCGCCGTACCCGCGCCGCCGGCTCCGGGAGTGGAGGATTTCGGTGATCCGGTTCCTACGTTGGGTATTCGGGACTTTGCACGCGTGAACGCATCGATGGCGGAAGTGACGGGTGTCGATCCGCAGACTACGAGTGTCGATGACACATTCGACCAACTGGTCCAACAGTTGCCGTCTGGTGCAGATCTCCGGACTTTCGTTTCCGCCAACCAGGTGGGTGTCGCCAAGCTCGGGATCGAGTACTGCGACGCTCTGGTCGGAGATGGAAATCCCGCCAACCAGACCCTGCGCGATCAATTCTTCCCGGGTGCGGCGAGCTTTGGATGGGATTTGGCGCCCGCCGCAGCCTTCGCGGACCCCAACGATGTGAATTTGATTACGGACCCGCTCCTCGATTACATCGTTGGCGCAGGGCTACGTGGTGACGTCGGGGGCTCTCCGGCGCGGGACCAGGTGGAAATGCTTCTCGATCAGTTGATCGTGGATTTGTCGGCAACCTGTGGCGGGGCCGTGGATCCGCCGTGCGACGGTGACTACACCAAGAATGTCGTGAAGGGCGTATGCACCGCAGTCGTTGCGAGCGGCGCGCTGCACATCCACTGAACCCAATTCTCTCGATTCTCTTCCTGAAGAAGAGGAGGCCCGGATATGACGAAGCGACAAGGTACTGAAGCCGACCAGCCCTTTTTTCACCCCGACCACCCGCGCCCGCGGACTCGACGCGAGTTCCTTGGTCAGGGCTTCATCACGGGGGCGGCCTATGTCGTGGCCCCATCGCTCATGTCGATGCTCGGGGTGAACAAGGCGAACGCGCAGGCAAGCTGCGCCCTCACCGGGGCCGGAGCCGGAAAGATTCCCTTCATTGGAATCGATCTCGGTGGTGGTGCGAGTATCGCGGGGTCCAACGTCATGGTTGGTGGACCGCTTGGGCAGGATGATTTTCTCACCGAGGGAGGTTATGAGCGGCTCGGTCTGCCTCTCGACATGACGCCTCTCAATTCACAAATCACCGCTTTGGACCGAACGATGAACCTCGCGTTCCATTTCGATTCAGCCATGCTCGCGGGTATCCTGGACAAAGCAGCCCCTGCGACCCTGGCGAAAGTCGAAGGCATCATCATTCCTTCGCGTTCATCGAACGATACGGCGAACAACCCGTTGAATCCGATCTTCGGCATCTACTCCGCAGGCGCCGACGGAGGTCTGCTTCCGCTGATCGGAACGCGTTCCTCTGACTCGGGTGGCCGGAGCATGGTTCCCCCGACGATGTTTCTTCCGGAAGTTCGTCCAACCAAGATCGATCGACCGAGCGACGTGACCGGCCTCGTCGATACGGGCAAGTTGACGGACCTTCTCGGCGGAACGGGTGCTGGGGATGTGGCGCAGGCGATCCAGGCGGTCTCTGCCCTCAAGGTTCAGCAGATTCAGGAGGATGCCGCAGTCAAGGATCTGGTGAACTGTGCCTATCAGCAAAGCTCCGATCTGATCTCGATCTTCGGTGATCCGAATGCCCTCGATCCCGAGCTGGATCCGAATATCGTCAGTGCGAATCCGGCCGACACGCCGGTCTTCACAGCGGCGGAAATCGGTCAGAGCGAGTTCCGAAAGACCGCTTCCGTGATGAAGCTCGTACTCGAGGGTCATGCGGGCGCAGGTACGATCGAATTCGGCGGATACGACTATCACAACGGCACGCGCACGACCGGTGACGCGAAGGACTTTACTGCGGGACAGGCCATCGGCGCGATCATCGAGTATGCGGAGCGCAATCCGCTCGTCGGAGACGTGATGATCTATCTCTTCAGCGATGGATCGGTCTCCTCGGACGGTCAGACCGACGCGGGTGCTAACGGAAAGGGCATCTGGCGCAGCGACAATTCGAGCACGGCCAGTGCAGTGCTGCTCGTTTATCGAAAGTCGGGAAAGCCCGACCTGATGCCGGCCGTCGCATCCTCGCGTCAGATTGGTCACTTCCGCTCGTCTGGTTCGGTCGAAACGGGCGCCAATTCAGTGGCGAACAATCCCGAAGCACTCGCTCAAATGGTGATCCTCAACTACATGGCGCTGCACGGTGAAGAGGGGAACTTCAGCACGCTCTTCCCGAATAGCGCGATTCAAACGGACATGGCTAGCTTGATCGGATTCACGCAGATCCGATAGGCTTCCGCGCGACTCGGAGGGGGAACGATGAATCAGACGGACGGCAGCGCTCCGGCGTGGCTATTCTCGTTTGTCGATCTTGCATTTCTGATGCTGATCGCGATGACGCAGCTCGCACCCGATCCGAGTGCCAAGATTCCGAATCTGGGCGAGATGATCGTGCCGCGGGTCACGGCCGCTGCGGCGACGGAGCTGGGCAATGCTGCCGCGGAGTCGTGGCAGCTGCGGGTCCATCCGCCGGGAGAAGCCGGGCAGAGTCCGTACCAGTTGGTGCGCTTCGTCGATGGCGTGGCGGAGCACGATGACGCTCGAATCGTGCATGATGACCTTCGCGTTCAGCTCCTCAGCTTGAAGAGTGATCGTGGCGCCAAGCCGATGCTCGCCCCGCATGAAGATTCACGTAGCCAGGACATGCTCGAAGCGGCTGCTTTGCTCGAAGAGATGTGGCCGGGTCGTCGGCGTGCCGCAGTACGCAGGGTATTTGATCGCGGATGAGCACCTGGCGGGTCGAACAACACTATGGGTTTGGGGCCGCACGGATTCCGATCCAACCCGAGCCCCATCGTGCGGTGCCAATCGGTTTTTTCGAAGGCCTGGGTGCTGTGGTCCGCGAACTCACCGAAGGCGGCGTAATCGCAACAATGCGTCGCGCAGCTGGAGAGGCCTCGGCAATTTTGCTCAGTCTGCTGATCCTGGCTGCCGTCGTCGTGACCCTGACGCGGGACCACTCCGACGTGTCATCGATCGAGGTCGTTCTCCTCGAGACGGTCGTACGGGATCCTCAACCTCCCATCGAACAAGTCGAAGAGTTGATTCCAGCTCCGGTACCGGTTGAGATCGCGATCCCCGAACCACCGAAACGGGTCGAGCCCAAGCCGGCGCCTCCCCCGCAACAGATCGCGGAGAGGCCGAAGCCGCCGCCGATTGCGAAACCGAAACCACGGTCGCGTCCGAAGCCCGTGATTCCCCAGATTGCGAGAATCGAGACGCCGAAGCCCCCACCGGTTCAGAAGTTCGATCGATCCGTGCGCGAACGGCCACAACAGATCGCGCGACCGCGTGTCGCGATCGAAGCGGCCCGGCCCAAGCTGGAGCCGGAGGCCCCGACTCCGCGCATGGATCGCATCGCGCGAAGGCCCGTCGAGCGTGCGACCCCAACGCGCCGTACCCCGCAAATGAATGCACCTGCGGCGCCGGCACTCGATCGGCCGAGGGAGGAGCCCAGCAAACGCGCTTTCCGCGTGGCCAGCGCAAAGCCCACGCCGGGCAAGCGGCCGCGTGCCCTTCCGGGGATTGCGCCGGCACCCCGTCAGGGCGAAACGCTGCCGACTCCGCCGGATGCCCGTCCCGCTCGCTCGTCCGGGCCGCGACCGACCGCGCCTCGGTCCGCGCGCGGTCCGGCACCGAAACTCTCGTCGGCGCCCGTTCCGATGCCGACCAGCGCGCCAACCGTGACCCCGAAGCGAGGCGCTCGGCTCGCGCCTGAGACCCCTGCGCGCCGCGCGCCACGTCCGACTGCCCAGGTTGCACGAGCTGCTAGTGTGGCCGAACCAACGATGCCGGCGCCGGTTTCTCGATCGGGCCGCGCGTCACCGCAGGCGCCCCGCGGGCCCAAAACTGATCTGACCGGTGTGGCCGGCGTGCCCCTTGGCGATCTGGCGGCCTGCCTCAGTGATCGGGAGGAGGATCGTCTCAAGCAGGCGGTCGTGGCTGCCGTAAAGACGCAGGAAGAGTGTACAAGTACAAAGGGCACCTACCGATTTATTGAAACCAAGAACCTGAACGCGTTCTTGATGTGGATCGATCGTGCTCCGGCACGTCCGGTTTCGGATCGGTGTGTGGAGCTGGGTTACGCACTCGAGTGCCTACAAAGCGCGGGCCGTCGAGCAGCGCGATGACGAGGATGGGGATGGATATGTTGTTACGCGGTCGACCGACTCGAGTCACTCAATCGGCTCGAACTGCTCGTCGAATGGGTTCGCTACTTTTGATCGCAGGGGCGCTCGCGAGCGGCTTGATGTTCCTCGCGAGCGCGGCACAGGCGGAGGAGAATGCCGGAGCTGCGAGTTGGGATGACTATCTCGATTTCGCATATGTGTTCAGTTCGTCCGACGCCGAAGCACTCAACGCTCGGCTGGATGGCTATGCGGCTCAAATCGGACTGCCGCTCGATGCCTACGTCGAACGGACGATCGAGGATCGCGAAGCGAAGGGCGGCGAGGATTCCGGCCAGACACGACGGCGCGCAGTGGCCGAACTCCTGCAGTATCTCTCGACGCGCGAGCCAGCGTTCCTCGACAAAAGTGTCGATACGATCGACATTTTTGCAGATCCAAACAGTCGGCACGAGGATCGATACTGGTACCACTACGTTCATGCCTATCGCGCCCTCGAGCGGGGAAGCGACACCGATTTTGTTCGCCATGTTCTCGGCCTTTGGATGGACGTCGTCGTTCCCCTCGAATCGCCATTCGAAACGCTTCAGGCACTTTCGCTCTCGCAGTCCACGAACTCGGGCTTCGTATCGGCGCTGCCCTACGTCTTCGAGAACGTGGCAAGACTCGTCCTGGTTCGAAGCCAGGAAATGGGGATGGGCCACGGCCTCGACTCGCTCGCGTCCGTCATTCGATTGCTGGCGGATCAGCGGATCGGCGCTCATCCCGACGTGATCCCTCTCGAAGCATCGGTTCGTGACTATCTTGAACGCATTATCACCCGTCTCGAGGGACCCGAGTCGGATGGCGGAAGCCTGACATTTACTCTTGTACTCTTCGAAGCGACCAAGGCGCACGATAAAAGCCGGGGACTGCTGGCAAGCGAAGGTCTTTCCAGTCGAACGATTGCCGCGATTCGCGCTGCGGGAGGCGCCTACGGTCGAGCGATCGATCTCGCGCAGACACCTTCCGGACAGGCGGCCGTCTACACCCGGGTACTACGCCAAATGGGAGAGGTCTTTGCCGCCAAGCAGCGGCTCGGGGTCGATCCTGAAGTCGAAATTCCCTTCACGATCGAGGGTGCGTTCCAGGTCTACGGACTTCTCCACGATGCGCGGGATGGCGAATGGCGTCGTCAGGGATTTCGCACGAGCGGCTACGAGTCGTACCTCGAATCGATGCGTGGGTTATGGGAGGAGATTCAAGAGGCAACGCTCAACAGCGCGGACTACTACTTGTCTCGAGCGGTCGAGGATATCGCCCGGGGCTCGGATCTGACCCGCAACGCGGCCCGGCTCTACTCCCGTTATCTGGCTCATTTCGAACGGTACGCCACGATCAATGCGACCGATTTCGTCCCCGATTCGGCGTATTTCGCGGCTTATGAAGCAGCTCGTGGCTATGGGGATGCGTTCGTGGCCTATGGCATCGCGAATCCGCGTCCTGCCGAGATCCAGCAGGCGGTCGAGCGCTATCAGCTTGCGGTTCGTGCATTTCCCTTCGATCGCAATCTCTGGCCGTCGCTCACGACGGCCCTCGAGAGACGTGGCCGAGCCAACGATTTCCTCGCGATCGCTCGGCCGACAGCAGAGGTGGCATCGAATTCGCGTCACATCGCGTCGTGGGTTGCCCAGGATGGCGCTGGTGCAAAGACGATCGAAGTCTATCGTCGTGCGCTCGGAGACGAATTGGTGCTCATGTACATGGGCTTTGCCGATGCGACCGGTCTTGAAGAGCTAGAGGAGAGTTTCGCATCGTTGAAAGCTCGCCGTGATCAGCTCGCGCAAGAACTCGAGTCATTGGCGATGCGCCGCGACGCGAGTGGGGCCGACGCTCCGCCCGCAGCACCGTCCGGGGGCGGGGAGAGTGGTGATGCAGCTGTCCGCTTCGGTACAGCCGAATCTCGCCGCATTGCCCGCGAACTCGAGGACGGTGGGCGTCAGCTCGCGAAGATCGACAAGCAGATTTCGGCGCGATCCCGCGCGTTGCCGCTGTTCAAGGCCGTCGTAGAGAGCGACGACCTTGCGCCGGCGTTGCGTAGCCAGCGGCAGAATCCGATTCATACGCTGTTGCGTCGACTCTATCACGAAGGTTAGGCACGATGGCCTCGGGGCTGTTGGAGGAATACGGAATGCAGAATTGGAAGAGATGGTCGTGGCTTGCGCCGTTCCTGCTCTCGACACAGCTATTCGGCTGTGCGGTGGGAATGGACCCGGACTACGAGAAAGTCGCAGCGAGTGCCGCCGAGGAAGAAGCGCCGCTCGGTGGGGAGGCCCTGGCGCGACGTCGATTGGATCTGGCTCGTGCCTGGCGCGATCTGCTCCACTTCGACGAGACAATGAGGAGTCTCGTCGACCGAAGGGATAGCCGAAGTGTTGCGATTCTTGACGGCTATCTGGCGCAGTACATGGGCCAACATCTCGACCCCCTGCTGCAACCACGATGGCAGAGCACGCATCCGGAAGTCATGGCACTCGATGCGAACCTGCGCTTTATGAAGGCGCAGATCCTGGCCGATATGCGCTATCCACGCCGGGTTCAGCAGACGATCGACGATATCCAGGTCCGTTTCGAAGGACGCGAAAATATGTTGGTCGAGTATCCGGTCGGGGAACAACAATCACTCGGCAAGGCACTCGAGCTGCTTCGCGACCACAAGTGGAATAGCTGAGAGGCGGGGAGTAGAGACAATGATGAGTTCGATGCTTGGTGACGAGTCGATGACTGTATTGGTTACGGGGATTGCGCTTGCGGCGGTTCTCGTACCCCTCATACAAGGTCTGAGGACGGTCATGTGTGGCTGGGCCGCGACACGACGGGTCAGCGCGGAGGAACTCCGCCGCGGAACGGCCGACAAGTCTGGCGTTACGGAGCCTCTGGCCATTCTGATGATTCGAGTACTCCAGAAGTCGCTTCGCGAGGGCGAGCGTGAGGGACAGCCGTCGGACTTCGTCTTCGATGCCTCCCGCCAATACATCCTCAATGAGTATGACCATCACTACTCGCGGCTGATCACGATGTACGCAAGTCTGCTTCCGCCGATCGGCTTCATCGGGACCACCGGCGGTATGCTGATTCTCTTCCTGTCCATGCATCTCGCCGACGATTCGCTCGAACTGGGCGCTCTGGCGATCGCATTGACGTCGAGCGTATTCGCATTGATCGCCTATGCGGGACTCGAGGGCCTGAAGATTCGTCTTTATTCGCGGCTTCTGGACTCTCTTCGCGACGTCGAAGCGCTCTTTCACAAGGCCGATGCTCGCCGCGAACAGGCTTCGAGTGGTCGTGCGGGGATCGCCAAGGGAGCGCCCGTTTCAGCCTAGTCCGGGCGGGACGAGAATTGCTCATTCAGCCACGTGATCGAACGTGCGGATCATCTTCATTTGTCTCTGGCCTTGCAGCCCTGTGACGGGCTGGCACACTCCCGTCGCTCGGAGGTGTGGGTAGAGAGTCATGGAGAAACAGAAGTTCGATCCATATTATTCGCATTGGGCGGATATCGCGGCGCGGCGCGTCCTTGCGGCGCATCCGGATTCCAGTGAGATCGTGGTCGCTGCAGGCATCACGCCCTCAGGTGTGGTCCACATCGGCAATTTTCGTGAGGTGATGACCGTAGATCTGGTGGCCCGCGCACTGCGGGTCCAGGGTGTCTCGGTTCGATTCATCTACTCGTGGGACGATTTCGATGTCTTTCGAAAGGTGCCGTCGGACGCGCCCGAGCAAGCGATGCTCGAGAAGAATCTTCGTCGAAGCGTCGCGGATGTGCCCGATCCCCATGGCACGACGGACAGCTACGCAAGTCATCACATCGAGCAGTTCGAGGCGGGTTTGGCGCCGCTCGGGATCGCGCCCGAGTTCATTCGGCAGTCGCACCGCTATCGCGCCGGACGCTATGCCGATGGAATTCGCAAGGCGCTCGAACACGCGGACGAGATACGAAGCGTACTCGATCAGTTTCGCAAGCAGCCGTTGCCCGGGGATTGGCTTCCGCTCGCGGGCTTCTGCGGGGCCTGCGGCCGCGACGAGGTCGATTTTTCGTGGGATCGCGAATGGAACGTAGAACTCACCTGTCGCGACTGCGGAGCGAAGACCTCCGTCGATCTTCGTGAGGGAGGCGACATCAAGCTTCCGTGGCGAGTCGATTGGCCGATGCGTTGGGCCTTCGAAGGGGTCTGTTTCGAGCCGGGCGGAACAGATCACAGCTCCGCGGGCGGGAGTTACGATACCGCCAAGCAGATCGTGGGTCCCGTCTATGGCGGCACTGCGCCCGAGTACGTGGCCTACGATTGGGTTCGCCTGAAGGGTCTCGGCGGGAAGATTTCGAGTTCCGCGGGTCGGGCGATTACGGTCGTTGAATGTCTTCGCATATACGAGCCGGAAATGTTGCGCTGGATCTTTGCAAGTCAACGACCCAATTCGGAGTTCCAGATTTCCTTCGATCTCGACGTCATCAAGCTATACGAAGATTACGACCGCGCGGTCGCGACAGCGTATCAGCCCGATGACGGCAGCAAGAAGGACAAGAAGAGACAGATCGTTCGACGCACGATCGAGCTATCGAGCGTGGTCCCGAGAAAGATCGAGCCGAACGACACTCCGATACGCGTGCCATCGTTCCGGCCCCTCTCACTCATCCTGCAAATCTACGACGGAGATCTGGCGCGTTCGCTCGCGCACTACGAGTCGACTGGAGAGGTCGAGACGGAAGCGGAGCGCGCTCGTTTCCGCCAGCGCGCAGAATGTGTCTGGAGTTGGATACTGGATTACGCGCCGGAAGAGTTCCGCTATCGAATCCGGACGACGCCGAGTTCGAACCCGCTCGACGGTGAACCCAGGGAAGTTCTAGGTCGGTTGGTGGCGATTCTCGAGGGAAGTCCGGAGATCTCGGAGGCGGCGCTGATTCCCCATCTGAAGACGCTGTGTGAGGGAACTTCACTCACACCCCAGGACTTCTATCCCTATGCGTACGATCTGCTGATTGCGCGTCCGAAGGGACCCAAGCTGACCACGTTGCTCACGACGATGGGAACCGACCGGGCGTTGCCGTTGCTGCGTGCCGGACTCGAATGAGCCGAGGAGCCTCCGCTCATCCGATCGATCTCACGCACTCTGGGAGATATTTTCCAGGACGACGTTCAATTCTGGCACGCCATCGGCAAGTGCCGCGCGACTGCGGCGAAGACTGACTTTTACAGCATCCTTTGTCTTCCCCAGCTTCCCCGCAATCGCACGGATCGATTGGCTCTCTCCGTAGCGCAGGTGGAAGATTTCTTGATGGGGCGCGCGACGCGAGGATGCGAGGACTCTGTCGCAGTGATCGAGTACCCGCACGGCGTCGACACGCCGCTCGCTGGTCGGCTCGACCGCCCGCTCGTCGAGTGCGCGGTCACCCCACGAGCCCACCATCCAGCGCGAACGATGGCGGAAGTAGCGGGAACAGACGTTGTGGGCGATACCGAAAGTCCAAGTCAATAGACTCGATCGACCCTGGTAGGACTCGAGTGATCGATAGAGCTGCGTGAAGGTTTCCTGGGTGAGATCCTCGGCCTCGCTCCGATCGCCGACACGACTCAATGTATAGGCGAATACGCGACGAAAGTATGCGTCGTAGATTTCGCCGAAGGCGTCCTGGTCTCCCTCGAGAACCCGTTTAACGGCCTCCGCGCCCGGCGCACGACCACTTCTGGAACTCTGTACTTTCTTCATCCCCGACATCCGGCTCACTCCTGGCTCGACCGGGAGGGGAGGCATCACCCGGTCGGGGCTCGTGCTGCTCATGCAGCCCCACAATGAACGTAAGCACGAACATCAGGTGTGAAGTCGTTGGCAGGAAGAATGAATTGATGGATGAATGGATGGCGTGAGGGCTTCAGGAATCAGATGGGCAGGCCCGTCGTCTCGCCGAGTCCCAGCATCAGGTTCAGCGATTGGATGGCGACGCCCGAGGCGCCTTTGCCGAGATTGTCCAGCAGGGCCACGAGCAGCACATGACCCGCCGCATTGGGAAAGACATGGAGTTCGATCCGATTGGTGTCGTTCAGTCGAGTCGGATCGAGATAGAAATCGTCGACCGGTTCGAGGCCGACAAAAGGTGCAACCTCGACGAAGGCTTCGTCCTGGTATCGATCGGCGAGCGTCTGCCAGACAGACTCGGCCGTCACGCCGTGAGCGAGCAGGCTTTGGTGGATCGGAACCTCGACTCGCATGCCGCAGGGAAACGGGCCAACGGCGGGAATGAATTGTGGTGCCAGCGCGAGGCCGGAATAGCGATGCATCTCAGGGATGTGCTTGTGGATTCGCCCGAGTGCGTAGGGTGCTTCGAAGGGCAGCCCGACGCGCCTGGTGTCGGGGGATTCCCATCGCTCGATGAGCGTCTTCCCGCCACCGGTGTAGCCGGACAAACCATGGATCGCGAGTGCGGTGTCCGCCGGGATCAGCCCTGCGTCGACCAGCGGCCGAACGAGCGAGATGAATGCCGATGGATAGCAACCTGGATTCGTGACGAAGCGTGCGTTTCGAATCGAATTGCGCTGAGTGTTCGTCAGCTCGGGCAGTCCATAGACCCAACCATCTGTGATTCGGTGGCTCGAGCTGGCATCGATCAAACGGGCACCCGACTCTGCGGCCCAGGTCGCCGCCAACTTCGCGGCGTCATCGGGCAGACAGAGAACGGTGAGATCCGCCTCGGCGATCGCTTTCTTTCGTGCGGGTTCGGATTTTCGCTCGGCCTCATCCAGGGTCCATAGCTCGAGATCGTCGCGATCTGCGAGCCACTCGCGGATGCGCAAGCCAGTCGTACCGGCGTGGCCGTCTATGAAAATGCGGGGTCGAGACATGGCGCCGGACATTAGCAGATCGCTTTGATTCTCTGGTTCCCGCGTGCTCGCGTGATGGCATGGTGCAGAAAGCCCGGTCGCGACGTCGAGCAGACGCTATGACGGTTATCTTCGGGTGAGATTCGCATTCTCGGCGTAGTCGATCGGGACTTCGATCACGTTCACGCCGCCTGCTTCGAGGCAGCTCGTGAGCATCTCGAGTAGATCGTCCGCCTTTTCGACGCGAAAGCCCTTTGCGCCGTAGCTCTCCGCATAGGCCACGAAATCGGGGTTTCCAAACTCGAGACCCCAATCCTTGAAGCCGGCGTCGCCCTGTTTCCAGCGGATCATTCCGTAGGAGTCGTCGCGTAGAATCAGCGTCGTGACATCGCGCTCCATGCGGACCGCCGTCTCGAGCTCCTGTGAGTTCATCATGAAGCCGCCATCGCCGCAGACCGCGACGATCTTTCGCTCGGGGTAGACGAAAGAAGCGCCCAGTGCCGACGGGAGACCCGCGCCCATCGTCGCGAGCGCATTGTCCAGCAGGATCGTGTTTGGCTGATAGGCCTTGTAGTTGCGAGCGAACCAGATCTTGTACATGCCATTGTCGAGGCAGATGATGCCGTCGTCGGGCATCGCCTTGCGGACGTCGGCAACGATACGCTGGGGAATGAGAGGGAAAGACGGGTCGTTCGATTTTTCGGTCGTGTGTTCTTCGACTTGCTGCTGCACGGTCCTGAACGTCGAGAAATCCCAGTGTGTCTGGACGCGGATCGATTCGTTGATCTGCCAGATTGCGTTTGCAATGTCACCTACGACTTCGAGTTGCGGAAAGTAGATCGCATCGACCGACGCCGAAGCGAAACTGATATGCAGGACTTTGAAGCCGTCTTCACTCATGAAGAACGGAGGCTTCTCGATCACATCGTGGCCGACGTTGATGATCAGATCCGCGGCTGCGGTGGCATCGTGTACGGAATCGTTGTCGGAAAGTGCCGCGGTTCCCATGTAGCGAGGATGTCGCTCGTCGATCACGCCCTTACCCATCTGGGTGCAGATGAACGGAATGCCGGTCAGTTCGACGAACTGCTTGAGCATGTTGCTCGTGCGTTTGCGGTTCGCACCGGCGCCGACGAGGAGCAGTGGATGCTGCGCTTGCTCGATCATCTCGACAGCCTGGGCGATGGCTTTGGCTTCGGCCGCCGGACGACGTGCGGCTTTGGGCTCGAAAAGGAAAGGTTCGGCGACCGGCTCCTCGGCGATGTCCTCGGGCAGCTCGAGATGGACTGCGCCCGGTCGTTCTTCCTCCGCCAGACGGATCGCCTCGCGGACGGCCGAGGGAATATTGGGCCCGTGAACGATTTGGCGAGCGTATTTCGTGACGGGACCCATCATCTCGACGACGTCGATGATCTGGAACCGCGCTTGTTTGCTTTTTTTGATGGGCTTCTGGCCGGTAATCATCATCATCGGCATCGCGCCGAGTTGGGCATACGCTGCGGCGGTCACAAAATTGGACGCGCCGGGTCCGAGCGTGGCCAGACACACACCGATCTTTCCGGTGAGCCGGCCGACGGTCGCCGCCATGAAGCCGGCGCCCTGCTCGTGGCGCGTGATGACGAGCTGGATACTCGAGGTTCGAAGGCTTTCGAGTAGGTCTAGATTTTCTTCGCCCGGGATCCCGAATATGGTTTCGACCCCCTCGTTCTCGAGCGCTTTCACCATCAGATCCGAAGCCTTGATCGGGCCTTTGATACCGCTCATGCAGGGTCTCCCAGATTGGTTGGTTTGTTGGTCGTAGCGCCCTCATAGCAGTGACGCGGCCAGTTCGCTCGCCGGCTCTCGATCGAATCGACATCCTATTATAGGTATAGGCACGATACAGCCCAGGGGCGTACGTGGGGCTTGCGGTCTACGATGGGGCGCTCCCGCGTCCTTGATCGATGGTTCAGGTTCGGAACCGATCGGGACTCTGCGCCGAGGAGAACATGCCGTGTTCACAATGCGCTTCGACATGCGAGCGCCCGAGTTTGGAGCGCCGCGCACGGATCTCTATCGGGCGGCGATCGAGATGGCGGCCTGGGGCGAAGAACACGGCTGTATTTCGGTGCAAGTCTGCGAACACCATCGGTCTCCAGACGGCTACTTGCCGACGCCGATGATCCTGGCGAGTGCCATGGCCGCACGGACGAAGAGCCTGTCGATCCAGGTCGCCGCGTTGATCGTGCCGCTCCATGATCCGATCGAGTTGGCCGAGCAGATGGCTGTACTCGATCTCGTTTCCGAAGGTCGAGTTTCGTATGTCGTGGCGATCGGTTACGTAGAGGCGGAATACGCGATGTTTGGCCGAGATCTGAGGGGTCGAGGTCGACGGCTCGAAGAATCGATTCGAGTGATGCGTCGCGCCTGGACGGGTGAAGAATTCGAGTTCGAGAATCGCAGCGTTCGCGTCACTCCGTTGCCCCATACAGAAGGGGGGCCGCTGTTGATGATGGGAGGAGGCGTTGCGGCCAGCGCACATCGCGCCGCGCGGCTCGGAATGGGAATGATCGCGATGGGAAGCGATCCAGACCTCGAGGAAGTCTATCGAGAAGCCTGTGAAGCCGAGGGCCGCGCGCCCGGGCTTTGCATCAATCCTCCACCGGGTATGGCGATGTCGGCATTCGTTTCACGTGATCCAGATGCGGCCTGGTCGAAATGGGGACCGTATCTGCTGCACGATGCCAGGGCCTACGCCGAATGGATGGGTGACGAGATCGATTCCGCAACGAAAAGTGGTGCAATCTCCGTAGCAGACCTTCGTGCCTCGAACGGAAATTATCGGATCTTGACTCCAGATGAGGCGATCGCCGAGATCAGGAAGCATGGAGTATTGGTGATGCAGCCGCTCTGTGGAGGTCTTCCGATTGACTATGCTTGGGAGTCGCTCGAGACTTTCGCGCGAGACGTCCTACCGCGGCTGAGATAGCCGCTCGAGTTGTCAAAGACCCTGGATGGGAGAGCGAGTGCGGATATTGAAGAACGGGCATGCCATTTCGGCGTTGATCCTTTTGATTTTGCTGGTTGGGCCCGGGGATGGAGGTAATGTGACCGCCTCGGTCCTCGAACGCTCCTCGACCGACCTGGTTCGTCGATTTGCCGTCGACTACGAAGTCGAAATCGCCGCGCGGGCATCCGGTGGCGATGCTCTGCACATCTTCCTTCCGATCGCGATCGACACGTCCGGGCAACGAATTCTCGAAGTCGAAATAGAGTCGGAGTTCGCCGGACAGATCGAAACCGAGCTGATCTACGGGAATCGATATTGGCATGCGGAGGTCCCGGCAGATCGACTGGAAGCGATTTCGATTCGCGTGGCGTACGAAGTCGAGCGCAGAGTTCTGCGCGCGGGTGACGAGCGAGGAGATACCCAAGCGGCTCAGCGATTTCTCGCCTCGAACGAACGCGTCGTTGTGGGGCACCCGGTTCTCGAACCGATCCTTGCCGAAATCCGCACTCAGTCCCAGGGCAGCGGCAAGGCCGATACCGCGCGAGCGATCTACGATTGGGTCGTCGACAACGTCGAGTACAAGAAAGTCGGTACGGGTTGGGGCGACGGCGACACCTTCTGGGCCTGCAATGAGCGCTACGGGAATTGCACCGATTTCCATTCTCTCTTCATCTCGCTCGCTCGTACGGAGGGAATTCCGGCACGGTTCGAAATGGGATTTCCAATTCCGACCGACCGCAAAGAGGGGACGATTCTCGGCTACCACTGTTGGGTCGAATTCTGGCTCCCCGAGCGGGGCTGGTTCCCGATCGATGCTTCCGAAGCATTCAAGCATCCCGACCAGAGGGAGCTCTTCTACGGAACCCATCCCGCCGACCGGCTGCATTTCACGACGGGTCGCGATTTGAGACTCGGAAAGGATCATCGTGATCGTCCACTGAACTATTTCATCTATCCCTACGTGGAAGCCGGTGGGAAACGCAGTGACATCGAGATCGAGACGCGCCTGCATTTTCGGGATCGCGCGGCACCTTCGGTCTCATGAACCGACTCGCTACCAGTTAACGACTGGCCACCGTTTCACGACTGACCACCAGCTCACGACTGGCCACCGGTTCACGACTGATAAGCGACGGCTGCGAAGAGGTAGAGCGTATAGGTCGCCACGAGCATGCCGCCCTGTAGGCGACCAATTCCCGCCGGACGAGCGATCAGGACGAGACCGGCAAAGCTGACCGCGATGAGTATGACGCCATCGAGGACGCTTACGTCGATCGCCTGAAGGGGTTTGATACTCGCGGTCAACCCGAGTACGCCCAGCAGATTGAATACACTGGAGCCGATCGCGTTACCGACCGCGAGATCGCCGTGTCCCTTGCGCGCGGCGATGATCGAAGTGCCGATTTCGGGCACGCTCGTTCCGAGTGCCACGATGGAGAGTCCGATCGTTGCCTCACTCAGCGCCAGGGGTTCGAGCGCCTGGAGCGATCCGTGGACGAGCCATGTTGCTCCGAGGCCCAGACAGACGATCCCGCCAAATGCCCGCGCGACGGGTGCGACCCAGTGCTCCATCTCGTCACCGACGGCTTCGGCGACTTCTCCGGTGAGAAATTCTTTGATTTCGCTCACCTCGCTGGCGCGGCGCAGATTCCAGACGATGTAGACGACGAGTCCCGAGACGAGTGCGAATCCCTCAGCCCGCGTGATGACACCGTCACTGATCATCCAGGTGAAGATGCCGGAGACGGCAATCAGTATTGGGAAATCGATCCGCACCACTTGGCGTGAAGCTCGGAGCTGGGAGAAGAGACCGCACAGGCCAAGCACGAGAATGATGTTGCAGACGTTCGAGCCCACGATGTTTCCAACCGAAACGTCGCTATGTCCTGACAATGCGGCGTCGAGGCTCACGGACAGCTCAGGCGCGCTCGTGCCGATGGCGACAATCGTCGCGCCAATCGCGACCGGGCTCATACCGATTCGATCTGCGATGAAGGTCGAGGCGGAAACGAGCATGTCGCCGCCCAGATAGAGGAGCACGCAACCGGCGAGTATGGCGAGCGGCGAAAGGATCAGGTCGAGCACGGGCGTTCGGACACTCCACGGCGGCGTATGGCAGGGTCACCTTCCACTGGGGACCGACCAGAATAGCTCCGAAAGCTCCAGATACGAGAATCGAAGTGACTTCCTTGTCGGGAGGCTCCCCTCGATGGCTTGCCGGTTGCATCCCAATCTTCCTATTCTGACCCGGATGCACGCCCGGTTCGGCCGACCCGGGGGAAGATCGAACCGGCCTGCTTGCGAGGAACGGGGATGACGGAACGATGGCGGCGTTGCAGCGCCTGTAAGAATGACATCGCGCTCGGCGACATTTATTGGGTCTGCAGCGTTTCGACCTGTAACCGCAAGCGAACAGCGCTCGTCTTCTGCTCGGTCGATTGCTGGGAGATCCATCTTCCGACCGAGCGCCACCGCGAGGCCTGGGCGGTCGAAGAGCGTGCACCGACCGTGCCCGACCCGCCCGAGGGCACCCCGCGCGCGAGAAAGCCTCGTGTGATCGCGGGAGGAGCGTCCGGCGCCGGCGAGATCTTGATCGTGGCGAGTCGCCTCAAGGCCTACATCCGAAGCGGCGCGGGTTACAACACTTCCGACACGGTCTTGCCGGTGCTTTCGGATGCCATCCGCAAGATCTGCGACGAGGCGATCCGGAACGCCCGTGACGCGGAACGTCAAACCGTGCTCGATCGAGATGTTCCGCCAGACTAGTACCGCGGCAAGAAATTGCAGAAGACCACCACAGCACTCGATTGACTCGATCGATGGGTCATCGACACGGTGTGGACCGACTAGTCGGAGTTCGGTCTTTGCCCTACGCAGACGGCCTCGATCGCACGGAGCATTCGAATTGCCAATGCACTGCGGCGGAAACGCTCCTCGAGAGCGTGCCCTCCACGTTCGGCGAGTTGTGCGTACTTGACCTGATCGTCCGCGAGTTCCTTCAAACGCGTGACCATCGCGGTGGCGTCCTCCGGTGGGAAGTCGACGCCACAGCCCACTTCCTCCACCACGATGCGCCGACTCTCGCCTCGAACACCGATCAAGATCGGCGTGCGCAGCTCCATCGCTTCGAAGATCTTCGACGGAATCACGGTCTCGAATAGCGGCGAGTTCTTGAGTACCACGAGTGAGACGTCTACGGCGTTGACCAGGTCGAGAGCTGCCTGGCGCGGCTGCCCATCGATGAGGGTCACATTCGTGAGGTTCCGCTCCTTGGCAAGCTCGTGGAGGATGGCTCTGTCTGCGCCGTCTCCCATCAACGCGAAATGAAAGCGCGGATCATCTTTGAGCAGCTCCGCGGCTTCGAGCACGGCACTCAAGCCGTGGCACAATCCCATGGTCCCGACGTAGCCCGCGGTGAACGCCTGTTTGGGAATTCCCCACTTCTCCCTGACTTGTTCGGGGGTAGTCGTCGGCAGGTACTGCCCGGGCTCGATGCCGTTGGTGACGACCACGATTCGCGACGGGTCGACTCCGACTTCTTCCAGGTGGCGAGCGAAGGGCTCAGTGACTGGAATGATGAGGTCGGCCTGGCGATAGAGAAAATTTGCGAAGTCCTCGAAGGCCTGAACCATTCGCCCCTTCTTCATGGCCCCGACGGCGAGAACCGTTTCCGGCCAGAGATCACGAAGCTCGAACACGAACGGACGGCGTTTGAGTTTCGATACGAGCCAGGCGCCGGCGACGGTAAAAAATTGTGGCGAGGTCCCGATGACGACGTCTGGGCGCTTCAAGAACAAGCTCGCGATGATCGCGCTTGCTGCAAAGCTCACGTAGTCGAGGATTCGTTTGATCGAACCTTCGTTGGCGCTGATGTAGGTCCACACCCGGATGACCTTGATGCCGTCGATCTCTTCTCGTTGGAAGATCCGATTGCGGTAGCCCTCGTAGACCTTGCCACGGGGAAAGTTCGGAGCACAGGTTATGAGTGTGACGTCGTGGCCCGCCTTCACCCATTCGCGCAGGTGTTCGTGGGTGCGAATCGCGGGAGCATTGGACTCCGGCGGAAAGTTGTCAGAGAGGAAGAGAATCCTCACGCCGAGAGGGCCTCCGTCGCGCCCGCCTCGATCGGTGCCTGCTTGAGATATTCTTCGAAGCTCGTCCACTCGAAGCGTTCGAGCAGCGCACGAACCTTGTCGAGGCAGCCCGACAACCCCACATAAGTGCGGAGATAGGTGTGGGGTGGAAGGTCGAGCCGCGGCTGATCGGGATCGATGTCGCGGGGATGGACGTACAAAATGAGCGGGATTCCCGCTCGCTCCTGGCTCGCTGCCCAGGAGAGCACGAGGCGCTTTGGTAGTAGTCGCAGATAGCCACCGCCGAGGTAACCGAAACGGGCGACCCGCAGATCGACAGTGGAGATCGGAAATTCGATCAGACCGTTCTCGAGCACTGTAGGCAGGGGTGTCGTGCCAGGCAGACCGCCGTGGCTGCGAAGCGCGGGAAAAGACGAGGAGTCGTAGCTGAAGCCCTCTTTTCGCAGGACGTCGAAGGCCCAGAGATTCTCTTCTTTGATGGAGAAGCCGGGTGCACGGAAGCCACGGGGTTGGATCCCGCAAGCAGAACCGATCGCGTCGTTGGCGCGCCGAAGATCCTCCTGGAATTCGTACGGGGTCTGGGTGTAGATCAAGGTGTGCGAGAAGCCATGGCTGGCTATCTCGTGGCCCGCTCGCGCGATGTCTGCGACCAGTTCTGGGTATTGCTCGGCGATCCAGCCCAGCACGAAGAAAGTGCAACGGATCCGGCGCGTTGCAAGTTCGGACAGCAGTGTCTCCGTGTTCTGGCGCACCCGCGATTCGAGACTGGCCCAGCGGTCGTACTCGGGAGCGCTGGAATTATCGAGGAGGTGAAACCAATCCTCCAGGTCGATGGAAAAGACATTGGGCATGGATCAGAACATTCGCAGTCCCCGGGAGCGAAACATGCGCGCATCCTCCCAGGTCGGAAAGCTGAAGTAGCTGGAGTCTTCATCTCGATTGGGTTTGCGAACCACGGAGCCATCGTCGATCTGTCGGATGGCCTTCACCAGTGCCTCTCCTGCGGCGCTCTTTGTCTTGCCGAGCAAGGAGTTCCACGACTCCCCCTCCTCGATGGCGATGGGCTCCTGGTGGATGATGTCACCGTTGTCGAGCTTCTCGGCCAGGTCGTGCACGGTGACCGCCGTATCCTTCTCACCGTGCAAGAGCACCCAGAACGCCGGCATCAGCCCACGGTAGAGCGGAAGTGGCGCCGAGTGGACGTTGATGGCGCCGTCTTCGAAACGACGCAGCATTTTCGGGCGGATGATCTGAGGGCAGGAGACAGAGGCCAGCAGGCTCGACGGGTGGCTGTCGAGGACGTCGTGCATTTCCTGGGAGTTCACTTTGTCGATGTGGAAGGTCGGAATGCCAAATTTGCGCCCGACTTCCTCGATGGACCAGTAGCGCCGTGGGGCCGGGGGCCTCATCCCGACAAGGGGTCCCAGCCGTGCCCAGACGACCTGAAAGCCCATACGCAGAGTGCCTTGGATCCCGAAGACGGGCAGGTGTCGCAGGAGACCCTTCAGTGCCCCACCATGGGTCGACATGGGTGGCGAGAGAACGATGCAGGAGATCTGGTCGGGCATCGCCTCGACCACCGTGCCCACTGCAGTAGGTAGATAGACCCGCTCATCCTGGGTGAAAATGGCGACCTTCAAGATCGGCTCCGTTGGGTGTGGGGGGCAAGAAGAGTAGCGGACGGAAGTCTTTGAAACTACAGCGAAAACTCATCTTGGGCGACGCCCGTAGAGCGATCCGTTCCGTCCAATCGAGCAACAATGGAATCGCGGGCGGGTCGTCGCTCAAGGGGTGCGGTGCGGGATCTTTGGACACCCCGGGGGACTAGAGGGATAGGCTAGTCTCCGCACCGGGTGGGGTCCAGAATCGAAGAGCATCGAATGCGGAACCATCTTCGATGTTAGACTCGGTTCGATCGGATGGATCGAGTAAATTGTAGGTATAAACCCTCGTATGTGGTTTTCTGGGCCACAATCAGGGCGATCGACCGATGCGGGCCCTCGGAGATCGGGAGCATTGCCCTGTAGAGATGGCTGTGACCTTGCTGAGCGGTGTCCTTTGTGGAGCCGTGAGGGTCTCTCGGTAGCCGGGTCGGTTCGGGTTCAGTGACCCGTCCGTTCGTGGGAGGACCAGGGGCGTCCTGGAGATGAGGAGAAACGTGCCGTCGCGAAATCAGACGACTCGAAAATCCCGTGTGAGCGGAAAGAAGGTGGTCAAGCGGATGCGCCAGCAGACGGTGCGTGCGGGAGATCGCGCGTCAGAGGCGACTGCGGCCGCTCGTGACATCATGCGGCGCGCTCGCGACACCTCTGTCGCGCGGGCACGGGATATTGGAAACCAGGCGCGCGAGCGGGTCAATGCGTCCCTCGAGCCCGACCTCGAGCCGCATTTGTGCTTCGTCGCGAGCCCCAGACGGCCGATACCTCAGATCATCATGCCCGATTTTGTGCGCGTCGCGACCTACAACGTCCATCGCTGGCAAGGCGTCAACGGACGATCCAAGCCGGATGTCGCTCGCGCGGGATTCGTGATCTCCGAACTCGACGCCGACGTGATCGCGCTCCAGGAAGTTCTTCGCCCTTTCGAATCGGAGGGTGACGACTCGCTCGGCCTGCTCTGTGAAGAGCTGAATCTGCATCTTGCCTTTGCCGTGACGCGCCGCCATCGCCGCGGCCAGCTCGGAAATGCGATTCTCTCGCGTTTCCCGATTACCGCCATCTCCGTCATCGACATTTCACATTCACGCATCGAGCGCCGGGGCGCGCTGGCCGCACAGGTCGGCCATGCGGGTGCCGGGATCGGCGTCGTCGCGACCCATCTCTCGCTGGTCGATCGGACGCGACATCGCCAGGTGCAGACCTTGCTCGAACATCCGCAAATGAACTCCGGCCCTTCGATTCTCATGGGTGACATGAACGCGTGGCGCAACTGCAAGGGATCGCAGGCACTCGACGAGACTCTCGGCCTCCACCACAACTTGAACTGGCCGCCGAGCTTCCCCGCTGGCCGCCCAATGGTGGCGCTCGATCG
>CBFDDD010000046.1:0-36330 GCA_965603475.1 uncultured Myxococcales bacterium
GGAGTGGTGGGATGACCCGTGGCGCTTCGATCCGGAACGCTTCAATGAGACGCGCGCAGAACATCAGCGTCACTCGCATCACTTCAGTCCCTTTGGCGGCGGGCCCCACATGTGCCTTGGCAAGCGTTTCGCCGAGACACAGATCACCACTGTGCTCTACCACCTGTTGCGGCGATATCGATTCAGCGTACCGGAGAGCTACACGATGCCCGTCCAACAAGCGCCCATCTCGAAGCCTCGAGACGGGCTACCCGTATGGCTCGAACGACTCTAGCCCCACGATTCACGAAGTTTCTGCCGGGACGACACGAGAAATGAACGGGCTGCGGCCCAAACGGAGGCCCCCATGCGAACTGCACTCTGCGAACTGCTCGGCATCGAGTTCCCGATTTTTGCGTTCACCCACTGCCGCGACGTCGTCGCTGCCGTGTCGAACGCGGGTGGGCTCGGCGTACTCGGCGCGGTCGGCTTTTCGCCCGAGCAGCTCGAAGTCGAATGCAAATGGATAGATGAGCACGTCGGTGACAAGCCCTACGGAGTCGATCTCGTCATTCCCCAGAAATACGAAGGGATGGGAGAGCTCGATCCGGCAAAACTCGAAACGCAGCTGCGCGAAGCAATCCCCATCCAGCACCGGGAATTCGCCGCAAAACTCCTGGCCGACCACGGCGTACCGGAACTTCCGCCCGAGGACGCTCACCACGAGCTTCTCGGCATGAGCCTCGCCACGGCCACGCCACAACTCGACGTCGCCCTCCAGCACGAAAAGGTACGCCTGATCGCAAACGCGCTCGGTACACCCCCGGCTGAGGTGGTCGAGCGTGTACACGATAGTGGCCGTCTCATCGCAGCGCTCTGCGGCAAGGTCCACCAGGCCATTCGCCACAAGGAATCGGGCATCGACATCATCATTGCCCAGGGCACCGAGGGCGGTGGCCACACGGGCGAAATCGGCAGCCTCGTCCTGTGGCCGCAGATCATCGAGGCCGTCGCACCCGTTCCTGTACTCGCCGCCGGCGGCATCGGATCGGGCAAGCAGATTGCCTCGGCGCTGGCGCTGGGTGCGCAGGGCGTGTGGACGGGATCGTTGTGGTTGACGGTTGAAGAAGCCGAATGCCCGCCGGCACAGATGGACGCCTACCTCGCCGCCGCGAGCGGCGACACCGTCCGTTCGCGTTCATTCACGGGCAAGCCCTGCCGCATGCTCAAGAATGACTGGACCGAGGCCTGGGCAGCCGAAGACACACCGGATCCCCTTGGCATGCCGCTCCAGAACATGGTCACGATGGACGCCATCGTTCGCACACAACGCTATGCCGCGTCGAATCAAGCGCAGGCGGTTTCGTTCAACCCGGTTGGCCAGGTCGTTGGCATGATGAACGAAGTTCGATCCACCCGCGAAGTGATCTTCGACCTGGTCCAGGAATACGTGGACGCTGTAGAGAACCTGAACGGATTGAACGTCGAGTAGCGCAGAACGTTTGGATCACGCGAACCTTCAGCATCAGCCTTGCTTGAAATGATGATCGCTGAGATCGCGAAGGCGCATGGCGGCTTCTTCAGCCGTCAGATCCCTCTGCGATTCGCCCAGCATTTCATATCCGACTGAAAACTTCTTGACGTTGGCCGATCGCAGGAGCGGCGGATAGAAATGGGCATGCAGCTGCCAATGGGCGTGATCGCCGGGACCGACATTGCTCTCGAAGGGCGCCCCGTGCCAACCCATCGAGTAGGGAAAGGAGGTTTCGAACAGGTTGTCGTATCGCGTGAGAAGCCTCTTGAGAATCGACGCCAGGGCCTGCCGCTCTTCCTCGTGTAGATCCGGCAGACGCTGCACGGGTCGCCGCGGCAAGAGCAGGGTTTCGAAGGGCCAGACGGCCCAATACGGAACCACCGCGAGCCAGGCCTCGTTCTGAACGACCACGCGTTCCTCTTTCTCCGCTTCGAGATCCGCATACTCGACGAGTAGAGAGCGGCCGTTCTCTTGCCAGTATCGCCGCTGCTCGAGTTCTTCCTTGAGCGGCTCATTGGGCAGCGTGTCCAGTGCCCAGATCTGTCCGTGCGGATGAGGGTTCGAGCAACCCATGACAGCGCCTTTGTTTTCGAAGACCTGAACCCATCGGTGGGTTTCTCCGAGTAGAGCCGTCTGCTCCGCCCAGGTCGAGATGACACGACGGATTTCCGACAGATCCATCTCGGGTAGGGTCAAATCGTGCCGCGGAGAAAAACAGACCACGCGACAACAACCCGGCGCGGATTGAGATTGCAACAGGGGATGACTGGGCGCCGTATCGGGCATAGCCGACGTCAGCGCGGAAAAGTCATTCGGGAAGACGAGCGTATCGGTGTAATCCGGGTTCCTGTGCCCGCCCGCTCGCTCGTTCCCGGGACAGAGATAGCAATCCGGATCGTGGACGGGCGGCTTGCTCGAGGGCGTCGTCTCGACCTGACCCTGCCAGGGCCGTTTGGTTCGATGCGGCGAAACCAACACCCATTCCCCGGTGAGGGGGTTATGTCGTCGGTGAGAATGTTCGTTCGGTCTGAAGTTCATGGGACATCTTGATTGAGCAGCCATCATATCCCAGGTCCAGCCTCGATTCGTCTTCGATCTTCAGGCGGGACCGAACGATTCGCTGTGGATCTGGTCGGACGGGACACCGAACTGCTCGAGTTCCGTCTGCAGATCTGCCATGAATGCGATGGGCCCACACAGGTAGAACTCGGCATCCAGGTCGGGCAGGATCGACTGGAGAAGCGCAGCGTCGACACGACCCTTCGCATCGAAGTCGCGGCCCTCGATATCCTCGGGCAGCGGACGGCTGAACGACACGTGGGTACGCACGACTTCACTCGCTTCAGTCAACGCGCGCACCTCACGAGCGAGTGCGTGATGCTCTCCATCTCGCGCTCCATGTACGAACCAGACAGGTCGCGATTCGGGGCTCCGCGCCAGGGCGTGAAGCATGCTCACCATCGGAGTCGCACCAATGCCCGCGCTCAAGAGCACAGCGGGACGCTGACCATGGTCGAGAACGAAGTCTCCCGCCGGTAGACGTGCGGAGACGACGGCCCCGACCTCGAGGGAATCGTGCAGGTGACGGGATACGATACCGCGCGATTCGCGCTTCACCGAAATCCTGTAGCCACGATCACCAGGTCCGTTCGAGAGCGAATACGTGCGCATCACTGGTTCATTGCGCCCACCAAGCTGAATTTTGATCGGTAGATGCTGCCCCGCCGCGAAATCCGCGAGCGGTTCACCGTCGTTGGCCTCGAAGACGAACGACACGACATCCGCACTCTCGCGCGTCTTCTCGACGAGTCGCAGATCGCGCAGGGAGTCGGTCTCAGTACCCCATCGGAGCGGCAACGCCGCTTCGAGCCAGATCGCCTCTTCGAGTGTGAAGCGGATCAGTCGACGCGCACCTGGATGGCGATCGAGCTCCTCCGAATCCCAGTCGATCTCCGCCCGACCCGTCAGCTGCAACATGCCTCCCGTCTCGAAATCGACGAAGACCAGTCCTGCGAGCGGATCGAGGACGAGATTGCCGATCGTGTTGTAGTGGTTGTTGCCCGCATAATCCGGGATGACCAGCGTGCGATCGTCCACGACTTCGACGAAACCGGGCGCGCCCCCGCGGTGCGAGGCGTCCATTCCGAAGCTGACATCCTCTCCTTCGTCTCGATGGCCCGTGGCGATGAAGAAGGTGTCGGCCGCCCGAATGCGAGCGGCCAATTTCGCGGAGAGGCGGTCGGTTCGAATGGAAGACGGCTCCGCCGGTTCGTTGGACACGAGCCGCCATTGGCGCGGAGAGATGTATTGCGGACAGTTTCCAAAACTCTGATCGACCGCGAACACGATGCCTTCTCGATCGCTCGAGCGTACGCGACCGTTTACGCGGTTGCGGCGTCGCGTCGCGAGTTCGATTCCGAGCAGTCCCACATCCGCGCCGGACGTGAACGATCCATGCAATGCATCGCCCGGGACCGGCCCACCCTCGATCGAGAGCGTTTCGGGATCCGGAGAGCTGAGGAAGCCCGGCGCCCCGGCCAGGAGCGTGGCCCAGGGACGTCCGGCGGCGTCCCGGGCCGCGGCGACCACGTAGGGCAGCGCGCGGTAGAACGCGCGGTGCTCCGCGGGCAGATACGAACGGATGACCTTTCGCGCCCACGGCTCGATGTCTTCGCGGACACCGAGCCGTTCCTGCACGGCTCGTTCTCCAGCGTGAAACGGGGAATCGACAGTGCTTCCGTCTCGCATGATGACCTCCTGCTAGCCGGGCGACGGGTCCATGGCCTTGCCGCTTGGAACGCCGCCCTGATATTGCTCGAGGATCAGGATGCTTCATTTAAACTTTTTGATAAATACGACTATTCTGACTATTTATATCAGCTTTTTCGAGTAATCTGGTCGGTGTGAACAAGATTGCCGCCATGCAGACCTTCGTCGCGATCCTCGACCACGGCAGCCTCACCGCCGCCGCGGATGCCCTCGGCAAGGCTCTGCCGACGGTCGTCCGCAGCCTCGCCCTGCTCGAAGAAGATCTCGGTGTTCGGCTTCTCCGCCGCACGACCCGCCGCATGTCACTCACCGAGGAAGGCAGGATCTACCTCGACCGCTGCCGACAGATTCTCTCGGACATCGAGGAGGCCGAGCAGGCGCTTTCGAACCAACGGATCGAACCGCGTGGCGAGCTACGCGTCACGGCCCCGGTGTTATTCGGCCAGCTCCACGTCGCACCCGAGGTCATCCGCTTTCTCAGTGCCTACACCGACATCAAGGTCGAGCTCTTGCTGCTCGATCGCGTCGTCAACATGGTCGAAGAAGGCATCGATGTCGGAATCCGCATCGGCCCGCTCGAGGACTCGTCGATGATCGCCACACGGGTCGGCGAAGTCCGTCGAGTCATTTGCGCGAGTCCGAACCTACTGAAACGCGTCGGCACTCCGACGCACCCACGGGAGCTCGCAGAGTTCCCGTGCGTACACTTCCAGGGACTTTCCGCAGCACCGGTCTGGAACTTCGCCGGTGGTCGCAAACCGATCTCGATTCCCATCGATGGGCCGTTCACTTGTAATCAAGCTGCGGCCGCGGTCAGCGCTTGCGTAGAAGGACTCGGGGCGGGCCGCTTCCTCTCGTATCAAGTCGAGGCACTCGTGGCTGAGAAGAAGCTCGAGATCGTGCTGGAGGAATTCGAGCCAGCGCCCATTCCGATTCATGTCGTTTTTGCGCATGCCCGCCTCATGACGCCACGCGTACGGGTGTTCGTGGATTGGATGAAAGAGGCGCTGGCGCACACATCTCCTACCACTCTTCCTACCGCCCCTCCCGCGTAGAATTACTTTCCAGTAAATACGGGGCGGCGCTTCTCGAGAAACGCTTGCATCCCTTCCCGCTGATCTTCGGTCGCGAAGCAGCGCATCACGGCGGCGCGTTCGGCGGCCAGCGCATCATCGAGCGAAGCCGTTCCCGCGCCCACAACGCAGCGGAGCACACCGGCCACCGCGATCGGGGGCATCGCAGCCAGCTCGCGGGCCATCGCCTGTGCGGCCTCCTTGAGCTGGTCGAGGGGATGAACCTCCTGCACGAGACCGATCCGCAACGCTTCCGGCCCGTCGATCTTCCTGGCGCGCAAGATCATGTCCAGGGCTGCATCACGCCCGACACAACGCGTCAGCCGAGCCGTGCCCCCCCACGCCGGCACACCGCCTAGATCCATCTCGGGAAGTCCGATCTTCGCCCCTTCGGCCGCTGCGATTCGGAAATGACAAGCCAGCGGAAGTTCGAGTCCCCCTCCGAGGCAATAGCCGAAGAGCGTCGCGATCGAAGGTTTGTCCATGCTCTCGATCGCGGCCAACACCCGGAGGCGCTGATCGAAAACCGCTTCGACGCCGCCGCGCGCTGCCGCGCCCGGCCCGAGTTGCTTGAGATCCATACCGACTGAAAAATTCTGGTCACCGAGCGCCGTCAAGACCAGGACACGAACCTCGGGATCCTTCGCCGCCGCGATCACGGCTTCCTCGAGTGCATCCATGTATTCCAGGCTCATCCGATTGACCGGCGCATCATTGATCGTCAGGGTGAGTACGCCACCGTCTCGCTCGATTAGAAGAGGTGATTGATCGGACATGGATGATTCTCCTGGGTCGGATTCTCGGGCAATCCAGAATGGGCGGTGAAGACTATACCGATCCGTGACCTATCCTCGGCCCCGGACAACAAGAACGAGCGAGGAATGACATGAACGAAACAGCCAGAAAATTCGGGTACCCGCAGAGCCTGCTCCACGAGCTTGACTTCTGGACAATCCTGCTTCGGCCGGTGCAGGTCACCCTCGGCAGTCTGGTCCTCGTCTGCCGCGAGCCGATCGCCCATTTCGGGCAGATGTCGGCCGAGGCATCGGGGGAACTGACTCAGGCGGTCGCTGCGATCGAGTCTGCGCTGGGCAGCGCGTTCTCCTACGACAAGATCAACTACCTGATGTTGATGATGGTCGACCCCGACGTGCATTTTCACGTCTTGCCCCGCTATGAGGCCGAAAGGCAATTCGGCGGGAAAGCGTTTCGCGATGAAGCGTGGCCCGGACCGCCCGACATCACCGCAAACCTCGGTCTAGCCGCAGACGACCACGCCGCTCTGCTCGAACACCTGCGCGGATTTTTCTGATCACGATCCGACCATGATGCATCAGCGCGCCGACGTCGCGAGCGTCCCGGGCCAGGGGTCCTAGCAGGCTGCGGAAAAACGGAACCGAATAGGGTGCCAGGTGGCGAGGTTGGTAAAGCCCGTCGCTCGCCGGTCGTCTCCGGCGGTCGTTTCCGCATGATGCATCGAAACACATCGCCACCGCCTGCGTCTCTAGGCTCCCGCCGAGCTTTCCCAATCTCGCCACTCGACCGGTTTTCGAATCGAGCGTTCCCGCAGCATTGCTCGTGACACGACACGAACGGCGAGCGTGATCGATCGCGGTGCAGATGGCCCGCGCATTGCTCTGCTTCCCCCGATCAGCCGAGCGGCACCGTCTCGCACGCGATGCGCGAGGTTTGCTGAGACCTATGAACACGCTTGGAGATCGCCCTGCACTACTACGGAGCCAGACTGTGGAAATATCAAGGCGACGACGGTCGAGTGGCGCGGGCGGGGAAGCCTGATGGGAGCCTAGAGGAGCAGGTGGCGGCAATATGCCTCGATGCATCATGCGGAACCGACCGCCTGCGACGACCGGCGAGCGGCAGGGTTCACCACCCGTACTCGCACTCGCTGATCGCTCGCGCTCCCCTGGCACATCCATCGGTTCCGTTTTTCCGCAGCCTGCTAGGACGCGAATGGACGAATTTCCCGACCGCGCATCTGAAACGCGGCGGCCTGAAAAATCCGAACGCATTGGACAAGAATGCAACTCAGAGTCCAGATGCCGACGGCGATCAGGCCTAGATCGGGTCGACCCAGAAGCATCGCAGCGCTGAGCAGTACGAGATTCGGATTGCGCCGTGCGATCACGAGACGAAATTTCATGTCGAAGGGGCGCCAGGTGAACATCTCCTGGCCGAAGAACAGGATGAAGAAGCCTTCGAGTAGTCTACCCACGATATAACCAACGAAGACGACCCAGGCCCACGGCGCAAAGACTCCGAAGATCTCGCCTGGACCGGCCAAACCCGCAGCCCACGCCACCCACCACAATGGCGGGTGGACGATGTCCAGGCCATGGTCGAGTGCGTCTCCGAGCTTGCTGGTGTTCAACGTGACGCGTGCGAGTTTGCCGTCCACCGTGTCGAGGAACGTCATCAGCCATGCGCTCAAGAGACCGATTCCGAACTCGCCTTCCCCAAAGGCCAACAGCGTCACGAGGGCCGTCAGATAGCTCAGCGCCGTCACAGTATTCGGAACAATGCCCAGACGGGTGCACCAGCCAGTGACGATCCGAGCTGGAACGGGCCAGACCCACTTCGTCACGAAATCCGTAATTCCCTTGTAGGAGGCGTCGAAAATCAGTCCCTCTGCTTCGCGTGCGCGGTCCGTACTCGCCGGTACAACGAAGGCGGGTGCGTATTTTCGAAGCTTCGAATCGTATGCGGGCACGAGATCCGTCGGGCAGACGATTCGCACTCCCGCAGCCGCAACGGATTCTTCTCGGTAGACGCCGCTCTGCAAGACCGGCATCAGTCGCTCGACCTGGCTCGCATCACCGACCATGCCAACCGCAGCCTGCGTGGCCTCCGAATCGTCGGCGAGTAGCAGCACGTCATCTTCACGTTTAGCCAGGGCCGCGATCAAGCGCCCGTCATAGAAATGGCTCGTACTGAGCGCGATCAATCGTTCGCCAGTCAGGTGTTGGAGCTCTGCGCTTTCGATCGATTGGAGGCCCGAACTCGCAAAACTTCGCTGCAGTCGCTCTCGCGAGTTCAATCCAAAGACGCGAGCACTGACGGCCTGCCCCGTGGACTCCACCACGGTGGCGCGAGTGCATTCAGCGTCGGGCTGTGTCTCGGTTGATGATTCGTGCGTCGATGATTCGTGCATGGTCTCCGGCGGGCCAGCTCGAGACCCTGGAGTCTCTCACGCGAGGAGAGCCCTCGACATAAAAAGGCTACCACAGCGTGGATCGCATCCGGCGCGCTAACAGTGTCGCAGGCACAATCGGCTCCGCTAAGCTCGAAACAATCTGACCCACAGATGATTCCAAGCCAGGAGGAGCGCGCCCTTTTCATGCGAATTCTCATCGACGCGACCACAACCGATTCGAACATCCGTGTATTCGGGATGACCCTCGTCGAGCGTTTGCTTCACAGCTTGAGGCGAAGTGGCCTCGATCCCGATGAGGTCCGAGTGGCGGTCCGAGCCGAAGCGGACGTCGTCGAACGCGACCATCCGATCCGCCGGGCGGTCGACCTGCGCGCGCTGAACGGGTTGAGTGTGACGTGGGAAGGTGGGATGGACACCCTCGGCCAGCGTGTTGCGAGAGCGGTGCAGATCGCGCCGAAGTCGCCCTGGCTGATCGTTTCGGGTGAGACGATCGTGGATGCGCGTATGCTGCCTCAGTTGGCTGGTCTCGAGGGCCACGTATTCTTCGCGTCCGGCGAGGACGACGAACGAGGCGCGATCCTGAAGCTCGGCATCGAGGCTTTGGTCGGTGAACCCGCAGCCACGAACGTCTTGGATCTGGCCGAACGGATGCAGGGCCGCGGTGAAGCCCGCGCGCTGTCGTCCGAGGACTTCAACGCCTACATCGTCGAACTGCGTCGAGATCTCGATCCCTACCTGTTCCGCGTGAGCGATCAGGCGGCGCGCCGACGGATAGAACGATTCATGTTCTGGTCGAACTACAAAGGCTCGACCGACTTCATGACGAAATACGTGTGGCCGCCACTCGTCTGGATCCTCGTGCGCCCCCTTGCGAAATGGCGCGTGCATCCGAATTGGGTGACCGCAGTCGATATCGCCGCGACCTTCATCGCGATTCCATTCTGGATGGAGGGCTGGTGGGCGACTGGCTTTGTTCTGGCCTACCTGATGAGCCTGCTCGACTCGGTGGACGGAAAGCTCGCACGGCTGACCTACACGTATTCAAAGCTTGGCAATGTGCTCGATCACGGATTGGATCTGGTCCATCCACCCTTCTGGTACCTGGGATGGGCGTGGGGCCTGTCTGGCGGAGATACCCAGTCGACGATATTCCAGGCATCCATCTGGATGTTCTGGTTCTACGTTGCCGACCGACTCTGCGCACCCATCTTCAAGGCGAGAACAGGCCGCTCGATTCACGGGTACCTGCCGATCGACGTCAAGATTCGCACCTTCATCTCGAGACGAAACGTGAATCTTCCGTTTTTTACTGCTGCGGTCGCGATCGACGCCCTACGGCCAGGCTCGGGTTGGGAAGTCTCGACCGCGGTCTTCTATCTGATCGTTTTTTGGCAGGCGGTCTGCATCGTCTACCACGCGTTTCGAACCATCCAGTTCTTCAACGTGGAGAAGGGCAGCGCGCCAGCCTGACGCGGCGCGCGGCTCGCTGTGCGACCTCAGCGGCGAAGCCGTTTCGCCCAGTGCGGCTTCTTGCGACTCGACGAGTCTCGCGAATCGGATCGGCCGGCGGGATCCCCTAGCCAAACGACCCGATCGTCCTTCGGGGCTTTGGCCAGATCCGCACGCACGTTGACCAGATCCTCCGGCGAATCCATCTCACGCCACCAGAGACCGGTCATCGAGACAGTCTCCACAGGAATTTCTCGGGTCAGTTCATCGATGACACTCAAATAGAAGGCCTTGATTCCCCGCCCTGTGCGAACGTTCCGGTCGAGAGCCGACCTGAATGCTTCAACGCCCTGTCCGGTAAAGCGCATCAAGCCGATCGATTCTCCGTTGACGACGTCGATGCTCAGCTTCTTGGACACCGCACGAAGTCGACCGTCGGCGCTCATCGAGACCTTCATGTCGTCGCTGTCGTATTCGCCCTTGGCATTGATCACGAGCGTGACCGGCGCCATCGGAGCACTCAACAGGCGTTGAAGGACCGCTGGCTCAAAGAGCGTGTCGCCGTTCATCAGCAGGAAATCCCCCTGCATCTCGGGGCGCGTCAGCCAGGCACTCACGAGATTGTCGCTGGAATCGAAGAAGGGGTTGTAGATGGTTTCGACGTTGACGTTGGGCACCGGATTGGCGGCCAGAAAGGCCTCGACCTTTTCAGCGTGAAAACCGACCGCAACGCGTGCTTCCGTTACACCGCATGCGGCCAATGCACGTAGCTGCACTTCGAGGGCGGGCCGCTCCCCATCGATCGGAAGCAGGCATTTGGGCATGGACTCGGTGAAAGGTAGAAGTCGACTCCCTTGACCCGCGCTCAGGATGATGGCTTTCACTTGCGTTTCCCCCTATGGACCGCCTAGCTTGGCGGCCGCTGTTCCGACCGTGAAGACGTACGTGCCTTGTCGGCTGTATCTTCACTTCAAATTGCGACAATTTCGTCTAATTTTGTGGGGGGCATGAATCGCTAGGGTATAGGCTTCTACGGAATTCCCAGAGTCCGCACTCGTCCCATCGTCCGTGGATCCAGGATCGCAGTATGTATTCTAAACCCCACAGATTGGCCGCGGGCACTTGAAATTGAGGGTTTTCACCCCAATGAATTCGGGATTTCCGACGTCGCTCAGGCCAGGTGCGATTCTCTATCGCTACCTCGCGAAAGAGCTGCTCGTGCCGACGTGCTTCGCCCTGGGCGCCTTCACCCTGGTTGTCCTCACCAAGGATTTCACCGGTTACAGCGAACTCGTGATCAACCGCGGGGCTGGATTAGCACGAGTGGGCTCGATTGTCCTGCTTCAAGCTGTGCCGCTGATGAGCCAGATGCTGCCCTTCGCCGTGCTCGTCGGTGTCTTGACGGGGCTGGGTCGCCTAGGGGCTGACCGTGAAATTCTCGTAATTTCGGCGCTCGGAATCGAAACCCGCCGACTGATCGCTCCTGTGGCCCTGTTTGGTGCTGGCGCAGCCCTCTTTGGACTGATGCTGGCCCTTTTTGTAGCCCCCTGGGCCAATCGGGGCGTCGACCGATCTCTTCGCGAGATCGCCCAGGTCAACCCGGCCGCCGAGATCCAACCGGCCGTTGTCAGTCGCTTCGGAGACTGGAAGCTCGAGGCGCGCGAGGTGTCGAGCAGCGGTCAGATGCTCGGTCAAGTTCTGCTGTGGATCCCTTCGGTTGGCGAGACGGTCTTCGCCGAGACAGCCGAAGTCGGCGCGAGCGGGGAAGACGGCCTGGAAATCGTCCTCCACAACGGGACGCTTCTCTTGAACACCCGCAAATCACTCACTGCGATGCGCTTCGAAGAGATGCGCAGCGCACTGCCGAACACCAGCGAACTTTTACACGCCTCCCCCGAAGACCGACTCGCCGGGATGCCCCTATCGGAACTGTCGGAACTGTCGGAACTATCAGCCCGACCGGAGTTGCCGGAGGATGCGCAGACAGGGGATCTCGGCCTGATGGCACGATCAGAACTCCATCGACGGTTCGTTCTTCCGACGGCCGCTCTGCTCTTCGGCGTGATCGCGGTGCCTCTGGCCTTTACGCGCAAGAACGCGTCGCGATCGAGCGGGGCCATGCTCGGGCTGGTGGTCACGATCGCGTACTACGGCCTCGTCCAACTCGCCGAGGGTGTTACACAGCGAGATCCCGAGCTGGTCGCGTTGGCCTCCTGGCTACCCAACGCTGCTCTGGTCATAGTGACCGCCCTACTCTATCGACGCCTTGCAAGACCATGGGCGTCCGAACAGCTCTCAAACCGATCTTCGCCAGGCAAGCTGAGTCAATCGGTCGATCGGATCAGATCCAGCCGCGGCGTGCATGCCAGGCATTGGGCGTTGCCACGTTATGTCGCCAAGCGATTCGTCCAGCTCTCTCTCGTCTGTTTTACAGCATTGGTAGCAGCCTATTTGTTGGTCGATATTCTGGAGCGCCTCCAATGGTTCGCTCGACACGCGGCCAGCGCAGACGACATCATTCTCTTCTATTCGGCGCGTATCCCGCTGCTCGTTTCGCGGGTCGTGCCGATGGGACTCCTCGTCGCCATGGCGCTGACCGTCAGTCTCCTGACATCAGAGGGCGAACTGATCGGAATGCGCAGTTGCGGCATCTCCGCGCCCCATGCACTGCGTCCCGCCCTGCTGGTCTGTTTGATCGTGACGCCTCTATCGTTCTTGCTCAACGACCAGATCGTCCCGAGAACCAATCAGCTGGCCGACCTGATCAAGCAACGTGACATCAAGGGCGAAGGTACCCGGCGAACCGCTGTCTGGGGCACGAATGGGCGTGCGCTCTATGAACTCGAGAGCCTGGACACCAGCCTGGGAACAGCCGATGAGATCGTCGTCTATCAACTTGCCGAAAACGGCCTTCCGGAAAGCCGTATCGATGCCCGGTCGGCTCGTTATGCCGGAGATGGTTCGTGGCGCTTGAGTGACACGACCGGGGTCGAGATCGACGTCGACGGATCTCTGGTCCGGACCTCCCCGACCGGTCTTGCCGAACTCGGCGAACAGCCCTCGGACGAACTCGACCTGATGCATCTCTCGGTGCGCCAGATCTGGGCGTTGGTTCGCGAACTCGCCTCGACGGGAGATTCGACGACGGCCTTCGAAGTGGACCTTCATCTCAAGCTCGCAACACCCCTGGCCTGCCTGCTGTTGCCCGCGCTGGTCATGATCTACGCCGTCAGCGGACCGCCCTTTCCGAGTTCGGCATTGACACTCGTTCTCGCGGGCGTGCTCGCGGTTGCCTATACGCTCTCCGCCGGGACCTTTGCTTCCTTCGGCCGTGGGGGGGTATTGCCGCCCTGGGCCGGAGGTTGGGGTCCGAGTCTGGTCGTCATCTCGGCGTTGGTCTGGCTGGCCTGGCGAACTCGACACACGCGCCGAGAAAATTGAGCATGCCGGAAATGCACCCTCGAAACGACGAAAATGACGGGGGCGACGGCGCGAAGCTGCCTGCTCAGAGCTGGTTCGCGGACGGGCCGCTCCGTCGTCTGCTCTCCAACGCTTCGCTGCTCGTCGGCGGGCGTTCTCTGAATGGCATCTTCAATCTCGCCGCGATGACCCTCATCGTGCGTGCCGTCGGGATCGAGATGTTCGGATTGCTGATCCTGATCCATGCGTTTGCCAGCACGATCAGCGACCTCGCGAAATTCCAGTCCTGGCAGGCCGTACTCCGATACGGAACACCCGCCCTCGAGCAGGGTCGCACCCTCGACTTTCGGCGACTCGTCAAACTCACGGCGTTGCTCGACCTCGGCAGTGCCCTGCTTGGCATCCTGGTGGCCGTATTGGCGACTCCGCTATTGGCACCGCGTTTCGGCCTCTCGGCCGAGTGGATACCGGCCGTTCAGCTCTACGCGGTCTCGATCTTCTTCATGGTCACGGCGACGCCGACGGGTCTGTTGCGTCTATTCGATCGCTTCGACCTGCTCTCCGTGTCCAATGCAATCGGCTCATTTCTTCGCGTCGTGGGCGCCGTCTGGATCTCGGTCGTGGGGGGCAGTCTCGAATTGCTGCTCTCCATCTGGTTTGTATCGACGATGACGAGCGGGCTCTGGCTGATCGGCCATTCGCTGCGAGCGCTCTCGGCACGGGACCTGCTTCGCGGCCCGAAACTCGGTTACCGAGGATTGGCGACCGGACACGAGGGTATCGCGGCGTTTGTCTGGACGACCCAGGCCAATACGACACTTTCGGCCGGCATGAGACACCTGGCTACGGTCATCGTCGGTCTTCTTCTCACCCCTTCCGCGGCCGGGCTCTACGACGTGTCGAGACAGGTGACGACGCTGCTGACCCGTTTCGCAAAGCTGATGAAGCCCGCGATCTATCCGGAGTTCGCACGGCTTTCCGTCAGAAACGACCTTCCGGCGATTCGACAGCTGATGCTTCGATCGATGGCACTCATGGTGGGTGCGGGAGCGGTGATCGTCATTCCGCTCGTGCTCTTTGGCCGGCCGCTGCTTCGTCTCGTCTTCGGGCCCGAACTCGAGGCGGCCTACGGCTTGATGGTGTTGTTGGCGTTGGCGGCTTCGATTCGTTTGCTCTCCTTCCCGCTCGAGCCAGCCTTGATCTCGACCGGCCGTGCCGGAGTGGCGTTGCTGGTTCGCGCGGCCAGTGTGACGGTCTTCCTGATCGCCCTCTTCAGCCTGATTCCACGCATCGGTCTGATCGGATCTGGCGTGGCCATGATCGCTTCGACCCTGGTCGCCTTTGCTGGCCAGAGTGTTGCTGTCTCCGTCTGGTTCAGGAGCCGGAAGGCCGAGACGCTGGGATCGAGCGTACGAGGTGGTCCCCCAGGCGAAGGCTCAACGCCAGGATCGTGAGCGTCGGATTGGCCCAGCCGCTCGTCGGAAACACGGAGCTTCCCGCGACATAGAGATTCCCGAGACCATGGACGCGACAATCCGCGTCGACGACACCACTCTTCGGGCTCGCGGCCATTCGCGTCGTCCCGATGTGGTGGTAGCCGCCGACGGGATGGCTGCTGATCAGTGGATCCACTTCCCAGGGCGTCTCTGCCTCTTCTAGCCAGGGACTCGGTTCGGCGTGACCGAGGGAAAGTCGTTGCAGCTCCTGGTCGAGCGCGCCCATCAGAACGTGAAGCGACCGCTTGTCCACATCGAGAAAACGCCAGTCGAGCGCGATCTGTGGCAACCCGAAGGCGTCCCGGGCATCAGACAGGAGAACACGACTATCGGGATTCGGGGCCTGTTCGGCGCGCGCCACGACGTAGAGTCCCTGGCGACCGCTCGTCGCCCGTAGCCAGCGGCTCGCAAGACCAAAACGTTCGGCGAATGCGCGTTTCGCACGCCGATGCAGCCACCAAACGGACCGGCCTCGATGGTCATGGGGCACCTTCCACTTGATCGCGTTGAAGAGCCATTTGCCCGGAGGCATCCGGGTGCCCTGATGTCGGCGCACAGAGAGCGTGAACGAGCTGTTCAGAATGCCCTCGCGCTCCTGGAGTGTCTCGGACAGGCGACCGAGTGCGGCATAACGCAAGCCATCCTGGCGATGAGTTCGAGGAAGCAGGTTCAACAGTCGCCATAGTTGCGTTGGGAACACACGACCCGCACGCGCATGAGGATGTTCCATGAAGAATCGGCCGACCAGATCCTCCTGATTGCCGAGTCCCTGGGACTGGACGCCACGAGAGTTCAATAGAAGTCGCGGTGTCTCGAGCCCACCGGCCGCCACGACGAACACACGCGCTCGAACGACGCCTCGACCGCCGCGAAGATTTCCAATCCGAACCGAATCGATCGCCGTGCCCTCGGCATTGGCACAAATATCGAGCACCGTCGCGTGCAGCAGGACCTTGACCTTCTGGGATGCGACCAGGTCGTCACAACGCCTCAGCGTAAATCGCTCGAACTGATCGTCGAACTGGAAGAAATTCGTGCGGAGCAGGTCCGGGTCGAACTCCGGCTGACGAAGCCCGAGCCGATCCCACAATGATTCATCAGCCAGGACAGGTTCGACCTCGACAGAACGCAACGCCTCCGTGTAGTAGGGGGCCAATTCCTTCTTGCCGAAGGGCCATCCGGAATGCTCGATCCAGGGCCGTCGTTCGAAGTCGATGGGGTCCAGCTGGACGACGCGCCCCCCCCAGACCGCTGTCGTTCCGCCGAAGAGTCTCAGGCGGCTCTCATCGAGCGGGTAGTAGGGAAAGCCAATCGACTCACCGATCCCCAGATCCTGGATCGGCTTCTCCCAGTCCGCCCCACCACTTTCGAGCACACAAACGTCGAGCCCCGAGGACGCGAGCCTCCGAGCCAGGGTGATGCCGGCCGCACCGGCGCCCAGAATGCAGACCTCTGTTTCGAAGACAGCCCGATCGTCGGAAACAGAAAATGTCTCGATCACCTATGACTCCTGAGATCCTGCTCCACTCGTCGACGACGCGTGTTTCATCGCACGCGCGCAGACGACGATCGCAACGATGATCCCGGACGCGACCGAAGAGAGCAACTCGAAGGCTTCTGCCTTGGACGCCATCGCGCCGCGATCGGTCAGAGTCCGTGCAAAGGCCTTGCTCAAGACGGAGTTCTATGTCCGCGACTTTCGTGACGAGGTCTGCGACGAAGAACCTTCACGAACGTCAGCGTTGCCATGGCGGCCAGCGCCATGAGCCGAACGCCTGGCTCCGGAATCAGCACTGGGTCCACCGACGCCAGGCAATCGGCCGAGCCGTCGGCCTCCCGTTGAATTCGTGACGGGTTCGCGCAGGCCAGCCAGAACAGGGATTCCGGGGAATCGGCGGGATCGACCAGGCCGCCGGGCACGCTCGCGCCATTCGTGCTGCAGGCCGACGAGGTTCCGATCGTCAGGGATTCGATCCAACACGAGCCGGCCGGCGAATCGATACCCGGATCGTATTTCGAATCCGCGGACAGATAGAAGGTCACGGGGAAATCGGTTGTATCCCCGCCCCCGATATTCTCGATGGTCGCAGACAACTCCACGGGATCGCCCTCACGGAGCATTCCCATCGGCCCGTTCATCGAAAGGGTGGACAGCTGTGGGAGACTGAGCGGGTCACACACGTCGCCAAGCCCATTCATGTTTTCGTCGGCCTGATCCGGATTCGACAACGCGGGACAATTGTCGTTCCCGTCCAACGTTCCATCGCTATCCGAATCGATCGAGCTCGTATCGAAATCGATCCAATCACCGATCACCCCGACGGCGACAACATCCGTCGTGAGCGTGCCCCGAGCCATTTTGACATTCGGGTCCGGTGATTGCTGGCGAACCCAGGCGATGCTCTGCTCTTTGTCCCCGATCGCGATGCGCTTGGGAGCCAGCAAACCCAGATCACCTTGGGTGGGATCGACGTCGAGGACGTTCCACTCCGAAACGGCGGAGGTGAAACGGAAATCGAGTCCGCCCGGCGCCGGGCCCGTAGGCTGATGACACATTTCGCAATTGGTTGCGTGGTAGGATTGAACCCTCGAGGTACGGTCTGCCGTGAGATCGTCGATCGCAACGGCTCGCGCATAACGAGCCGGATCACGAATATCGATGTCGAAGTACTCGGCGCAGTTGAGTGCTTCGAGTTGGATCTCGCTGCCGCCGGGATAGTCGAAGTTCTCGCCGAGCTGACGAGTTCGAAACCCCAGAACCCGGCCCGCTGCCTGCGTATGGCAAGAGAGACATTCCGCGGATGACGGATAGGCCCAGGTCTGCATCTGCCCGCCGCCGAGATCGATCTCTTCCTCGAGACCATCCGCTAGCAGGTCGGCGTCGGTCTCGGACGCATTCCAACGATAGGTGACGCCGACCCAACGCTCCTCTTGTCTCAGCAAGACCCGGGTCTCCAGCCGCCGCACGCCTCCTCCCACAAGGGGCAGCTCGAAGTGTTTGATGAGAGCGGTTCCAATCGGAAACGACCAGGCCTCCTCTGCTTGAAATGTGATCTTCGAGTCGCCTGGGAGCGCGATCCAGCGGAGCTTCTCTGCGCCATCGGACCAGAGAGGCGAGGCCACGTCGTATTCGACGACGCCCGGCATCGGGGTCAGAGAACCGACATCACTGAAGAGACCCGTCTCCGACAGTAGAGCCGGGAACCCCGACCCACCGGAGCCTCCTCCGCCAGCGCTCTGCAATTTGTAGACATCGCCCGGACTCGCACCCAGGGCATAGAACCCTCCATTTCGATCCTCGCCAAAGCTGTTCAGCCTCGTACCGCTGGCGATCACGACGCCGGGATTGCCGGGCGAAGTAGGATCCTGCGCAGGGACCCTGTCCCATGCCCAGATCCGGAGCGAGGCGGCGTCGTGGTAGATGTAGGCGCCCTGCAGCTCGGGAAGCTCGTCATCCCGGTACACGTAGCCACCTATGATGACGAAGCCGCCAGACGAGTCGTGGGCGTATTCGATGACGGGAAGCTCGGAGACAATGTCGCTGCAGTTTGCTCCCGAGCGATAGGGGAGAGTTCCTTCGCAGTAGTTCCAACCAAAATTCAACCCGCCGGCCGATCCGGCCGGTACCAGGTCGACCTCTTCTCTCGCGTTCTGTCCGACGTCGGCGATATACAGATCACCCGTCGCGCGATCGAAGGTCACACGCCAGGGGTTGCGCAATCCGTAGTGATAGACAGTCGGATCCGCTCCGGGCGTATCGACGAAGGGATTGTCGACGGGGATGATCGAGGATGCCTCCTCGCGGACGTCGATTCGCAGCAGGGCCCCGAGCCGAGTCGAGATGTCCTGCCCGTTGTCCTCGGGGTCGCCACCGCCCCCGCCATCGCCCGTTGCGATGTAGAGCATGCCATCGGGCCCGAACTCGAGTGCTCCACCGTTATGGTTGCCGGCGAATTGAGGAAATTCGAGGAGCTCGAAAGCGCTATTTGGATCGGCTTGATTCGGATCTGCTGCGCTCACTTCATATCTGACGATCTTTGTGCAAGTGGGGTCGGAATTCGACGGGGAGCAGTTGGTCGTGGTGTAGTTCACGTAGAATCGGCCATTCGTCTCATAATCCGGATCGAAGGCCAGACCGAGCAGACCCTGCTCGCCTCCCGATACGATCTCGGTGTGAATGTCGAGGAAGATCGTCGCGCTTTCGACATCATTGCGATTCTCGAAAACGAAGATGACTCCGCCGCGCTCCCAGACGAAGACTCGGTTGCTCGCGTCCTGAGGCGCGCTCAGTCCGAGGGGCGCAGCGAATCTCAGATTGGGAAAGACCCGAACCAATTCCATCGACTGGATATCCGGAGGCGTGTCGAGCGGCAGATTGTGACCGGCAAAGGGAATGCGCGGTGAGAGGGGGCAGCTCTGGCTATGCGCGGCATTCGCAGCGACAAGTGCCAGGAGGAGTATCGGCGCAGCGATCAGCATGCCATCGCGGACGAACTGATTCGACAAAGCCCGCACTCGAGCCTCGGCAAGGGCGACGCGTTGCATGAATTCTCCGATTACGTCCGGATAGCCGAGACGGCGACCGGTTCTCGTAAATGATGGCCGAAAATTCACCTGATTCAATGATCCTCGTCACATCGGCCCATTCACCGAGCAGATGGGGATCGCGCCTGCGTGTTCCACCTGCGCGAAACGCTTCGACCTCACCGTGAGCCCTGGAAGCAGACGTATCCGAACCGGCAGAACGCTAATCGATTCGGGCCGCCTCGAGTTCCTCGGTGACGCGCTTGCCTCGAACACCGCCGAAGAAGCGCATAACGAATGTATGTGCCTCATCGAGAAGGGTATAGACGACCGGCACGACGAGCAGGGTCAACAGGGTTGACGTCGTCAGCCCACCGATCGCGACGATGCCCATCGGCGCACGCCATTCCGACCCGTCACCACTCCCCAGGGCGAGGGGTAGCATGCCAAAGATCGTCGACACCGCGGTCATCAACACTGGACGCATACGCGTGGGTCCGGCCTTCAACACGGCTTCGTAGAGCGGCAGACCCTCGGCGCGCAGTTGATTGATGTAATCGACGAGCAGGATCCCGTTCTTCATCACAATTCCCATCAACATCAGGAAGGCGATCTGGCCCATGATGTCGAGCGATACGCCGCTGATCCAGAGCGCCGCAAAGGCGCCGACGAACGAGAGCGGCGCGGACAGCATGATGGTGAAGGGATGGATGAATGAATTGAATTGCGCAGCCAGGATCATGTAGATGGCCACCAGCGCCAGTCCGAAGGCGAACACGATCGCCTCGATCGTCTCGCGCATGCGCTTCGATTGGCCGACCGCCGCAAACTCGTATTCGCCGCCGATGCCGAGTTCACGGACGAAGCGCATGATCTCCTGGTCTGCCTCCCCCGCCGTCTTGCTCGCGAGATTGCCATAGAGAGTGATGGACCGAGTTCGCGCCTCGCGATCGATCTGGACGGGCCCACTTCCGATTCGTGCGGTCACGAGGTTGTCGAGGGGAACCAGCGCACCGCTGGCCGCACGGACACTGACCAGTCCCAGTTCGTTGATCTCATCTCGATACTCGGGGCGCAACTGCAACCGCACGTCGTAGCGCTCGCCGCGGTCCTCGAAGGTCGCCGCCTTCACGCCGGCAAAAAGGGCCGAGACCGTGCGGGCAATCTGACGTGCCGACACGCCGAGATCCGCCGCCCGCTCGCGTTTGATTTCGAGGGAGATCTCCGGTTTGCCGAGTTCGTAGGAAAGAAAGATCTCCGCATAACCCCCGGACTGCCGCATCCGCTCCATCAGGCTCGCGGCGTAGAATTGAAGCTTGCCAATGTCGGGCCCACGCACCGAGTACGTGATCTGGGCGTCTCGCGACCCCGGAGTACTCATGACACCCAGCTCTTCCACCGAGTGCTCCTCGAGCGGCAGGTCGAGTTCCATGAGGCGCAAACGCAATCCGGACATGACCTCTTGCTGGCTCTGCGACCGTTCGTTCTTGCCGCTGAGCTGGACGTAGATCAGCGACTCGTTGACTCGCTCGGTCAAATCGGAGCCGATCGTCGCGAACGCCGCCGTGACTTCAGTCAAGTCGAGAATCTCGTCCTCGACTCGCTGGCTGATGGCCTGGGTCTGGTCGAGGGTCGAGCCGAGTGGCATCTTGAGCCAGACATTGAACTCGCTTCGATCCTCGGGAATCATGAAATCGACCGGCACCGCAGAAGCGATCAAGAGGCCAGCACCACTCGCCGCGGCCGCGAGCATCAGCACGCTGGGTCGATGTCGAAGTCCCCAGGCCAGAATCCTTTGATAACCCCGTTCGAGCGATCGGTAGCCCGCCTCGAGGTTGCGATACATCCAGCCCTCTTCGCGATTGCTGCGCATGAAGCGCGAGCACAGCATCGGCGTAATCGTCAGGGCGACCAGCGTCGAAGTCGCCACGGCACATGCCGCCACCAGACCGAACTCCCTGAAGAATTGCCCCACGATGCCCGAGAGAAAGGCGATCGGCACGAAGACTGCGCAGTTCGCCAGGGTGGTCGCGATGACGGCCATTCCGATCTGGTCGCTGCCACTGCGAGCCGCGTCTGCGGCTGCCGCGCCTAACTCTTTGTGGCGATGGATATTTTCCAACACGACGATCGAGTCGTCGATCAGGACACCGATCGAAAGAGAAAGCGCCATCAACGTCATCGTGTTCAAGGTGAAGTCGAACATGTAGAAGAACACGAAAGTCCCGACGATCGAAGAGGGTATGGTCAGTGCGACGATCAGCGTCGACCTGACATTTCGCAGGAAGAAGAGCACGACCACCGAGGCCAACAGCGCGCCCCAGAAAATGGCCAGTCCGACATCCCTGATTGCACTCACGATGAAATCCGAAGAATCCTGGGAGATGACGAGATCAAATCCCTGAGGGAGTCCAGGCCGGAACTCCTCGATCACTCGCTTGACCTCGCGCGCCACCGCGACTGTATTCTCACCGGCTTGCTTTCGAATGATCAGCGCCACGCCGCGCTGGCCATTCAAGCGAGACAGACTGCGCTCTTCTGCGAGACCGTCCTCGACCGTCGCAATGTCACGAAGGTGAATGACGCCTCCATCTCGCTGTGCAATCGCGATTGACCCGAAGTTGAAGGCTTCTCGAAATTTCCCCTTCGTCTTGACGGTGTATTCGCGACGAGTCGTCTCGATGCGGCCGCCCGGAAGCTCGATGTGTTCGCGTTCGACCGCATCCAACACGTCGCCCACCGCGAGGCCATGCCCTGCGAGCCGCAGGGGATCGATCCAGATGCGAATCTCCCGCGAGCGATCGCCCATCAGACTCACACTACCGACCCCGGCGATCCTTTCGAGACGCGGCCTGAGGCGTTCATCCGCCAAGCTACTCAGCGCGCGAATGTCGAGCGGACCCGAGAGCAGCAGCGTCAAGATGGGGGTGGCCGTCGGATCCAGCCGATCGACGACAGGCGGCTCGATGTCGCGAGGCAGATCTCCTGCGACCGCCGCCACCTTCTCGCGCACCTGCTGCGCTTTTTCCTGTATGTCGTAGTGCAGCTCGAACTCGACGTAGATCAGTGCCAGACCGTCACTCGATCGGCTACGCAGATTACGGATACCTTCGATGCCGTTGATCGACTCCTCGATGACCTGCGCCACCTCGCGCTCCATCGTTTCAGGAGAGGCGCCGCTCAGCACCGCCTGCACGCTCACGACTGGGAGGTCGACCTGGGGAAAGAGGTCGATCCCAAGCCGAGGAATCGAAACCAGACCGAGCGCGACGATCCCCCCGATCAGCATCACCGCGAATACCGGCCGCCGGATCGAGACTTCCGAAATCCTCATGACCCGTTGTTCTCGGGGGCTGGATCGCGGCTCGCGTCGTCCGAGGTCTCCATCGAAGCGGAAGCGGAAGGGGCGGCGCTTCGCCTGGATCGCGCGCGCATTCCAGCTCCCAGATTGCGAGCCGCCTTTCCGACGATCACCTCGTCGTCGCCGCGCAAGCCCACGAGAACCTCCACTGCGTCCTCCGAGATGAGGCCGACCTCGATCGGAGTCTGAACCGCGAGCCCATCACGCAGGACGAGCACATGTGTACGCCCCTCCAGACTGCGAAGCGCTGAACGAGGCGCAAGTAGAACCTCACTCTTGGCCTTGGGCAGGATCTCCACTCGGGCAAATAGGCCCGCCTTGAGCCGGTACTCCGGGTTCGGAACTCGCATGCGAACTCGGAAGGTCCGTGTCACAGGATCGACCGAGTCCCCCACGGCCTCGACCCGGGTCGCAATCGGCAGAGCGAGACCATCGACATGCAGAAACGCGATATCCCCCGCCTTGATCGCGGCGAAGTGGACCTCCGCGATCGTCGCGATCGCCTCGAGCTCATGGGTCTCCTGCAGGACCAACACGACTGTCTGGGGTTGAACCAATGCGGTGGTGCCCTCGTCGACGAGTCGGCGAGTAATCGAACCGGCAAAGGGCGCCCGCACCGTGGTGCGATCGACATCCCGGCGAGCCATCGAGACCGCTTCGCTGACTTCTCGCTCGACTGCCTCCGCGACCTCGAGCCCGCTGGCTATGCGATCGGTTTCTTGCTCCGCCATCACCTTCTTCTTGCGAAGCGCGCGGCCTCGCGTGAGGTCGTGCTCGAGCTGTCGGCGTTCCGCCTGTGCGCGATCGAGCGAGGCCTCGGATCGGCTGAGCGCCAGGCGATAGAGTTCCGGATCGATCTGGAAGAGCGGGGCTCCCTGCTCGACGCGGTCACCCTCGTCAACAAAGATCTCGGTCAGAAGTCCGCGAACCTCCGCCCCGACCTGAGCCTCGCGCCGTGCAAGGATACTGCCGGGTGCGGAGATTCTCTGGACGATTGAACCTCGGCGAATGAGCGCAGTTTCCACTTCGGCGATCGGGATCAGGTTCGAACTTTCCGTAGCCGGAGGCGCGAAACTCTGCAGTTCCGAGTCGCAGGCGATCAGCGCAAGCGACAACGCACTTCCCGCAAGCACGCGGACGATGTGCGCGATCATGACCTTGGTTCGCCTCCTATCCATGCTCGACGCCCCTTCACTCTTCTCGATTCGCATCACGAATGCGAGACGCGTAGTCGACTAATGCCATGAGCTCGGCATCCGAATAACCCGCGGCCAGGGAGACCATGACCGGGTGTGCATTCCCTCTTCGACCCGCACCGATGTTGCGAATCTGTCGCAGCATGTAACCGTAGTGCTGGCCCGCCAGGACAGGGATGAAGCGCGCAGCGTCACCCTCCCCTCTCGCACCGTGGCAGGAAGCACAATCCCGGCCGTAGAGCTCGGCGCCCAGAAGCAGATTCTGCCCCGTCCCCTTGCCGTTGTCCGCCGATTCGGGAAGCGAACTCAGGTAGAGCGCAACATCGGCGACTTCTTGTGAGCCGCTCAGGCGGTTGGCAAAGGGAAGCATCAGGGGATTCGCACGGCGTCCTTCGCGGATGTCGATCAGCTGCTTGATGATGACGCTGGCATGCTGGCCGGCGAGTTGTGGAAAAGTCCCGTCCGAGTGGCCACCACCACCGCTCATGTGACAGACCGCGCACGTGGTGTAGGCGTCCTGGCCGCGCCCGGCGTCACCCTCCCGCTCCAGGGCAGCACGCAGCGAGGGCGAGAGGTCATTGGACATCAAGAGCGCGGCACGAATTGGCGTCGGCGCGGACCGGTTGGATCCTTCAGAAGACGCATCGGCCAGCCGTAGGCCCGGCCCCCACAGCCACACGCCCAGGGCGATCGAGAGCAACGCGCCGGCCCAACGCGAAGCTGCGCTCGCAGAGACGTCGCTGTGGGTCTTTCCCGAACAGTTTGGTTTCTCGATCGTCACGTCGCGCCAATCGCCTCCTGAACCGCGTCATTCCCCGAATGGTGGCGCGGCACCCGGGTTGTCAATCGGCCCCATCTTTCGAATCGACTCAGATCCTCTGTCAAACGCTATTCAAAGCCAGATGCACGATACATACCGACAGTTTGGAGGGACGCGAGACGTCTCGAGACGGGGAACTTACCTCAATTCAGCGGTGCCAACTGACAAAATGTCTCACACCAGACCCTTCGACCGCAGATCAATCACGACGACCAGCGAGCGGTAGATGACCGGAGAGGGGCCCCTACCAGCCCGTTCCAATCTGGAAATAGAAGGCGAACTCTCCCTCGCTGCCGGCGAAGTCCATTCCCATTTGCAATTTCAGGAGCCGCGCGATGAGATAGCGGAAGCCGCCACCACCGGAGGGGACGAACTTGCTGCCGTCGAGGGCATCGATGTCTCCGCCGGACCAGCCGAGCCCGGCAAAGCCGATCAGACTCCAACGCTTCCAGACGTTCCAGCGCCCCTGAAATTCCGAAGAGACGGAATACTCGTTCTGATAACGAGTTGCCGGTACACCCCGCGCTCGAACGGCCGGCAGAGCAAAGAAGGGGGTGTCGCCGAAGCTCCATTCCGAGTCCACCCGCAGCGCCAGCACGACCTTCTCATGGACCTGCGCGTAGCCACGCGACGTCGTCTGCAGGACCTGATAGTCCGCGTCGCTGCCGAGTTCCTCGGTGTAGAAGAGAGGCGCAATCTCGATCTCGAACCCGGTATCCGGGGTGAAGATATTGTCCCGGTTGTCGAATCGAAGAACAGGCCCCACCCCGCTCGAGTAGAAAATGATGCTGTTGGGGATGAAGGACGGCAGCGGGATTCCGAAGTCGACCTCGGAGTCGAGGCGCGTGAACTGGTGCCTGCCACCCAGAAAGAAATTCGAGTCGGCGAGACGAGCCACCAGCTGATTGGAAACGAAGACTCCCTTGAGCGTGTAGTCGATGTCGCGGTCGCCGACGTAGAAGTCGATATTGAACTCGCCGTAGCCCGCACCGCCCTGGTAGCGGATGCGATCCTTGAGGTAGCTGCCGAAATGCCCTCCACCAGCGAGCCACGAATCGGTCTCGGTCCCTCCGCCGAGCACGAAGGAGACGCTTGGCGGCAGGCCCAGGACGTCCCCCTTCTCCCTCTTCTTCTTGTCCTCGGCACTTTCATGAAAGAAGAGAAGCGTGGCGCCACCCCCATAGCCGATTGAGGGCTCCGTGATGATAAACGGGTTCAGTAGGAAGCCACGTTTCTCGAGCAGGAAGTTGCTGACGTCGAACTGCCCATCCGTGGGATCCATGAACTCGTCCATCGCACCCGCGGCGAATGTCACCGTTGGAAGCCACAGCGAGACCGACAGAAGGCACAACAGCCGAAGAGAAACGTTTGCGAAATGCTTCATACTGTCATGAGCGTACACGCTCTCATGCGCGAATGGCGTCCGAGTCGCCTAGGAAAACAAGGAACGCGAACGGCCGTCACCTGAACCTCTGAGTACGCTTCACTCCAGACGATGAAGTGCCTGGTTGAGAATTCGACCGATATATCGACAAGGGCGTCGGTGCCCGATTCATTCGTGGCTCTCGCGCCAGGCATCCCAATCGTCGACGAGTTCGCGGAGTTTGTCACGATCTCCGAAGGTGCTTCCACTGAGGATCGGACGCATGAGGTCGGTTTCGAGTACTTCGCCGGCAATCTGGATACCACTGCTCATGACGCCCACGATTCCCGGGCCACTCGGCGTACTCGCACCGCACAGAAAGAGGCCCTCGATTTCCGTGCGGGGACCCATGCGTATCGGACCCGCTTGAGTACATGACATTTCGATTCCGTAGGACGTACCGCCCGTCGAGCGCGTGAAGCGTTCCTGGCTGACGGGGCTGGCGGCCCCTATCTTCATTTCGACACTGGCGTTGGTGACGGCAGGAAGTCGAAGCCAAGCGAGTTCGGCTATACGGTCCGTGATCGCGCTTTACCGCCGCTTCTCCGACTTCAGAACGTCTGGCTAGTGGTGGCTCCGTCAGCGGGCATCAACGTATGGTGCGCTTCTTCCGGAGGACATCTCAGCTCCCACCAGGTCGTGACGGCGCTCAAGACCTCTGGAATCGCGGAGCGCGTAGATCACCGCCGGGTGATCCTCCCTCAATTGGCCGCCACGGGCGTGCTCGCCCTCGATGTCTTCCGACGCAGCCATTGGCGCGTCCGCTTCGGCCCCGTCGACATGGCCGACATTCCCGACTACTTCGAGACCGGCGAGAAGACCGACAGCATGCGCCGGGTACGTTTCCCTCTACGCGACCGCCTGGAGATGGCGACCGCCTGGGCAGTACCCACCGCAATCGTGTTGGGCGGCGGGATGCTGTTGTTGAAGGCCTCCTGGGCGCTTCCGCTCGTGGCGCTGATCGCCGGAATGTCGATCGCTGTTTTCACACTCTACGATCGTCTCGAATCCTGGTCTGGTTCCAAGGCACGCCTGATCCTTTGTCTCGTCAGTGCCGGGATCGCTGTCGGACTGACGGCGATCATTGGAGCCACCCTCCCTGCTCTCGTCGCCGCTGCCTTCTCCCCAGCCCTGCTCACGGCGCTACTCACCTTCGACTACTCCGGCAGTACGCCCCTCGAAGGCGGCAGCCATTTCGAAGAGCGCCAGTGGACCATCAGCCTCGACGCGGACCGCTGCGAGGGTGTGTTCCGGTGTTGGGAAGTCTGCCCGGAAGCCTGCTTCGAGAAACGAGAAGAGATTCGCAAGGTCGAACTCGCCCATGACGATCGATGTATCCGCTGCGGGGCCTGCGTAGTCCAGTGTCCGAAAGACGCACTCTATTTCGAAGACCAGAACGGCGCTCGCATCGAACCCGAGACGATTCGGAAATTCAAGCTCAATCTGCTAGGCAAGCGTAGCGTCTCGACATCGTTCTCATCTGACCAACCCTGACTTCTTCTCTGTGGCATACTATGCGGGCGGCTTCAGCAGGATCTTCGGATCGGAGGGGTATCTTGAGATTTCGACTTGGCCTGGTTTTATCTCTCTCGATTTTCGCTCTAATCCCAGCATGTCAACAAAATGCGCCTGCACCCATCGAGCCCGAGCCCGAACCGCAACCGCTTCTCCTGGGGGACCTGGGATCCCATCCACTGATTTTCAAGAACGTCTCGTATCGAATTCCGACTGGAACGATCCTTGGAGAGGTTCGGGTCCGGGGTGACGTAGTCGACGAGATGCGCTGGACCGTCGCTCGCACCAAGGCGCTCGACTTCAATGTCTCCATCACAGACGCCATGAGAGATCTCGGGTACAACATGCGCGATTCCGCCGATGCCCTCTTCGATCCGACCGACGAAGTCAAGATCCGATTCGCAATGGCCGCGATCCTTCATACCGCAGCAATCGACTTCGAATACGAATACAGTCGGCGCCGCCGGCGCCGCGTTGAAGGCGTCGGAACGGCCGATGTCGAAGTCGAGGTTCACCTCCACGATGCGGTCGCCAACAAGACGGTTTACAGACGCACATTCTCTGGACACGGCGAAGATGAGGGAATGAAGCCCAATCCGATCATCAGCGCTGTTGTGAATGCGACCCTGAAAGCCACCGCGGATCCGGAGTTCGTCAGACTGGTTTCGAAGGGCCCAATTCAAGTAGAGATGGCTGCGTCTTCGATCGATCAAGTCGAGCTGACAGCGTGTCCAGGAGGCGACCCAGTTTCACTACCCCGAGACCTATCGAGGATTCTCGACGCCGTAATCGAAATCCAGGTGGGCAGGAGCAGGGGAACAGGCGTGATCGTCTCACCCGATGGATGGATCGTGACTGCTGCGCACGTCATTGGAGATGCCACGGAGATATGGGTTCGGTTCCCGAACGGAGCCCAGGTGCCCGCCACGCTCCAGGAATCAGACTCAGAGTTCGACGTCGCACTCCTTCGTATTGTCGGACGCGATTACCCATGCTCGCGGATTCGGAGCGCCGCGCATGATCTCGAGCTCGGCAGTGACGTCTTCGCGGTCAATCTCGCACTCGGTGAGAAACGGAGTCCCACTGTGACTCGGGGAGTCGTCAGCGGCTACCCCGAACGGCAAGGCAAGCGCTTCATCCAGACGGATGCAAGCCTGAATCCCGGTAGCAGCGGCGGCCCTCTATTCGCGTCTGACGGAACGATCGCTGGTATCACGGTCCGGAAGATCATGGGCGTGGGAATTGAAGGACTGGGGTTCGCCGTTCCCATCCATGATGTCGTTCACCACCTGTCCGTACGCATCCCGGACGACTGATCCACCTTTCAGGCCTTGATGCGTCAGGCCTTGATGCGCGCAAATTTCGGGGGCCGCTTCTCGAGAAAGGACTGAACGCCTTCCTTGAAGTCCGGCCGGTCGAAGCTCTGCCTCATCAGGTCGATCGATTCGCGCAGAGCCGGGTCGAGATCCGTTTCCAGATTCTCCCAGACCTGGCGCTTGATGACCGCCATCGACGCCGGCGAGACCATGTCCGCGAGATGCTGAACGTAGTTCTTCACGAAGGGAATCAGCTCATCGTGGGGGAGGACCTGATTCACGAGCCCGATTCGACCGGCCTCGGCCGCATCGATCTTGCGAGCGGATAGCAGCAGGTCCAATGCATGGGCCGGACCGACCAGCCGCGGCAGGTTCCAGCCAATCCCCCACTCCGCAATCAGCCCGCGTTGAGAGAATGCGGTCGTGAAGACCGCCCTGTCCGAGGCGAAGCGCATGTCGGCAAAGAGCGAAATCGCGAAACCCAGACCCGCCGACGGGCCATTGATTGCCGCGATGATCGGCTTACGGACAGCCATCATATAGGCATACGGCCCTTGGAAGCCTTGCATGCTCGGATCGCCCGGCTGGGCGGCCTTGGCCAACTCGGCGGATCCTTGACCCATCGCGGAGGCATCTCCCTCGCCCATTCCCTGCAAGCCCTTCAGGTCTGCGCCAGCGCAGAATCCGCGCCCCTCGCCCGTCAACACGATCGCGACGACGCGCTCGTCACGCTCGGCTTCTGCGAGGGCATGTTTCAGTTCGTCCCCCATCCGATTCGTGAAGGCATTCAGCTGGGCTGGGCGGTTGAAGCGGATCGTCGCCATCGGTTCTTCGACGTCGTAGAGGATATGTTCGTACACGGATTTCTCCTTGCTGGGGGCTGCTTAAACAAAGTCGGCGATCACAACGGATCTCCGCGAGGATTCGCGGGTCTGGTCGTGTCGATCCATGGCTCGGCTAGACTATACGACACTCAGACAGGAGGCTCGCCATGACAGACTCTTCAACGCGCACCACCCTGGGTCGCAGCGGCCTGCGAGTCTCGAAGCTCGGGCTCGGGTCGTCCTTCAAGGCCCCCGCGGCCGCATATCTCGAAGCGTTCGAACGTGGCGTAAACTACTTCTATTGGGGCAGCATCCGTCGACAGATGATGGCCGAGGCGATCCGTGAAATCGCGCGCCAGAAGCGTGACGAGATCAGCATCGTCCTCCAGAGCTACTCCCGATGGGGATGGCAGCTCGAGCGGTCCATCCAAACAGCCATCCGCAAGCTTGGAATCGACCACGGCGACGTGCTGCTCCTCGGCTGGCACAATTCATTGCCGCCACGCAGTGTCGTCGATGCGGCATTGAAGTTGAAGCACGAGGGACGGATCCGTTCGATCGCGATTTCCAGCCACCGCCGCACACTCTTCCCGACCCTGCTCGATGACGAGACCTACTCGATCTGGCACGTGCGCTACAACGCGGTCCACCGGGGTGCGGAGAAAGATGTATTTCCGAGTCTCGAAGGTGTATCGGAAAGCGAGCGCCCCGGTGTCGTCAGCTACACGACGACGAGTTGGGGCCAGCTCTGCGACTCCACGAAGACACCCCGTGGCGAGCGAACGCCGAGCGGAACCGACTGCTACCGCTTCGCCATTTCCAATCCGCACGTCGACCTTTGCCTTGCGGGTCCGGACAACGCGGAACAAATGCGCCAGGCGCTGGAAGCGCTCGAGCTGGGCCCGATGGACGCGGAAGAGCAGGCATGGATGCGACGTGTGGGTGACCACATCTACGGTCACGATGCCACGGCCGGCATCCGGGACGGTTCCAGCTGAACCCGTCATTGCTTTCGCGATCGTCATGTCAGTCACATCATGTCAGCCAGATAGCCAGATAGAAGGGAGCCGCTCTCATGAGCTCATTGCCGGAATCCGTTGTCATCACGGACGACACCATGCGCGAAGGATTGCAGATCGAAAGCGCGGACATCCCCGTGTCCGAAAAACTTCGACTGCTCGATGCGCTCGGCGAAACGGGCGCGAAGGTCATCTCGATCGGTTCCTTCGCTCATCCGAAGTGGACGCCGCAGATGGCCTGTATCGATGAAATCGCGGAGCGGTTCGTACCGAAACCCGGCGTGAAATACACCGCGGCGATCTTCAACCAAAAGGGCTTCGAACGTGCCGACAAGTGGTACCCGAAGATCGATGTTCGCACCCTTCGCTTCGGCACCCATGTCGAAATGTGCGACTCCTTCGCTCGTCGAAACTACAACCGAACTCAAGCGGAACAGATCGCCGCCATGGACGGCGCGATCTCTCGGGCTCGCATGGCCGGCGCCGAATCCGGAACCGTCGTCCTGGGCAACCCTTTCGGCTCGAACTTCGAAGGCGCCTTCAGTCTCGCGCAACGGCTCGAACTGCTCACTCTCATGATCGATCGCTGGCATGACGCCGGCTTTCAGGTGACACGTTGTTCGCTACTCGAGGCCATGGGCTGGAATCTGCCTCACGAAGTCCGCGAGACGATCCTGGCCATTCGCGACAAGTGGCCCGAGATCACAGACTTCCATTGTCATTTCCACAACAGCCGCGGCGTGACCATTGCCAGCTACTACGAAGCCCTGCAGCTCGGCGTACGCGAGTTCGACACTTCGATCGGCGGTATGGGAGGCTGCCCCTACTGCGGCAACGGGAGAGCCGCCGGCCACGTCCCCACCGAAGACTTCGTCGATCTCTGCGAAGAGATGGGCGTGTCCACCGGATACAAACTCGACAAGTTGATCGAGGCGGCGGCGATCGCCGAAGAAGTGGTCGGCCATCCGCTCTGGGGCCACATCTCGAAGGCGGGACCGCGACCTCGTGCGGATTCCCTCTACCCAATCGACATGCCCTTCGTCGAAACCCTCGATGAGGCCGCCCATTTCCGCAAGGGGCCCGGCGTCTACGCCAAGCAGCTCTCCCCCTGGAAGAAGGGCGATGCGCTGACTCGATAGCGGAGATCGGGCACTACGCGCTCGATCCTCTTCGGACTGATTTGGCTCGCGTTCTAGCCGAGTTTCGATTCGGTCGTCGCGATCAGCCATTGGCCGGCTAGTCCGCCGGCGCGGTCCTTGCCGATCTCCTTGACATGAGCGCTCGTCGCGATCTCGACGAATGCTTTTCGGTTCGGGTACTCGACCAGAGCGATGACGCTGAAATCGGCATCACTTTCGCCGATGACCATCGAATCGACCCGTCCACTCCAGATGAATCGGCCTCCCTTCGATTCAACGAACTTGCGCATCTTTTCCGCATAACGGCCGTACGAGTCGGCACCGCTCATCCCCTCGTTGGCACTATCCGCTCGTTCCTTGAACGACAACAGGTTCACCATCACGACCGGCGAGTCTGCCGGGCCCCTCATGAGTTCTTCGATCTGGCTGGGTTCGGGGTATTGGGCAATCTTCAAAGCGGGACTCCTTGGTTCTGGATCGGGTCGTAGTCGTAGCGTTCAGAGTGTAGTCGTTGCTCCGGCGATCGGGGCAAAAGGGGTCGCCAAATCCGGGCGACGAGGACTGCAGGGCCGATGCTCCAGAGCTATCGTCCCGGAAGCGGATCCATCGACCCGCTTCGTGCTCCGCCAGCGGACATGATCGCTTCAACGAACGGCCTGAGTGCTGGCCGGGGAGTCCTGCCGTGTCGGAAGAACCGGTCGACGTTCTGATCATCGGCGCGGGGGCCTCGGGCGCAGCAGTCGCCTGGAGCCTCGCTGAAACGCGAATGCGGATCGTCTGCCTCGAACAGGGCGGCTGGATGGATCCCTCCGACTACCCGACGACCCGCGGAGGCGGCGAGATGGAGCAGTTCGGAGCATTCGGCCTCAGCCCAAATGGTCGTGGTCGGCGCGACGACTATCCGATCAACGACGACGAGTCGCCGATCAAGGTCTCGAACTTCAATGCGGTCGGGGGCAGCACGATCCTCTACGCCGCGCATTTTCCGCGGCTCCACCCCTCCGATTTTCGGGTGAAGAGTCTGGACGGCGTCGCAGACGACTGGCCGATCGACTATCAGACACTCGAGCCCTGGTATGACGTGAATGCGCGCATGATGGGCGTCGCAGGACTGGCGGGCGACCCCGCCTACCCGCCCAAGGACTTGCCGCTCCCCCCGGTACCGCTGGGTAAGCTCGGAGAAACGCTCGCCGAGGGATTCAACCGACTCGGCTGGCATTGGTGGCCGTCGGATAGCGCGATCGTGACGCGGGACTACGAGGGTCGCGGGGCCTGCATCAACCTCGGCCCCTGCATCACCGGATGCGCGCAGAGCGCCAAAGGCAGTACCGATGTCACTTACTGGCCCGTCGCGATACGCGAGGGCGTCGAACTCCGAACCCACTGCCGCGTCCGTGAAATCACCGTCGACGAAAACGGCCTGGCGACCGGCGCAATCTACATCGACGAACACGGAACCGAACACCATCAACCTGCCGAGATCGTGATCGTCGCCTGTAACGGCGTCGGCACTCCACGACTGCTTCTGAATTCGCGATCGGAGCGCTTTCCCGACGGCCTGGCCAACTCGAGTGGCCTCGTGGGCCGCAATCTCATGTTCCATCCCTACGCGATGGTCAGGGGTGTCTTCGACGAGCCTCTCGAAGGCTACAAGGGGCCCACGGGTTGTTCGATCATCTCTCAGGAATTCTACGAGACCGATCCGTCGCGCGGCTTCGTACGTGGTTATTCCTTTGAAATGCTGCGCGGCATGGGACCGATCTCGACGGCGCTATGGGGAAGGTCATCGGATCGATTGCCCTGGGGCGCAAATCATCACGCGGCCTACGAAGACATCTGGGATCGGACGGCGGGCATGGTCGTCATCTGTGAAGATCTTCCGGAGCCCGACAATCGAGTCACTCTCGATCCCGATCTGGTCGACGCAGATGGCATCCCGGCTCCCAAGATCCAATACCAGTTGAGTGACAACAGCCGCAAGATGCTCGACCACGCTGTGGCACGCGGAACCGAGATCCTCGAGGCCGCTGGCGCAACGGAGACGAGTGCCGAAGCACCTCTTCCGCCGGCCGGTTGGCACCTCATGGGCACCGCGAGAATGGGGACGGACCCCGCGTCCTCGGTCGTCGATCCGCATGGGCGGAGTCACGACGTCAAGAATCTCTTCATCGTCGACGGCAGTGTGTTTGTCACGTCAGGCGGCGTCAACCCGACCAACACCCTCCAGGCCATCGCACTCTATGTCGCCGACTACATGAAGAAGAACCTCGAGCACCTGCTCGACTGAGCCATTCGCCGCAACATTCTCTCATGAGATTTCCCAAGAGAAGGTGAGACATGACGGACGATCTTCTGCCCCATCGCACATTCGCCGCGCTCCTCGACGAGCTGATTCCAGCTCGTGACGAATCGCTGCCCGGAGCCGGAAGCCTTGGCGTCGGCAAAGACATCGAGTCCAAACTCGGGGACGCGACCCCCCTCGTCGCCAGCGGACTGGCCGCCCTGGACGCACAAGCACGCGAGCGGGGCGCCGTCGACTTTGCCGCGCTACCGGCCGAAGAGCGCGCGCCACTCGTGCGCGAGGTCGCAGCGGCGCACCCCGGATTCATCGACCTCCTGGTCTTCCATGCGTACACCACGTACTACCAGAACCCCCGTGTCGCCGTCGCAATCGGGCTGAAGCCCGGCCCTCCGTACCCGGGTGGCTATGAGCTCGAACTCGGAGACCTCGGCCTGCTGGACCCCGTTCGCCAACGCGGGAAGATGTACCGGGACGTCTGACACACTCTCAGGACCAAATAGACTGACTCGATGGGATACGAAATTCGTGTCGGTGGTGAGGTCGTACCCGTGATCCGTGGCGAACTACTATGAGCCACCCTTCTAGATCTCGAGATAGCCATGCGGCGCAAGACTCGTCGCGAGCATGACTTCGTTGATTTCGAGATGATCGATCCAATTGGACGAACGCCGGTTTTTGGGCTCTAACCAGAACTGCTCGAGCGCCTTGGCCAGCCCAACGTATGGCATCAACAGTTCGAGGACGGAGAGCAATTCATCCCCATTCGTGAATACGCGAGGATCCCGGTCGATTCGCTCTTTGAGGCGATCCACCGCATGCAGGCCGATCGCCAGTCCCAGCTCTCGAAAGGGTAGACGTCGCTCTGCGGATTCCTCGAAGATCCGCCTTCGGACGAGGAGTTCGAGCCCTGCCAGCGAGGATTCGAGAAGATTCCCTAGAAGGGCCGGCTCGTTCAAGCTGCCGTCGCCCATCCCCCGTCCGAGCGCGTAAGCGTCAGTCAGTAGACCACCAATTCCGAGTGCATCATCGGTAAACCAGTCGCGCCCGACGCAGATCTGGGACAGGTCATGAATTTCACGACCCAGATCGAATGCTATGTCTCCATCGGACCCGGCTTGCAACCCGTTGTATACGAGAAATCCATCCAGGGGATCGTGCTGCCCCATGGACGGCACCAGAGGTCGGCTGAGGTCGATGCTCATTTTCCAGTGGAGCCCCACCGGTGAGCCAGCCGCGTCGCGAACGGAAAAACGTGTGTGCGCCGTCCGTGCCAACTCGACGGCCCAGCCTCGGTATCGGGGGTCGTCCGTCACCCGGGATACACAGCCGAGCGCGTACATCCACTTGGTCAGATAGTGATAGTACTGGCCATCGCGATCCCACTCGAGCGCCACATCAGAAGGTTGATCCGATGTTCGTTCCGGTAAGTTCTTGCCAATACGTAGGCCGCCGATGGTCGGATGCATCGCGCCTCTTTCTTCATCGAGACCGCTGATCCAACCACGTCGCGCGTCGTCCGGTCGATGGCGTCCGAGAATGCGATGTGTTTCGTCGACCAGCTGGAGCGCGCGCTGCATCGCCTCTGTATCGCCCTCTTCCACGAAGAGCCCTAGCCAATTGCAGACGGCAAAGGCGTCGGTCCAGAGATATCGAATCGAAGGAAGATCGGTCTGCCCTAGACCCGTACGAAGGGCGAAACCCTGCATGATCTCGCGAGCCGAATCTCCCATCATCAGCTCCGTTAGAGACCAAAGGGATAGGTGTCTGGTAGCCCTTCGAGCTTACGTACATCGAGGGGAGTCACCGCGCGGGTGCGGTCAAACCAGATGTACTCGTCGAACTGCTTCGGCAGAACTGCCTGGAAGTAATGACTCGCCAGCTCAGTTTCCGGTCGGTAGATCACGCCGATCGCTCGTTCGAGCCGTGCTTCCATGAGCTGCCGATTCAGCTCGGAATCCGGTACATCACGCAGGCCGAGCATGAGACCCGGAGCGTCCAC
>CBFDDD010000047.1:0-35468 GCA_965603475.1 uncultured Myxococcales bacterium
TGGTTGGCCGACGGCTCACTGATCGCGTCCGAGCAGATTCTCGAAGGCATCGAACAGTACCCCGAAGCGCTCGCGTTCATGTTCCGCGGCGGCAACATCGGCAAACTGCTCGTTAGACCTGCTCACGTCAACCAGGAGCCCCTCGCATGAGCGTCTCGATCGAGTTCCACTTCGACTTCGGAAGCCCGAACGCCTATCTGTGCCATCTCGTGATCCCCGATCTCGAGAAGCGAATGGGCGAGCGCGTAGAATACGTCCCGATCCTGCTAGGCGGCGTCTTCAAGGCCACGAACAACGTCTCGCCCGCGGTCTCACTGCAAGGCATCAAGAACAAGGGCGAGTACCAGGCCCTGGAAATTCAGCGCTTCCTGGTCCGCTACGGCATCACGGACTTTGCGCGGAACCCGTTCTTTCCCGTCAATACGCTCAAGGTCATGCGCGGCGCGATCGCAGCGCAGAGGCTGGATTGCTTCGACCGCTACGTAGGCGAGGTCTATCGCCACATGTGGGCCCAGCCCAAGAAGATGGACGACCCCGACGTGATTCGGGCGGCTTTCGAGGAATCCGAGCTTCCCGCAGATGCGCTCATCTCCGGAATGCAGGACCCGAGCGTGAAGGCACAGCTCATCGCGAACACGGATGACGCGGTCACACGCGGCGTGTTCGGCTCACCCAGCTTCTTCGTGGGCGACGAGCTCTTCTTCGGGAAGGACCGCCTGCGAGAGATCGAAGAAGAGATCGAGAAGCAGAAGGCCTAGCAGCGCAGGGGCAAGCCACGACGTACGCCCCGATCATCAAGGAGAACCGAGACATGAAACCCGTCTGCCTAGTCATCGGCGCCGGCGCCGGCATCGGCGGCAACGTCGGAAAGCGATTTGCGAGCGAGGGCTATCACGCCGTCCTGTGTCGACGCAGTGACGATGAAGGCCTCCGCAAGCTGGTGGCGAGCATCGAGGGCGAAGGTGGATCGGCGTCCGGCTTCCTATTGAACGCGACCGAGCCCGACGAAATCGAGGAGCGCGTGGCCGCGGTGGAAGCGGAAATCGGCCCGATCGAAGTCGTCGTCTTCAACCTCGGCGCCCAGATCGGCGACCGGGCACTCGCGGACACCAGCTACAAGGCTTTCGAGTTGGGCTGGCGGCTCGCAACCTTCGGGCTCTTTCGCCTCGCCTCGGCCGTCTGCCCCCTGATGGAGAAACGGGGCAAGGGGACGATCCTGGTGACGTCCGCAACCGCGGCCGTGCGCGGAAACAAGGGCCAGCACTCTCATGCCGCGGCCATGGGCGGACGACGCATGCTCTGTCAGACCCTGAATGCCGAGTTCGCTCCCAAGGGCATTCACGTCGCCCACATCCTGATCGACGGCGCGGTCGACGCCCCGGATACGCTGGGAAAGATGCTGGGCCCAGAGCAGTTCCAGCAGCTGCGGGAGGCTCGCGGCCTCGAGAACGACGGACTGCTCCTGCCTGCCGAGGTCGCGAACACCTACTTCTACCTGTCGCAGCAGCATCGCTCAGCCTGGACCCACGAGATCGACCTGCGCGCGTTTTCCGATCGGCCATGGTGGAACCACTGAGCCGCGATTCCCAAAACCCACGCTCGTCACTCGAGTGGCATCAAATTCGGCCGCTTGGCAATGCGTCCGTCGCCGGACGAGCGACCCTGAACGGTTCGGACGATCTTCGGAAGCAAGTAGCGAACGATCCAGGTCGTCTCGCCCCATAAGTGCCCGAGCACAGAAGGCCGTCGCGCCGGCGGCAGCCGCACGTCCCATCGCTCGCCGCTCTCCAGCAGCCTCTCGAACGCGTTTGCGAGATACCGGTGCCCGTCAGGATTCAAGTGAATTCTGTCCGAACTCCAAACTCGTGGATCAGCGGCAGTCTCTACATCCTCCATTTCGGCGAGAATGACTCCGTGACGTTGAGCGGCCTCACGGATCGCAGCGTTGAGTCCGATCAGCCTGGGGACGATGCGTCGCGTGAGCCCTAGCGATGGAAGCGGAAACGTACAGGCGACGACTTCGCATCCTGTCGCCCTCAAGGCCAAGTACATTTCTTCGAGCTCGAAGGCGACTGCATCGATGTCTGCTCGGGGGCGGGTCAGATCATTGACTCCCCCGACCACTGTCGCGAGATCAGGCTCGAGTTCCAGTGCCGGACCGAGCTGATCCCTTCGAATCTCCGCGACACGTCTCCCGCGCACGGCCAGATTCGCGTAGAGCAGCTCTGGATTCCTGGTCGCGAGTCCTTCGGCAAGACGGTCGGCCCATCCTCGTGGAACGCCATCGCTGTGGTAGTCGTGCAGGCCCTCCGTCTGGCTATCACCCAGAGCCACGAATCGCTTGATCTCGTGAATTGCGATCGGATCCGGTCCCAAGCTGCCGCCGCGCTGATAATCGGTCATCGTACTCTCTAGAGAAGGTCGCATGGCGACGTGATCGAGTTCGGCCGAGGACGCCCAAGCTACGTCATCGCCCATTGGGTACGAGAGAATAGCTACTTCGGCGACGGCGTCTGCTTCGCTAGTCTTGTCGCGAGCCATGACTTCGTCTGTCATCTCCCCAGTCACATTCACAAAAAGGGGGCGAAGAAAACCCAAATGTTGATCAGCTGGTCATCGCGCTCGCGCGTCAGCTGAGCGCCGCTTGGAATAGAACTCATCTTCATCAGGGAGGGCGATCATGATCGTGCTGATTTCAGGTGCCTCGGGTGGGCTCGGCGCGGTGCTGGGACGAACCCTGCGCAATCAAGGTCTGACCGTATACGGAACCACTCGAACTCCTGAAGGAAAACAGGAGGAGAGCTCCTTCCCGTTGCTCCAAATGGAAATCACGAACGAAGGCTCCATCCAGGCGTGCATCGACACAGTGCTCGAGAGAGAAGGACGAATCGACGTCGTCATCAACTGCGCGAATGAAATGTTCATCGGGAATACCCAAGAAGCGAGCCTTGACGAAGTGCGATCGCTGTATGACATCAATGTCTTCGGCGCACTCCGCGTCGCCAGGCAGGTGCTTCCCAGCATGCTCGAGCAGGGCAGCGGCACGATCGTCAACATGAGTTCCCTGGGTGGCGTCCTGGCCGTCCCATATATGGGTGCCTATACGTCTTCCAAATTCGCTCTCGAGGCTTTGACGGAAGCGCTCTACCACGAAGTGAAGCCCCACGGAGTCGATGTCGTCATCATGCAGCCGGTCGCCATGCGAATCGACAGGCCCGCCGTCGGGTCGCATCTACGAATCGTCGACGGCGCAGCTCCGGATTCGTTTAGCCACAACGTCGCCGCCCAGATGGCCGCCGACACCGAGGCAAGCAAGCTGACTCCAGAGATGGTCGCCGAGAAGATCTACAAGGTCATCACGAGCAAGAAAAAGCCGCTCCGAGTCCCGATGGATCGCGCGAAAGCGCTCAACCTGATCAAGCGGCTCGTCCCTCAATCCATCATCAACCGACTCATAGGCGGCCTAATGAAGTCCGCGGCATCGAAGGGTCCAGGAACTTTCTAGTTAAACCGCCCACTTCGCGAAACGGCGGATCGCGCGCCCCGGGATCGCTGCTGTCATCCTCCGGCGTTCGCGATAGGCCTCCCGGGCGCACGAGAACCAGGCCCTCGGCGTGACGCAGGTACGAGCACTGCAGCGCAGTCCCGCTCCGGAACAGATCCGTAGGATCGATTGTTCGTGTCACATGTACTGCGTGTCGCTAATCTGATCGGGCGGGCTTCGGATCCGTTTCGAGTCGTCGATCTCGCGCACAACTCGCACTCCAGCCATAGGCGGCCGCATTCATGCCCGACACAGAGTCCACCCCGACGGAAGCCGCAAGGGAGATCGCGGCCCAACCTCTCGCCGATAGTCTTCCGACCGTCAGCGACTGGATGCCCGAATCCCTCCTGCCCTTCTGGGACCTCGTCTCCCATATTCCGATCCTGGGCGCGATGATCATCGCCGCCGCCTTCTTTCTGCTCGCCTTCTCCCTGCGAATCGTGATCGTCAGGAGCATCGGCAAGCTAGCCGGTTGGACGTCTTCGGATCTCGATGACCGCATTCTTCATTCCGTTCGCAGTCCCGCATTCGCATCGGTGTTCTATCCCGGACTCGCGTTGGCGGTCGGGGCGGCACAGCTTCCCTTCGGCACCAACGTCATCGTTTCCCTGTTGATCTCGATCGTCGTCGCCAGCTGGATGCGGGCAATCCTGAACATATCCGGGGATCTGCTCGCGGCACTCGAGAGCGAGCGACGCTTCCAGCTGGTCGAGGCGCGCACGATCCCACTCTTCGATCTCACGATCAAGCTGCTCACGATTCTCATCGGGAGCTACGTGCTGCTCATCATCTGGGGAGTGAATCCCGTCGGCTGGCTGGCCTCGGCCGGCATCGTCGGTATCGCCGTCGGCTTTGCCGCCAAGGATACGTTGGCGAATCTGTTCTCGGGCTTCTTCATTGTCGCAGACGCGCCCTACAAGATCGGCGACTACATCAATCTCGATACCGGAGAGCGGGGACAGGTCTCGGCAATCGGCCTGCGCAGCACTCGCCTGCTCACCCGGGATGATGTCGAGATCACGATTCCGAATGGGGTCATCGCCAATGCGAAGATCGTGAACGAAAGTGGTGGGCCGTCCGTCCGCATCCGAAACCGGATCAGCTTCGGCGTCGCCTACGGATCAGACGTCGATCGCGTCTGCGAAATCATCAAGCGCGTCGGCGTCGAACATCCGAGTACCTGCCCGAGTCCCGAACCCCGCGTTCGGATGCGAGGCTTCGGTGCGTCGAGCCTCGATTTCGAGCTTCTCGTCTGGGTCGACCATCCCGAGTATCGCGGCCTCATCGCGCACGAACTCCTGATGGAGATCTACAAGACTCTCGGTCGCGAGGGCATCGAAATCCCCTACACGAAGCAGGACGTCTACATCAAGGAGTTGCCGGAGCGTCCCGGGGCGTGAGTGCGAGCCAGTGCGTCAATCCGGATCAGCAGACCCTCGGATCGAAAAGCCCGAGAGCGTCGTGCATCTCGTAGCCGATCATCGAGCGCATCTCTGGCGATAACTTCTCGGCGATGTGTCGCGGAACGTCCAGGTACTGGTTCTCCTCCTGGCGAAGCCAGGCGAGCGAGTAGGTGAGAATCACACCGTAGCGCCAGTCGTTGGAACGGTTCTCGCCGGCACCATGGAGGGTCCCGCCGGCCCAGAACAAGATCGAACCAGCCGGCATCTCGGCCGACACCACCTCGTCGGGTTCGGCCACACGATCGGCTTTCCAGCGGTGACTTCCCGGAACGATGAGGGTTGCACCGTTGTCGGCGCGGAAGTCGCTGATCGCCCACATGGTAGCGAGAATGAGGTTCGGGCGCGGGACTTCGAAGAAGGTGAACGCGTCTTCTTCGCGGTGAAGAATTTGAGCGCGAGCACCCGGCCCCACCTTCAAGGCCGCCGTCACGTGCAGCTGGTAGGCGTTCTTTTTCCGGCCCAGGTGATCCTCGCAGAGGCCACGTACGGTGGGATGCAGAATCAGCCCACCCGCAACTTGCGAGCGAGCGACGAGTGCCGTCACGCGCCGTGTGCGGCCCGGGTAGAAGTCCTCGGAATCTTCAACCGTCTTGAATTCCGCTTCCTCCATGTGAGGCGCCAGATCGCGGGCGACCGCTTCGCGCGTCGCCACATCGGCGAGGTCCGTCACGACCAGGCAGCCACTCTCGGCGAATGCCTCGCACATATCGCGCTGGGAATCATTTGCCGAGCAGCGCGGGATCTTCGCCGCCATTCTCACCTCGCCTTCTGTCTGGAGCTGGAGCCTAGACCTGTCCGTCCCTGCGAGTCGGAAGCGTAACTCAGCAGTTTCTCGACCGCGGCCGGATCGGCAAGCGGCGGTCCGCCAGTCGCTGCCAGGTTCAGACTGCAAGTGCCCTCGCCGCCTCTGTTACGGCCGTCGCAGCCACTTCTCGGCGAGGTCGAGCCGCCGCGCCAGCTGCTCCGCCGTGGCCTGCGTGATGCGAACGATCCCTGCGCGACGGTTCAGTTCGGCGTTCACTTCCGCATGGCCGAGTCGCGTGCGGTGCACGAGGCTTCGCACGCAGGCGCTGTTCTGCTCGCGGAGTCTGCGCCTTCGGCTGCGCGGGCTCGAGATCGCGGCAGACGCGGGCTCCGGTTCGGGCGTGGGCACAGGCGCTTCGAAGCCCGGTGTGAGCTGAAAGTCGTCACCGCGACCGAGATCAGTCTCCGAGTCCCCAACGAGTCCGGGGATCTCCTCTTCGTCCAGTTCTTCAGAGGAGACGGCGTCGTATTCGTTCGGCTCGCCATCGATCGTGACCGGTGACGTGTCGAGGGGCTTGCCTTCGACATCGAGTGGAATCGCCGAGATCGCAGCAAAGAGCGAGAGCTGGTCGGCGGCTTCGGCGTCGGTTTCCCGCTCCTCGTCATTGTCGAACGCATCGTCATCGCGTTCCGGTTTGCGCAGGCTGTGGCGTCGCTGTTCGCCGATCCCCGACGCGAAGGCGCGCAGCCGCACGTCATCGGGAATGAACATGTAGGCGCGTTGCTGCGCAGCTCCGGAACTCACGCGAACGAGCCGCCCGACCGCCTGTCGGAAAAAAAGATCGGTCATCGTGTTGGTCGCATAGACTCCAACGGCGAGACGTGGGATGTCGACTCCCTCCGAGACCATGCGCACCGCGACGATCCAGGGATCGCTTCCCTCCGAGAACGCGGTGATCTTCTTCGACGCCTCGGGGTCGTCCGACGTCGCAACGGTCGCACGCACGCCCAGGCGATCGCGAAACAGTCGCGCGATGGCCTTTGCGTGTTCCTGATCGAGGGCGATCACCATACCGGCTGCGCGCGGATCGCCGCGACGCAGATGCTCGACCTGCCTATGTGCCTTCGAGAGGACCGCAGACAGCCACTCGCCGCTCGGATCAAGGGCAGTGCGAAGGCGTTGGCTGGCGAGGTTGCGGCCGAGTGGGTCTTCGAATCCGGCCGAATAGCTCGCGCCATCCGGGGCTGTCCACTCCATGCGGCCGCCGATCCTGGGGAAGTACACAGGGCGCACGACCCTCCGGTCGCGCAGCGCTTCGCCGTAGCCGTACTCGTAATCGGCTTGCGCTTCCTCACCCACGTAGCGCACGAACGGGATCGCGCTCTGATCCGATCGAAACGGTGTGCCCGAGAGGCAGAGCCGCACGGGAGCGGGCTCGAAGGCGCAGCGGACTCCGTCGCCCCAGGAGCGCGCGTCCGCGGCGTGATGGATCTCGTCGAGCACGATGAACGACTGTCCCACGCGACGGCGCAGCGCATCGGGGTTTGCGGCGACCTGCTGGTACGTAACCGCAATGCCGTGCACGTCCGAGGGGAGCGGGCCGTCCGTCGCCGACCAGTCCGGGTCCAGATGGATGTCGAATCGCTCGGCGGCGATTGCCCACTGCACCTTCAAGTGCTGTGTGGGGACGACGACCACACAGAACCGCGCTTGCCTCGCGACCAACGCGCGGCGCACCGCAGCCAATGCGAACGTCGTTTTGCCGGCGCCCGGAGTGGCCACTGCGAGAAAGCTCGAGTGAACGCGAGCGTCGAACTTCGACAGTGCTTCCTTTTGCCAAGCCCGAAACCGTATCGGCGCCGCCAAGTCGAACAACCCTCTTCGCGCGCCCCACTTCACCAATGGCGCGGTGGCGGGCGTGCGGATGCGATGGATCTCGCGAGGGGGGACCGCGATCTCGGAACGGGCGCGCAACTTAGCAAGAACCGGTGCGTGGATTCCAGGGCTTGCAATCCAGGTGATTTATGTGTCTCGCGCAGATTCGAGACGGCGGTTGACGCCAACGCCGAGTCTGCCTCGCGAGCGAGTTTCGTCGGCTGCTCTCGGCACACGGGAGTCTGCTCGAGACGGGCGCTCACGAGGCCTGCGAGCGAGCGGTCGACAAGATGTTCTCAAACTGACGCAACACCCACGGTGGGCATCCATTACGCCTGGAGCGTCGGCCCGAATGCCCGCGAGGTCTGCGTTCATGAAGGGTGTCGTTGCGCTGACAATGTAGCGTTCGAAACCGATGCGCTGCGCCTCTTCGAGCGCGAGCAGATGGGCCTGCACCGCATCCGAAAGGTCAACACGACGATAGAGATATTCGTTCGCCTTGATATTCTCGTCGGCATAGGCCCCTCGGACCTCATGCCTGTCATCCTCGTCTGGAAAGAACCGGGAGGTTCTGAGGATGATGCAGGGAAGTGCGTGGAGATGGTGGAACAGTTCGCACAAGTTCTCTGCGGCTACCTTGGTGACGCCATAGATGTTCTTCGGCAGAGGGGCAACGCTCTCGTCAATCCACGCAGCCGGCGCGCCAGGATTCGGCGTCAGCGCACGTCCAAATGTACTTGTCGTGCTCGTGAAGATGAAACTCCCAAGCCCGGCTGCCACCGATTCTTCGAGCAAGTTGAGGGTGCCTACCACATTCGTCTCTATGAAATCGTGGCGACTGTGGGTCGCTATGTGCGGCTTGTGAAGAGTCGCTGCATGGATGACCGAGTCCGCTCCGTCGAGGGCCGATCGAACGACTTCACGGTCTGTGATCGAGCCCTGCACCGAAGTGAACGGTCCCTCACGAATATCGAGACCAACGGCATCCTCCCCCCTTTCCACCAGGGTTCGCACGAGACCCTCGCCGAGATGTCCCGAACTGCCCGTCACGACGATCCGCATAGGCCTGGAACCCCTTTTGAAAAAGAGAGTGGCGCGAGCAGTAGCACCTCCGTGGCGAAGTCTAGGAAATAGAACTGTCCGATGAAGAGCGGGCCGGAAAGTCGAGCGACTGGACTCCCTGCCCTTGGCTCACCAGGGGTGCACGCGCACGGTCAGTTCCTGGATCCCCTTCACGAAGCAGGAAGGCACGCGTACCGGGTCGCCCACGACTTCGACTTTGCGAAACCGTTTGCAGATCTCCTCCCAGAGGACCTGTAGCTGCATCTCGGCCATGCGACTGCCCATGCAGAAGTGAACGCCCCAGCCAAAGGAGAGGTGCTGCTTCGAATTCTCGCGATCGATCAGGAACTCGCTGGCGCGGTCGATCACCGTTTCGTCGCGATTCGCCGAGACGTACCACATGACGACCTTGTCACCCTTCTTGATCTGCTTGCCACCGAGCTCAGTGTCCCGGGTCGCCGTCCTTCGCATGTGCGCAAGCGGCGTCTGCCAGCGGATGATCTCGTCGACCATGTTCGGAATCAGGCTCGAATCATCGCGAAGCTTGTCGTATTCCGCCGGGTTCTCGTTCAAGGCGAGCACACCCCCGGAGATCGAATTGCGCGTCGTATCGTTGCCCCCGACGATCAACAGGATCAGCGTGCCCAGGTAGGTAATCGGGTCGATGTCCTGGGTGGCATCCGCGTTGGCGAGCGCCGTCACGAAATCGAGGCTGTCCCCCTCGTTGCCCTTGCGCTCGTCCCACAACTTCGTGAACACGTCGAGACATTCGAGGAGTGCGGCTCTGCGATCTTCCTGGGTCTTGCCCATCGCCTCCAGCTGCATGGGGCTCGACGTAATCATGTCCGACCAGAAGGTCAGCTTCCTGCGGTCGTCCCAGGGAAAGTCGAACATGGTGGCCAGCATGCCCGTCGTCAGTTCGATCGACACGCGATCGACCCAATCGAAGGTCTCGCCGACGGGGAGTGCATCGAGGATCTGGATCACGCGCTCACGCACGAGGGGTTCGAGATGCTTCAGATTGCGCGGCGACGAGACCGGCTGCACGACCTTGCGGTGGGCATCATGGCGCGGCCCGTCCATCGTGATGAATCCGGCGCCCTTCGTGAGGGCCTCCGGCGGAGGATCGACGATCGTGATATTCGGCTCGGAGGAGAAGATCTCCGGATTCTTCTCGACGTAGACGATGTCGTCGAACTTGGTGACCGACCAATAGGGGCCGAACTCGCTGTCGGCGCAGTAGTGGATGGGGTCCTCCTCGCGGAGGCGCTCGAAATATCCCCAGAGCGTGTCCGAGGTGAAGAGCTCGAAATCAGACACGTCGATCTCGTCGAGCGGGATCGAATAGGGGTCGACATGGGCCTGTCGGCCGGGCTCGGGCAGATCGAGGGGGGTTGTTTCGCTCATGACTTCTTCCTTCTTCGAGGGATTCTCAGGGTATCCCGTCTCCAGCAATCGTGCGCAGCACTCTGGCGACACTCCTGCCGCGGTCCGGGAGGGGCCGGAGCCTGCGATCTCTGTCCCACGGTTGTTCCGGGCGCTCCGTCGCCTTGAGCCTCGCAGAACAAGCTCTCTGCGCAAAAAAGCCCCATCAAAACCACACGTATTCCATCACGAGTCAATGCCAGGGCGCACTGACCTGATCTCGAACTTCCGCCAATCCTCCCACGTCCGTGTCTGCACTTTGCCAGACTTCCGCGAGCGCCCGATACGCTTCAGCGGATGTCGCGTTCTCTCCTGCCCTCGCGCTCGCCCGTGCCAGGCCGAGGAGCGAGTTGCTCCTCAGCTGGCTGCGGCTCAACTCGTCTTGATAGGCGAGGATCGCCTGGTCGTCGTCTCCGAGCTGGAAGAGGATGTCGCCGAGGTACTCTCCAGTCGGCTTGGAGATCCGGGGCGGTCCGTAGCGAAACGGCATGCTTTTCTGGATCTCCGCCGCACGACGGGCCGCTTCCACGGCCTCCTCATTCCTCCCCTCCGCTAGTCCGATCGCCACTTCGACCTCCAGTTTCAGGATGTCGATTTCTTCCTGTGAGAGCATGATCTCTGGATTCCCGTGGCCCCCCATCCGGATTCGAGCCATATGCCTGCGAGCCTCATCGAGTTTCCCAAGCTTCGCCGCGGCGAATGCCCTTGCGAAGAAGTAGTGAGGGATCTGCATATCGACACCATCAGGCGCAAGCCATTTGTCCGCCTCGTGCCACGACTCGGTATCGATCAGGTATCGGGCGTACATCGCGCCGTAGTACGAAGGCTCGCGCGGCAGTGGGTCACGGGCGATCCGTGCACGCGCCTCTTTCAGCATTCCACGGGCCTCTTCCCAGTGTCCCTGCTGGAGGCGTGCGTAGTGGAGCCAATATCGGTGATGCCAAGCCTCACGGCTTCTCGAACCTTCCCCGCCAGTCTTCGCGGACTCGACCCGCAGCGCGGTCACGTTGGCGTTCGTCACGTCCTTCCAGAGTCCGAGCGCGACATAGATATGAGAGGTCATATGCTGCGCGTGCGCAGCGTCGACGGCGATCTTCTCGTACGCCCGCGCCATCGGTAGGCCGAGGACAGCATGAACCGGGTCGTCGTACGAATGGATGAGGTAATGCGCGGCGCCCGGGTGGGAATGGTTGGCGTCCCAGACTGGCGTGAGCACGGCAGCAGCCTTTATGTAGGTCGCGTAGTCCCGGTTCGCGCTTCCGACGCCCAAGATCGCCAGCCCATAAAACGCGCGGGCCTCCGAATCGTCGGGGTACGCTTCGTACAGTCTCTTCATGGCATTGCGGTAGTGGACGTCCCTTTGCAGCTTCCCAACGCCTTCCGTCTGCTCGTCGAGACCGAACAGGATCTCGACGGCTCGTAGGTAGTCCTTCTCACGTTGTGTTCCCGCCTTCTCTGCGCGCTTCTGGCTCGTCTCGCCAAGCCTTCTCAGCACCGCCTGCGCGGCGTCCAGATGTTGGACTTGCCACAAGGAATGATGCTGGGTCATCGCCTCACCCCAATACGCCATGGCAAAGTCCGGCTCGATCGACTGGGCCTTGCGGAATGCGACCGCAGCAGGTGAATATTCGAAGCTATGCAGGTAGAGCACGCCACGAACGAATGCCTCTTGAGCTTTCGCACCCCCAGAGGTCGGAAAGTCGATCTTGCCGAGCACGACTTCGCCCGTGGACGCGACTGCTCCCGATTCGTGTGCCCCTTCGTGTGCCGGCGCGGGGATGGCCAGCATCGCGGCCGCCAATAGAACGATCGAAGCCATAGCCAGCGTGCAATCTCGTGCGTCCCCGACCATCGACTTGCCTCCTTCTATACCCGACTCACCTATGCCGGACTCACCGCGCTCGCCCATGTTCCCGATTCCTGGAACGGATTGAATGTCCGTCCCCTTTCCCATTCATTCATCCAATCCAACCTTCCGCAGGAGCTTCCGGAATCGTGGAGTGTCCCTGATGAAGTCATAGGCCGGGTTCACTTTCATACTCAGAACGCTTCTCGAGCCGGAGCGTTCCACGTATGCCTTTTCGAGCATCGCCAGCGATCGCTCGGCATCACCGAGGAGCGCATAGACCTGGCCGAGATCTTCGGAGCCGAGGCGAACTCTGTCGAGAACATCTTGCGGAACCGTTTGCAACTCCCCGGTCTCTTGGCGGCGAACAAACGCCATACCGACCATCCGCGCCGCTTCCGGGTCGCGGCCAGTCAGTTTCGCCCACTCGATGAGATAGACGCTCGCGTCATGCGGTCGCCCAGCTCGCAAGAGGGTCAGCCAGAGGTCTCCATGTTGCTCATACACATCGCGATGTCGCTCCATGTTGGCCAGGCTGAACTCAATGGACTCTTCGAAATCTCCGGCGTCCATCAGGATGTAGCTGAGGTTCCGCCCCATCAATCGGGAGTTCGGGTCGACCTCGACGGCGAGCCGAGCATGCTCGAGCGCCTCCTGGTGCCGCCCCTGCCAGGAGAGAACGTGGGAGAGCCAGTGCAGCGCATTCGTGTTGTTTGATTGGAAGTCCAGGGCACGGCGCAGCAACGCCTCCGCCTCCTGCCACTCGTAGTAGTGGATCAATCGATTCCAACCCATCGAACTCAGTGCTTCCGGAAGTTCTGGGTCCAATGACAGCGCGCGATTCGCAGCCTCCTCCGACTTCGCCTGGGCGACCACGGGATCCGTTTCGGGGATGTATTCAGGAAGCAGCATATACGCGTCGGCCAGACCCGAGTGGGCCAGCGCGTAGGCCGGATCGAGTTCGACGACTTGATCGAAGTACTCCACGGCTGCCAACAACGACTCTCGGCTACGACGCTCGAGAAGTTGTCGGCCGAGGAAGTAGGTTTCGACCGCCGCAAGGCTCTCGGTCGGCACCCTCTGGAGACGTCGTTGCTCTCCTGCGGAGAGCGTGGCGCGAAGAGCCGAGGCGACTGAAATCGCGATCTCGGTTTGAACGGCAAAGATGTCCGGAGCCGTGAGTTCGCGGTCGTAGGTCTCGGACCACAGATGCTCGTCACTAGCAGCATCGATGAGCTGAACGTTGATTCGAACGCGGTCTCCAGCACGCTGAATGCCCCCTTCCAAGATCGCGGCCACGTTCAGCTCACCGGCGATCTGAGGAATGGTCTTGGTCGAGTCTCGATACTGAAGAACCGACGTCCTCGAAATCGTCTTGATGGAGCTGATCCGAGAGATGTGAGCCACCAGATCATCATGGATTCCGTTCGCGAACGAATCGGTTTCCGGGTCTCCGCTCAGGTTGTCGAACGGCAGCACTGCGACGGACGGATGGTTGGACGCCGAGGCCTCGTCGTCGCTGGACGTGTCATTCACCGACTCTGGAACAGCGGTCACTGAATCGTCGACACTTCCCCCGAAGTAGCCGATGGTGACGCCGAGCCCAATCAGCACGGCGACCAAGATGACCGTCCTGGCAGACACCCATTTCCTGGTCAGACCACGGTCGAGCTCCGCGCGGACTTCGATCCCCCATGACGCCAGGAGTGCGAGCGGAAACCCTGCGAGCCCGACCCAGAGCACGACGTCGACGGCTCGATCAGGAAGTCCCAGCCTGGGAAACGCGATGTCGGCGAACTCCAGCATGGCGAACGCTGCGGCTGCATAGATGAAGCCGGCGCGAACGACCCCGCGCCGGCGAAGTTCGTCAAGGAACCCCTGAAAATCACTCACGTCGCAATTCTAGGGATTCTGCAGTGAAGACGAACCGCTGGAGTTCTCGGCGCAGAGCTGGGTCCGCTTCGAGAACGGAATCCAACGCGCCAGGGGAGGACTCTGCCCGACCCCGCAGCATCCCGCAGGTGCTCCAACCAACCCGCGTGTACGGGGTTCGCTCGAGGTCGTCCCGCCCGTGCCAGCGACTGCCATTCGAGCCCGGAATCACTCGCGAACTCGGCGTCGGAGGCAGGCTTTCGGGAGCCCGCAACTAGTGCACTCAACTATTCAATTCTTATAAGGATTTTGTAGACGGGGCGGAAATCGGACCCGGTGCCAGCAAGCGTAGGCCCTGAGAAAGAGTGAAGTCCACCGACTGAATGATTGTCCCGCGGTCGTCCCACGAAACCCAACGCCGCCAACACGCCATTTTGCGACCCGTAGCGGGTAGGGAGCAGGACTTCGAAACTTCTAATCCAACGCGCAAGCAAGACCGCGCTACAGCCCGTCACTCCAACGAACTTGACCAGACTCCTTCTAGTCGGCTCGATCGTTATTCTCCCATTCTGGGTCGCGAGCTTGTTCGGCTGGTCGACGGGAGGGATCGAAGAAGTATGGGGTGACTCACTTGGACCGAACGGAGCCTACTTCCTCCATGGGCCCCAGGTTGCGATGTTCTTCGTCGGAATCGCCCTACTCTGGTTTTCGTCGAGGCCGACGCCCTGGCCCCAGCAGGACTCCGACGTGAAGTGACAACGCAACGAAACCGACGGATCGAAAGGGAATGCGATGAAGACGGCTCTGTACTCCTTTCTAGCGCTGGCCACTCTTGGCATTCTGGCGACCCTTGCCACATGGCAAATGAGTCGGCCGGTGTTCGATGGTCGACTCACCTTCGAGACGACTGATACCGTCGAAATATCACCCCTAGATAGAGCGCTCACGTTCGCCCGAACGACCAGTGGCGATGTCATCCTGGTCCTCAGTGCGGATGGTTCGACGCTCAAAGGGATCAATCTCACAACTGAGACGAACAAGAAATACAGCGACGCAATTGGTGCATACCACGAAATTGGCTTAGAGACGCTGCTCCGAATGGGTCGCGACGGGACCCAACAGATATTCGCGTGGAATGATCTGTCCGTTCCAGTCGACGAGCACTATCCCCATGTCGCGGCAGGAACCAACTATCGCGCTCACGCTCGAGAAGTCGGTCATGCAGGCGAGCCGTTTCTGTTTCCAAAGCTCTCGCGAGCCACTGCCTGGAACGCCGATGTTGTCGATGGCGCTCGACTCGATTATGAGGTGGAGATATGCGCGGTCCCTCTTACTGATCACACGAGAACCCGGCCCGCGAAATTGGCATACCTCCTGTGTGGAGATTTTACGGATCGATGGTCATTGGTTGCTCACATCGACACGAGCGGAATCATGGGTCAAACCGGCTTCCCGATCGGCAAAGGCGGTGAAACCCGACTCCCGGTAGGCGCCCTGCTCGTCGTTCCTGAGGATGCTGACTTCTATCAATCGCTGGACATTGCGTTGTATGTGAACGATGAACTTCGCCAACGGTCCTCGGGAGGCCTGATGATTTGGTCGCCTTACGAGATTTTGTCACGGACGCTGGGCGACTGTCGTAGCCCGTATTACACAGAAGACGATGTAGTCAGCATCTCAGATTGCGAGGTTATTCCTGCAAGAACGCTGATCCTAACCGGCACGCCCGAAGGTGTTATGTTCAAAGTGGCCACGATCTGGAATCCTCTTGCGTACCTACGCAGTGGCGATGTCGTTGTATCGACCGGCAAGTTCCTGGGAACGATGCGAAACGAAATCACCCGCCACTGAAGCCTCGGAAGGAGTATCGAATCACCAATGGTGCGGTCGGGACTCCTGCCCCGATCGCCCCCGAGTCCGTAGATGCCATTGAGAAGATTGGTGCCTTCGCAATGAGCCATGCCATCGGTCCGTCAAGGCGCGGCGTACTGCTCGAACACCTTCGCCATCTTCTTCCTTGCCGCCTGCTGCAGCTTCGGCAAATGGTAGGTTGGGAAGAGATCGTCGCAGGGTTCGTAGTCGCGCAGCATCAGCTTGGCGAGATTCTCTTTGTGGGATTCCGTCGAGCCGTCCATGACGCCCATGAAGGGGGCCGACATCCACATTTCACCGAGCGCTGTTTCGTTCGACATGCCGAGCGAGCCATGCAGATGGATGGCGCGGTAGATGATGTCGTGATTCACCTTCGCCGCCGTGACCTTGACCGCGGCAATCTCCATTCGGATTTCCCGAGTGTAGGACCCGGTCTTGTCGATCAGCCACGCGGTATAGAGCACGTGGAGTCGGAACTGACGCAGCTGAATGTACGACTCCGCCAGTTCAGCCTGTACCATCTGCTTGTCGGCGAGGAGTTCGCCCTTCACGCGACGGCTCAGGACTCGCTCGCACGTCATATCGAGTGCCTTCTTGCAAACGGCAATGGCCCGCATCGCGTGGTGAATACGTCCGCCACTGAGCCTCGTCTGCGAGCCCACGAATCCGCTGCCTTCTTTCCCGAGCAGTTGGTCGGGCGACAGGCGCACGTCATTGAACCGGATGTAGGCGTGCCCGCCTCGGCCGGGCCCGGTGTTGAGGTTCTTGTTGATCGGCGTTCCAAAGGTGTGAACGTTGCGGACGATCTCGACGTCAGGATGGGCCGTCTCGACGATGAACATCGAAGCCCGTTCGAGAAGCGGCTTGTCTGGCGCAGTAATCGCCATCACGATCAAAAAATCTGCGGCGACCGCGTTTGAGATGAACCATTTTTCACCGCTGAGCACCCATTCGTCGCCGTCGCGCGTGGCACTGCAAACAAATTCGCCCGGCTCGCCTGAATGAGGCTCGGTCATCGCGTAGGCGGAGCGGAGTTCACCCGCGAGGGAGGGTTCCAGATATTTCTTCTTCTGCGCCTCGCTAGCGTTGTGCGCAAGCAGCTCCATGTTTCCCGTATCAGGAGCGGCACAACCGAAAATGGTCGGCCCCAAACGCGTCCGGCCCAGAACCTCGTTGAGTAGACAGAGCTTCACCTGCCCCAGCCCGGGCCCTCCCATCTCGGGCCCCAGGTGGAATCCCCAGAGGCCGTGCTTCTTCACCCGTTCCTGAAGCGCCGCGATATGGGAGCGAATCGCATTCCAGGCGCCCCGGGTGAGACGCTCGCCGGACTCGTCCCGACCGTCACTCATGACCAGATCGAGTGGTTCGATCTCGTCGGTGACGAACTTTTCGACCCAATCGATCTGCTTCTGGAATTCGGGATCGACTTCGAAGTCAATGGCCATTCTCTGCTCCTATTGCTTGGGCTTCTATCGGAGCTCCAAGTCGTTTGAACTCGACGTCCCTTACGGCCACGCGGCGGCCGTTCCAGCTGGACGGTCCAATCGAGGTGATTGGAAGAGACGATGACACAACTTGCGCCCCATACGAGCACCCAATCCGCACCGGTTTCGAATCACCACGCCGGCGGATTCTCGTCCCCAACCTGCTCGACGATTCGTCGGGATCCTCGGTCGGGAAGCTCGGCTATGCTGCGCATCGAGCAAGAGCCCCCGGTCACACGCTTCGCGGCGATCCAACTCGCGACTGCACATTGGTACGACCTGGATGCCGCTCGGTGTGACCTCGGCTACGCCCCGAGCATTTCGACTGCCGAAGGTCTTCGCCGTCTATGGATGCATCTCGACACACGGCACATTCCCTGAACGGCTTCCCGCACTCGGGTCGAGTAGGAAGCAATGATCCCCCGGAAGGGGCCAAGTAGCCCGGCCGGAGGCTTAACAGTCAGAATGCCTAGTGTCGGCAGTGCAGCGGATTCGTTCCCGTATCGAAAGCTCACATCGGAGCGAACCGGATAGACAGAAAAAATTCATGTAGTGCTTAATGTCATGAAACCTAGCAGGGCTAGTGCAGCGGGCCCTTCGCAGGGCCGGTGAGCGCCGGGACGCCTAGCTACGCGCCGGCTCATCCGACGGGTACGAGCGGGAAGAAAACAAGAATCGAGAGGTCCCACAGCATGTGCGCGACGAAGACCGCGGCCAAGCTATCGGTCCAGTAGCGCAGAGCATTCCAGCACACGCCGACGCACAGGCAGGCGAGCACGAGCACCGGGGAGCCAACCGGCGCGTGCGCCAGGCCATAGAGCGCCGTGCCTACGAGGACGACCGCCGTCCATTTCATCCGCCCGTCCAGCGCCCGATAGACGACTCCGCGCCAGACGATTTCCTCACCCGCGACGACCAGCGGGAGCAGCACGAAGGGCGCCCATGGTCCAATCTCGCCGAAGGCACCGTAGAGTTCACGGGTTCCGCTGACCAATACAGGCAGAACCACCGCGAGTGGTGTGAATACCAGTTTGGTCGCCACGATCATTCCGAGCCCAACCACCGCGCCGATGGCGAGTGTGCGCGGCTCGCAGCGAAGCGACGCGACGAGCGCCCTTCCGTCGAGGCACGACGCGACTACACCGAGGAACATGGCGGTGCTCCCGATCGCGAGCCAGAGTCCGAAGCTATGAGATTGCCAGGCGCCGAGAGCCCAGACGAGGAACATCCCGAGCGCGATTGCGTCGCGGCGAGCAAAGGCCGACGTTGCGCCGGTCATTTCCTTCGGCCCGTCGACGCCGCGAGGAGGCGTTCTACCTTGCCCCACGGACCAGGGACCGGTCCTTCCCGCTTCTCTTCGTCGAGCGCGCGCCGCGCCGCCTCGTCGAAGTCGAGAAGTCTGGAATGCCCAATGAGCTCCCAGAAGCGAGCGTCGGGCGAGAGCAGGTCCTCCGTCAATCCAACGACCACCTCGCGCGCGACCGCCCAGTCGGCCCGGGTGACGAAACGCACCCAGTGGGAGGAGAGCTGCGGAGAGAGAAGCGGCACCTGGATCATGAGGGGCCGGCGTGCGCCGAGGGCGTCGGCCGTTCGCTCGAGGATCTCCCGCCCGGAGAGGATTTCGGGGCCCGGCACGCCGAACCATGCGCTGTTCTCGACCTGCGCGTCGAGCGCACCGAGTAGGGCCGCTACGATGTCGTCGATCGCTACGGGCTCTGTCCGCGACTTGAGCCAACGGGGCAAGACCATCAGGGGAAGCCGGGCCGCCAGGTCCCGTACGATGAGCCAGCTCAGGCTGCCGTGGCCAATGATCATGCTGGCGCGCAGCTCGATCGTGCTCACGCGCCCCGAACGGAGCGTCTCTCCGACCGCCTCCCGACTGCGCAGATGTTCGGAGGCATCGTCGCTCCCAGCCACCACCCCGCCGAGATAGATGATGCGGCGCACACCGGCGCTCTCGGCGGCGCGCAGGAACGTCTCGGCCTGGGCGATCTCTTCTCGGTGGAAGTCCCCACCGGGCGAGGCCATTCCGTGCACGAGATAGAGGGCGGCATCGCAGCCCTCGAGTGCGCGCGCGGTCGAGTCGGGGTTCGAGACGTCGGCCGTCATCCAGTCTCGGTCGGGCCAGCGCTCGGCGGCACGCCCCGCGTCCCGCGTCGCACACCTCACTGCGGCGCCCGATGCGACGAGCGCCGGATACACGGCCCGACCGACGAAACCCGTCGCCCCAGTAAGCAAGACTCTCCGAACTGGGGTCACCATCCCGACCTCTTCCATGATTTTTCTCTCCCCCTGACCAGCGTGCTCCATAGTCGTCGTACCGGAAAGCTAGCCGACCGTCCCCTCGCGCTGGATGGCCAGCCAGCCCTTGATTTCCTTGCCCGCTTTGATGGGCAGCACCCGCCAATGCATGATGAAGGGGGTGCCGTCCTTTTTGTAGTTCACGGCCTTCCCCTCGAACCGGCGGCCGCTAGCGAGAGCGTCGGATAGCCGCGCAATCACCTTCTTGTCGGTCCCTGGTCCCTGAAGGAGCCGCGGCGTCTTGCCGATGACATCCGACGCGTCGTAGCCGGTGAGCTTCTTGAAGGCTTTGTTGGTGTAGACGATTCGCCCCCGACTAGACGTGTCCGTGATCAGGATCGAATCGAAGCTGTTGTCTGCGAGAGCTCGCAGTAGGCTCATGCAGGCATCGGTGCCCCCGAGAATATCGTCGAACGAAACGGCCATCTTGTCTGTCCTCTCTTTCTTTGCATTTATTGGCGGAGTGAACCGCGAGGGTCTTCCCGGAAGGGATTGGCTCTCCTCGGCATGGGCTTACTTGTCAGAATGCCTAGTGTCGGTGGTGGCGAAAACGCAGCTCGTTTGTCCGATCCGCGTCCTCAAACAGGTCGTCTGGGTCCTTTGTTTGTGGGGATGCTTCTGGGCTCTGCATCAGCAGCCCGCGAACAGACTCACGCTGAACTGGTGCTCCGCGTCGAGCCACGTGCGTTCTCGGCTGAGTCGGGCTGCGGCTGCCAGCGCGTCGATTTCATCCGTGGAGTACTTGTAGGAGTACTCTGTGTGAATCGCCTCATCTTCGTCGAAGTCGACAACGAGGTCCAACTCATCGATTCTGACCGTTTGGGCTTTCACACTGACGAGATCGCTCTTCACGCGCCCGGGTGTCTCCTGCCACGTCGCACGATGCTCGAACAGCTCGGTGTCGAACGAGCCACCGAGTTCGCGGTTGATCCGAGCGAGCAGGTTCAAGTTGAAGCGAGCCGTGACGCCCTCAGAATCGTCGTAGGCTTTCTCGAGGATTGCGCCATCTTTACGCAGATCGATTCCGACGAGCAGCCGGTCTTCGGGGCTGAGATCGCTTCGCAGCTCCGACAGGAAGTGCGCGGCTTCTTCCCGTCCGAGATTTCCGATTGACGACCCGAGCCACAGAATTAGACGAGGTCCGTGGTCTCTCGGGGAGATCGCTTCGAGTCCGCGCGCATAGTCTCCCTCGACGGCGACGATCGAGAGCGAAGGGTGGTCCACGAGGAGCTGGCGGGCGCTTGCGTCGAGGGCCGAGCGGGAGATGTCAATCGGAAGGAAGACCACCTCGTCCTGTTTCGAGAGGAAGGTCTCGATCAGCAGTCGCGTCTTCTCAGCGCTGCCGCTTCCGAGCTCCACAAGTGCCGCGTTGTCAGGAACCATTTCGATGATCGCTTCCGAATGCTCTTGCAAGATGCTCCGTTCCGCCCGCGTCACGTAGTACTCGGGGACTTCGCAGATTTGCTTGAAGAGTGCCGACCCGACTTCGTCGTAGAAGAATCGGCAGGGCAGAGATTTCTCGCTTTTCGACAGACCGCGGCGAACTTCTTCCGCGAATCCGTCCTGCGCGAGGGGGCGTGCGACCTGAAGCCATTCGAGATTAGGATGAGCTGTCGCGATTAGGGGCAGCTGCTGACCGGTGGCTTCGTCGTCTCGTTCGTCTTCTATTCGTTCCAGGGGTCGCGATCGCAGAAGTCACTCCGTAATTTGATCAGCTCCGAGTCCCCGAACCACACTGGTAGGGCTGACAGGAGGCTGTTAGGGCGGGGTCGAGGGTTCGCCAGGACATCCCATTGCGTGGGCCGGGACTATAGCGGGCAGGTTAGAGTCGGCAGAATCGAGCATGCGGTTTCAATACTGCCTCGCTGTGCCGGTCACTCACCACCTTATTTTGCCTATCCACCGCCCGGCCCGCTAGGCGATGTGCCGGCGACGCTTCAGCCATGCCAAGGTGGCAAGAGCCACCAGGGGAACCCAAGCCCCGCCTGGCCCGGCTCCCGCCTCCGGCACGGTGACGACACCGAGCATCGGCGGAGGTAGGCCGAGGCCGCTCTCGATGTCGAACACAATCGATGCTGCGGCAGTCGTCTGCACTTCGAAAGTCACAGTCGACGAGACCTCGGCCGACCCCGAGCCAGCGCGCGAGCCCACGCTTCCGCTCGCGAGGCTGTTCTGCTGCAGCGACGTCGAGAGAACGAGTTGTTGGTTTACGGGAACGTCGGTTTCGAAATGCAGATCGAATGACTCACCTTCGGCGGCAGTCACGACCCCCTCGCTACTAAACGTCCGGCCGATCACCGGCCCAGAGTACGAGCCAAAGTGCACTGCGTAGTAGCCCACATGATAATTTCCGGCCGCGCCGAAACCGCTGACATCGACCCGGACTCGCCCGAAACTGTGGCGAGCCACGATCTCGATCGGCACTGGACTAGCCGACTGCGGGTCGTCGGGCACGACCGTAAAGCCGAAGAAGAGCGACGAGCTGATGCGGCCTTGGGACTGACCGGAAATGCTCGGGCTCGCAATCGCCCCGGTGGCTACGGACATTCCGGTACCCGCCGTATAGAGCAACACGCCAGAACCCGCCTCGCCTCCGATCGCAAATTCCCCAGTGTGGGGAGGATCGCAAAATGAACTGTCGTCAAGCGACGGAAACGGAAAAATGGCCTCGTTGCCCGCAAGCACCGCGGTGAAGCTATATACCTCGAACGCGTAACCGGTGGCGTTCAAACAAGCTCTCGTATCCGCGGCAGCCGGTGAAACGATGAGGCTCGCGAAGCCCGACAGCACGATACCGATCAGGGCCCGCAACGCGCTCGTTCCTTTCGTCTCATTGCTCACCGTGTTCTCCGCAGTGGTTTCTCGCATACCGAACTCCAGTCTACACGAGAGTGGGGGGCTGTAGTTGCCAGGATTGAGGCTCGGCTGCGAAGCGTGTCATTACGGTGACGACGATCCGAAGAATCCGACGGCGAACTCTCGGCGGGTGCGGCGGCGGACTTGGGAGACGTGTTCTAAGGTGTTTTGAGATGAAGATTCCCCCCACGACAGAGCCTGAACTCGGCGATTCCCACTTCCGTGTGGTCCTCGATCAGGCGGGCCGCGGCCCCGGGGACCATCCCGCGCACCCCGAAATCGCCCTGCTTTCCGCCGACTTCTACGTCGCCCCGGATGAGTTCTACCGCTGGATGCGCGCCAACGCGCCGGTCTATTGGGACGACACCACCGGCATCTGGGGCGTCGCCTCCTACCAGCACGTGATGGAAGTGTCCAAAGACTGGCAGAGGTTCTGTTCGGGCAAAGGCTCGCGCCCCGAGTCTTCCGTGCCGAGCATGATCAACTTCGATCCGCCACAACACAACCTGCGTCGACAGATCGTCAGCTCCGGCTTTACACCGCGGCGTGTTCAGGAACACGAACCTTTCCTACGCGAGAAGGTCAACGCGCTGATCGATGCAGTAGCCGCGCGCGGCGAATGCGACTTTGTGCGAGAGATCGCAACACCGCTTCCCATGTTGATGATTGGCACGTTGATGGGACTCCCTGAAACAGACCACGACCAACTGCTCGAATGGTCGGATCTCTTTGCCACCGGTGGCGACGAAGTCATGGAAGATATTGCTCCCGCGGTCCGTGCCTACTCCGACTACATCATGAAGGTGATCGAAGAGCGGCGCGGGAGTACCTCCGAAGACCTCGTCAGCCTTGTCGTCAACACAGACGTCGACGGCGAGAAGCTCACCGATACCGACCTCATCTTTGAAACGATGCTCGTGCTCGTGGGCGGCGACGAAACAACGCGCCACGTGATCTCGGGCGGACTTGAAGTACTGCTTCGAAACCCAGACCAACTAGCAGCCTTGCGCGCGGACCCGAGCAAGATGAAAACCGCTATTGAAGAAATGTTGCGCTGGGTAACGCCCATTCAAAACATGAACCGCACCGCTACCCGCGACACTGTGCTCGGCGGTCAAAAGATCAAGGAGGGCGACCGACTCTTGCTTCTATATCCCTCCGCGAACCGTGACGAAGCCGTCTTCACCGACCCCGATCGCTTCGACATTGAACGCACGCCCAACGACCATCTCGCCTTCGGCGGTTACGGGCGACACCATTGCCTGGGCGCGCAGCTCGCGCGTCTGGAACTGAGCATCTTGTTCGAAGAACTGTTGGCGCGGTTCGACAAGATCGAACTCGCGAACCCAACCGCCGCCGTGCCGCGCCGCCGCGGCAACTTCGTGCTCGGCATTGAATCACTTCCCATTCAATTCACTGTCGCCTCCCGGAGCACCTCCCCGAGCGCCTAGCCTCGACATTCTAATCTGAAGTGATCTTCGATAGGTCGGCATCCGCTTTATCCACCATCCGCTGCGCAAGCGACCGGCTCTCCGGAGTCCCCCCGCCCATTTGCAGCTCGTTGCGAAGCGCCTTCCGAATGGCCCCCGGAAGGGGCCACCTAGCCCTGGCGGAGGGCTAGTTGTCAGAACACCTAGTATCGGGGGTGCGAAAAAGCCAGCTTGTTATCCCTATCCCCCTGCAGCTGCGCCCCAGTGAGGTCGGTGTGGGAGAGCGATGCCCCCCGCTCAGATTCGAACCCGCGTCCGCATTGCGTCGGTCCTAGGCCCAGCCACCATCCGCCAGATCTCCGAGTGAGACCGCCGGTCTTCGGCCTACTAAACTCCGCTCTGAACGGGGCACAGCGCGACCTGTCGAATCACTTGCGCGTCACCATGACCGGCAAACGGGTATACCCCTTCACGAAGGATGAGAGGGTGCGGCTCGGTTCCTCCTGCACCTCGATTCTTTCGAAACGTTGCAGGATCTCCTCCCAAAGGACCCGGACCTGCAGCTCCGCCAGGCGGCTGCCCATGCAGAAATGGGTGCCGTGGCCGAACGATAGATGCCGTCCCGCGTTGGGGCGTTCGATGTCGAGGGCATCCGCGTTCTCAAAGACATCCTCGTCGCGGTTGCCGGACAGGTACCACATGAGCAGCTGGTCGTGCTTCCGGATCGACTTGCCGGCGAGCTCGCAATCACGCGTCGCCGTCCTACGCATATAGGAGAGCGGTGTCTGCCAGCGAATGATCTCGGGCACGAGCTTCGGGATGAGGCCCGGATCGGCCGTAAGCTTGTCGTACTGCTCGGGGAATTGGTTGAGCGCATAGACGCTCCCGGACATGGTGTTCCGCGTCGTATCGTTTCCGCCCACGATGAGAAGAAGCAGGTTGCCCAGGTGATCTGCGGCGTCCATATGCTTGGTCGCTTCCCCGTGGACGAGCATTGAAACCAGATCGTTTCCTCCCGGGCGCTTTCTGCGTTCCTCCCAGAGCTCGGAGAAATACGCCACACATTCCATCATTTCGTCGCGCTTCTGGGTCTGGGATTCGACGACGCCTCCGGGTTGCGGGATTGCGAAAACAATGTCGGACCAGCGCGTCAGCTTCCGGCGGTCCTCGAAGGGGAAGTCGAAGAGCGTCGCCAACATCGCTGTCGTCAGCTCGATCGAGACGGTGTCCACCCAATCGAACGCCTCACCTTCAGGGAGGGAATCGAGCAACTGGCAAGTCCGCTCCCGGATCAGCGGCTCCAGCCGGGCGAGATTGCGCGGCGCAACCGAGGGCCGGACCGTCTTGCGTTGCTCGGTTTGCCGGGGCGGGTCCTGGGAGATAAAGGCAGGACTCCCCTGCCGAAAGAAGGTCGGAGCCGGAGAACCAACGGGGAAGCCCAGGGTGATGCCATGGGCCGATGAGAAGGTCTCCCAATCCGAGCTCACCGTCTTGATGTCGTCGTACTTCGTGACGGACCAATACCGTCCGGCGGATTCGATCTCATTGAAGTGAACGGGGTCTTCTTTTCGCAGTCGCTCGAAGTGGCCATGCCAGCGGTTCTCGCTGAAGAGATTCGCATTCAGCGGATTGATCTCCTCGAGGGCGAGTTCGTGGGCCGCAGGGACGTCGCGTCCCGCCTCCGCTTGTTCCTGCTCGGGGGTCCGGAACTCGGCCGGCATCGGTTGAAGCGGCTCGCTTGCAGTCTCACTCATCTTCGTCTCTCCTATATTCACTGGACCTCGCAGCTTAGGCCAATCGCCGCCGCCGGGGGGGCCAGGCCCGACACCGGGTTCTCTGCGATACACTCGGTTGCCGCAATCCGGAGATCACATGGCGAACCACGACACACGCGTTTATGAGGGAATGTTGGAGATGCTCTCCGGGGAGGAGAACCCCACTCCGATCGTCCGGTTGAACCGAGTCGTGCCTTCGATGCAAGCCAAGATCTACGCCAAGCTCGAGTGGTACAACCCGTTCGGGTCGGTCAAGGATCGCGTCGCGCACAACTTGCTTCGGGACGCCGACGAGAAGGGGCTCCTGGGCGACGGACAGCAGTTGGTCGAGCCGACGAGCGGAAATACGGGCATGGGGCTGGCGATGATCGCCAACGCCAAGGGCTATACGCTGACAACGCCCCTCTCCAACAAGATTCCGGCCGAGAAGCGCGTCATGCTGCGCATGTTCGGGACGCACGTCGAGGAGTTGGACGACGATTTGTGACCGCTCCCTGGGTCCCCGGAGGGGGCCATCGCACGCGCCATGGAGCTGGGTGCCCAGCCCGAGTTTCACATGCCCAATCAATACGAGAATGAGGCGAACCTCGAGGCTCACGTTCGCACGACCGGGCCCGAGATCTGGCGCCAGACGGAGGGCAAGGTCACCCACTTCGTCGCCGGCCTCGGCACCTGCGGAACGATCACCGGCAACGGGCGCTTCCTCAAGTCCAAGAACCCTGGCGTGCAGGTGATCGGCGTGTATCCCGAGGAAGGTCACGACATTCCGGGCGTCCGCTCCTTGAAGCAGCTCGAGCTCACCAAGCTCTTCGTCCCGGCGGAGTACGACGCAATCGTGGAGGTCAGCAACCGCGAGGCCTTTGACATGTGCCTGCGCTTGAACCGTGAGGAGAGCTTGATCGCTGGGCCCAGCTCGGCCATGGCGCTGGTTGGGGCCCTCAAGGTGATCGAGGATCAGCCGAACGCGGTGGTCGTGATCATCTTCCCGGACAACGCATTCAAATACGCCTCCACCTTCGAACGCCACTTTCCCGAAGTCCGCGCCGCCCGTCCCGACGGCGATCCGACCGGCGAGCCGAGCCCCAAAGAACAGCTCTTCAGCAGCCTGGTCGAGAACTCCCGCAACGCGCATAACACCTGCGAAGTGGACGATCTGCGCGCCGCCCTCGAGGGCGACGAGCCGCCGCTGCTGCTCGACGTGCGCGGGTCAGACGTCCACGCGAAACAGCACGTCACGGGGGCGCGGAACATTCCCGTCGCTGAATTAGGCGCTCGCATCAGCGAGTTGCCGGAGCGGCGCGAGCACCCGATCGTCACGCTGTGCAATCGCGGCAACCTGTCGATTTCAGGCATGCTCGTCCTTCAATCGCTCGGCTACCGCAACGTTCGCAGCCTGAACGGCGGGACCATCGCATGGGCGGAGCAAGGACTCCCAACCAACGGGTGAACGTCGGCAAAGTGTCGCTTCATTCATTCGCTGTTTCGATCTCCTCGAGCCTCGGATCGTTCGGATAGATCCATTCTTCACCGATCACCTGGGCGACGCGCAATTCCTCGGGAATGTTCTCGATCCCGATCATTCGGTCGGCTTGCTGATTCCAGTGGTAGATCCGCGACTCCTGGTACGAGAGTGGAATCCCCGAGAAGCCCGCGGACTCGACCGACTTCTGGATGTCGGCACTGAACTGCGTGTCCTCCTGAAGAACCGCGTTGAGCTCCGTGCCATCCGCGTTGGTCCACATATTCAGGATGTCCGGCTTCGGCCCGTCGCCCCAGTCGTGGATCATCGTCCAGACTTCGTAGCGGCACTTGTCGATGCCCTTGGGCCAGAAAAGCAGCGGAGGAATCGTCTGGTGGCTGAGCGGGGAGACCCAGTTCGGGAAGATCCCGTAAGACTGGGTACAGGTGCGGGCGATCTCACCGACCGTTTCGATATCGGGCAGGATCGAACGACCAGGGTCCGGCGGCCGCACGCCTTCGTGTCCCGGCGCAACCATGCGGCCGTGCCCGTTCGGGTAGAACGTGTTCACGTTTCGTCGGTCGTCGAGCATCGGTGCGACGGTTGCCGGGTGGATCACGGGGACGTGGTAGACCTCCGTGTTCGCCTCCATCGCGATCTTCCAGTTGCAGTCGAGGTCGAAGATGTGGCGCCCGGCGAGCCGGCAGTTGCCGAACTGGAACTCCTCCCACTCCTCCGCGATCGGCCCGAGCCACTCGACGAAGGTCGGCGCCTCGTCGTCGAAGTTCACGAAAATGAGGTTGCCGAAGCGCTCGCAGCGGATCGACCGCAGGCCGCGGCACGACTTGTCCATGCCCGTGAAGTCCTCGGGGTTCCGGAAACCTACCAGCGATCCGTCGGTCGAGTAGGTCCAGGCGTGGTACGCACAGATGAGGCGGGGGGACTTGCCCGAGTCCTCGGTGACGACGGGGGCACCGCGATGGCTGCAGGTGTTGTAGAACGCACGGACTTCGCCGTCCTCGCCGTGGACGAGGATCACGGGTTCGCCGGCATTCTCCCAGCGCATGTAGCAGCCGGGCTCGGGAATCTCGTCGAGGTGGGCGGCGAGGAGCCAGGTCCGGCGAAAGATGTGTTCCTGCTCGAGGTCGAAGAAGCGTTGGTCCGTATAGCGCCCGCCTGGCAGATCGGGCAGGTGCGGAAACGCAGCCGGCGGCGCGGTGCGCTTGGCCTCGTAGTCCATCAGTTTCCTGAGATCGGCAATCATCTTGGGCTTCATGAGAAGACTCCTATCTGGCGGCGTTCGGAGGAGTCGTCCTCCCCTTTGAGCATCCGCATGAGCGAACGGCGACTGCGGCCCCTCGCGATGGAAACGAGCAAAATCACGAGACCGCGCATCGAGCGGGACTCGAGTCGATCGAGTCCGATCACGTTCTTTGCAGCGAACGCGCTCATGCCCCAGCCGTGGCCGCTGATCTGTTCAGCCATTTCGTCCAGGTCGACATCGGGAGATATCTCGCCCTGCTTCTGCGCGACTTGAAGTTGATCGGCGACGAAGGACGTGCCCTGTCGGAAGAGCAGGTCCACAAGGGCGTGGTCGGGCGGCGCCTGGGAGACCGCGCGGATCATCGCTTCGGCATACGCGGGTTTCTCCGCGATCTGTCGAAGTGCCCGACGCCGGCTCTCGAGGATCGCTGGAATGCCGGGCTCCACGCCATCGCCGAGGGAGCGGTATCCCTCGATGATCTCCGAGACGGCCGCCAGCAGCAGCTCGTCCTTGGTGCCGTACTGGTTGTAGAGCGTCTTGCGGGCGACGCCCGCGCTGTTCGCGAGCCCCTCCATGGTCACCCCGTCGTAGCCGCGCTTGGTGAGTTCGGCGCGGGCCGCGTCGAGAATCGCCGCTCGGCGGCGGAGCTGGCCGTCCGACCGCACGGCGGGGCTGGTGGTGTCGTCAACTGGCATGTCGCTCTCCGGACCGTTCCCTTGTATTTACACTCATGTGTAAACCTTAGTCAACCCCGCAGTGCGCCACGTTCCTTCGCGATCCCCAAAACGGCCTGTCCTTTGCGGTCCCGTTATCGAAATCGATTGTTGCTTCCCAGGCGCCCGGCCCTGGATCTGAGAATTCTGAGCCGGACTCGGCCTTCGAAGACTCGGTCGAATCCAACGGCGCCGTTCCGGCGTGCCGTGGTCGATGAACAACTCGAATAATCGCTCCGCCGCAGGCGAGAAAAGCGGGCGCGGACCGAAGACGATCGCATCCGTGCGTTCGGCGAGCTGGACAAGGACCTCGTAGTTGTCGCAAACCAGTGAGGGGACGAACGCTCGCCCGAGGTCGCGATGGCCCTGCTCGGCTTTCCACTGCTCGAATCGAGGAGCCATCGGCGAACCCGACAGTGGACAGGCGGCGACATACGACGCGACCGCTAGCAGGTGTCGGACGTGGCGAAGATCGATCATGAGAAATCATTGCCCGTGGTTATGTAGTGATGAAAAATTTGCATTGGACGGAATGAATTGAATACCCGATGGTCTCTCCATTCGAGGAGCAGGTGCAGCCCAACAGCCCTGAATGAAACCTGGAGAGCGAAAGCATGCCCGCTTAAGGAAAGGTACAAACGTGACTCAGAACATTCTCTCGATCGACCTCTTCTGGTCCTTCCGCAGCCCGTACTCCTACCTCGCGACAGGTCGACTCGTGGATCTCCAGACCCGCTATGCGCTCGACGTCCAGGTTCGCCCGGTTCTCCCCATCGCGGTGCGCACGCCCGAGTTCTTCCAGCGCGTCAATCCCCTCTTCCCGCGGTACCTGGTGCGCGACGTTCTGCGACTTGGAGAGTTCCTCGAAATTCCCATTCGATGGCCTCGCCCGGATCCGGTCGTGATGAACCCCGACGGAAGCTACCCGGCGGATCAACCCTACATCCACCGACTGACCCGCCTCGGTGTCGCTGCCGCCGAGCGCGGATGCGGCCTCGCGTTCCTCAACGAGGTATCGAAGGTCATCTGGGACGGAAGCATCGAGGGCTGGCACGAGGGAACCCACCTGTCCGATGCAGCCGAACGGGCGGGGCTGGACCTCGCGGAGCTGGACGAGCAACTCGAGGCAGACCCAGCACACTTCATCGACGCGATCGAGCAGAATCAAAACGCGCTCGAGGCCGCAGGTCATTGGGGTGTGCCGACCCTGGTGTTCGAGGGGGAGCCCTTCTTCGGTCAGGACCGGCTCGACCTCCTACTCTGGCGTCTAAAGAACGCGGGCCTTTCCGAACGCGGATGACCGATCGAAAATGGGTGAATTGGAGAAAGAAAAAATGAAGACTGGACTCCTGATGTTCCCGAATCCGACCGGTTCGGCTGGCATGGCCCAGATGGCAGAGCAGCTGGGCTTCGACAGCCTGGTGTTTGCGGACACGCAGTGCTTGACGCCGGAGGTCTGGAGCCAGCTCATGCTCGTCGCCGCCGCGACGGAGCACATCGAGATCGGAACCGGTGTAACGAACCCCGTCAGCCGCGATCCCGCGGTCACCGCTTCTGCCGCGCTCGGCCTGCAAGTGGCGAGCGGCGGGCGTGTGGTGCTCGGCATCGGGCGCGGAGATTCGTCGATGGCCAAGATCGGGAGGCGTCCGGCCCCTCCCGCCGAGTTCGAGCTCTATCTCGAGCGGTTGCGTGCCTACATGGACGGCAAAGAAATCGATCGCGACGGCAGCCCCAGCCGGATCGAATGGCTCGACGACTGCGAGGTCCCGCACGTTCCGATCGAGGTGGCCGCAACCGGCCCGAAGGTGATCGACATCGCCGCACGCCGTGCGGATCGAATCTGCTTCGCGGTGGGAGCCGACACGGAACGACTGGAGGAATGCATCGCTCGCGCACGGAGCTGTGCCGAGGCGGCAGACCGGGACCCCGATTCCCTGCGCTTCGGAGCCTTCATCAACTGTGTCATCAATGACGACCGAGAAGTCGCTCGAGAGGCGATCCGCGGCGGGCTCTCCGTGTTCGCTCATTTCTCGGGCTTCGCAGGCATGGACATCGAGTCGTTGCCCGAGGGCGCACGCAAAGCCGCTCGCCATCTGCGCACCGAATACGACATGAAGAACCATGCCGTCGCGACGGGCGCGCACGCGCAGGCACTCGATGCCGAGTTCATCCACCGATTCGGGATCGCCGGCCCGATCGACGAGGCGACCGCGCGCTTCGACTCGATTCGCGAAACGGGAATCGATTTCGTGCGGATCGTCCCGGGATCTCGCGACATGCCGAAGGACGTCGCAGCGCATTCGATCCAGGCCCTCGGCAAGTTGGTCACCGAGCTTCCTTCCAGATGAATCGAGAAACCAGGAACATCATCGTCGTCGGCGGCGGCACGGCCGGTTCGGTGCTGGCGGCTCGCCTGAGTGAGGCCCCGGGCTTGTCGGTCACACTGCTCGAGGCCGGACTCGATCACGACAGCTACGATTCGGCGGTCCTCGAACCGGCCCGGGCAGCCGAGGCGTGGACGGGCGCCACACCTGTCGCGATGACTCCGATGGCGACAGAAACGGGCGTGATCCCGATGCTCCAGGGACGGCTCCTCGGCGGGACCTCCGCTGTCAACGCAATGGCCACGCTCAGGGGGCTGCCGCAAGACTACGACGCCTGGGCGGCGGCCGGCCTCGAAGGCTGGGGCTGGGACGACGTCATCAGCACGTTCATCGCTGCAGAGCGGGACCTCGATTTCGGATCATCGCCCATCCATGGCAGCACTGGCCCCCTTCCAGTGCGAAGATGGCGGCGCGATGAACTCAGCCGCGCACATCGCGCCTACTACGACGGCATGATCGAGATCGGCCAACCCGCGGTCGCTGACATCAACGATCCGTCTCAACTCCCAGGCATCGGCGTCTTCCCGGTCACCATCGACGACAAACCTCACCGGGTCACGACAAGCCTCGCCTATCTGACCTCCGAGGTCCGAGCGCGCGCGAACCTGACGGTCCGGACGAAAGCCGAGGTCGCCACGCTCGCGGTCGATGGTGGTCGCGTCACCGGCGTCACCCTCGTCTCGGGCGAAGAACTCGAGGCCGACGAAGTCGTCGTGGCGGCCGGTGCCCTCTGGTCACCAACCCTCTTGCTCCGCTCGGGCATCGGCCCCGCCGACCATCTCTCGGACCACGAGATCGCGGTCCATGCCAACCTTCCAGTGGGTGCCACCATGAGTGATCACCTCGGCCCCGGCATCCCCTATCGCCACGATGGGCCTCGCGGCGGCATCGCTGGCCCAGCCCAGGTACTCCTCGTGGGCGCGTCGAACGGAAGCGACGTCGACTACCACCTATTCCCCATCGCCTCTGCCCCGACCGAAGAAGAGACCAGCTTCATGATGGGCGTCTTCCTATTGCGCTCCAGCGGGCGCGGTAGTGTCAGGCTGGGGGACACGCCCGATGCAGGCCCCGTCGTCAAGGCTCCGCCGCTACCCAACGACGCGCCCGGCCGGCTCCGCCACGCGTTCGACCGACTGGCCGCCTGGGAGCAATCCGCGGCGGCTCAGGGACTCGGCTGCGAACAGCTGCTGCCCCTCGACCTGATGGCACCGGATGCAGTCGCTACTGCGCTCGAACGTGTCACCTTGAGCTACGCACACATGACCGGCACTTGTCCAATGGGATCGGTGCTCGACGCCGATTGCCGAGTGCGCGGGATCGACGGGCTGCGCGTCGCGGACGCGTCGGTGATGCCGACAATCCCCTCCGGCAACACGTACCTCGGATGTGTGATGGTGGCCGAGCGGGTCTCGCGGAAGATGATGGCCGCATCTGCTGACTGAAAACTTGTCTCGGGATTGTCCCGCTAAACCCGGCGCAGCCCAGCCGCTCCCATTTTCGGCTAACGCGTCCCCTCGCGAATGGTGCAGACGGCGAAAATTGTGTTCGCCGATCCTAGTTGATCCAGCCCTTACTCTCAGAGCGCTTCGAATACCAGATCAAAAACGCCCCCAGCGCAACCGACATGAGAGATCCCATCCAGATCGGGACGTCGCTTGTCGAGCCAAGTGTCTGGCCCGTTGTCACGATCACCCCGATGAGCGACGCGATAAAAAGATAGTACGCAGCCGAGTTCCTGAGCAGAAGCAAAAGGCAGCCAAGCCCGCCGCCGAAAGCGGCTATCGCAAAGGCGGCAGTGGACCACGCGGGCCGGTCTTCGACTAACGTTCGCGCCGCCTCGGGATATGCGGCGAGTGATCCTGGATTCATTTGCCCGAGGAAATTCCAGACGCTCATGAGATTCCAGGTCAGCGCGACGGCACCTACGATCCAGAAACTCCAGTGGACCCCACCATTGATCTTATCGTTCATGTCATCCTCAATTCTGATCTACCAGCAGCATGGGGACAACACCAATGCCTCCGAGAATCGCGATGGACGACAAAACAATTCGAATCCCCAACGGCTCGCTCAAGAACACCACGCCGAGCCGCGCAGTGATGGTCGGGTCGCCCGTGGCTGTGCGGATTCGGGCGAGTGTTCGGCTCATCGCAGAGGCGCTCAAGCCCATCGCCTCCGCCGCCCCAGCAACGCTTCCATGCGTGAGCAGGGCGTCGAGCGCCGCGAGCAGATTGCGATGCGCTGAATGCGTGTAGCGCAAAAATATCATGTCTCCGATGCACTGGACGCCACCCAGGATTCCCACGAGACTTTGGTCCGAGGTCTCGAAAGAGCCCCACTCGCCTCTGAGGACCCAGCATGACCCGACGCTCGCTTTGCCTGATCGCCGCGTCGACCGCCGCGATCGCCGCTCTCGTTCTCGGTGGCTTGCAGTCGGTCGCTTGGCATGGTCTCGAGGCGCCCGCCCTCGCTCGTTGGATCGCGGTCGGCCTGGATCCCGATCTCCGGTTTGAGCAGACCTCGAAGTTGCTCGCCCAGCCGACCGAGTCCTACTTCGGCTACGGACGCCTGGCGATCGTGATCTACCTGCTTCTAGGTCTCGCCGTGGCGGCCGATCGGCGGGTGTGGCGATCGCTGCTCGGCCCTTCACTAGCAGGAGCGTTGTGCCTACTCGCCACGCTCGCGGCCAGTGGGGACATCGCGGCCTACTGGTTCAGCGAAGGCGCCGGCCCCTTCGTCCGCCGCGTCGGATTCTGGTACGTCGAGGTCCCGGCGCTGGTGCTGGCGATCGCGACCATGACGGGAGCCGGCGCCTTGAAACGGGCCAACGGCAAGGCCAGCCTCCGTTTGGCACTCGCTCTCCCCTTGGCACTCGTCGCCACGGCGTTGCTCGCATACATGCCGCACGGCCCACTGCTCGGCCTGGCTCTCACCATGGTTCTGGTTGCTGCAGCGCAGGACGAGTCGGTCGCATCGGTCGATGCGTCCTCGGTTCGCGCCGCTCTCGGGCGATGGACCGTTGCGCTGGGGATCGTCTTCGTTTGTGTCTTGGTCGGGCTCGGGCTGGCCCTCTACCGACCCGTGCTGCGAGTGGGTCCTGCGATTGACGGGACGCCGCTTCCGGACACCGATCGGCTCGATGGAGCCCGCCTCCACGTGTTCAACACGGGCTACAACCGCATGTCCTGGTGGCTCGTAGGTCGGGAGCGACCCTGGCGGCCCGTACCCGCTTTCGTGGTCGAAGATCCCCAGACCGGCTTGTTCGTCTTCGACACGGGCTTTTCGGACGCGGTCGCAAGACTTGGAGAGGACGGACTCCACGCACCCGAGCGATGGGTCATCGAAAGCCGCTCCCATCCGAGCCTTGCGCTCCCCGCACAGATGCTCGCGGCCGGACTCGATCCGGCAAACGTCCACCACGTCGCCCTCTCCCACCTTCACGGGGATCATGTGGGTCAACTCGGCGCGTTCCCGAACGCCACGATCCTCGGCGGTCCAGGTTCCGCGAAATTCGCTTCAGGCGATCTACGCGAGCGGTGGCAGGAAGTCTCTTTCGACGGAGAGTTTCGATTCGGGGCCTTTGACCATGCCATCGACTTCATCGGTGACGGAGGCATCGTGCTCGCCTACGGCGGCGGCCACGCCGACGAGGGCATGATGCTCCTCCTCGCCCTCGACGCGGGGCCGGTCCTGCTCACCGGCGACGCCGTCGTCCACTCGGATTGGCTCCAATCGAACGACGTGCAGCGAATCGTCGTCGACCCCGCTCGCGCCGCCACGGTCCGCAACCAGGTTCGGGCCTTCATCGACGCGACTCCGGAAGCCTCCATCGCATACGGACACGATCTAAGGGGAATCGACTGCGATCGCCGTGACGTCATCTGCCACGCGGGCACGTCACTCCGCCCCGAAGAACTCGCGACGCCGCAGATCGAGGCTTGGATCTCCGATTTCGTTCGCTGACCTCCGGGTTCGATCCCGTGGCCCGTCGCAGCTGAGACTGTTTCGCTTGGAGTGCCGCTCGTTGTACAGGTCCCGATTCCCGATCAATCCCGCGAGCTGCCCGGCGAGAATCTCCAGTACTCCTTCTGGCAACTC